>NZ_JBITGN010000006.1:109381-417922 GCF_044457245.1 Nocardia sp. NPDC050630
CCCCTGCCCGCGCCCCTCCGGGACCACCCGACGGCACCCACCACCGGCGCCCCGCCGCCCCCCCCCCCCCACACCAGGGGGCCGCGAACACGCAGCGCCGAAGGCGCTGCCATTGAACACAGTCAGACCTTGTACTGGTAGAAGCCTGCGCCGGTTTTCTTGCCGAGCAGACCGGCCTCGACCATGCGCATCAGCAGCGGCGGCGCCGAGTACAGCGGCTCCTTGAACTCCTGGTACATGGAGTCGGCAATGGATTTCACCGTGTCGAGCCCGACCAGGTCGGTCAGCGCCAGCGGACCCATCGGGTGGGCGCAGCCGAGCACCATCGCCTTGTCGACGTCTTCCTTGGTGGCGAAGCCGGATTCGACCATCCGGATGGCCGAGAGCAGGTACGGCACCAGCAGCGCGTTCACCACGAAACCGGAACGGTCGGCCGAACGCACGACCTGCTTGCCGAGCACATCACCGGCGAAGGCCTCGGCGCGGGCGGACACCGCCTCGCTGGTCTTCAGCGTGGTGACCAGCTCGACCAGCGGCAGCACCGGCACCGGGTTGAAGAAGTGCATGCCGACCACGCGCTCCGGGTTGGCGGTGGCGACGGCGATCTTCATGATCGGGATGGAGGAGGTGTTGGAGGCCAGCACGGCGTCCGGATCGGTGACGACCTTGTCGAGTTCGGCGAAGATCGCGGTTTTCACCTTCTCGTCCTCGAGCACTGCCTCGACCACCAGTTGGCGGTCGGCGAAATCGCCGAGGTCGGAGGTGAACCGCAGCCGCCACGCGGCCTGTTCGCGTTCGCGCTCGGTGATCTTGCCGCTGCTCACACCGCGGTCGAGCGAGCGCAGGATGCGGGCGCGACCTGCGGCGGCTAGCTCCCGGGTCTGTTCGTAGACGAGCACGTCGATATGCGCCCGCGCACACACCTCGGCGATGCCGGCACCCATCTGGCCGGCACCGATAATGCCGACGCGCTGAATCTTGTCGCTGCTCACGTCCCGCTCCTGCTGTTTGGTCTGGCTGTCGGGTGGCTGATGGAAGGCTGCTCCGATAAGAGCCGACCTTCGATGGTCCAAGGTATAGGGATGCCCTCCCGGCTGGGGCTGTTCAGCCGGGAGGGCGGTGTTGGATGGCCGCGCTCCGCGCGGCGTGTTCGCGGCCCCCCGATGTCTCGCGTCCGAGCCGTCGAGACTCGCGACTACGTCGCATGCGCTTCGACGACTCGGACGCGAGACGGGCCGCGAACGTCGCTCGTAAGACTCGCTCCGTCGGGGTCGGTTCAGCGTCGAACGCTGGTACACCCCGGTGTTCGACCGACTCGGACCGAGCGATGGCCATCGTTCACTTCATTCAGCTCAGTGGAACTGACCCTCTTCGGTGGAGCCCTTCAGGGCCGCCGTCGAGGTGTTCGGGTCCACGGTGGTGGCGATGGTGTCGAAGTAGCCGGCACCGACCTCACGCTGGTGCTTGATGGCGGTGAAGCCACGCTCGGCGGCGGCCTTGAACTCGCGCTCCTGCAGGTCGACGAAGGCGGTCATACCCTCGCGGGCGTAGCCGTAGGCCAAGTCGAACATGCCGTAGTTGAGCGAGTGGAAGCCGGCCAGGGTGATGAACTGGAACTTGAAGCCCATCGCGCCGAGCTCACGCTGGAACTTCGCGATGGTCGCGTCGTCCAGGTGCGCCTTCCAGTTGAAGGACGGCGAGCAGTTGTAGGCCAGCAGCTGGTCCGGGAACTCGCCGCGGACGGACTCGGCGAACTTGCGCGCGACCTCGAGGTCCGGCACGCCGGTCTCCATCCAGATCAGGTCGGCGTAGGGAGCGTAGGCCTTGGCACGCGCGATGCAGGGCTCGATGCCGTTCTTCACACCGAAGAAGCCCTCCGCGGTGCGGGTGCCGTCCAGGAACTCACGGTCGCGCTCGTCCACGTCCGAGGTGATCAGGGTGGCGGCCTCGGCGTCGGTGCGGGCGATGATGACCGAAGGCACGTCGGCGACGTCGGCCGCGAGGCGAGCCGAGGTCAGGGTGCGGATGTGCTGCTGGGTCGGGATCAGCACCTTGCCGCCCAGGTGGCCACACTTCTTCTCGGAGGCCAGCTGGTCCTCCCAGTGCACACCGGCGGCGCCGGCGGCGATCATGGCCTTCTGCAGTTCGTAGGCGTTCAGTGCGCCACCGAAGCCGGCCTCGGCGTCGGCGACAATCGGGGCCAGCCAGTTGGACACCGAGGTGTCGCCCTCGACCTTGGCGATCTCGTCGGCGCGCAGCAACGCGTTGTTGATGCGGCGCACCACGGACGGCACCGAGTTGGCCGGGTACAGCGACTGGTCCGGGTAGGTGTGGCCGGACAGGTTCGCGTCACCGGCGACCTGCCAACCGGACAGGTAGATGGCCTTCAGGCCGGCGCGGACCTGCTGGACCGCCTGGTTACCGGTGAGGGCACCGAGGGAGTTGATGTAGTCCTCGTTGTTGACCAGATCCCAGAGGATCTCCGAGCCACGACGGGCGAGGGTGGCCTCTTCGACGACGGTGCCCTGCAGCTTCGACACCTGGTCGGCGGTGTAGTTGCGGGTGACGCCCTTCCAGCGCGGGTTGGTGTCCCAGTCCTGCTGGATCTCCGCAGCGGTCTTCGGGGTGCCGACGTTCGACATCTCTGACTCCACTTCTTCGTTTCGGTGCCCCACGGTCGAGCATCGCTCGGACTGCTGTGGCGGCAATTTGCAGGCTTGCTAGGCCCATGGGGTGTACTTCCACACGATGGCACACCAGGAAATAGCCGTCTACCTGTTGCAAGTGTGAATCCGAGCTAGCTTTCGAACCGTCTTTGCTAACTCTGCGAAATTTGCCCGCAAATTGCAAGGATGCAACCTACCCGCCGGTAGCTCTGACATGCGGTTTTAGCGTAACGCTCGTACTGTTTGCGATCACCCCAGGGGTCACCATCCGAGGCGCCGGACATTCCGGGTTGTGAGCACCTTCACAACCGTCTGTGTGGTCTCCGCCACCTCGGCTGGGCGCCGATGGTTCGATTGACGGACCGAGTCATCGCGGACAGACGTTCAGCGTCCGAGTAGGAGCTTTTATGCGGAAAATGTGGTTCACCGTCGCCGTCGTCTGTGGTCTCGGCCTGCGGTTGCCCGCGGCGAGCGCCGATCCGGGCACGGTGGAATCCGTCGCGCCGCTGGCCACGGCGGCGACGCTGCCGGGTGCGGTGAATTCCAGCCGCATCCTCTACACGACGTCGACCGCGAACGATGTGCCGACGGTAGCCAGCGCCGCGGTCTACTTCCCGCCCGGGGAAGCCCCCGCGGGTGGTTGGCCGGTGATCGCGTGGGCGCACGGCACGGTCGGACTCGGCGACGACTGCGCATACAGCATCGCCGGGCCGAGCGCGGTCGAGCGGGACTGGGCCTATCTCGGGACCTGGCTGCGGCAGGGGTATGCGATAGTGGCGGCGGACTATGCCGGACTCGGCTCGCCGGGCGAACACCCCTACATCAACGGGCTCGTGGAAGCGCACAACATCGTGGACGCGGTCAAGGCCGCCACCGGGCAATACGCCACGCTGGCGAAGCGCTGGGTGGTCGTCGGACAGTCACAAGGCGGCGGTGCCGCCGTCTACACCGCGCGCTACGCGACCGAGTTCGGCGGACCCGAACTCGACTACCGGGGCGCGGTCGCCACCGGTGTGCCTGCCTATATCGAGGATGTCGTGCCGCTGCTCGGGCCGCACGTGCCGCCGGTGCGGCTGTCGGATTACACCACCGCTTATGTGCTGTACATCCTCAATGGCCTGCGCACCACCTACCCGGCCCTGGACATCGAGTCGTACCTGAACGATTCGGGTCGTGACTGGCTCGCGCGGTCCCGCGAGGCCTGCGTCACCCCGCTGCGCGACGAACTCGCGGCCCATGGCGTAGTCGCCGGTGACCTGTTCGCGCGTCCGCTGCTACAGATCCCGGATCTACACGGGTTGCTGACCCGCTACCTCGGCCTGCCCGAATCCGGTTACGACAAGCCGCTGTTCCTGGGTCAGGGACTGCTCGACACCGATGTGGTCACGCCGGAGACACTGCGGTTCGCGGCGGTGCTTGCGGTCAATCGGCAGCCGGTCACGTTGCATGTCTATCCGGATGATCACAGCGGAGCGGTCAATGGGTCGCTGCCGGATTCGCTGCCGTTCGTGCGGAATCTTTTCGCCTAGCCGACCGCCGGATGCACCCGTCGCCAGTGTTCGGCGATATCGATGCGACGCGCGACCCACACGTCGCCATGCGACTGGACGTGGTCGAGGAAGCGCTCCAGTGAGGCCAATCGAGCCGGACGGCCGACCAGACGACAGTGCAGACCGATCGACAGCATCTTCGGATTGCCCTCCGCCCCTTCGCGATAAAGCACGTCGAAGGCGTCGCGGAGGTGGGCGAAGAATTGTTCGCCGCTGGGGAAGCCCGCGGGCGAGGCGAAGCGCATGTCATTGGTGTCGAGGGTGTACGGAACGACCAGGTGGTTTCGGCCGTGCACGGTGACCCAGTACGGAAGATCGTCGGCGTAAGAGTCGGAGTCGTAGACGAAACCGCCGTGTTCGACCACCAATTCCCTGGTGTGCGGGGAGTCGCGGCCGGTGTACCAACCGAGCGGGGCCGCGCCGGTGAGTTCGGTGAGGATGCGCACGGCCTCGGCCATATGCGCGCGCTCGGTGTCGCGGTCGGTGAGTTGGTAGGACTGCCAGCGCAGGCCGTGGCTGGCGATTTCGTGACCGAGTTCGACAAAGGCGGCCACCGCCTCCGGATTTCGCTGCATGGCACGGGCGACGGCGAAAATGGTCAGCGGTAGGTCGCGGCGTTCGAAGGCGCGCAGCACCCGCCACAGTCCGGCGCGGGAGCCGTATTCGTAGAGCGATTCCATGCTCATGTGCCGATTCGGAAACGCTTGCGCGGGAGTCATTTCCGAGAGAAACGTCTCCGAATGTGGATCACCGTCGAGTACATTGTGCTCCGCGCCCTCTTCATAATTGAGGACGAACTGGACCGCGATCTTCGCAGCATCGGGCCACTGCGGATCCGGTGGCGTCGCGCCGTAGCCGACGAAATCGCGGTCGCCCATGCCGCTCAGCCCCCGAGTTCGCCGTAGAGGCGCAGTCGTGCCAGCCCACCGTCCGGGTAGATATCCAGCCGAACCTCCTCGACCGAGGCCGCCATCGGCGAGATCGCGAAGCGATGCCTGGTATCGGGCAGCAGGTCGGTGCGCGCAAGCAATTCGAGTTCGGTGCCGTCGGTGGTGCGGCCGGTGAGCCGGGCCGAACCCGGGCTATTGCCGAGGAAGTACGACGTATCGATCTCGGCGAGGCGGATGAGCCCGGGTCCGGCCAGTCGGATCCGCACCCAGTCGTTGCCGTCGTCGCGGCGGCGAGCGGTTTCCCAGCCGTCACCCATTTTTCCGGCCAGACCCGGATAGAGCAGCTGGTTCGGCGAACTGTAGAAGCGGTTGGAGCAGTCGAGCACCAGGGCGCCGTTTTCCAGTGCGGCCAGGTCCAGCGGGCCCAGACCGAGCAGATTCGGGTCGGGCCTACCCTCGCCGTGTACCCGCAGCCGGGCGACGCCGCCGTCCGGGTGCATGGTCAGTCTCACGTGGGTCCAACGGTTTTCGTTCTCGATCGGAAATCGATTGCGGCTGTCGCCGGTTACCGGGGCATGGTCGATCAGGGGCACCCAATCGTCGCGCTCGGCAATGGTTTCCGCGGGTGGATAGCCGTCGATCTCGAGTGCGGAGACCGAAACCGCGGGCGGATAGTTGCCCTTGAACCACGCGGTGTCCACCACGATGCCGCGGATGACGGCGGGTACGCCCAAGCGCACTATGGCGGAATCGTCACCGGGGCGGCCGCGGTGCCTGCGCGTTTCCCAGCCGTCGTAGATCTGACCCTTGTGCCCGAAGGTCGACGGCCGGTATTCCGAGGGGCCGGGATTGATCAAATTCTCTTTCTCGGCGAAGAATTCGTCGTCGGCCCAGATGACCGAGCCGCCGAGCGGTCGGACGGCAAGGTCGGGCAGCAGCGTGAAATCCGTGGGGTCGAGCCCACCCGTCGCCCGACCAGCACCGTCCACGGAATCGCTTCCGCTCATGACACCTCCTGCGTAGTCGTTCACAACGTCTCCTGCGGAATCGGCTCGCGCGCGACGAGTGCCCGCAGCACCTCCGGCGTCAGTACCGGCGCGAGCGCGCGCAGTTCGTCGGCGGTGCGTGCGCCGCAGTTCACGCCGCGTAGCACGGTGGCAGCCAGGGCTTCAGCGGTAGCGGGCTCGTCCATGACGCTGCTGGAACGCCGGTCGAGGTAGGCGACCAGACGCGGTACCGCGACATCGATGGCGCGACGGAAGAATTCGTAGGTGGCCAGCCAGCGGGTGATCAGGTGGCCCGGATGCATATCCCAGCCCTGGTAGTAACCCAGGCGCAACGCCCGGCCGACGAGCCGATGATGGTTGAGCAGTGCCGATTCCGGATCGCGGTCCGGCACGATCTGGGTGGAGCCGTCACAGATCCACACCCCGGTTTGGGCAGCGGCCACCTGCATGATCGACTTCGCGTAATCCGCCGCCGGATGATCGAGCGCCTGATCGGGCGCGGCGATACCGCACGCGGCGGTGTAGTCATAGGTGCCGAAGTGCAAAGCGCTGCAACGGCCTTCGGACAGGTGAAGCATCCTGGCGACGGGGGCGCTGCCGTCGGCGGCGATAATCGCCTGCGGGCTCTCGATCTGCAGTTCGAATCGCAGGGTGCCCGCATCGAGTCCGGAGCCGCGCTCCAGTCCGTCGCACAGCACTGCCAACGCCGAAGCCTGTTCCACCGCACGGATTTTCGGGACGGTGAAGACGAAACCCGGCGGCACACCGCCCGCGCCATCCAACACCAACTCCAGGGTGCGTATGGCGCGACCGCGTTCGATACCCGCCAAACCCTTCATCCGGATGCCGACGCTGGTCGGCCCACCGGGTTGCCGCGCCCACTCGGCGAGTGCCGCGCCCGCATTGGCGGCGGCCCGGTCCTCCTCGGCGTCGGCGCGGAATCCGTAGCCGTCCTCGAAGTCGATGCGCAGATCCTGGATCGGCCGCTGCTCGAGTTGGTTGCGCACGGCGGGCAGCGCGTCGGTGCCGTCGATTCCGGCGAGGAGTTCGTGGTGGTGATCGAGCAGCTCCAGCGCCGCCGTACCCCATTCGGCGGGGGTCGCGGCGGTTGCCCGGTCGGCGGGCACGTAGGCGGTGTGGATCGGCTGGACGCGGCCGCCCGGGCCCGGGTACCGGGTCCGCAACTCGGCATCGACCGTGTCGAGCATCGCTTCGATGCGAGCGCGGACATTCTCGGGTAGCTGTGTTCGATTTGCGCCGCTCCCCGGCCCTCCGTGATTACGCACGCTGCCTCCTCCGGGCCTGATGCTCACGACGCTGGGTTCGATTCGCACCGCTCCCCGGCCCTCCGTGGTCACGCAGGCAGCCTCCAACGGGCCCGATGCTCACGACGCAGGGTTCGATTCGCACCGCTCCCGGCCCTCCATGGTCACGCACGCAGCCTCCAACGGGCCTGATGCTCATGCGCTGGGTGCTCACACCCGGTCTCCTTCCTGAAGGGCGCGCCAGATCCGGTCCGCCGTCATCGGCAAACTGGTCTGTCGTACCCCCACAGCATCGCGGATAGCGTTCGCCAGTGCGGGCGCTACGGGGTTGTACGGGGATTCGCTCATCGACTTGGCACCGAGTGGGCCCAGGTCATCGGCGGTTTCGGCGAAGTAGACCTCGGTGTGTGGCAGGTCGGCGAACTGGGGGATGTGATAGTGCCGCAGCGTTCGCGTGGTTACCTCGCCTTGTGCCGATCGCATGTCCTCATAGAGGGCGGTGCCGATGGCCTGTGCGACGCCGCCGACCACTTGACCGCGGCACTGGACCGGATTGAGCACCGTGCCCGCGTCGGCGGACTGGACGGATTGCAGGATGCGCACCAACCCGGTCTCGGGCTGCACGGCCACCCGGAATGCCTGCACATTGAAGCTGACCGAGCGCGGGCTGCCCGCGTGTGCGCCGTGTCCGGACAACTCGCCGTCGGCCAAGAGTTCGGTGGCGCCGATCAGTCGATCGCCGCAGCGGACGCCCTCGGCCACCAGGTCACATTCCGCTTCGGCACGACCGGTCAGTTCGGCGGCCCGAACCAGGATGTGCTCGCGCAATGCCACGGCCGCGGCATAGGCGGCCTTGCCCGCGACGGTGAGGCCGGTGGATCCGAAGGCACCAGTGTCGTGGCCGACGATATCGGTGTCCGATTGCAGGATTACTATCCGGCGCACGTCGGTGTGCAGTGCCGTTGCCGCGAGTTGGGCGTGCACCGTTGTGGTGCCGTTGCCGAATTCGACTGTGCCGACGCGGAGTTCGTAGCGTCCGTCGGGGAGCAGGGTGACGGTTGCCTCGGAGCGGTGGCCGCGCGGTGGGATGGTGGCGATCATGGCCAGCGCCATACCGGTGCCGACCCGCCATTCCGGTCCTGGCGCGCGAACCGCATTGCCGCGCAGTAGTGCTCGTTCCGCGAGGTCGAGACACTGATCGAGGCCGTAGCTGCCGAAGTCGAGATCGCTGTCGCCCACTTGCGCGCCGACGAATGCGTCGCCGGGGACGATGACATTGCGGCGGCGGAATTCGAACGAGTCGATATCGAGTGCGCGCGCCAGTTCATCCATCGCCGATTCGATGCCGAAGATGATCTGTCCGAGGCCGTAGCCGCGGAAGGCGCCGGAGGGAATGTTGTTGGTGTAGACCGTCTTCCCCTCGACGCGCTTATTGGCGCAGCGGTAGACCTCGATGGATTCACCGACGCCGTGAAACAGCACGCCCGCACTGTGATTGCCGTAGGCACCGGCATCGGCGAGCACGTCGATCGACAGTGCGGTCAATACGCCATCGCCATTCGCGCCCGCGGTCACCGCTACCCGCATCGGATGACGGCAAGTGGCACTGGTGAATTCGTCGGAGCGGGTGAATTCGTATTGTGCGGGACGGCCGGTGCGCAGGACCGCCAGCGCTATCAGATCCTCGGCCAGCATCTCCTGTTTGGCGCCGAATCCGCCGCCGACGCGCTTGGCGAATACGCGGACCCGTTCACGTGGTAATCCGAATATCTGGCACAGTTCGTCGCGCACCAGGAACGGGACCTGCGTGCTGCAGCGGATGACCAGCCTGCCGTCCGTGTCCAACCAGCCGATACCGCCGTGGGTTTCCAGGTGTACGTGCTGGGCGCGCGGCGAATGCCAGACACCGCTGACCACCTTCGCCGCTGCCGCGAGGCCCGCCTCGACGTCACCGACCTCCCCATTGATCTCGGCGATCAGATTGCGTTCGCGATCGGCGATGCGAGCCGTATCCGGTTTACCGTCGTGCAGTTTCGGCGCTTCCGGCAGTAATGCCTCGGCCGGATCGAATACCGCCGGCAGGATTTCGTATTCGACCTTTAGTGCTCGGCAACCCGCGCGGGCGATATCCAGGCTCTCCGCCACTACTGCGGCGACCCGCTGTCCGATGAATCGCACCGTGCGATCCAGCACGTAGGTGTCGTCCGGATCGTCGGCTCGAATTTCGTGACGTGCGGTGGAAAAGGCGATATCGGGAGCGTCGGCGTAGGTGAGCACTACGTGCACGCCCGGTAGGTTTTCGGCGGCGGAGGTGTCGATGGATACGATTCGCGCGTGGGGGTGTGGGCTCGGTAGCACTGCGATATGCAGGGGGGTCGTGGGCGGTGCGTCCCCGCCCTCGGTGCCGACGTCGAAGGTGAAGGGCTCTGTGCCCGTGACAATTCGGGGTCCGGCAGGTGCGCCGGCACCGGTGCCCGCTCGTCCGGCGGCCTCGTCCGATGAGATGTGCCGAGCATTGGAGTCGACCTGCTCCCCATCCCTACTGTCGAGGCTCGGATATGCGGTTGCGTCCGCATCATGCGCCGAGATGGCATCGGGATCCGCGCCCAAGTCATCGGCGCTGGCCGGTGGCCCATCTCCACTGGCGCGGAGTTGGTCGCTCGTCGATTCGGGACCAGCAGTCGCACGTTCGCTCGGTGCCGAAACCGGGTTCAGCGATGCGGTCGCACCACACGCCGAGACGACATCCGGGTCCGTGCGGGAAGCCGCGCCGAGCGCATCGACGATCGCGCGATATCCGGTGCAGCGGCAGAGATTTCCCTTCATGAGCTCCGGTAGCGCCTCGGGATCCGGGGCGGTAGGGCCGCCGCAGCCGAGGCCCGCGGCGGTGACCACCATGCCCGCGGTGCAGAAGCCGCATTGGAAGGCGGCGGAATCGACGAAACGTTGCTGGACAGGGTGCGGCTCTTCAGCGGTGCCGAGACCGGATGCGGTGGTTATGGTGCGGTCGGCGGCACGGTAGGCGGGAATGATGCACGAGTGCACGGGGATGCCGTCGAGTTGCACGGTGCACGCACCGCAATCGCCCGCATCACAACCCTTCTTCACCGCGAAATGGCCGTGTTCGCGCAATAACGTCCGCAGGCATTGGCCAGGACGCGGTTCGGCCTGCACCGACTGGCCGTCGATCTCGAATCTCATTGCCCATCACCGGCTTCGCGGAGCTCGGTCGCAACCTCACGAGCGAGCACACCGGCGATATGGCGACGCCAGTCCGGTGCGCCATGCGGATCGTCGAACCAGAGCGTCGGGTCGATCGCGGCCACCGCACCCCGCACCTCGGCATCATCTGGTGTGGCAGCGAAATCCAGCACGATCGGACGGGTCGTCGCCGCGGTTATGGTCAGCGCGGTGCCACCGTCAGCCTCCCGCCGACCCATGACAACCGCACCGGAACGGCCGAGCGGAGCAAGGGCGATCTTCCGAAATGCCGTGCGTGCGTGCAGACTTCGAGTCGGGATAGTAATCGACCGCAACACATCACCCGAGCCGAGCACATTACATCCCGGCCCGAGCACGAACTCACGCAACGGGATCCGACGATCTGAACCATCCGGTGCCCACACCAGCGCTACACCGTCCAACGCCACCAGGGCCCCCAACACCGCCCCGGCGGGCAACGACAAACACACGTTCCCACCCACCGTCGCCGTCCGCCATATCTTGTGCGAGGCCACCAACGCCCGACACGCCCGCGCGAACACCGCGGTCCCCGGCCACTGCGCCCGCAATACCTCCACCCCCAACTCCCGCCCCACGCCAGCCCCCGCCAACTGCGCCAATGTGCAGGTGGCCGCGATCTCCAAGCCCTCCCCCGTCACAGTCAACGCCGCCCACCCGAGCCCAGTGATATCGACCAGCCGCTCCAACCCGTCCTGCGGCTCGGAAAACAAAAACGTGCCCCCAGCGAGCACTCCACAGCTCCCACCGACAAAAGCCAGGTCAGCCCGCCCCCGAGCCACAACCACATCCCGAATCGTGTCCAGATCCACGCCACACCTCGCTCCACTACCGCTGCCGACACAGTAGAAGCCGCGGGTTGCCGCGATGTTGCGCGACAACCGCCCCAGGTTGCGCGGTCGTTACCCGCTGAACCGAGCATCCCGCGCCCGCGGATCCGCACAGTCCGAGACATCTCTGTTCCAGTATTCAGCAAATCCGCCTGATCAGGTCATTCGCCTTGATCCGCGGCAACTTGCGGCCCCGCCGGACAAGCCGTTTACTCCTCGGACCTTCCGATCGGCGGACATCCGCGGCCTCGGAGAAGGCCAATCGACAGCGGGGATACGAGTGGGCAACCAGCCCGCTGCTCGCCGCGGGCTCCGAACTGCTCGAGCGGCGTTGGACCGCGAGTCAGCCCGCCTTCGCGACCAGCGCCGCCTGCGCCCGCGCGACCTCGCCGCCGACTTTCTCCTCGTCGACCGTGCGCACCTCAGCATCCCGAACAACGATGCGCCCGTTGACCATCAACGCCGCCAGTGGCGGCGCCGAACCGAGAATCAATGCCGTCACCGGGTCACCGATGCCCGCGTGGGCGGGCGTATCGAGCCGCCATAAAGCGAGATCGGCAAGCTTGCCGGGTTCGATCGACCCGATTTCGGCTGCTCGCCCCAGCACCCGCGCACCACCGATAGTGGCCAGCTCCAAGGCTTTTCGAGTACTGATCGCGCGCGGTCCGCCCTTGGCCCTGGCATAGAGCAGCGCATTGCGCGGCTCCTCGATCATCGAACTGGATTCATTGCTCGCCGCACCGTCCACGCCGAGCCCTACCGGGACCCCCGCCGCGACGAGCTCCGCTGTGCGCGCCGTACCCGCGCCGATCCGCGCATTCGAGGTTGGACAATGTGCCACTCCGGTACCGGTTTTCGCCATGGTCTCGATGGCGGCATCGTCGAGGTGGATGCCATGGGCGTACCAGACATCCGATCCCAGCCAGCCGAGGCGCTCCATGTACTGCGCTGGTGTGCAGCCGAATTTATCCGCACAGAACTCCGCTTCATCGATCGTCTCGGCCAGGTGCGTATGCAGCCGTACGCCGAGATCGCGTGCCAGCACAGCGGATTCGCGGAGCAACTCGGTGGTCACCGAGAACGGCGAACATGGTGCGAGTGCGATCCGCAGCATCGAATCGAAGGACGGATCATGCCAACGCGCAACGGCATCCGCGCTCGCGGCGAGAATGACGTCGAGAGTCTGCACCACCTCATCGGGCGGCAGCCCGCCCGAACTCCGGCCGAGATCCATCGAGCCGCGCGTCGGATGGAATCGCAAGCCGACCTCGGCGGCCGCGGCGATTTCCGCGCCGAGCAGGTCACCGCCTTCGCGCGGGAATACATAGTGATGGTCGGTGGACGTGGTGCAACCGGTACGAGCCAGCGCGCTGAGCGCACCGGTCGCGGCAATGCGAACCGCGTCTTCATCGATGCCCGCCCAGATCGGATAGAGCGTGGTGAGCCATTCGAAAAGCGTGTTGTCCGCGGCCAGCCCTCGGCTGATCCACTGGTAGAGATGGTGATGGGTGTTGACCAATCCGGGCGTGAGCAGGCAGCCACGGCCATCGATGCGGTGCACATCCGCGCCGAGATCGGGCGCAGCACCCGCACCGACCGCGGTGATCCGGTTGCCCCGCACCGTCACATGCCCGCGACGGTATTCGGTGCCGTTCGGATCGACGGTCGCCACGGCGCACCCGTCGATGACCGTCGTAGTCGTCATGGCATCTACGGTAGCCATGCGGGTCCGGCTTCCGGGGCATCTTCGCGCTGCACAGTGGCATGGATGAGTCCGTAGGGCCGGTCGTCGGCGTGGAAGACCTCGCCGTGGTTCTCGATGCCGAATCGAGCGAGGTCGTAGTCGAAATGATGCTTATTCGGCGCGGCCAGCCGGATTTCGGCGAGCACAGGAAATGCCTCGAGCGCGGCCTTGCCCATTTCGAACAGCGTCTGCTGCATAGCCTTGGAGTGCAGCGTCGCGAAGACCTCGATCATCCGCTGCCGGATCCCGGCATATACCGCATCCCAGTTCACACCGGTCGCGGCGGCGAAACGCCACTGCGCGACGAGGGAGGTCGCGAGCATCCGGTCATCCGTCGGCGCGAGCACGGTGAAGTCGTCGGTGAGAAAGTCGGCGAACTCCGAGCCGGTCGACTTGAGAATCACCAGATCCTTGACCCCGCCGATCACCCAGGCCTGCTGCCGCTCGCCCTTACCCGACACCGTTACCGTCGCGGTCCGCACCTCCGAACCCTGCCGCACCCAGGTGTGATCGTGCTCGCTGCCGTCGACGGTAACCCGCTGCCAGGCATACTCCTCGACCTCGACGCGCGCGCTGTCGACCGGTGCGATCTCGTCGACGAAATGTGCGGCGAGCGTGAGCGCATAGTCCTCGATCGGTTGCAGCCCAGGTTTCTTCGCGTACGCATAGGCGGTCTGCTTCTGGCTGTCGGTGGGCAGCACCTTCGACTGGTCACCGGCGACATATGCGTCGGCGAAATCGCCACGCAGCACCGTGGATACGTTCACATCGCGGATCTCGTGACGCGGCTGGTCCCGGTAGATCCGGACGATACGATTCTCGGCCTTTCCATACCGGTTGTCGGACAGCACGATCGGCCCGGTCAGCTCCATGAATGGCTCAGCTCCCTCGGTAGGTGGAAAAGGCGAAGGGCGACAACAACAATGGCACGTGGTAGTGCCGCTCTTCGATGACGACGAAGGTGACGCAGACCTCCGGATAGAACGATTCGACCTCGCGCGCGGCGAAATATGCGCCGGTGTCGAACACCAGCCGATAGGTGCCGGGTGACAATGCCGCACCGAGCGAGGCGATCCTGCCATCGTCATCGGTGGTTCCGGAACCGAGCACCTCGCTATCTCGATAGAGCACCACCGCGATACCGGCCGCCGGCGCACCCGCGACGGCGTCGAGCACATGTGTACCGAGCGTGCTCATGATTGCAGCCGTGCCAACCGAATCCGATTGATCTTCGCCAATTCCGTTCGCATAACCCGCCTTTCGGTCTCCGGATCATTTCCGAGCCGGGCGGTGAGCAAATCGAGCAGCTCCTCCCCGGACTTACCGGTCGCGCACACCAGATAGATATGGCCGAACTTCTCCTCATAGGCCAGATTGCCATCGGCCAGTCCCGCCCGCACCGCATCCCCGGCCCCGGCCACCCCGGCCTGCTCGCGCACCGATGCCGCAGTATCGGGTCGGGCACCGATACGGGGATGTCCGTCGAGTGCGCGATCGATCTCCGCCTCGGACAACTCCGCCAGCACCGCGTCGGCAGCATCGAAGAGGGCATCGATATTCGGGTACGGCCGCCCGGCGACCAGCGCACGCGCCCATTCCGGCGACGAGCAACACGCGAGCAAGGCCGCGTTCGCCTCCGCTTCGGGCAACGCGTTGAATTCCGCTAGCCCCAACCCGTCGTCTGTCATCGAACCAGCATCGAATACGACCGACCCGGTCGCCAGTCGAAAGGGATAGATCACTTCCGGCGTGTCGTCAGCGTCCGACTGTCGACGTCACAGCACTCTTCCGTAACTCACTGGCTACGCGACCGGGCTACCGTCTTTTCATGGCTGCATCACCCGAACCGGTCTGCGCGGGCATCGTCCTGGCCGCGGGAGCCGGGACGCGCTACGGGATGCCCAAGGCATTGGCCGAGGGCGGCGCCTGGCTGCGGTCGGCGGTGGCGGCACTGCGCGACGGCGGCTGCGATCCGGTGATCGTGGTGCTCGGCGCAACCGGTCCGGCACCGGCCGCGGTCGACCTACCGGAGGGTGTCGATCATGTGTGGGCAGCCGACTGGGCGACCGGACTCGGGGCCTCGGTGCGGGCGGGTTTGCGAGCCGTCGCGCGCACGCCCGCCGAGTACGTCGCGATCATGCCGGTGGATACCCCCGATGTCGGAGCTGATGTGGTCGCCCGGGTACTCGGCGCGGCCGCCGCGGCACCGAGCGGCCTCGCGAGAGCTGTGTTCCACAACACACCAGGGCATCCGGTTGTGATGTCCCACAAGCATTGGACCTCGGTGTATCAAGCAGCCGTTAGAGATTCCGGGGGGCGCACCTATTTGGTCGGTAATAAGGATATGGTGTGCGTCACGTGCGACGATTTGGCGACAGGCGATGATCGTGACTTCCCGGCCGCGCCGCACGCGTGAGCGGAGCTGAACAGATGCGGGACATCGTCGAGGACCTATTGCGGGTGTGGCATTCGGGCCGGACAGGTGGACTGGCCACCGTCGTGCGAACTGTTGGTTCCGGGCCGCTGCCGGTGGGGACATCGATCCTGGTAGATGCCAATGGCGCGGTCTATGGTTCGCTCCTCGGCGGCAGCGTCGAAACGACCGTGATCGAGGCGGCGGCCGATGCCGCGCGCAGCGGTCGACGCGGACTGCACCGCTTGGGCGTTCCGCCGGGTGAGCCCGGCTTGGACTCCGGCGGCATGGTCGATGTTTTCGTCGAGCCGTTCTCACGGCGGGACTTCCCGGAATTCCCCTCCATCGCCGCGGAAATCGCCGCGCACCGCAGGGTTACCCTGTTCACCGTGGTGTGGAACCCGGACCCGGATCTGATCGGACAGCATCTGATCACCCCGCAGCGACATGCGACGGAACTGGTCGCGCTGCCCGAATCCGATGTGTTCGTGGCCTCGTTCCCACCGCCGCCGCGACTGATCATCTTCGGCGCCAACGCCTTTGCCGCAGCGCTGTCCGTACAGGCCAAACTGCTCGGCTACCGCGTAACCATCTGCGACTCCCGCGACACCTTCGCAACGCCGGATGCCTTCCCGGGCGCCGAGGTGGTCGTCGACTGGCCGCACCGATACCTGAACACCCTCTCGGCGGCGGGCGAAATCGACAGCAGCACGGCGATTGTCGTACTCGGGCACGATCCGACGTTCGAAATCCCGCTGCTCACTGTGGCACTGCGACTACCCGAACTGGGTTACCTCGCCGCAAACGGCTCATGGTCCGCGCATCTGAGACGCATCGAAGACCTGAGAGCGGGCGGTTTCGACGACGCGACGCTGGCCCGCCTGCATTCCCCCGCCGGTCTCGATATCGGGGCACGCACCGCCGCCGAGGTCGCCGTTTCGATCGCCGCGGAACTGCTTGTCGCCCGATCCGGAGGCGGGCAGCGGAGCTCCGAAAACCGGAGCGCGGAACCGCAATTCAGGGAACTACCGGCCAACGCCCCGGTGGCGCTCTAGCTCTACTTCAGGCCCGGGTTCTCCGCGTACACCTCGCGCAGCACCGAGAGGTCGAAAAGCTGGTCGGCCTTGATATCGATCTTGGCATTGCGCAGCGCGGCGATATTCTGCTCGATCAACTGATCGGTCATGGTCAGCAAACCATTGGCGGTCGAATCAGCCGAGACGACGAGGCCGTTCTGCGCGGTCGCCTCCTGGGTTTGTTCATTCAGATCGAGTTTCTGATCCTTGCCGTATACCTCGACCGCCAGACGCGCCGATTCGGCCGGATTCGCGACCGCATCTTTCCAGCCCTTGATCTCGGCGATCAGGAACGCCTTCAGCTTGTCGCGTTCCTTATCGATGGTGGACTGCTTGACCGTCAGGGTCTCGGCCACCAGCGGCAGGTTGTAGTCGGCGAAGAGGAAGTTGATATTCGGGAATCCCTTGGCGGTCAACGTGATCGGCTCATTGGTCACATAGCTGACCCAGCCGTCGACCTCACCGTTGGCCAGCGGGGTCGGATCGTATTGCGCCGGCACGATGGTCACATCGCTCGGCTTCATGCCGTTGGCATTCAACAGTGCGTTGAAGATCAGCTGATTGGTGTCCTGGACGCCGATCTTGCGACCCTTCATATCCTGCGGGGTCTTGATTGGCCGGGCGGCGGAGCTGACGATACAGAACGGGTTCTTCTGATAGGTGGTCGCGACGATCTTGGCGGGTAGTCCCTCCAGGATCGCGGGCGCGGTGGTCTGCGGGGCCGAGGTGCCGAGCCAGACCTTGCCGGTATCCAGTCCCGCCTCGACCGAGGTGCTCGCCGCGCCACCGGCGATCAAATTCACCGAACCGAATCCGGCCTCCTTGTAGTAGCCCTTGGAATCGGCGAAGTACTCGCCCGCGAATTCGATGTTCTTGAGCCAGGACAGCTGGACCGCGACGGAACCGTACTTGGATCCGTCCGCCACCGACCCGCCCGACGAGTCTTTCGAATCATCGCCACATGCGGCCAACAGGCTCGCGCCGCCCAATGCGGCGCCGGCCAGCGCGGAGTAACGAAGCAGGGATCGCCGGTTCAGGTTCGGCCCGAACGAAGAGCGTTGTACGGGGTTCATGGGCCGAATCTAGGGGGATTCCGTTTCGATTTCTTTACTTTGGCGTTCCGAGCATTGATTTTGCGAAAACTGACCGGTCAGCGGCGGCCCGCCTCGGGCCCGAAGCGGGCCAGCACCAGGTTCTCGATGACCCCGACAATCGCGTACAGCAGCACCGAGACGATGGTCACGATCACGATCGAGGCCCACAGCTTGCTGTATTGGAAGGTCGGGATAGCGCGAATCAGACTGGCTCCCAATCCAGTGCCGCTACCCAACCATTCACCGAGTAATGCGCCGATCAGCGCACCGGGCACCGAAATTCGCGCCGCCGCGAAGACCGAGGGCAGGGCGGCGGGCACGGCGACCATGCGCAGTCCGGTCCAGCGGGAGCCGCCGTACGCGGCCACCAGGTCCATCGCCTGCCGCGGTGCATTGCGCAGACCGGCCATGATCATGACCAGTGCCGGGAAGAACACCACGATCGCCGCGAGCACCGTCACACCGGCGAGTCCGCGCCCGAACACCAGCACGATGATCGGAGTCAGCGCTACCAGGGGCACCGAACGCAACAGCATGGCGACCGGCATGAATGTCTGTTCGACCGCGGAGAACGAGACGAACAGCGCCGCGACGACGAGTGCCGCGAGCATACCGACGCCGAAGCCGATCGCGGCGTCGCGCAAGGTGATCTGTAGGTCGTCGAAGATGGCCTGACGTGCGGTGTGTGCGCCGGAGGAGTTGAACAGGTACTTCCAGATGTCGCTGGGTGTTTTGCCTACTCGCGGCCCGACCTGGGGGAAGGCATGGAGGAAGACGTACCAGATCACCAGCATCAGCAATAGCGCGGTGACCAGGGGGAACAGGAAGCGGCCGATGCGGGTGAGGACATTGAGCATTCCGGCGGCGGCGCTGCGCTGGGGCCGCGTGCTCGCCTCGACGGGCGGCGGCGCGGCGGCGGTCATGTTGTCCATCGGCACAAGTTCGTCAGTCATCCCTACCCTCTTTCGTGGGTTGCTCGGGCCAGTCGTAGGGTCTTGGTGCCCAGGGGTGCCGGGTATGGCTCTCAGTCATCTGCATCGGTTGTGGCTTAACACGATTGGCCGCCCAGCACCCCCTCGACGACTCGGCTGCTGATTGAGAATTGCGAACCAGTCGCTCCGTAGGGATAGGCCAGCGAAGTCGTCTGTGGTGCAACCGGTTTGGTGAGCGAGGGAGGCGATCTTGGAGTGTGCTTGGGCCGGAGTCGACATCGGCAAGGAACATCACCATGCGGTGGTAATCGACACCGACGGCAACCGGCTGCTGTCGCGCAGAGTTCACAATGACGAGACAGCCCTGTTGGATCTGATCGACAAGATCACTACTCTGGGCGACCAGGTCGACTGGGCCGTGGATATCGTCACCGGCGAGTCCGCGCTGCTGTTGACCTTGCTCGCAGCCCACCATCAACGGGTCTTCTACATCAGCGGCACCCAGGTCAACCGGGCCGCTGATGGCTACCGTGGCGCTGGAAGGACCGACGCGAAGGACGCGGCGATCATCGCCGATCAGGTCCGTATTCGCCGCGATCTGTCCCCGATGCGTATCGATGACGAGCTCATCGTGGAACTGCGGATGCTCGTTGCCCGCCGTCGTGACCTCGCCGGCGACCGTGTCCGGCTGGTCAACCGGCTGCACCAGCAGTTGCTGAGCATCAGCCCCGCCCTCGAGCGAGCCCTGGACTTGACCAACAAGGGACCGCTGGTGCTGCTCACCGGCTATCAGACCCCCGACGCTCTGCGGCGGGCAGGTGTCGCCGAGGTCGAGCAATGGCTGCGCTTGCAGAAGGTCAAAGGAGCTGGGGCGCTGGCGGTCAGGGCCGTCACCGCGGCCACCGCCCAGCACACCACCTTGCCCGGACAACGGTTGGCCGCCGAGTTGGTGGCCGACATGGCCAAGGGGGTGATCACCCTCGACGAGCAGCTCAAATACATCGACAAGCTCATCGAGGGCCGATTTCGCCGCCACCATACCGCCGAAATCCTGCTGAGCATGTCCGGTATCGGTCCGCTCATGGGCGCCACGTTCCTGGCTGCCACCGGCGGCGACATGACGGTCTTCGATTCGCCCAACCACCTGGCCGGCTACGGTGGCGTCGCACCAGCACCCCGGGACTCTGGACGAATATCGGGCAATCTGCACCGGCCCCGGCGCTATCACCGAGGATTGCACCACATGTTCTACACCTCGGCACTGATCAGTATCCGATTCCATGAGCAATCGCGAATCTTCTACGACCGCAAAAGATCTGAAGGCAAACACCATAATCAGGCGGTGCTCGCCCTCGCTCGACGCCGGGTCAACGTCCTCTGGGCACTTCTGCGCGAGGGCCGCACCTACGCCCCAGCCCCGCCCGACCACGCGGCCACCGCCGCCTGACACCAGACGCCCAAACTGATCTTGAAGGCTTGACATCATCATTGAGAATCGCACTCCTCCAACCCGGCCGCGGGCGGTCTCGCCCGACGCGCACTGCTTTGCCCGACGCACGCCAACTCGCCGCACGCTACCGGGCGACTGCGCACGCGGACGTCGAGTGCCGCGATAGCTTCGGCCGTATCGAGCTCGGCCCCAGGCAGTTCCCCCGAGCGGAGTCGAATGATGGTCGCCAATGCCGCATTCGACCGCCCTATCACTACCCTCGGCGAGCAAGCTGTCTGCATGAGAGGCGCGGCTCATGTCGGCTCCTGCGCGGTCCAGGGGGTGACCAATCGGGCGACCAGGGCGACAATCGCGTAGCCGAGCCCGGCGAGAGCGGCGGCGGCCAGTGCCATCCCCCAGGTACGCGGCACGTTGTAGGCGGTTTGCGCGGCGGTCAGCGCGACGCCGATGCCGCTGTCGACACCACCGAGGTATTCACCGATGATCGCGCCGAGCACAGCGGACGGCGCGGCAATCTTCAACGCCGCGAACATATTCGGCAGCGCGGCGATCGCCTGCACCCGGTAGAGCTGTTGCCAGCGGCCGCCGCCGTAGGCCCGCACCAGATCGAGGCTGGTGACATCGGCCGAGCGGAGTCCGGTGACCGTGCCGACCATGGTGGTGAAGAAGCAGTACATCGCCGCGAGGAATACCGTCGGGGTGCGCCCGCCGAAGACCACCAGAATGATCGGCCCGAGCGCGAGCAGTGGAATGCAGTAACTGAGGATAGCCAGCTGGGTGGCGAGCGGTTCGATCCACGGGATCAGCACGATCAGGAACGCCAGACCGATGGCCAGCGCATTACCCCAGATGAATCCCTTCAGCGCGCCGAGCGCCGTGATCCGGAAGTTGGGTCCGTACAGATCCCAACCGTCGCTGTACATGTTGTGCAGGACAGTCCACGGACTCGGGATCGTGCCACCCGCGACCTCCAGCGCCGCCAGCAGCCACCAGATCGCGATCAATCCGAGTACGCCGATCAGTCCGCCGATCCGTTTCATGCCACATCCCCTCGACTGCGGCGCCATGCCACCGACGGTCGCGGCTGATCCTGTCCGCCGACCTGCTGGTACCCCTGGCGCGCGCGGGACAGGCATCTGGTCACCTCATGCGAGCGCGGCTCTCGATTGTCATTCATCGCCGTACCTCGCGGACCGTTCCGATGCTGCGCGACACATGATTCGCTCACTCATGCGACACCGCCCTTGCCGGACTTTCCGAACAACAGCTCGGAAAGGTAATCATGCAACTTGTGGAATTCCGGTGTGCGCATCATCTCCGGCGTGCGCGGGCGCGGCAGATCGATCTTCACCAGTTCCAGCACCCGGCCCGGCCGCGGACTCATCACCGCGACGACATCGGAAAGAAATACGGCCTCCGCGATGCCGTGTGTGACCATCAGTGTGGTCGCTGGCTTCTCAGTCCAAATCCGCAACAATTCCAGATTCAGCCGCTGCCTGGTCATATCGTCGAGTGCGCCGAACGGCTCGTCGAGCAGCAGCACGGTCGGCTTGACGACCAGGGCGCGCGCGATCGAAACACGCTGGCGCATGCCACCCGACAGCTGCGCCGGTTTGGCCTTCTCGAAGCCGTCGAGGCCAACCAGCCGGACCAGATCCGCGATCAGTCCCGGATCCGGTGAGATGCCCGCGACCTGCAGCGGCAGCTTGATATTGGATTCCACCGAACGCCACGGCAGCAGTGCCGAATCCTGGAAGGCGATGCCGCGTTCGTGGCGGCTGCGCAGTTGGGCGGGGGTTTCACCGTCGATGAGCGCCTTGCCCGCCGTCGGTGTCTCCAGTCCGGCCAGGATGCGCAGCACCGTCGATTTGCCGCAGCCCGATGGGCCGAGCAGGGATAAGAACGCGCCCTGTTCGGTATGCAGCTCCACTTCATCCAGCGCCTGCACCGTCTTCCGGCCGACCCGGAATGTCTTCGTCAAACCGCTGATGTGGATGCCCGTCCCGCCGATGGGCTCCTCGGTACCGCTCGCCGTCATGACCAAAACACTAGGAGCAGGTCGTTGCGCGGATATTGCGAATCGCCACCCCAGATTGCGCAATCGTTACGCACGCCGCTTCGCAGACCTTTCTCGTACCTCGCACACCGACTCGCCGCACGAAATGCCGTCGCCGGAACGCGAAGGTATGCGTGAGACACCGCGGACGCTGTGGAATGAGAAGTCGAGGTGCTCGGGTTGTAGCGGAGGTGAACCCATTTTTCGCGCTGCTCGACGCGAAGCTGCATATCGCGGGCTCGGAGATCCTCTGGCGCGAGATCATCGGCAATGGCTTCGGGCTGGCCTCCGCGGTCGGCGGAATGCGACGGCGGGTGTGGGCGTGGCCGATCGGGATCGCGGGCAATGCGCTGTTGTTCACCGTTTTCGTCGGCGGAATCTTCCATACGCCACAGCATTTGAATATGGCCGGGCAGGCCGGTCGTCAGCTGATGTTCATCGCGGTCAGCATGTACGGCTGGTGGAGTTGGTATCGGCATGCCCACGCCGAAACCGGACTCGAGCACCGCGGCGTCATGCCGCGCTGGGCAAGCGGGCGTGAGCGGCTCGTGCTGGTGGCGGCCATGTTGGTCGGCACGGCCGCATTCGCTCGATTGTTCGCGTTGATCGGTTCCTATGGACCGTGGGCGGAGGCATGGATCTTCACCGGATCGGTGCTGGCGACCTACGGGATGGCGCGCGGGCTCGCCGAATTCTGGCTGATCTGGATCGCCGTCGACCTCGTCGGCGTGCCATTGCTGTTGCAGGCGGGCTATTACCCGTCGGCGACGCTGTATCTGATCTATGCGGGCTTCGTCGCGTGGGGCTTCGCCGTCTGGGTGCGCACCCTGCGCAAAGCCCCTGTCGTCGCTGATCTCGTGCCTTCGCGTTCCTAGAAACTTTTTTCGCAACCTCCGATGAATCCGCGCGGCGGCGCCGGTATGTACCCGCACAACCCATCGGAGGAATGCAATGAAGATGACCACGGGGCAGCGCTGGGTACTGGCGCTGACATCACTGGCGGGCTTGATGATCGTGCTCGACGCACTGGTCGTCACCACCGCGATGCATGCGATCCAGCTGGATCTGCACGCATCGATCGGCGAGTTGGAATGGACGATCAACGCCTACAACCTGAGTTTCGCCGTGCTGCTGATGGCGGGCGCGGCGCTCGGTGACCGCTACGGACGCAGACGGGTGCTCGTCGGTGGGCTGGCACTGTTCAGCGCGGCCTCGGCCGGATGTGCGCTGGCGCCGAATCTCGGTCTGTTGATCGCCGCCAGGACGGCACAGGGCGTCGGGGCCGCCGCCATCATGCCCGTTGCGGTGGCTTTGCTTTCGGCGGCGTTCCAGCCGGAGCAGCGGACCAAGGCACTCGGATTATTCGCGGCGGTAACCGGATTGGCCACCCTCGGCGGACCGCTCGTCGGCGGTGCGGTGGTGCAGGGCCTGGCTTGGCAGTGGATCTTCTGGTTGAACCTGCCGATCGGCGCGGTGCTGATCCCGCTGGCGCGCACACGGCTGGTCGAAAGTGTGGGCGAGGCGCGCAGATTGGACTTTCCCGGGATCGTGTTGGTGAGCACCGCGGCCTTCGGAATCGTCTGGGGTCTGATTCGGGGCAATGAATCCGGTTGGGCCAGTCCGGAAGTCGTCTCCGTATTGCTGATCGGCGCGGTGGCCGCAGTGGGATTCGTGCGCTGGGAACTGCGCACCACGGCTGCGCTGATTCCGATGCGTTTCTTTGCCTCTCGCGCCTTCTCCGCCGGCAATGCGGTCGGGTTCCTGTTGGCCGCCTCGATTTTCAGTGGTGCGTTCTTCTTCGCTCAGTTCTTGCAGATCGTGCAGCAGCAGGGCCCGCTCGGCGCCGGACTGCGTTTGGCACCGTGGACGGTCACGCTGTTCCTCGTGGCACCGATCGCGGGTAAGCAGGTCAACCGGTTCGGTGAGCGTCCGCTGGTTGTCACCGGTTTGCTCATGCAGGCCATCGGCTACGGGTGGATCGCCCTCACCGCCGGACCGGACCTGTCGTATGCGGCGATGATCGCGCCCTTCATCATCTCCGGCGTCGGTGTGTCGATGGCGATTCCCGCCGCGCAGAGCGCGGTACTGCGGGCCGTTCCGATGCCCGCGGTCGGGGCCGCATCGGGAACCTACAACACCCTGCGCCAACTCGGTGGCGCCTTTGGAATCGCCGTCCCCGCAGCGGTTTTCGCTGCCGTTGGCGGCTTCGCCAGCGCGCGGGCCTTCAGTGACGGTTTCGCGGCCGCCATCGCCACCGCTGCCGTGCTCGCGCTGCTCGGTGCCGCGATCGGTCTGCTGATTCCGGCCGGTGCGCCCCACGCCACCGAGCCGGTTGCGGCCGGCCCTGCGGACACACCGGGCGCTGGAATGGCCGCCTCGGCAGCCGGCGACGACCGCAGCGGGGTGCAGGCATGACCAGCACATCCTCGGTAGGTTTGGCACCCATGACGGTCAGTGCGGATTTCGCGGCGCGCACCGCGCCCTACCGGCCCGAACTGCTCGCGCACTGCTATCGGATGCTCGGCTCGATCCACGACGCCGAGGATCTGGTGCAGGAGACGATGCTGCGGGCATGGCGCTCGGCCGACCGTTATGACGCGGACCGCGCGTCGCTGCGCACTTGGCTGTATCGAATCGCCACCAATGTCTGCCTGACCGCGCTCGAACAGCGCGGCAGGCGGGCGCTACCGACCGGACTGGTCGGACCGAGCGATAGCCTGGTCACCAAACCGCAGCGTCATCCCGAAACCCCTTGGCTGGAACCGATTCCCGATGCACTGCTCGGCACCGCGTCCGATGATCCGGCGACCGTGGTCGCCGCCCGAAGCGGCATCCGACTCGCATTCATAGCGGCACTGCAATACCTACCCGCCCGACAACGCGCGGTCCTGATCCTGCGCGACGTACTCGCCTGGTCCGCGGCCGAAGTCGCCGACCTACTCGAAACCTCCCCCACCGCAGTCAATAGCGCACTGCAACGCGCGCACGCCCAATTGGAGAAAGACGCCCCCATGCTCGACCACGTATCGGAATCGTTGAGCCCGGACGAACGCGCGATGATCGACCGCTACGTAACCACCTTCGGCAACGCCGACATGGCTGCTTTCGCCAAACTCCTGCGCGACGATGTAGTCCTCGAAATGCCACCCGCCCTGCTCTGGTTCGCAGGACGCGCCCACGTCGTGGCCTTCTTCACCGACAGGTGTGGTTCCACCCCCGACCTCTGGCGCGCAATCCCCACCTCCGCCAACACCCAACCCGCCATCGCCTACTACCGCCGCGACCAAAACGACACCTACCAGGCACATTCCATCCACCTACTCACCCTCCGCGACGAAGCCATCGACCGAATCACGGTCTTCCTCGACGCCACCCTCTTCCCGGGCTTCGGGCTCCCTACCACCCTCTGAACAGGGGAGGTGAAGGGAAAACGCCGAGCCTGTTCTCCGCGACCGGATGCCGAAATTCGCGGCGGTATCGCCAGTGGCGAACGGCACCTTTCAAGCGGCGCACCTGGCCCGATCGCGGAGTGCCGTGACAGCGGGAAGGACGCGAGTTGCGGTATTGCGCAGCGCGATTCCGGCCTTCGTCGCCGGTATGAGCATCGATGCCGCAGTGGCCACGCCATTGAGTTTGGGATCGACCAGCACCCGGTGCCGGGTCTCGTAGCGCTGGAACGCGGCCTGGTGGTCCTCCGGTGCGCCCGCCAGTTCCTCCGCCAACGTGTACGCCCCGGCGATCGCGAGGGTGGAGCCGTCGCCGAACAGTGAGACGCAGGATGCGGCATCACCGAGCAGCGCGATGCGTCCGTGCGACCAGCGCGGGAGTTCGCCCTTGCTGACGGCATCGAAGAACAGGTCGTCGGTGTCGCGGACGCGGTCCAGCAATTCGGGAACCCGCCAGCCCTGGTCGGTGAAGGCCTCGATGACCAGGCGCTTGTGCAGTTCGGTGTCGCGATGGTCGAAACCGGGAACGCCCTTGTGCCGGAACATAAACGCCGCGAGAGCGCGGCCCTTCGTCGGGTGCACCGACAGCGCCCGTCCCGGCGTGTTGTAGATGAGGACTTCGCGGTCGCTGCCGAATGGCTCATCGATTCGGATGGTCGCGATGTAGATGCCCATATGCCGGACGAATTCGGATTCATCGCCGAAGGTCAGGCGGCGCACCACCGAATGCAGGCCGTCCGCGCCGATCACGAAGTCGAAGCGGCGCGGATCGGCATGTTCGAAGGTGACATCGACGCCGTCGGTGTGCTGTGACAGGCCGGTAATGGTGTCGCCCCACAGGAAGTCGGCGCTGTCGCGGCTGGCGTCGAGCAGGATCGTGGCGAGATCGGCTCGGGGGATCTCGACCTCGCGGTCGCCCGCCGATCCCTGGAAGGCCTTCAGATCGACCCCGGCGATGCGGCGGCCGCTCGCGTTGACGAAATTCATCTGGGACACAGCGGAATTCGCGGCGCGCAGTTGCGCCATGATGCCCATGCGCTCGGCCACATCGATGGCGGGTCCCTTGACGTCGACCGGATTTCCACTCGAGCGTTGGCCTGTCGCCCGCTCGACCACCGTGACCCGGAAGCCGCGGTCGGCCAGCCAGTACGCCAGGGTCGCACCGCCGATGCCCGCACCGGAGATCAGAACCGTCTTGTTCATGACAACACCTTCTGGTTAAGTGGACGAATTTCGTCCGGTTAAGAGGGAGCGTACAGTAAGTGGAAGGATTTCGTCCACTTAAACTCGGAGGTGAGGGCGACGACCGGTCTGAAGAGGGCTGATGCCAGGAACAACCGGGATCAGATCATTGCCGCGACGCTGGTGACCTTCCGTGAGCACGGTGTCGATGTGCCGATGAAGGAGATCGCGGATCGGGCGGGTGTGGGTGTCGGCACGTTGTATCGGCACTTCCCGGATCGGGATGCGTTGATCGCCGAGACTGCCCGGTCCTACCTCGCGGAGCTGGCCCAGATGGCGGCGACCGCATTGGAGCAGGAGGATGCGGCGTGGCCAGCGCTTGCGCGGTTTCTGCACGAATGTGCGCAGCGACGGGTCGGGGCGCTCGCATCGGCGATCGAGCCGAATCTGCACGCCGAGATACAGGCCGATCCGCGGTTGCACGAGGTGCGAGGGCGGATTGTCGAATCCGTCTCGCGGATGACCAGGCAGGCCCAGCAAGCCGGTGCCATGCGCGTCGATATCGATCCCGGCGAGGTGGCCGGGCTGATGACCTTGCAGATCTATACCCGGGCCGGTGAGTCGTATGCGGACGCGGTCCGTCGGGTGGTCGATCTCGTGCTCGATGGATTGCGGGCGCGGTGATGAAGGTGTCCGACTTGGTAATACGGCGGCCGAATCTCTACGGTCGGCACGTGCCTGTGCTCAGATTGTTCGCGTGCATGGAAAACCAGCAGGTCGCTCGCGTGGACGGGAAGGCTTGACATGACCGGACCGACGGACCGGCCGCAGCGATGGAACCGACTGCTGGAACTGCTCGCCGACACCGGGCGGCTTTCGGTAGAGGAGGCCGCCGAACGCCTCGGGGTTTCCCCGGCGACGGTACGCCGCGACTTCACCGCACTCGCCGAACAGCAGTTGGCGACCAGGACACACGGCGGTGTTGTCGCGACTTCGGTCGCCTACGACCTACCCGCGCGCTACCGGCAGGGCGCGGATGAACCGAAGCAGCGGATCGCCGAACACGCTGCGGGACTTATCGAACCGAGTGCGGTAGTCGGAATGAACGGTGGCACAACGACGACCGCCGTGGCACGCGCATTGGCCGGACGAACCGATTTGGCCAATGCCGCCGGTGACCCACTGACCATCGTCACCAACGCGCTCAATATCGCGGGCGAGATGGTGTTGCGGCCACATATGCGCACAATCGTGCTCGGCGGGGTGGCGCGCCGGGAGTCCTATGAGTTGCATGGCCCGTTGGCCGAGCGGGCCCTGGCCGAATTGCGTTTGGACGCACTGATTCTCGGTGTCAATGCGATTTCCGCCGAGGGCGGCGCGCAGTGTCGACATATCGATGAAGCCGGGGTGACCACCGAGATGGTCCGGCGGTCCGGTCAGGTGATGGTCGTCGCCACCGCGGACAAACTGGAGCGCTCAGCGCTGGCCCGGATCTGCGGGATCGAGCAGGTCGATGTGCTGGTGACGGATTCGGATGCGGATCCGGCCGCGGTGGCGACGATTCGAGCTGCCGGGGTTCGAGTGGACGTGGTTTAGCGCGGCGGGGACTTCGAAGTCCCGGATAGGCGTCAGAGGAACGCCAGGAGGTGGCGAGCGGTCTGCTCCGGGGCTTCCTCCGGCAAGAAATGTCCGGCGTCGAGCGGAGCACCACGGACATCGTCCGCCCAGCGGCGCCATACCTCCAGCGGCCTATGCCAACTGCCGACAGCGCCTGTGGCACTCCACAATACGAGCAGCGGACATTCGATCCGCCGCTGCCCGCGGTCAGCCTCGTCATGCGCATAATCGAGGGTCGCGGCGGCCCGATATTCCTCGCAAATCGCGTGCACGGTATCCGGGTCGCGGAATTTCTCGATGTATTCCGTGCGGATTTCATCCGAGAAAACACCGGGATCCTCGGCCCAGCTATCGAGCATATGGTTCACCAGAATCGCCGGATCACCGGCAATGAGCCGTTCCGGAATCGGTGCCGGTGCGGCGAGGAAGGACCACACCCAGAATCCGAGGCTGAAGTCCATATCCGCCGCACGGAAGCTGTCAGCGGTTGGCACGATATCCAGCACCGCCAGCCGCGTAACGATTGCCGGATGATCCAGCGCCATGCGATACGCGCACCGCGCGCCACGATCATGACCGACCACGCTGAACCGATCATGGCCGAGACTCGCCATCACCTCGACCTGTTCGGCGGCGATGGTCCGCATGCTGTGCGGACTGTGGTCCGGCCGACTCGGCGGCGAGGCGCTGTCGCCGAATCCCCGCAGATCCGTTGCCACGATGGTGAACCGCTCGGCCAACCGCGACGCGACCTTATGCCACATGAGGTGCGTCTCGGGTATCCCGTGCAGTAACAAGACGGGCGGCCCGTCACCACCGCGCCGCCCATGCACGCGCCCCTCGGCGGTCTCGATATCGAACTCGACGAATCCCTCGAACACCATTGCTCTCACCATAGCGGTTGGGCCCGAACCATTTTGGTTCGCTGATCAGTACAACGCAAGTCCAGAATTCACGAAATATGCTATTTCCTCGCATATTTCATCCAGCGACACCTCGGTATCGGGATGTGTGGTCCGCACCAACTCCTGGGCCAGTGAATTCACCGCGCCGATTACCGCGAGTGCGAATAGATCGAACCGGCGCGCCTTGGTCTCACCGCGCTCGACGGCTCGCTCCGCCTCGCTGATCAGCAGCGATGACAGCAGGCGGCGCTGCTGCCTGCGCCAATCCTCGACTGCCGAACTGACGCCGACGACTTCGACATAACACACCCGCGCCGAACGGTGATCGGCACAGGTCACCTCGAGATAGGCGCGGAAAGCATCGATGACCCGTGTGGAAAGCGGTTGTCCCGCGGTCTTTGCCATACTTTCCAGCGCGCGTTCGACCGCATGCGAGGTAATGCGATTGACCAGCGCGATCAACAACGCCTCGCGGCTGCCCATATCCTCGTAGAAGCTACGCGTGGAAACATTCGCGACGGCACACAGCCGTTCGATCGAGGTGGCCGCATAGCCCTGAGTACCGAACAATTCCAGCGCGGCATCGATGAGTCGCGCCTGCCGCTGGGCTACCCGCTGTTGTTTGGACAGCCCGCCGTAATTGCGGCCCTCCTTGGTTTCGTAATCCTGCCGTGCCACGGATTCGATGCTACCGGCCGGAAGCGACTACCCCCGGGCACGGACATTTGAATGACCGCTGCTTCCGCGCGCCGACAGCCTGTCCGACCAGGGGCTTGCGCCAAGGGCGGCAACAGTTCCGAGGGCGGGTGGCACACAGCCACCCGTCGCTCTCGGCGATTACTTGACGCTGCCTGCGGTGAGCCCCGCGACCAAGCGCTTCTCGATGAACGCGAACAGGATGACCACCGGAACGATGCCGACCGTGGAGATCGCGAAGACGTACTGCCACGCCGTGTCGTATTGCCCGACGAATTTGGTCAGCGCCACCGACAGCGGCTGATTCTCGGGAGTGGTCAATACCACCAGGCTCGCGGCGAATTCGTTCCAGCAGGCCACCACCACGAAAATCGTCGCGGTGACAATGCCCGGCCAGATCAACGGCAGACTCACCCGGACCAGGATCTGCCAGCGACTCAGACCATCGAGCTGCGCGGCCTCCTCGATCTCCACCGGAATGGCGGCGAAGAAGCTGTGCAGGATCCATACCGCGAACGAGAGGTTGAACGCGGCATTCACCAGAATCATGGCCAGCCAGGTGTCATTGATGCCGAGGGTGAAGAACTCCCGGATCAAACCGGTCACCAATACCGTCGGCTGCAACATCTGGGTGACCAGCACCAACGCCAGGAATACCGCGCGTCCAGGAAACTTGTGCCGCGCTGTGTAATACGCGGCCGGGATGGCCACGAAGAGCACCAGCAAGGTGGCACAGAACGAGATGATGATCGTGCTCGCCAGGTTGTAGGGCAGCGGCGTCTCCGGAGTGTCCCACATGGTGGCGTAGTTGTCCGGATGCCAGGTTTCGGGCAGATAGGTCGGTGGGATGCGCAGGATTTCGGCGCGGCTCTTCAGCGAGCCGAGCACCATCACTACGAACGGGGTCAGGAAGATGACGGCAAGCACCACGCCTACCGCGGTGAGCTCCCAACGCCGTCGCCGAGGTCGCCCGCTCGGGGCTTCGACAACCGTGGTGTCCGGCGGCATTTCCACACCCTCGATGTGGATGTCGGCCTGTGTGGTCATGCGTCCACCTGCTGAGTCGGCTTGATGATCTTCACATAGATCGCGATGATGACCACGATCAGCGCGAAGTTCAAAACGCTCATGGCAGCGGCGGTGTCGAGCTGTTGATTCTGCCGAATCAGCTTGAAGGTCAATGTCGTTGTCGTATCCGCACCGAAGCCCGCGATGCTGCCGGTGATCACCTGCAGAATGGGCAGCGAGTTGAACACGTTGATGATGTTGATGATGGTGGCGACCGCGATCGCCGGTCGCAATTGCGGCAGTGTGAGATACCGATAGCGCTGCCACGCACTGGCGCCGTCCACCCGGCCCGCCTCATCGATTTCGGCCGGAATCGATTGCAGGCCAGCCAGAATCGTGTAGGTCGTGAACGGGATCGAGACGAAGACCGCGACACCGATCGCCACCAGGAATGCGGGCGTCGGTTGTTTGGTGAAACCGTAGCCGCGATCCAATAGCCCGATATCGACCAGGAATCGGTTGGCGATGCCGACATCGGGGTCGAGCATGTAATAGAAGATGGTCGTCGTCATCACGACCGAGGCCGCCCACGGCACCAGAATCGCCATGCGCACCGCGGTGCGTCCCGGGAAATCCTTGTTCAGGAACTGCGCGAGTCCCGCGGAGAGCACCAGGGTGATCAGCACGACGCTGACCACCCAGACGACGGTGTGCGCCAATACCGATCCCAGTTCGCTGATGTCGAACAGGTTTCGGTAATTGGCCAGCCCAGCGGGACCACGGTCCTGGCCGTAGGCGCTCAGGTCCCGGGTGCTGGTCCAGACCATGTAGCCGACCGGGAACGCGACGATGGCCGCGATCAGCACCAGGGAGGGCCCGATCCAAGGGACGGCCCGCAGTGCCGAATTCTTCCCCACCAGTACCCGGGTACCTGTGCTGCGCCCCACGCTATTTCGCTGCTTCCTGAATCCGCTGCAACACTTGAGCCGGGTCCGCACCCTGCGCGATGGTGCCCATCTGCTGATGCATGGCGCCCTGCGCCGCTGCCCATTTCGGGTTATTGCTCGGATAGAACTTGGCCACCGGCAGGGTCGCCGCGAAGGCCTTGGTCACCGGATCGTCGGCGAGCACCGCGGTCGCACTGGTGGTGATCGGGATGAAGTGCTCGTTCTTGACGAAGTTCGAGTACACATTCGCCGAGTAGAAGAAGTCGAGGAACTTCTTGATCGTCTCGGCCTTCGTACCGTCCTTCTTGAAGGCCATCAGGTGATCGGCGACGCCCAGCGTGACCGGCGCGCCGTCCTTGGTCGGCGTGGGCGCGGTGGCGTACTTCAGACCCGGATTCTTATCGGCGATCTGGGCGATGGTTGGCGGCAGACCCTCGATCATCCCGATCTTGCCCTGGATGAAGGAATTGATGACGTCCTTGCGGTTGGTCGCACCTGGATTCGGCTGGGTGACACCGGCGTCGAAGATCTCCCGCATGGCCTTGACTCCCTCCAGGTTCTGCGGAGTATCCACGGTGATCTTGTCGCCATCGGACCAGTTTCCGCCCGCACCGAAGGTCCACAGCGATGTTTCGGCCTGCGATTCCTCACTGCCCAGCGGCAGACCGTAGCCGGAAACACCACCACCGAGCGCCTGGATCTTCTTGGCGGCATCGGTCAGCTCGGCCCAGGTCTTGGGTGGCGTGCTCACCCCGGCCTGCGCGAAGAGGTCGGTGTTGTAGAACAGGGTGCGAGTGGAGGCGAACAGCGGCATCGCATACTGCGTGCCGTTCAGCGAGGCATTCTTGGCGAAGCCGGGCTGCACGTCCGCCAGCACATTCGGGGAGACGACCTCGGAAACCGGATAGAGCATCCCGTCACCGGCGAAGCTGGCGTAGGCATCGATATTCAGCAGGTCCGGGGTGGTGGACTTGGACTGCAGTTTGGTCTTCACCACATCGTTGATCGACTCCCAGGACTCCATCTGCAGATTGACCTTGTAGTCCGGGTTCTGCTTCTGGAAGTCGTCGATGATCCGGTCCCATAGCGCCTTCGTGCCATTGGCACCGTCGCTATAGGTAGGAGCCAGGAAGTTGATCGTTTTATCGGAGTCGGCCGAATCCTTGGAGCCGAAACCACAGGACGTGACGGCGAGCGCGAGGCCGGTGACCAGCGCTATCCCCGCGAGGACGCCATGGAGGGGTCTTTTCACGAGCAGAACCTTTCAAATTTTCACTCCGGGCGCTACCGAAGCGCCGATGATGGAGCGAACGAATCGCTTGTCCAACAGGCTAGACCCAATCGTGATCATATGTGACTGATTTGATCGTAAATTTGACATGAACGATCACCTGGGGTGATTCTGTTGTTGTGCCGATCTCCGCTCACCCCGCCCCCGTGACTCATCTGGCCGCCGAAGTCGCCACCCAGCCGGACGACTGGATGCGCGCCGAGACCACCGCCGCCGAGCACCGCGCCGTACTACCCCAACCAGGCGAGCGCGTCGCCGTCATCGGCTGCGGCACGTCGCTGTTCATGTCCAGGGCCATCGCGGCACTGCGCGAGAGCTCGGGTCACGGCATTACCGACGCCTGGCCCGCGAGTGAGGTCCGCGCCGGTCGCGATTACGACCGCTACCTCGTCATCTGCCGCTCCGGCACCACCACCGAGGTGGTCGATGCCATGCGGGCGATACCGGCACGGATTCCGCGCACCGTCATCTGCAGCAGTCCGGGCACCCCGGTGCTCGACCTGGGCGATCCGATCCTGATCGAGGAGGTCGACGAGCAGTCGGTGGTGCAGACCCGTTTCGCCACCACCGCGCTGGCGATCCTGCGCTGGCATCTTGGCCAGGAACTGCGCCCGGCCATCGAGCAGGCAAGGGCCGTACTCGCCGAAGACCCGGCGACGGCACTGGCCGACGTGCGTCGTGCCGAGCAGATCAGCTTCGTCGGGATGGGGTTCGCGGCCGCGATCGCCGAGGAGGCGGGGCTCAAGCTGCGCGAATCCTGCCAATCCTGGACCGAGTCGTATCTGCAGACCGAATACCGGCACGGTCCGATCAGTATCTCCACCCCCGGCCGCGCCGTTTGGGCGTTCGGGCCGCTGGTCCCCCATTTCGCCGAGGATGTGGCCGTCACCGGCGCGCATTTCGAACACCGCGATATCGATCCGATGGCCGACCTGGTCCGCGTGCACCAGCTCTGCGTGCTGCGCGCCGCCGACCAAGGACTGGACCCGGACCATCCGCGCAACCTGAACCGTTCCGTCGTTCTGGATCGGTGACCGGTCGCTACCAGGAACTACTGTGCGGATATGGGAACGGAACAGCAGCCGGTCACGGCATTGACCGATGATCTGCTGGTACTCGGCCTCGATGTCGGCGGCACCACGATGAAGGGCGAGGTCACCGATGCCGCGGGCACGGTGCTCGCCGCGGGTGTGGTGGCCACACCGCAGGGCGAGGCGGCCTTCGAAACCATGGGCGCACTCGGTGATCAGTTGCTTGCCGAGTTGACCGATGACCAGCGCGATCGCGTCGCCCGCGCGGCGGTTCTGCTGCCGGGCATTGTCGATCCGGTCCGTTTGATCGCGGTATTCAGCAGCAATGTCGGTTGGCGCGATGTGCACATCGGTGATCGGTTCACCAGACGCTGGGGTATGCCGGTGCTGATCGAGCACGACGTCGCGGTGGCAGGCTGGGCCGAATGGCGGTTCGGCGCCGGTCGCGGTCACGATGACGTCTGCGTGGTCATTCTGGGCACCGGCATCAGCGGCACCCTTTCCGTCGGCGGCCGTTTGATGCGCAGCGCCTATGGACAGACCGGCGAATACGGACATATCCCGGTTCGGCATGCGGACGGATTGCGCTGTCCCTGCGGCAATATCGGCTGCGTGGAGACCGTGGCATCGGGAGCGTCCATCGCCCGGGCCTACGCGAAACGCACGGGACGCGCAACAGCCAGCGCAGCCGATGTTTTCGCGATACTCGATACCGATTCCGACGCCAAAGCCGTGGTCGACGAAGCGATCAGCGCACTCGCCGACGGGCTGCTCGGCCTCATCCACGCGGCGTGTCCGGAACTGATCATCCTTGGCGGTGGCCTGGCCGGGGCCGGGCCAGCACTTACCGAGCCCCTGCACCACACCATTGCCGAACGCCTGCGCGTGGTGCCCGCACCGCGCGTGGTGCTCGGCGAGTTCGGTGCTCGCGCGGGGGTCATGGGTGCGGCCCTGTTCGCCAGACAGGGCGGGCTCATATGACTCGCGTCGAGACGAGTGCAGGTCAACGCGTTCAGCCGATGGGTTCGGTCGCACGACGCTACGAAACGCGCATCGGCGAGATGGCGCTGGCCCATGCGAGGGCGCCCGCATGAGTCTCGAGATTCGCGGACGGATCGTATCGGCGACATCCATCTTCGACGACGGCGTCGTGTCCATACGCGCAGACCGGATCGAGCGGGTGCGGTCGCTTACGGATTGGGTTGTCGCGCATCCGGATTCGACCGTGCCACCGTTTTCCGGCACCCTTCTGCCCGGCCTCGTTGATATTCACAACCACGGCGGATTCGGCCACCGCTTCGACACCGTCGACGCTGACGAAGCCCGTGCGGCCGCGGAGTTTCATCACCGACGCGGCTCCACCACCGTGCTCGCCAGCGTTGTCACCGGCCCCGCGACCGATATGATCGCGCATGTCGCGACGCTGCGTGCGTTGGCCGCGGATGGCACCGTCGCCGGGATACATGCCGAAGGACCATTCCTGGCCGCCGCACGATGTGGTGCGCAGGACCCCCGATATCTGCGCGATCCCGATCTCGAGCTGACCGAACGCCTGCTCGCCGCCGCCGACGGCCATCTGCGGGTCATGACCCTCGCCCCGGAGCTGCCTGGATTCGATACAGTCGCCCAACGTCTTTCCGAACGTGATGTGGTGGTGTCGCTCGGCCACAGCGACACCGATTTCACCCGGTTCCAGCAGGCACTGCGACCCAACGGATTCGGCAGTCTGGTCACGCATTTGGCGAATGGAATGCCGCCACTGCATCACCGAACGCCAGGCCCGGTGGCCGCCGCACTCGTCGCCGCGGCGCGGCGTCAGGTCGTCGTGGAGCTGATCGGCGACGGAGTGCATATCGACTCCGGTTTCGGCGCATTGGTTTTCGCGACCGCACCTGGACAGGTCGCGCTGATTACCGATGCGATGCAGGCCGCGGGTATGCCTGATGGCGAGTATCAGCTCGGTCCGCAAGTCGTCCACGTCGTCGATGGCGTGGCCAGGATATCCAATGGATCCATCGCCGGCGGCACCGCCAACCTGCTGCGATGCCTCGCCTGGGCGGTCCGAGAATGCGGTGTGCCATTGCGCGAGGCCGTGCTTGCCGCCACGTCCGTGCCCGCCGCGGCGGCGGGACTGAGCGATGTCGGCGACCTCGAGGCCGACCATTTCGCCGACCTGCTGATAGTCGATGACAACCTAGAGTTGCGCCGGGTGCTCAGACGTGGACAGTTGTTGACGTGATCCTCACCGTGACAATGAATCCCGCCTACGACATGACCTACCGAGTAGAGCATTTCGAGCGCGGCCAGGCCCATCGGGTCCGTTCGGTCGAGCAGCGCATCGGCGGCAAGGGCATCAATGTGACGCGGGTGCTCAATCAGATCGGAAAATATGCCAGGGCAACAGGTTTCTCCGACCATGCCTTCGCCGCCGCCGCGGAGCTGGAAATGCCGGTCGACTTCGTACACGCACTGCCATGGGTCCGGCGCACGGTGGTGATCAGCGAATCCAGTGACGGAACCGCGACCGCACTGTGGGAGCCCGGCGCGCGCGTCTCGAATCCACATGCCGCCGAGCAGCTCTCGGTCCGGGTGTCGGGCATGCTGCCCGATATCAACGGCCTGGTCATCTCCGGATCACTGCCGGGCGGTATCGCCCACGGCCTGCCCGCCGACATCGCGCGCACCGCCATCGCCGCCGGTGTCCCGACCATCTGTGATGTCGACGGCGAGGCATTGCGCTTGGCCGCGCAAGTACCCGGCATCGTGCTGATGCCGAATACCGAAGAGCTGGAACGGCTCACCGGACGAGTTCCGGTGACGCCGGACGAAGTCGTCACGGCCGCACTGCCACTCATCGAACGCGGAGTGCGCGCGATCATCGCCACCCGCGGTGCCGAGGGAATGGTCGTGGTGACCGCCGATGGCGCGTGGTCGGCGGCGCTGCCCGAACCACTCGCCGGAAATCCCACCGGCGCGGGTGATTCCGCGACCGCCGCGGTGATCGCGGCACTCTCGGATGCGAAAGACACCCCGGACTGGTCTGACGTGCTCGTCGACGCCGTCGCGACCTCGGCCGCCGCGGTGGTCATCCCGGTCGCCGGTGAAATCGATCGCCGGGTGCGCACCCAGATCGCACCGACGGTGATCGTCGAACGACTAGCTACCCCGCAGGAGACTTCACCATGACCTCTAGAACCGTCGCGGACCTGATCGCGGCCGCCAGTCCGGGAGGTCTCGGCGCTTTCAATGTGATCACCATCGAACATGCCGAAGCCATCGCCGCGGCCGCCGAGACGGCGAAACGGCCCGTACTGCTTCAACTTTCGCAGAATACGGTGCACTACCACGGCAATCTGGCCCCGATCGCCTTGGCCTGCTTACGTATTGCCGCTGACAGCAGCGCGGATATCGCCGTACACCTGGACCATGCCACCTCGTTCGAACTCATCCGCACCGCGGTCGATCTCGGCATCGGCTCGGTAATGTACGACGGCTCCACTCTCGACTACGCCGAAAATGTCGCCGCCACCGCCGATATCGTCAGTTGGTGCCACGACCGCGATGTCTTCGTCGAGGCCGAACTCGGCGAGGTGGGCGGTAAGGACGGTGCACACGCCCCGGGTGTGCGCACCGATCCGGACGAGGCCGTCGAATTCGTCGCGGCCACCGGCGTTGACGCCCTCGCCGTGGCCGTCGGCTCCTCGCACGCCATGCAAACCCGCACGGCCGAACTCGATAACGACCTGATTGCCCGACTGGCCGCGAAAGTTCCCGTCCCCCTTGTGCTGCACGGCTCCTCCGGCGTCCCCGATGCGGGTCTGCGCGCCGCCGTCGCGCACGGCATGACCAAAATCAATATCGCCACCAGGCTGAATGTCCTTGCCACCGAGGCGATCCGGGCCGTGCTCGCGGACAGTCCCACCATTGCCGATCCGCGCAGGTACCTGCGGTCCGCCCGCGATGCGATCCAGTCCGAGGTCGAACATCTGCTGCGAGTGCTGGCCGGGTAGTTCTGGCCGACCCCGGAAAGTATGGGCAGCCGTTGTTGGGCAGCGATGATACGATGGATTGCCTTTAGTTTAGCTAAGGATTTGCTGTCCGCTAGAGCTGTATCACCTGATGAAGGAATAACAACTCCATGGCTGTCATCCTGCAAACAGGAGAACAGCGCGCTGCCGGTGCGGGGACGCAGCCCAAGGTCTCGCACAATTCAACGCTCAGTGCCGCAATCGTATTCGCCTCCCTGTCCATCGGCGCCTGGCTGCTATTTCTGCGGCCCAACTGGCAGATGTACTGGCACCAAGTCGATCTCCAGGTCTATATGTGGGGCGGTACCGCCGCGGCGACTCATCCCGCGCTGCTGTACGACGGCCGCGGACCGCTCGGCTTGCCCTTCCTGTATCCCGTCTTCGCCGCGTGGATCTGTGCCGAACTGTCGCGATTCCCGATCAATTACATCGGGACCGCCGTCACGGTGCTCACCATGGTGTCACTGTTCGTGAGCGTCTGGAGCGCCGCCAGACTTCAGCGAATCCGCCGTGGAACCGGTTTGCTGGCATTGAGCATCGCCGTCACCGGCGCCGCGATCTGGTTGGAGCCCGTCCAGCAGACATTCCGGTTCGGTCAGCTCAGCGCGATCCTCATGGCCTTGGTCCTGGCGGATCTCGCCATGCCCAAGCAGAGCCGATATCGGGGCATCCTCATCGGCATCGCGACCGGACTGAAGCTGACCCCGGCGGTCTTCATCGTCTATCTGCTCATCACCCGCCAGTTCCGGGCCGCCGCGACGGCCGCCGCGACCTTCGGCGCCACGGTGGCGATCGGCTTCTGGTACCGGCCGACCCAAGCGCTGCAGTTCTGGACGACGACCACGACCTCGCAGAACCGAATCGGCTTCGCCTATGTGCAGAATCAGTCGATCAACGGCATGTTCGGCCGCCTGGAATGGTCGACCTGGAACGACACCACAGCCTCGTTCGTCTGCGCCGGACTGCTCGGGCTGGCCGGAATGGCGGCGGCGCGGATCGCCCACCTGCGCGGTGACGAATTGCTCGGCGTACTGCTCGCGGCCACGGTAATGCTGCTGGTCTCGCCGATTTCCTGGACCCACTACTGGGTGTGGATCGCGCCCGCCCTGCTGTGGGTCATCCACGTGCTGCGCCATCGTCGGCTCGCCGTCCGGATCGCCGTACCCGCGCTCATCTATCTGTTCGTATTCGCCTGGCCGCTGCGGTCCGACCGGTTCGGCGCATGGGATCCGGACCTGCCACTGCTGCCGCAGGGGCTGATCTGGCAGGTACCGCAGACCGAGGGCCGCGAATTCCGTTGGACACTATGGCAATTCCTGCTCGGTGATTCGTATACCCTGCTCGCCACCATCGCGCTGATCGCCGCGATCGTCTGGCTGATTCCGCTCCGGCCGACCGCTGCGCAGCCGCCCGACGAGGAGTTCCCGGACCGGCGGCGCGAGCGAGGGGTGGGCGCCGCCGGTCGGCGGGAAGACGGTCCGAGCAGTGAACCGCCGGGGTCGAGCGAATTGGAAGCCGTGGGGTAGGCCCCTTTTCACTGGAAGCCGCTTCGCATTCGCCGACATCGATCATCCTGCTCCGATCACCTCGAGAATGCTGGCAATCCAGCTGTGAATCGGCTGGGAACCGATCACCCCGCCGGTTGCCGGGTGTGCCCGCGACTCGGCTGCCCTGCGCTAATCGGCGCTTTCGGGATCGGTCAGTGGGGTCGCCAGCGGCCAGCCGCCCGCCGCCAGATGGGACGCGACCCTGGCGATATCGTGCGCGTCCGGCTGTTCCTTCGCCATCCGCGCTATCGCCGCTTCGATATCGGCATGGCTGATCTCGCTGTCCGGATTGGAGTCCACCAACTCCTCGGCGATCGCCACCACCTCGTAGTCGGTCAGATGGCGGTGCAGCACCGCGAACAGGGCGACATAGTCCGACCGCGGAATCCCTTGTGGATAACCGGCGCGCAGCCAGCCGATGACCCGGCCGAGCAGATTCGGCCGGACCTGAGCGGATTTCGCTGGATCAGTCACGATTCGCCCTCCTCATGCGCCGAACAGATGAATACCGAATTTAGCCGCAAGGAATGCCTTCGCGGTGTAAAGAATTCCAGTGACAATCGCGACGACGATCAGCGCGAAGCAGGCGTAGGCACCGGCCAGTGCCGGATAATGGCGTTGGGCGCCAACATCTTCCGCGGGCACCGTCTCGGCAACCGACCAGAGCCGAACCCCGACGGCGAAGACGATCGGCAGACCGGCACCGAGTACGAGACCCGCGACGGTCACCTTCCACAGCGCGTTCAGATTCGTGACGAGTGTGTGCACGATATGGCTCCTCAGACCTGGGCCGAACGACTATTGGGTCCCGGCGCGGTCGCATCGGTCCCGGGCGCGGTCGCATCGGGCCCCTGCGCTGTCGCATCGGTCCCGGACGCGGTCGCATTGGGACCCTGCGCGGTCGCATCGGTTCCCTGCGCGGGCGATCCGCCTCGCGGCGAGAGCCCGTTTTGCGCGACCGGCGCGGTGTCCTTGGCGACCTCGGTGCCGGAGTCCGGCGTGTCGCCCGGCCACTCGTTGACATTGGTGGTGTCCACCGGATCCCGCCGCGACCGCAGATACATCACCAGCGACAGCGCGATCAGGAGCGCGAATACCACCAGCACACCGGGCAATCCGCCGATGAAATGCGCGATCGCCCAGCAGATGGCACCGGCCACACCCGCGAGCGGCAGCGTCAACAGCCAGGCGACCGTCATCCGGCCCATTACACCCCAGCGCACCTCCGCACCCTTGCCGAGCCCGGTGCCGAGAATGGATCCGGTCGCGGTCTGTGTGGTCGACAGCGGCAGGCCGAAGTGAGCCGAGGTGAGGATGATGGCGGCGGAGGAGGATTCGGCGGCCAGCCCCTGCGGCGAGTCGATTTCGACCAGCCCCTTGCCGAGGGTGCGGATGATCCGCCAGCCGCCGAGGTAGGTGCCCGCCGCGATGGCGACGGCACAGGCCGCCATCACCCACAGCGGCATTTCGTCGTTCTTGGTCAATGTGCCGTGCGCGACAAGTGCCAGGAAGATCACGCCCATGGTCTTCTGTGCGTCATTGGTGCCGTGCGCCAGCGAGACCAGTGACGCCGAACCGATCTGGCCCCAGCGGAAGCCCTCGTTCACCTTGTCGGGATCGGACTTTCCGGTGATCCGGTAGACGCCCCAGGTGCCGATGGCGGAGACCAGTGCGGCCACGACCGGCGCGAGCAGGGCGGGCAACACGATCTTGGTCAGCACGCCGTCCGCGCCGTGCGCCCAGATCACCCCGCCCCAGCCCAGTGCGGCGATGGTGGCGCCGATCAGGCCGCCGAACAATGCGTGCGAGGAACTCGACGGCAGGCCGAACAGCCACGTCAGCAGATTCCACAGAATGCCGCCGACCAGACCAGCGAACACGATGATGAGCAGCGCCTCGCCCTGCACCGCATCGAGCCGGACGATGCCCTTGGCCACCGTCGCGGCGACCGCGACCGACAGGAATGCGCCGAGCAGATTCAGCACCGCGGATACCGCGACCGCGATCCGTGGCCGCAGCGCGCCGGTGGCGATCGAGGTCGCCATGGCATTGGCGGTGTCGTGGAAGCCGTTGGTGAAATCGAATGCGAGTGCCGTGACGATGACGATAAGGAGTACCAAGAGGTCCGCGGTCACCCCTCCAGTGTGCGGCACTCGCGATCCGGATTGCCATGCGGTTGCCGCTTGTCGGGACGCATTTTCGATCGGTTACCGTGAATCTTCGCTCTACCTGTTGATCTTCGAGCAGCCGACCGGGGCGGGCGCACCGGCGAAGCGTTGTTCGATCCAGGAATCGGCGGCTCGAGCCGCGACATTGCCGACGATCAGATGCTCGCCGGGGTAGGCCTCGAAGCGCACCGCAACCCCCAACCGGCACCAGTCGTCGTAGAGGTGCTCGGCCCCGGCGAATGGCAGCCAGAACTCGTTGATGCCGTGGTACAGGAAGACCGGCACGCGCGGCGCGGCGGTGCCGAGGCGGTTCTCGGCCAGGATCTCCCTGATCATCGGCAGCTTCGTCGGGTGCGGCACGTCGGTGAGTGTTTCCGCGGGTATCGGCGCGAGCGCACCGAGCAACGCGGCGTCGAGAAAGCAGAGATCCTTCGCGAAATGCGAGAGCCGCCAACCGTTGTCGTTGAACAGCGCCATCATCTCCGGATACTCCCTGGCCAGCCCGAGGGTCGCGGCCAGGAATACCCCGGTGGCGGCATTGGCGCCGTTCATCGTGTCGATCAACATGCCGAAGTCGGCGGGCACGCCACCGACCACCGCACCGACGAGATTCAGCTCGCCCGCGTACACCGGTGCGAGTTGTGCCGCCCAGCCCGAGGCGATGGCACCGCCGGAGTACCCGGCCACGATAGTGGGCGCATCGGGCAACAGCCCCAACTCGGGCGTCTGTACGGCGGCGCGTATGGAGTCCAGCACGGCATGTCCGGCCATGCGACCTGCCGCATATGCCTGTCGCGGGCCCTGGTGATCGGGCACGATCACCGCGTAGTTCTTCGACAGCGGCACCTGCACCGAGCGGAGACCGGCCGCTAGCCCCATCTTGAGCTGCTGCGAGGGCGCACAGAGGTTGCCGAGTGAATCGATCGGCACATTGTTGGCGACGAGCGGGCGGGGTCCCGAACCCTGCCACGGTGTCGATGGCACGAGCAAGGTGGCGACCACCGGCACCGGACGGCCCTTGGCATCGGTCGATCGGATCAGCAGTTCGGTGGCGGTGAGCGGCGTCGGCTTCAACCCGATATCGACGACACGGGCCGCGACCACCGCGCCCGGACGCAGGTTTTCGAAACCCCGCGGCGGTGTGTAGAAGGGATCATCCAACGGGGTAGGCATGACCGAGGCGGGATCACGCGCGGGATGCAGGAAATCGGCCGTCGGATTCGGGTCCGCCGCAGCTGTTCCCGGCACCGCCATACCGACCGCCGCTACCACCCCGATACAGGTCACCGCACCGAGCACCTTCCGCATCGGCCGACCGATGGCCGACCCCGTCTGTTGTTTTCGTGCTGTACCGAGCAACGCCGAGTCCCCGTTTCCGCGCGTGTACCGGACTGAACCGGAGCCAGTCTGGCCTATGACCAGCTCGAACACTGGGAACCGGACGGCACGGTCGGCATAACAATTCTGCTGGCGGCGGACACTCGACCGAACAACCGTCGGTGCCCCGTCCAGAGAGGGTGCTTCGCTATCAGCGCCGGCTGCGCGTCGAGCGCAGTCGAAACGCGGCTCGTCGCGCCGTCCGACACCACGTTTCGGACTGCGCTCGACGCGATGGTGCTCGGGTGCCGCAAATCCGCCCGGGTTCGGACCCGCCAACTCGGCGGACGGGCGGCTACGAGGGCGATTCGGTTACGGCAGGAGCGCGCGGACCGTTTCGATGGTGTCGGCATCGGCGGCGGATTTATCCGGTCGATAGCGCACGACACGGGCGAAGCGCAGTGCGACGCCGCCCGGATAGCGCGGACTCACCTGGACGCCGTCGAGGGCGATCTCCACCACGAGTTCCGGCCAGAGGTAGACGGTGTATTCGTCGCGGGCACGCTCGTGCCTCGGGAATTCCGCGGTCTGCCACTGCAGCAGCGCATCGGTGAGGCCCTTGAAAGTCTTGCCGACCATCACCGGATCTCCGGTTTCCGGATCACGCGCGCCGAGATGCAAATTCGACAGATATCCGGTGCGACGGCCGTAACCCCATTCCGCGCCGAGCACAAGCAGGTCGAGGGTGTGTGTCGGCTTGATCTTCAGCCAGGACCGGCCGCGGCGACCCGCGGCGTAGTTTGCGCTCAACGACTTGACCATGACGCCCTCGTGTCCGGCGGCCAGCGCGCCGTCGAAGTATTCCGCGGCCGCCTCGGCGTCGGGTCGGATCAGCGCCGGGATGGTGTGCGCGGCCGCCACACTGGTCAGCGCCGTGCGGCGCTTGTGCAGCGGGACGTCGAGCAGATCCTCGCCGTTGAGATGCAGACAGTCGAAGAAGTACGGATGCAGCAGCAATTCCCTGGTCGAGCTGACCTCGGCGAAGCGGCTCATCGTTTCCTGGAACGGACGCGGCCGTCCGGAATCGTTGAGCGCCAATGTTTCTCCGTCCAGCACCACACTCGTGCAATTGAGCTGAGCGACCAGATCGACCAGTTCCGGCACACCGGCGGTGATATCGCGCAGCGTCCTGGTGAATACCCATACCCGCGACCCCTCGCGGTGCACCTGGATGCGCGCGCCGTCCAGTTTGTGCTCGACGCTCACCTCGTCACCGAATTCGGCCATCGCCTCGTCCAGCGTCGCACCGGGCGAGGCGAGCATGGGTTGGATCGGGCGGCCGATCTCGAGCCGGAATTCGCTCAGTGCCTCTGCCCCACCGGTCAGCGCGGCGACGGCCGTGACCGGCAGCTGACCCGACAGCATGTACGCCCGGCGGACCAGCTCGATCGGGACCGCAGCGGCCGCCGCGACCGCCTCGGCGACGATTGCGGTCAGCGCGCCCTGGCGCAACTCACCGCCGAGCAGGCGCATCAGGAAGGCCTGTTGGTCGGCGGTCGCGGCGGTCCACAAACCGCGCAGCAATGCCCTGCGCCGGTTCGTCGAGCCGGGGCCTGAGGTAGTGGCCAATTCGCTGAGCGTGTTGTCTACCGACGAAACCGTCAGCGTCGCAAGCTCACTCGGCTCGCATTCGAGTGCGGTAAGGGTGCGCCAGCCGGTGCCGATGCGCCCCTGCCGTAGTTCACCGGAAACCCATGCGACCACCGGCTCCAGCTCATCCGGGGCAGCGGCGGACAACAGCGCGGCCAGCGTCGCGATCTTCGTCTTGCGGGACCGGGTCGCCCGAACGGTCTCCGAGGCCTGCACGACATCCGAGAACAGCATCACTCGAAGGTAACCCGCCCCTGTGACATATCGCTCAGCTCTGCTGCTAATTACCCATTGGCAGGTTTGCGAATCCCTCATAAACTGGACGTATGGCCAAGACTTACGTCGGGGCGCGGCTTCGTCAGCTGCGGACCGAACGCGGGCTGAGCCAGGTCTCACTCGCCCAGAAGCTGGAGATCTCGGCGAGTTACCTCAACCAGATCGAACACGATGTGCGCCCGCTCACCGTACCGGTACTGCTGCGGATCAGCGAAGTGTTCGGCGTCGACGCGACCTTTTTCTCTTCCCAGGACGACACCCGGCTCATTGCCGAACTTCAAGAGGTCGTCATGGACCAGGAGCTCGGCATCGAGGCCGATACCCAGGAAATCGCGGATATGGTCTCCGCGCATCCGAGCATGGCGCGCGCACTGGTCAATATGCACAACCGGTACCGCAACACTTCCGCGCAGCTGGCCGCCGCGACCGAGGACCGCTTCGCCGACGGCTCCGGCAGCGCGGCAATCAGCAAACCGCACGAGGAAGTACGCGACTTCTTCTACCAGCGACAGAACTACATCCACGAATTGGATACCGCGGCAGAGGAACTCACTGCCCGCATCCGCTTCCACGGCGGGGATGTGAACAGTGAGATCGCCCGCCTGCTGCGCGCCCACGATGTGAACATTGTCGAGCGCATAGATCTCGGCGAGGGCGTATTGCACCGCTACGACCCACAGACCCAGCGCCTCGAAATCGCGCCCCACCTGTCCGGCGGCCAGCGCACCTTCAAACTCGCCGCGGAACTCGCCTACTTCGAATGCGGTGATCTGCTCGAAAAGCTGGTGGAGGAAGGCAATTTCGCCACCGAGGACACCCGCAAGCTGGCCATGCTCGGCCTGGCGAACTATTTCGCCGCGGCGACCGTCTTGCCCTACACACACTTTCACGAGGTCGCCGAGGATTTCCGGTACGACATCGAGCGCCTGTCTGCCTTCTTCACCCAGAGTTACGAGACCATCTGCCATCGCCTATCGACCCTGCAGCGGCCCAAGCTGCGCGGCGTGCCGTTCTCCTTCGTGCGCGTGGACCGCGCGGGGAACATGTCGAAACGCCAGTCCGCCACCGGTTTCCACTTCTCCTCCAGCGGTGGCACCTGCCCGCTGTGGAACGTCTACGAGACCTTCGCCTATCCAGGCAAGATCATGACGCAGATCGCCCAGATGCCCGACGGGCGCAAATACCTGTGGGTCGCCCGCACCGTCGAACGCCGTGCGACCCGATATGGGCAGGCCAGCAAGACCTTTGCGATCGGTCTGGGTTGCGAGCTGCGCCACGCTGGTCGCGTCGTATACGCCGACGGCATCGATCTGGACGAGGCGAAGGCAACGCCGATCGGTGCGGGCTGCCGGGTCTGCGAACGCGCCAATTGCCCGCAGCGTGCGTTCCCGCCGCTGGGCAAAGTCCTCGATATCAGCGAGCATCGAAGCTCGGTTTCCCCGTACGTCCTCAAGTGAGGCGGTGCCGCCTACGCGGCATGGGAACCGCACACCAGGCGGAGGCGTCGCGGCGAGCGCTCGGCCGACATCGGCGAATCCGATGTCGGCCGAGCGCATTCGACTAAGCAGGCAGCGACGAACGCTGGATCCGTACCCCGAACAGAGTCAGGCCGAGCGCCGCGACCAGCAGGATGGCCAGGGTCCACGCCAGCACCGAAAAGCCGTGGGGCGCGGCGGCCGCGGCCACCAGCGGTCCGGCGGTGGCACCGACGTAGAAGCTGAACATGGCGACCGAGGACGCGGCGGCGCGAGCCTCACCGCCCAGCTCCCCCGCCGTCTGCAAGACCGCGGGCGCGATGACGCCGAGCCCGCCGACCAGCACGGCGAGCAGGATGGTCAGGACGGCGAGATGAGTGCCTTCGAAAGTGGCGATCACCATGGCGGTCGCTGCGACCAACACGCCGAGCACCATCTGGCCCGGCTTGGTCAGGCGCGAAAGCGGGATGGCCAACAGCGGCAGTGCGAACATCACCGGCAGCGCACCCGCACGCAGTGCGAGCAGTTCACCGGAACCCCTGACCAATCCAGTGATTTCGATGCCGGTATAGACACCGACCATGACCGCCATAGCCAGCGCGCCCGCGGCCAGCATCGGCAGCAGCGCCTTGATGCGCAGCACGGCCGGAATCGCGGCGTAACTGTGCACGAGTGGCTTATCGCGGCCGGTGGGAGCGTCATCGAGCATGACCGCACGCAGCACGAATGCGAGCGCTACGAACACGACCGCCGAACCGATGAACATGGTGCGCCACGGGAACGCGGCGACGACGGCCTGCGAGGCGATCTGCGCCAGCACCGTGGCGGCCAGGAACGAGGTGGCCACCGACATGGTGACCACCGCGCGATGCGTCGGTGCGATGCGGGTGGCGATATAGGCCATGATCGCGGGCGGTATCGAACCGACGACAAGTCCCTGTGCGACGCGCAGACCGACCGCGATCGGCGCACTGACCGATAAGCCGGTCAATAGCGTGACCACCGCAGCGACGATCATGCCAGTGACCAGTACCCGACGGTGGCCATACCGATCCGAGAGCGGGCCGAAGAGCACGAAGCCGCCCGCATAGCCGAAGGCGAAGGCGCTGATGATCCAGGTCATGACGCCCGCGCCCACATTCCAGTCGGCCTTCATGGCCGTGAACAGGGGAATCGGGATGTACATCTGGCCGGTGGCCAGCAGAGCGGACAGAACGAATACAGGGAGGGTACGCCCGGTGTGCGCGCGTGGTGACGCGCTGCGAGTGCGTGCCCGAGCCGGGATACCGGCCGGAAGCTGAAGAGTCGGCGTTGCCATGTGGACGAAGTTAGGCCCATGACAGGGTGGTTGTCAACCAAATAGTTGGTTTAATGGGATGGTAAAGTCGCGGTCATGACGGTCACCATGAAACGCAGCGACGCGACCAAGCAGGCCTTGCTGCGCGCCGCGCGCGACGAATTCGCCGAGTACGGCCTGGCCGGCGCGCGGGTGGACCGGATCGCCGAAGCGGCCGGAGTGAACAAGGAGCGCATCTACGGCCTGTTCGGCAGCAAGGACAAACTCTTCGACGTCATCCTGATCGACACCATGCGCGAATTCCTGGATGTGGTCCAACCCCTTGCCGAGACCGAACCCGGCGAGTACGTGGGCAAGCTGTTCGACTATCACCGCGAAAATCCGCAATTGCTCAGGCTTCTGCTCTGGGAGGGACTGCACCGCGGCACCGACGCGCACGATATCGACGGCTGGCGCGCCCAGCACTACCTGCGGAAATTCGACCGCGCCAAGGAACAGTTCGATGTCGACGCCAGTCACGCGGGCCGCCTGCTGCTGGCCCTGTGCGGCCTGTCCAACTGGAGCCTCGCGGTCCCGCAGACCACCCGCCTGCTGCTCGGCGCGGATGCCGAGAACCAGGGAGCGACCCGCGAATTCATGATGGAGTTCGCCAGGGCGGCGATGCGAACGGATAAGTCGGTCCCACACCGCGAGGCGGTCAATGCGTTGACCACCGAATCGGCCAGCGGGGTTGACGCCGCTGCCACGGGCGTCGATCCCGTAGACCGCGCGGCCCAACGGCTACGCGCGGCCCAGGCCGCCGCCGATGCGGCCCGCGACGAACTCGCCGCCGCCCTGCGCGACGCCCACGCCGAAGGCACCAGCGCCAACCAACTCGCCCGTCAGGTCTCGGGCACCCTGTCCCGCCCTGTCGTCCTGAAGCTTCTAGCCGACTGATCGCATTTCCGATCTGGCCATACCTGCGACAACTCGGCTTGAAAGCCACCCTCCTAGCACTGGTGTACGGGATGGTCGCCTGGGCCGCGCGGCGGGTTCGATCGCGAGAGTCAATCCCGCACGGCACGTGAGAGTTTCGTGAACTCGATCGCCTGCTGGGCACGCGCGAGTACGTGTGTTCGCGAGCTTCCGATGTGTGCGGTGAGGGTGCGCAGCGCGGCATTCGGATCACCAGCGAGCAGGTGTTCGGCGATAGCGATGTGCTCGGCGGTCATGGTGGCGATCCGCTCCGGCGTCGGCAGGTCCAGGGTGCGGACCGGGCGGACCCGGACGTACACGCCGGTCAGTGCGTCCGCCAGCGCCGCATTGCCCGCCGCCGCGAGCAGACTCGTGTGGAACTGTTCGTCCGCGGCGACCAGCGCGGGACCCGGCTCGGGCGGATCATCGCGAAATCCGCGCCAGATATCGAGTTCCGCACGCACCAGCGACGAGTCGTGCACCGGTGCTGGTTCGCCGACGACACCGATTACGCGCTGAATTCCCCTGGTCTCCAATACAATCCGTAGCTCGTAGAGATTGCCGAGCTCCTCCAATCGCGGTCGATACGGGTAGAGCCCGTCGGCGTGCCGCTCCACCAGCCCGTCGGCCTGCAGCCGGGCGAGCGCTTCCCGCACGGGGGTGCGCGAAACCCCGTAGGTCTCGGCGAGGCGTTCCTCGCCGAGCCGTTCGGTGGGCACGATCGCCCCCGTGGCCAAGTCTCGCCGCAGCGATTCGTAAACCCGCTCGCTGAGCGGAACCCGCCCCCTGCGCGTCATGGCGGCCAGCTCAGATCGCCATCGCCGAGCGAACCGAGGTCTCCGCGCCCGCTCCGCCGTCACCGGTGGATGTCACACGGCCGGACTGCAGCACGTAATAGCGTTGCGCCGCTTGCAGTGCGAAGCCGATGTGCTGTTCCACCAGCAGTACGCTGAGTCCGCCACGACCGGTCAATTCAATGATGGTGCGCTCGATTTCGGCCACGACGGACGGCTGGATGCCCTCGGTCGGCTCATCGAGAATCAGCAGCTTCGGCTCAGTGACCAGTGCCCTGGCGATCGCCAATTGCTGGCGTTGACCGCCGGATAGCAGGCCAGCCTTGCGATTCAACAGTTCTCGCAATGCCGGAAACAGATCGAGCGATTCGTCGATCAAGGCCTTACCGCGTTTGCGGCCGTCGGCGACGACCTGCAGATTCTCGGCGGTGGTGAGTTGCGGGAAGCTCTGTTGTCCCTGCGGCACATACGCGATACCGCGTTTGACCCGACGCGACGGCGACATTTTGGTGATCGCCTCACCATTGAAGTTGATCTGTCCGGATTTGCTGCCGATCAGACCGACGGCCGTGCGCAACAGCGTGGTTTTGCCCGCGCCGTTGTGGCCCATGATCGCCACCACGCTGTCATCCGCGACGGTGATCGAGACGCCGTGGATCACCTCGGTCCGGCCGTAACCCGAATGGATGTCGATGAGTTCAAGCATCGGCGGACTCCTTTGCGGTCAGCTCCTGCGCGGTCTGCGCGTCTTCGAGTTCGGTGCCGATGGCAGCGGCAGTGCCGAGATAGACCTGTTGTACCTTCGGATCGGCCTGCACCTGTTCGACGGTGCCCTCACTGAGTACCTTGCCCGAGGCAAGCACGGTCACCGAGCTCGCGAAGGAACGCATGAAATCCATATCGTGCTCGACCACCACGACGATGCGCTCACCGCCGATGCGCCGCAGCAGATTTCCGGTCTCCTCGCGCTCTTCGGCGCTCATCCCCGCCACCGGTTCGTCGAGCAGCAACACCGAGGCGTTCTGCACCAGCAGCATGCCGATTTCCAGCCACTGCTTCTGCCCGTGCGCCAGCACACCGGCGGGCTTATCACGCAGCTCGCCGAGACCGGTGATCTCCAGTGCCTCTTCGATACTCGGCAAGACCGACTTTCTCCGGCGCAACAGCGTCAGCGCCGAACGCCCCGCACCCGCCGCGATATCGAGATTCTGCAGCACACTGAGTTGCTCGAAAACGCTTGCCGTCTGGAAGGTTCGGCCGATGCCGAGCCTGGCGATCTGATGCACCTTCTTGCCGAGGAAATCGACGCCGGACTTCTGTGCCGATCCGGTAGCGGGCACCAGGCCGGTGATCGCATCGATGAGCGTGGTCTTACCTGCCCCATTGGGTCCGATCAAGAATCGCAGATCACCTTGCAGCACAGTGAGATCCACATCCGATACCGCGTTGAACCCGTCGAAGCTCACCGAGAGACCGCGGATTTCGAGGTACTCACTGGACATACCCGCATTGCCGCCCGGCTTCGGGTCGTGTGCGCTCATCGCGATTCCACCTTCTCCTCGGTCACGACTTCGGGCAGCGTTTCATCGACAACTGCCCGAGCATGCGCGGGAGCCGCACGAAACTTACTGTCCAGCCACCCCTTCACCATCGGCCACACCCCCGCCAGACCCGCCGGAATGAACCCGACGACCACGATGAACAGCACGCCTTGCAGATAGGTCCAGCTGGACGGAAACTCTTCCGAGAGCGCGGTCTGCGCCCAGGCGACACCGATCGCGCCGAGTACCGGACCGAGTAGTGTCGTCCGCCCACCGATCGCCACACCGATAATGAATGCGATGGACGGCACGACGCCGATATCGGCGGGTGAGATGATACCGACGATCGGGGTGAACAGCGCACCCGCGATGCCAGCGAAGAATGCCGCGACCACATACGCCACGATCTTGATATTGGCCGGATCGTAGCCGAGGAAGCGCACCCGCTCCTCCTGATCGCGCACGGCGACAAGCAATTCGCCGTAGCGGCTGTGCATGAGCTGGCGGACCGCGGCGACCACCAGCAGCAAGGTGCCCGCCGCGATGAAGAACAGCATCTGCCGGTTGACCGGATCGGAGAGTTTGAAGCCGAAGAAGGCGCGGAAGTCCGAAAGTCCGGTGAATCCGCCGATCTTCTGCTGTCCGGTCAGCAGGATCGCGAGCGCCGCGGCCAAAGCCTGGCTCAGGATCGCGAAATACGTGCCCTTGACCCGGCGCTTGAACACGCCGTAACCGAGTGCCGCCGCGATCAGCGCGGGCAGCACCAGAATGCCGATGAGGGCGACCGGAGCCGACGCGAAAGGCCGCCAGAACGACGGCAATTCACGGATTCCGGCAATTTCCATGAACTCCGGCACCTCATTGTGCAACCGGGCCGCATCAGCCATCTGCAGATGCATCGCCATGATGTATGCGCCGATCCCGAAGAACACACCTTGCCCGAGCGTAAGCATTCCGCCACGGCCCCAAGCCAATCCAATGCCCGCCGCCACGATCGCGAAGCACAGGAATTTGGCCAGCAGGTTGAGCCGGAAGTCGCTGAGCACGGCGGGCGCGACCGCGAACAGCAGGATCGCGGCGACGATGAAGCCGCCCCACGCGGTCACGGAAGAATGTGCGCGCCAACGTTGTCCGAGTGTGGTCATGCCAGGCTCCTCGTCCGAACGGTGAATAGCCCCTGCGGACGAACCTGCAGGAAAATGACGATGATGACGAAGACGATCACCTTCGCGATCGAGGCCGTCGTCGAGTATTCGATATACGAATTCAGCAGGCCGAGCGCGAAGGCCGCGATCACGGTGCCCTTGATCTGCCCGAGCCCGCCGATCACGACGACCAGGAAGGCATCGATCAGATAGCTCTGTCCGATGGTCGGGCTGGTCGAACCGATCAGCGTCAGCGCGACGCCCGCGACCCCGGCCAGGCCGGAGCCGATGAAGAAGGTGCTGATATCGGTGACGCGGCTGGAGACGCCGCTGGTCTCGGCCAGACCACGGTTCTGCACGACCGCGCGAACGCGCCGACCGAGCGGGGTGGTCTTGAGCACGGTGGCCAGCGCGGTCACCGCGACGACCGCGAGCACGAGAATGAAGATGCGGGTCTTCGGCACCACCGCACCGACGATCGTGACACCGCCGCTGAGCCAATCGGGTGCGAGCACGTTCTTGGCGGGCGCGCCGAAGATGTCCCGCGCGGCCTGCTGCAGCACGAGTCCCACGCCGAAGGTGACGAGCAGGGTGTCCAGCGGCCGGTCGTACATCCACCGGATCAGACCCATTTCCAGAGCCGCCCCGAGCAGTCCGCCGACCAGGAAACCGACAAGCAGGGAAACGACCAGCGATACCCCGGTCGACGAGATGACCTTCTGCACAACATAAGTCGTGTAACACCCGGCCATGATGAATTCGCCGTGCGCCATGTTGATCACGCCCATCTGACCGAAGGTCAGCGAAAGGCCCAGCGCCGCAAGCAGAAGTATGGATCCCAGACTCAGCCCGGTGAAGAGCTGGCCGATCAACACGTCCATATTTGGATTCCTAACGGGGTTTGCCGGATGCGGGCTCCCCCTCGTAGAGCCCGCATCCGGCGCTATTCGACTACTTGAGGCCCTTGGCCCACTCGTAGGACGTCAGGTACGGGTCCGGCGTCACCGGCTTGCCCGAGTCCCACACCGTGTAGATCAGGCCATCCGGGCGGATTTCGCCGATGCGGGCGGTCTTGGTGATGTGGTGGTTGGAACCGTCGATGGTGACCGAGCCCTCCGGAGCATCGAAGCTCACGCCGTCGGCCGCTGCCTGAATATCGGCCACCTTGAACGACTTCGCCTTTTCAACAGTGTTCTTCCACAGGAAGACCGAAGTGTAGGCGGCCTCCATCGGGTCCGAGGTCGGCTTGTCGGCGCCGAATGCGGCCTTGTAGTCCGCGACGAACTTCTTGTTAACGGGAGTATCGACCGTCTGGTAGTAATTCCACGCGGTCAGCTGTCCGGCGATATTCTGCGCGCCGATACCGGCGACCTCTTCCTCGGCGATCGATACCGAGACCACGGGCATATCAGCGGCTTTCAGACCCGCATTGGTGTACTCGCGGAAGAACGCCACATTCGAATCGCCATTGAGGGTGTTGAATACCGCGCCCGCCTTGGCATTACGGACCTTGTTCACAATTGTGGAGAAGTCCGTGGAGCCCAGCGGGGTGTAGTCCTCACCCTTGATCTCGATGCCGTTCGCCGCCGCGTAGGCCTTGATCTCGCGATTGGCGGTCTGCGGGAAGACGTAGTCCGAGCCGACCAGGTAGAGGGATTTGATGCCCTTCTGCTTCAGATAATCCAGCGCGGGCAGGATCTGCTGGTTGGTGGTCGCGCCGGTGTAGAAGATGTTCTTGCTGTCCTCCAGGCCCTCGTACTGGACCGGGTAATAGAGCAGTGAGTTCAGGCTCTCGAACTTCGGCTTCATGGCCTTGCGGCTCGACGAGGTCCAGCCGCCGAATACCGCGGCCACACAGTCGGAGCTGATCAGCTTCTCGGCCTTCTCCGCGAACGTCTTCGGATCCGAGGCGCCGTCCTCGAGGACCAGGTCGAGCTTCTTGCCGAGTACACCGCCCGCGGCGTTGATCTGGTCGACCGCCAGTTTGGTCGAATTGGCCACCGTGACTTCGGAAATCGCCATGGTGCCCGATAGCGAGTGCAGCGAGCCGATCTTGATCGAGTCCTTCGAGGTGTCGACGCAGGACGAGGCGTTGGAGCCGCTGCTCGAGGCGTCATCCTTGGCGCCACAGCCGGTCAGCAACAGACCGGCGAGTGCGACGGCCGTCGGCGCGGCCAGCGCCTTGCTGACGCGGCGCGAACGCGATCGACGGATATCACGGGATTCTGGCATGGAGCGCCACCCTTCTCACTTCATCAGGTGTTCGGCGGCGCTGCGTGCGCCGCGCCGAATACGCCCGCCTTTGCCCCGGTCACGGCTGTAGACCGGGTTGTATACAGCGGCTGTATTCGTGGTGCGAACGTTAGACAGAAGTTGTTGCGCCGGAATATCTCTCGGTGACGAGTCCGTTGCGCACGTTTCGTCAGTGTGAACGTTCGCCGAAATCGCTCGGCAAACCGCTGTGAGGCCCCCTCCTGCCTACGGTTGCGTAGCAAGACAGCGGTACGGCACGCTCTTTTTGTACAACGTCAAAACGCCGATTCCGTGGCTGCCCGGTCGCGGAGGCGTGAGTCCGAGGAGGACCGGTGGGTCACTACAAGGCGAACGTTCGGGATATCGAGTTCAACCTGTTCGAGGTGTTGGGACTGGACAAACTCCTTGATACGGGTGCCTATGGCGATCTCGATTCGGAAACCGTGCGCGAGATCCTGGCCGAGGTGAAGCGGCTGGCCGAGGGGCCGGTGGCGGAATCCTTCACAGCGGCCGACCGCGACCCAGTGGTCTACGATCCGGCCACCTTCTCGATTTCGGTGCCCGAACCGCTACGCAAGACCGTCCAGGCCGTGCACGAGGCCGACTGGAGTCGGCTCGGCATGCCGGAGGGGATGGGCGGCACGCCCGCTCCCGCCGCGGTGGTCTGGTCGATCAATGAGATGCTCACCTGCGCCAATCCGGCGGCGAGCTTCTTCAATATGGGCCCGGTGATGTCCTCGGTGCTGTTCAACGTCGGCACCGAACAGCAGAAGCAATGGGCAACGAAGGGTTACGACCGGGGCTGGGCGGGCACCATGGTGCTGACCGAACCCGACGCCGGTTCCGATGTCGGCGCGGGCCGCACCAAGGCGCTCGAGCAGGAGGACGGCTCCTGGCATATCGAGGGCGTCAAGCGCTTCATCTCCGGCGGTGATGTCGGTGAGACCGCCGAGAACGTCTTCCACCTGGTACTGGCTCGTCCGGAAGGCGCCGGTCCCGGCACCAAGGGCCTGTCGCTGTTCTATGTGCCGAAATTCCTGTTCGATCACGAGACGCTGGAGCTGGGCGACCGCAATGGCGTCTACGTGACCGGTGTCGAGCACAAGATGGGTCTGAAGTCCTCGCCCACCTGTGAGCTGACCTTCGGCGCGACCGATGTTCCCGCCAAGGGCTGGCTGGTCGGCGAGGTGCACAACGGCATCGCCCAGATGTTCCAGGTGATCGAGAACGCCCGCATGGTGGTCGGCATCAAATCCGCCGGAACCCTGTCCACCGGATACCTCAACGCGCTCGACTACGCCAAACAGCGCGTGCAGGGTGCGGACCTGACCCAGATGACGGATAAGGCCGCCCCGCGCGTCGCCATTACCCACCACCCGGATGTGCGACGTTCGCTGGCGATGCAGAAGGCCTACGCCGAAGGTCTGCGCGCGGTATACCTTTACACCGCAGCCCATCAGAATGCCGATGTGGCACAACTGGTTTCGGGCGCGGACGCCGAATTGGCGCACCGGGTAGACGATCTGCTGCTGCCGATCGTCAAGGGTGTCGGTTCCGAGCGGGCCTACCAGTACCTGACCGAATCGCTGCAGACACTCGGTGGTTCGGGCTATCTGCAGGATTACCCGATCGAGCAGTACATCCGTGACGCGAAGATCGACTCGCTCTATGAGGGCACGACCGCGATCCAGGCGCAGGACTTCTTCTTCCGCAAGATCGTTCGGGATAAGGGTGTGGCGCTCGCGCATGTCAACGGGCAGATCGCCGCCTTCCTGGAGGCGAAGACCGGCCGCTTCGAGACCGAGCGGGCGCTGCTGGCCACCGCGGTCGAGGATGTGCAGGCGATGACCGCCACGCTGACCAGCTATCTGATGGGCTCGCAACAGGATCCGAAGCAGTTGTACAAGGTCGGACTCGGTTCGGTGCGCTTCCTGCTCGCGGTCGGCGATCTGCTCATCGGCTGGCGACTGCTGGCGCAGGCCGAGATCGCGGCCGCCGCACTTGCCGCGGAAGCACCGGCGAAGGATCGGGCGTTCTATTCCGGAAAGGTCGCTGTGGCAAGCTTTTTCGCGAAGAACGCATTGCCGGAATTGACCGCGGTCAAGAACATCATCGCCGCGATCGACAACGACATCATGGAGCTGGACGAAGCCGCGTTCTGAATCAGCAGTTGGTCTGCAGGGGCCAGCACTCGGTCGGACGGTACGGCGGCGGCGAGGGCGTCACGCTCGTTGTCGAGGTATCCGGTTCGCGGGCCGGATCGGCCGAATCGTTGGCGAGCGAACTCGCGATCACGATGAGGACCACGACCATTCCGATCAGGGCAACCGCGAAGACCGTCCACCCCGCCGCCGTCTGGCGCCTGCTCGGCGGCAGCGGCGCGGGGATGACGTGCTGGCGCAGCTCCCGCGCCGATGGCGACGGCGCTTTCGGCTGCACCTCGTCGAAGCCATCGGCGAGTAGCTCGGCGCGCGAAGGCTTTTCGGTGACGCCGAGTGCGTCGCAGGCGGCGACGATCCGATCCGCGGTCCAGCTGCGCGGTCCGGCGGAAAAGCCCTCGAGGTAGATGCGGAGTTCAGTCGCGTCACGGGCATTCGAGACGAGGATGTCCATACCCGGACGCAGGTTGGTCCGCGCGGGCCGCACCGCGACCCCGCGGAACGGCACGAGTACGACGGCGCCGCAGATGTGGCCCGGATCGATCAGCGCCCGCTCCAGCCGGGTCTTCACCGCATGCACGCTGTGTTCCAGCTGATCGACCGGATTGCCGGAGATCTCCTCGTCCAGGTCGGTAGGCTCCGCGCTGATCGTCCATCGACCGTCGCCCGCGATATTCAGAATCCCGCTCTGGCGGCGTCGGAAGCCCTTGATATCGGCCACGGTAATGCCGCGCGGGGTCAGGATGACCGCGTCGACCCGACGGGATCCATGGTCGCCGATCTCCATGCCGACCAATGCGACAGCGGTCGTCGGATACAACCGCAGGCATTCCACGAACTCCTGTTCGGCTCCGGACAGATTCGCTCCGGTCTTGATCTTCACCAGCATCGCGTATTCCCTACCCTCATCCGGTTCACCCCGGCGCCCCACATCCACCGCGCCGGTACTGATGATGACCCGCCGTCGCGACGAAGACCACCGGAAAGCCCAACTCGGTGCCGCCGACCCGCCGATCGCGGACCTACCCACTAGTACGCTCGGATTCGGTCCGGGAAGACCAATCCCGCCACCGGCAGTGAACAAGGAGGCATAGGCATGGTTTCGGCGTTGCAACCACGCATTTCACCCGGTCGGCTCCGGGAGCTCGGACCGGTCAATTGGGTTGTCTGGCAGATACTTTCGCGTGCGGCTGGGACGGACGACGCGCACCTGTTCAGCACACTTGGCCGCACCAGGGGACTATTCCGGGGCTGGCTGCATTTCTCCGGACGGTTGATGCCCGGTGGCCGACTGCCCAGACACGAATCGGAGCTGGTGATCCTGCGCGTCGCCCAACTGCGTGACTGCGCCTACGAGATGGACCATCACATTCGCCTCGGCAGGCGGGCGGGCGTCACGCCGGAGATTCTGGAGCGGGTTCGCACCGGCCCCGCCGCCGACGGATGGTCGGGCAAGCATCGAGCGCTGCTTACCGCGGTCGACGAACTCGTCGAGACCCGCGATATCGACGACACCACCTGGACCGCACTTGCCGGACATTACGACGAGCGCACTCTGATCGAAATCGTGCTGCTCATCAATCAGTACGAGGGACTGGCCGCGACCATAACCGCGCTGCGGATCCAGCGCGACGGAATCTGACCGACCGCGGCGTCGGGCGCACAGTTCTCCCCTGGCCACTGCCGTCAGCTCTCGATTTAGCAATTCCAGAGCGATCGCCATCGATAGCCCCTAAACTGAAACGCGACACGCACAGAATGACGGCTCTCGTGACGGTCATCATTCTGCAACCTCAGCTTTCGAGACACTGACCGATGTGTGTCGCATGCCATAGTGTGGCGGCACCAGGATCGGAAACCCCTCCATCAAGCTAGCTGGCAATTAGCTGTCGGCTCGACAGGAGAAAGGGGCCGTCATGACCGTCAGCCTCGTGTTGATCGTGGCGGGATTCATCCTTCTATCCATCGTGATCACCAGCTTCATGCTTCCCGGCAGTCCGGACGCCGCACGGCATCCGAAATCGCACAATGAGACCGGCGATCAGTAGCCTTGCGACTCAGCGGTTTTCGATGATCTGGGCCAGTCCGTCCAGGACTCGCGCCAGGCCGAATTCGTAGGCGTGGTCGGCGCTGTAGGCGGAGTCGTGCGCCTGCCCCGCGACCGCGCCGATGCGGGCGGCGAGCGGGTAGCGCTCGGCATCGAAGAATTGGGCCAGTAGCGGGGCCGCACGCTCCCACCATTGCCGGTCGGACATGGCGCTATCGGCGGCGGCACGTTCGGTGTCGATGGCGATGCGCGCCACCGAGGTGACGAAGCCGAGGACATAGGTGACGGCGGCGTCCATCTCGAGATCATCGAGGCCGAGGCCGTCGAAGGCACGCAGTTCGTGTTCATATTTGGCGGCGATACCCGGACCGAGCGGCGGCCGCGTGGTCGGCAGGTAGGCGACCCACGGGTGGCGGACCAGCATGGCGCGATTCTCGGCGGCGATCTTCACCACGCGATCGCGCCAGGGCAGTTCGGTCAGATCGGCACGCGGCATCTGCTGGTAGACCGCATCGAGCATAAGGTCGACGAGTTCCGCCTTGCCGGGTACGTAGGTGTAAGTGGCCATGGGTGTCAGCCCCAGTTCGGTGGCGACGGCTCGCATGGTGAGCGCGCCGATCCCCTTCGCATCCGCGATTTCGATGGCCACCGCGACCACGGCATCCACACTGCTGCGCTGCTTCGGTCCACGGACCGACGCCATAGGCACTCGCCACAGCAGTTCCAAGGTGCGCACGGGATCGCCCGCGCTGCTGCGGTCCCGCGACTGCTCGGCCATGCCGCCTCCTCGTTTCCGTATGCGAAAGCCGATCGTATCGGCGTGATCCACGCGACAGTGTGCCCGGTCGGATTTCTCTATACAAAGTACAGAGTACTTTGTATAGTGTTTGAATCCGGCTCCAGAGGAGGACCTTGTGCACATCACCGCTTCCGCCATCTCGCTCAATGTCGCCGACCCGCAGGCCTCGGCGAAGTTCGCCATCGACCACCTCGGCTTCACCGAGCAGATGTCGGCCGACGGTTTCGTCTCGGTCGCCCGCCCCGATGCCGGTTTCACCCTGTGCTACCTGCGCACCGGTCTCGACAGCTTCAAGCCGAAAGATAAGGCCGGGAGCGCGGGCGAGGGCCTACTCGTCGCATTCGTCGTGGACGATATCGATGCCGAGTACGAACGGCTCCAGCGCGAGGGCGTACCGATCGTCACCCCGATCGAAACCGAGCCCTGGGGTGAGCGCTACTTCCAGACGGCCGATCCGAACGGCATCATCCTGCAACTGGTGCAGTGGGTCTGATGCGGATCGAGGTCGCAGGTCCGTAAGCACGGCATGCGACCTCGGGCGCCGCGCCCTACGCATCGCACGCCGTGGCAACTTTCGTGGCCGCGGCGTGCAAGCGTGGGCTTCCCTTAGATGTGTCACTCGGCGGCGGCGTGCGGTCTCGGCACGTCGGCTGGTGCCGCGTCCAGATAGCTTCTGAGGTCACTGAGATCCGTCGAGCGTAGTCATATGGCGGTGCCGGTGGGGCGTGTCGTGCCGCGTTTCGACTGTGCTCGCCGAGTGAACCGGAACTGATAGCGCGGCAACCTATCCGGAGGTGGCACTAGCCAGTTCTTCGACGTACGACGGAGTCGCACGCCGTATCGCTATGTTGCGGCCGCGGCGCGCAAGCCCGTAGACCTATCTACCTATCCATTCGTCACGCTGGGACGGCGTGAGACCTCGACGCCTCAGCTACCGGCTCTTGAAACACACAACAGATTGCGCGCCGGGGCGCTACGTGGCGACGACGGCGCGCAAGCCCGTTGAACTCGCCCTCGAATGCGTCAGGCGAGGGCAGCGCGGAAGACCTCTACCGCAGGAGTGGACGGACGGCCGAGCAGTTTTTGAAGGTCGCCGGAGTCCACGTCCAGGATGCCGTCGCCGACTCCGGCGTCCGCCTCAGCGAGTACGGCAGCGTAGTCGCTGGGCAGACCGGCCTGCTCGAGCGCCGCGCTGTAGTCCTGCTCGGACAGATTCTCGTAACGCACCGGCTTGCCGGATGCCTGCGAAATCACCTGGGCGAGTTCGGCATAGGTGAGGCGCTCATCGCCGCCGAGTTCGTAGATCCGACCAGCATGGCCGTCGGTGGTCAGCACCTTGGCGGCCGCCTCGGCGTAGTCGGCACGCGCGGCACCGGCGACCCGGCCGGTGCCCGCGGCGCCGTGCAGCACGCCGGACTCGACCGTGTGCCCGAGCGCACCGAAGTAGTTCTCCCAGTACCAACCATTGCGCAGGAGTGTGTGCGGGACAGTCGATTTCGCGAGCGCCTCCTCGGTACCGCGGTGCTCCTGGGCCAGGATGAGCGGGTTCTCGGTGGCGCGCGGAATGCTGGTGTAGGCGAGCAGTTTCACACCTGCGCGCTCTGCGGCCCGAATTACGTTGGTGTGTTGAGCGACTCGCGCACCGAATTCGTTACCGGAGACCAGCAGCACCCGGTCGACACCGGCCAAGGCGCGGTCGAGCGCTTCCGCGTCGTCATAAGAGGCCTGTCGGACCTCGACGCCCCGCTCGGCCAGATCGGCGACCTTCTGCGGATCACGCACGATCGCGACCACCGAGGTGGTCCCATCGCGCAACAGCGCCTCGATAACGAGACGGCCCAACTGCCCAGTTGCTCCAGTTACGGCGACGGTCATGACTTACCTCCACGGTTCATACGTTTCATCAAGCACTAACTATTAGTAAGTACTATGCATTCCCTACACACTTTGGTCAAGTTGGGTACTATCGATCCCATGACCAGTCAGCGCACCCCGTTGGTGGATACCGACGATCCGACGCTGGAAGCCGACGTATTCGCCCGAAACTGCACGTCTCGTCCGGTGCTGCAGAATGTTGTCAGCCGCTGGGGCACCCTCGCCCTGGTCGCGCTGCGCGAGGGGCCGTACCGGTTCAGCGCCCTGCGCCGCCGCGTCGACGGTGTCAGCGAGCGCATGCTCTCGCAAACCCTGCAGGCCCTCGAACGCGACGGCATGGTCCACCGTGAGGTGCAGGAAACCATCCCCCCGCGAGTCGAATACACCCTCACCGACCTCGGCGCCCAAGTCGCCGAACGCCTCGAAGACCTCATCCAGATCATCGAGATCAACATGCCCCGAGTCCACGAGGCCCAAGCCACCTACCACCGCGACTGACGCGAAGATCATCGTGCACTGGCCTCTCGGCCTACGCCGCAACCACGTAGTGCTCAACGGGCCAGCGGGAAGGTCGGAAGGTTGCGAGGGGTTGGTGTGGGTATGGAAATTTCCTCGGCTGTCGATTTCGCGCGGACCACCAAGCAGTCCGTACTCACCACGATTCGGCGCAATAGTCGCCCACAGCTGTCCAATGTGCTGCATGTCGTCGGTGACGACGGGATCATCCGCATCTCCATCACCGCCGACCGGGCCAAGTACCACAACCTGGTGCGCGATCCATGGGCCGCAATCCACGTCACCCGCGACGACTTCTTCGCCTACGCCGTCATCGAGGGCACCGTCGACCTGACGCCAGTGGCCGCCGACCCGCACGATCAGACCGTCGACGAACTGGTCGCCTACTACCGAGCGGCCTCAGGCGAGCACCCCGACTGGGACGAATACCGCAAGGCCATGGTCACCGACCGCCGTGCCCTCGTCCGTCTGACACCCACCAACGCCTACGGCAGGCTCTGACGAGCTCAGCGCTTCAGCAACTCCGACACGGTGACGAATTGATAACCAGCGGAACGCAATTCGCTGACGATGCGTGGAATGGCGGCCAGGGATTCGTTCCACTCGCCCATGACGTGCAGTAAGACAATGGAGCCCGGCCGGACCTTGGCCACGGTTTCGGTGACGATGGCGTCGGCGCTCATATGTTTGCCCGAATCGGGTTCGACATCCCAGGTGATCGTCGTGCGGTCGTGGTCGGACAGGTACTTCGGCAGGGCCCAGAGCTTCTTGCCGTAGGGCGGGCGAAAGGTGACCGGGCCCTGGTAACCGGTTTTGGTGATTTCCGCGTCGGTTCGTTCGACCTCGTCGCGGACGGTATCGCTGGAGACGAGCACCATGCGGCGATGGCTGTAGGTGTGATTGCCGATTTCGTGACCGGCCTGCGCGACCGCCCTGCCGTATTCGGGATGCGCGGCCAGGTCACGGCCCATGAGATAGAAGGTGGCCGGAATCCCAGCTTCGGCAAGAACTTTCAGCACTTCGGGCGCTTTGTCGGTCGGCCCGTCATCCAGGGTCAACGCGACCACCTTGTCGGTCGTATCGACCCGGTTCACCAACCGCCCCGCCAGTTGGAAGGTGCGTGAGTTCATCAGGTAATAGCCGCCGACCGCCAGCGCCAACACCACCACGAGTACCAGCGCACCACCGATCAACCACTTGCGTCGCATCATTGCGCTCCAATGAAAAACGGTGGCGCCCGGACCTTACGGCCCGAACACCACCGACTTCGACACGGATCAGAAGTTGATCATATGGCCCGCGAGGCCGTGGAACGCTTCCTGCAGGGCTTCGCTCAACGTCGGGTGGGTGTGGACGTTGCGGGTCAGCTCATTGACGGTCAGGTCCCACTTCTGGGCCAGGGTCAGCTCCGGCAGCAGCTCGGAAACGTCCGGACCGATGAGGTGGCCACCGAGCAGTTCGCCGTACTTGGCGTCGGCGACCAGCTTGACGAAACCGGTCGGATCGCCGAGGCCGTGCGCCTTGCCATTGGCGGTGAACGGGAAGGTGGCGACCTTCACGTCGTAGCCCTCGTCGCGGGCCTGCTGCTCGGTGAGGCCGAAGCTGGCGACCTGCGGCTGGCAGAAGGTGGCGCGCGGCATCATCCGGTAGTCGCCGAGGGTGACCGTCGGCGCTCCGGCGATGGTCTCCGCGGCTACGACGCCCTGGGCCTCCGCGACATGGGCGAGCTGCAGCTTCGCGGTCACGTCACCGATGGCGTAGATGTGCGGCACATTGGTGCGCATGTTGTCGTCGATGACGATGGCGCCGCGTTCGAGCGCGACACCGGTGTTCTCCAGGCCGTAGCCCTCCACCCGCGGCGCGAAACCGACGGCCTGCAACACCTTGTCGACGGTGACCGTCTCCAGGTTGCCGGTCTTGTTGTCCTTGATCGACACGGTGACCTTCGAACCGTCGTCGTCGATCGACTGCACGGCCGCACCGGTGGTGATGGTGATGCCGAGCTTCTTGTACTGCTTGGTGATCTCCTTGGAGACGTCGGCGTCCTCGTTCGGTAGCGCGCGGTCCAGGAACTCCACGATGCGCACGTCGACGCCGTAGTTCTTCAGGACGTAGCCGAACTCCATGCCGATCGCGCCGGCGCCGACGATCAGGATCGAGCCGGGCAGTTCGCGGGTGAGGATCTGCTCCTCGTAGGTCACCACATTCGCGCTGAGCGAGGTGCCCGGCAGCAGCTTGGTGACGGTGCCCGCGGCGATGATGACATTGCTGAAGGTGATCGTCTCGGTGCCGCCGCTGGACAGGGCAACCGAGAGGGTGTTCGCGTCGGTAAAGGTGCCCTTACCGTCGAACTCGTCGATCTTGTTCTTCTTCATCAGGAAGTGGACGCCCTTGACCCGGCCGTCGGCGACCTTGCGGCTGCGGTCGAACGCGACACCGAAGTCGAAGCTCACCTCGCCGGAGATGCCGAACGTCTTGGCTTCCTTGGTGAAGATATGCGCGAGTTCCGCGTTGCGCAGCAGCGCCTTGGAAGGGATGCAGCCCACGTTGAGGCAGACACCACCCCAATACTTCTGCTCGACGATCGCGGTACGGAGGCCAAGTTGTGCCGCGCGGATGGCGGCGACATAACCGCCAGGACCGGCACCGAGAACGACAACGTCGTAATGGGAAGTCACGACGTCGAGCCTAACTCTGTCGGGCGAACTTCACCCACCGTCCCCCCGCAACTATGAGATGCGCGCCACAGGGTGCCGCGACTTTCGTACGACCAGGCAGCTGCGTGGGGCTGCGATACCTCGGCCGGCGGCTGCGGCACCCGGCATCGGTGAACTAAACTCCTCGGGCCAGCCAGCAGCACTGATAGCCATCAGCTCTTGAATCGAATATGCACCCATCGGTGCGCGCACCAGATCGAATCGTCGGTTCGGTGAACATTATTTACACGACGGCGGCCGTAGCCGATTCGGCTCGGCTGACGATAATCGGTCCGGTGGTGACCTCCGATGACGTACGTAGGATCGCGCTGAGCCTGCCGCGAACGACCGAGGCGCTGGTGCGGGATCGGGTGAAGTTCCGGGTGGGCCGCATCGTGTACCTGGCGCTGTCCACGGACGAGGCCCGCATGGGGTTCGCCTTTCCCAAGCAAGAGCGGGCGGCGCTGGTGGCGGCTGAGCCCGATAAGTTCCTGATGCCGCTGCCGCGCGACGAGCGATACAACTGGGTTCGGGTGCGTCTCGATGCCATCGACGAGACGGAGTTGACGGAACTGGTCATCGAGGCGTGGCGCATGGTCGTCCCCAAGCGCGTCGCCGCCGCGCACCTCGGTGACTGAGGCACCGCGCTAGTCACGCCAGACCTGCTGTGCGATCCGGGCGAAGTTGCCACCGAATACCGCCGCCCGGTCCCCGGCACTGAAACCACGATCGGCAAGCTCGGCATCCAGTCCGGGTAGTTCGTCGAGTCCGAGCAGATCCTCCGGCGGCACCCATTGCAGCGGTCCCCACTTCGTATACGCATCGGAAAACGCGCCGGGATCCTGGGTGAGCATGTCATTGAAATCCTCGGCATCGAAGGAGTAGTCCGACCCGATGCCGAGATGTTCGATTCCGACGAGTTCCGCACCGTATTCGATATGAGCGGCCATTGCCGCGACCCGCTCGGCTCGGCCATCGATCGCGTTCTGCCCCAGAAAGATGCCCACGCCATTGATACCGATAACCCCGCCGGTCCGCGCACAGGCCAGCGCCTGTTCATCGGTGATATTGCGCGGATGCGCCCACAGTGCGGCGAAATTGGAATGGCTGTAGATCATCGGAACTTCGGTGCATTCGGCCAAGTCGAGACCGGTGCGCCGGGAGCAGTGCGAACCGTCGACGAATATGCCGACGTCGTTCTGTTTGCGCACCAGGTCTCGGCCGTAGGCGGTGAGTCCGGTGTCTTCGGTATCCAGACAACCGCAACCGGCTGCATTGGCGTGGTTGTAGGTCGGCAGCATTGAACGAACGCCCAGTTCGTAAAAGATTTCGAGGTTGTCCGGGTCACCGCCCAGCGGCCCTGAGTCCTCCAGATCGAAGGCCAGCGAAATGGTATCGGCCGCACCGATATCGGCGAACCGCTCGATCAGCCGGAAACGGCCATCATCCAGCGCATCCCGGCGGAACTTGTGTAGCAGCGCCAGCGAATCCTCGGTCGACTGGCGCGAATATCCGACGTTCACCGATAAATACGACCCGAGCGGATAGCGGGCCAGGTCCGCGATCCGCGCGGAATGCAGTAATGGCAGGCAGCAGTGCTGCTCCCAGAGAAACTGTGGCAAACCGGCCACCTTCCGCCTCGGTTCGATATCGGAGCAGCGATCCTACTGAGCCGACCGGTACGGATGTCAGACCTTGACGCGATGTCGAGTAACAGCGCGCCCGAATTGCCCGATTCACCGAGTGATATCTCACCTTTGAAGCCTCTCGGCAACAATGTGGACATGACGGGCGTTGAGCAAACTGTGACCGATCCTTACCTGTGGCTCGAAGAAGTGACCGATGAGCGGGCCCTCGACTTCGCCCGCGCGCACAACCAGGTGGTTGTCGAGCGTTTCGCCAGCTCCGATCGGTTCACCGAGCTCGAGCGCCGCATCCTGGACATGCTCGACACCGATACCAAGATCGCCTACCCGAGTCGGCGCGGCCGCTGGCTCTACAACTTCTGGCGCGATGCCGAACATCCGCGCGGGCTGTGGCGGCGCACCACCTTCGCCGAATACGCCGAGGAAGCGCCGGACTGGGATGTGCTGATCGACCTGGACGCGCTCGGCACCGCGGAGGGCGAGAACTGGGTGTGGGGCGGTGCCGCGGTGCTGCGGCCGGAGCAGTCGCGTGCACTCATCAGCCTGTCCCGCGGCGGCGCGGATGCCAAGGTAGTGCGCGAATTCGATCTCGAGACAAGAGAATTCATCGATCCCGCCGACGGCGGTTACTTCCTGCCCGAGGCGAAATCCGAGATGCGCTGGATCGATATCGACTCGGTGTATGTCGGCACCGACTTCGGTCCCGGTTCGCTCACCGATTCCGGCTATCCGCGAATCGCCAAGCGCTGGCGGCGCGGCACGCCGCTCGCCGAGGCAGAAACGGTATTCGAGGGCGAGCCAGGCGATGTCGCGGTATCGGCCGGATACGACCGGACTCCCGGCTATGAACGGCATTTCGTCGGCCGCGCCACCGACTTCTTCAACGAAGAGGTGTACCTGCTCGAAAACGACGGCAGTCTGCGGCATCTCGATGTACCGACCGACGCGAGTGAATCCTGGTACAAGGATTGGTTCCTGGTGCGACTGAAGTCGCCGTGGGAGATCGGCGGCAAGACCTACCCCGCCGGCGCGCTGCTGGCCCTCGACTTCGAGAAGTTCCTTTCCGGTGCACGGCAATTCGAGGTGATCTTCACCCCCGACGAGCACACCTCGCTGCACGGCTACGGCTGGACCGAGAACCATCTGCTGCTGATCACCCTCGAGGACGTGCAGACCAAGCTCTATGTTCTTACGCCCGGCCCGGATGGCTGGCACAAGGAGCCGCTCGCCGATACCCCGCCGATGGCGACCACCAGTGTGATGAATCTGGACCCGCTCGAGGGCGGCGACGAATTCATGCTGACCACAAGCGGATTCACCACTCCGGCCACCCTGCTCGCCAGCGCGGTCGGCGGCCGGACCGAACAACTCAAGCAGGAACCCGGATTCTTCGATGCCGAGGGCATCGAGACCGAGCAGTTCTTCGCGCACTCCGACGACGGAACCATGGTGCCGTACTTCGTAATCCGCCACCGCGACCACAAGGGCACCCCCGGCCCCACGGTGATGTCCGGCTACGGCGGCTTCGAGGTATCCCGCACACCCGCCTACAGTGGTGCCTCCGGGATGGGCTGGCTGGAACACGGCGGAACCTGGGTGATGACCAATATCCGCGGCGGCGGTGAATACGGCCCGCAATGGCACACCTCGGTGCAGAAGGCCAACCGGCACAAGGTCTATGAGGACTTCTCCTCGATCGCCAAGGATCTGGTGGCCCGCGGCATCACCACACATGAACAGCTGGGCGCCGTCGGCGGCAGCAATGGCGGCCTGCTCATGGGTGTCATGCTGACCCGCTATCCGGAACTGTTCGGCGCCATCGTCTGCCAGGTCCCGTTGCTCGATATGCAGCGATATCACCTACTGCTGGCCGGTGCGTCCTGGGTGGCCGAATACGGCGATCCGGATAAGCCGGAAGAGTGGGAGTACATCAGCAAGTACTCGCCCTACCAGAACGTCCGCGCCGACGCGGCCTATCCCCCGATCCTGCTGACCACCTCCACCCGCGACGACCGAGTCCACCCTGGCCACGCCCGCAAGATGGCCGCGCTGCTCGAGGAGCAGGGGCACACGGTCTGGTACCACGAGAACATCGAAGGTGGCCACGGCGGCGCGGCCGACAACAAGCAGTCGGCATTCCAGGCCGGACTCATCTACGAGTTCTTCACGCAGATGTTGATGGAGCGGTAATCACGTACAACCGGGCCCGGCGCATCCTTTGCTGCCGCCGGAAGCCACCACAAAACCGACCGCTTCGAAATCGGCCCCACCACACTGCTCCGCGGATTCGACAAGCACCTCGGCCAAACTCCACCACACTGAGCGCCTTAGACCGGGCTGCATCCGATTCAGCATTGTCTCGGCAGCAGACGAACGTGTCGCATTCAACCTGTCCGACGCCAACGGCAAACCGGCTGGCGCTGCGGTGACCAGCGATCCACGGATCGTGGAGTACTGCCGAGGCGTGCAAGCGCGGCTGTGAGACCTGGCGACGCCGTACGCGGAGTATGTCACCACGTGACGGGTTCGATTCAGCACTAATGCCTATCAATTGTCGTTGGTGGGGGTCAGGATGACCACCGGAATCTGCCAGGACACCTTCGCCTGGAAGTCGGCGAGGAACGGTGCGTCCACCAACTTGCGTGCCCAAAGCTGTTGTCGTTCTTCACCTTCCGCAAAGGATGCGATCACGGGCCAAGATTCGGTACCGACCTCTACGACGGCTTCGGGATGCGCTGTCAGATTGTGGTACCACCCCGGACGATTCGGCCGCCCACCGTTCGCGGCGTAGACCACTACCCGGTCACCGTCGCGCTGATATGCCAGCGGCCAGGTGCGGGGTTCGCCCGTGCGGGCACCGGTGGTGGTCAGCAGGAGCAGCGGTATGTTCGCGAACTGTCCGCCGACCTTTCCCGCATTGGCGCGGAATTCCGCGATGACATCCAGATGTAGTTGCCGCCGTTGCTCATTCGACACGCACACCAGCCTATGACGGGTTGCGCGATTACGCCTCGTCGTAACGCAGACGCGAAGGTCGCCGTCTAGCGGTCCCGCAGCCACTTCTCGATTTGATCGACCGTGCTGCCGCACTGACGGATCCAACCGTTGTGCCCCAACGGTTCCGGTTGCAGCCAGGTGGTCACCTCGGCCTTCGGCATCTTCGCCAGCAGGTGCGCGGCCGAACTGCTCGGCGCGACATCGTCGCCGGCAATGGTGATCGACAGCACCGGCAGCTTCAGTCTGGCGATCCGCTCCTCGTAGTCGATATCGGCATCGACCGGCGCGAAGCGGCCGGTACGGGCCAGCCGCGCCCAGTCCGACATCAGCACCTTCGATTGGCGTCCGAAGCCGCCGAGGGAGATCCGGTCGCCGGGCCAGAAGCCGGTCAGATTGGCCGTCAGCGACATGGCCGCGGTGCCGACCAGCATGCCCGGGCCCGAAATGCCCCGGAACCCGCGGTGATACGGGGTGCCGGAGGCGATCAGAATCAGCCCGCCCAAGCGGCCGCGGATCCGCGACGCGTACAGCACCGCGAGTTGGCCGCCCATGCTGTGACCGAGCAGATACGGGGTGCTGTCCGGGAAGCGGTCGCGCACCACCGAGAAGATCGCCGGGAAGTCGACCGAGGCCAGTTCGTGGTAGCCGAAGGTACTCGCGGCGCTCGGACGCGGACGACTGTCACCTACGCCGCGCAGCTCACCGATCGCGACATCGAAGCCGCGCGCGGCCAGCCCCTGGGCGAACAGTTCGTAGTACCCGGCCGGAACACCGAGACCGGGCACCATCACCACCACCGGACGCGGCGCATCCGGGCGCACCGGATGCCGATGCGCACCGGTCGCCGCGAACAGCCGCACCGGCACGGTGGTGCCGTCCGGCATCTGGATCGGAACCGTCTCCATAGAGCGCACGCTAGCCGACGGCTGGCGGAACTACGCGCCGACCGCGCCCATGATCACGCGGCTGAGCACTCGGATCACGTCGTCCAGTGGCGGTCGCGGATCCGAGCCGCTCCACGAATCCACCACGTAGTTGACCGCGCCGATTATGGCCAGCACCCGCATCTCGTAGTCGCCCGTTGGGATTTCGCCGTGCAAGGCGGCATCCTCCGCGGCGCTGGCGAGTAGCGAACCCCAGACGCGACGTAGCTCCAGCCGGAACTTCTCCACCTTCGGCCCGGCGCCGACGACCTCTACCAGCGCCACCCGCGCCTTGCGCGGATCGGAGCCGATGGATTCGACGTAGGCGCGCACCGCGGCATCGATGATCTCCAGCGCGGTCGCATCGGATTTCTTCTCCAGGGCGGCGGTCACCGCTTCGCGCGATTCCTTATCGATCTGCTCGTAGAGCTCGAGTAGCAGGGATTCGCGGCCGGTGAACTCCTCATAGAACTGCCTCGAGGAGAGTCCGGCGTCCTTACAGATAGCGCCGACCGAACTATTGGCGTAGCCGTCGCGCGCAAAGACCGTAAGGCCTGATTCCAGAAAACGCGCACGCCGCTGACGTTGCCGGTCCTCTACGGGTTGCCCGGCATACATTCGTCCCGTATTCGCATCCTGTGACATTGGGGCAGACAATACCGAAGGGCCCGAACCCCTCGTCATGGATCGGGCTGTTCGTCTCAACGTTCGGCAAAAGAGGCGTTAGCCGAAAGTTGGCCGCGCGGTTGCTATTGCGCTTACGGGAGGCCACTCTCCGACCTAGCCGCCCCCACGGGGGTCGTCACTGAGTGTTTGCCACATCGGAGGACGCTAAGAGGTTCGGCACGCAGAAAGTATTTTGAAGGACTTTTTTAGAATTATTCTTTCGACAGACCTTTCATCAACGCGGGCAGTTCCGCGACGGAATCGATGACGTGATCCGGTGTGGCCGAAGCCGTCGCCAGAACGGCGGGCCGGAATTTGCCGGTGCGCACCAGAACTCCGGTCATACCGACCCGTTGGGCGGCGAGTACATCCGAATGCAGATCGTCGCCGATCATCAGCACCTCGACCGGATCGAGGCCCATGAGATCCGCACAGGTTCGGAACCCGGCCGCCGCGGGCTTGCCGACCACCGCGATCTCGGCATTGGCCGCCGCCTCCAGACCCGGCAGATATGCGCCCGCATCGATGCGGAGCCCGGTATCGGTAGCCCAGGTCAGGCCGCTGTGCATTGCGACGACCGGTATACCGTCGAGCATCAGCTCGGCCACCCGGCTCAGCGCGTCGTGCGTGAATTCCGCACCGGCACCGCCGATTACGATGACGTCCGGATCTTCGTCGTCGAGAGTCAGCTCGGCGAGATCGGCCGCGATATCGCCATGATTGAGCACCCACACCGCCGCATTCGGGTAGCGGTGGCCCACGTATTCGCCGGTGAGCCGGGCGGCGGTGACGATCTCCGCGGTATCGACATCGAATCCGGCGTCCCGCAGCCGCTCGGCGATCTCATCGCAGGTGCGGGAAGTGGTATTGGTGAGAAACCTTCGGCGCAAACCACTTTCACGCACGCGGCGCACGGCTTCGACCGCACCATCGATCTCGCGCCATGAGGTCACCAGCACGCCGTCGATGTCGTAGAGCACACCGCGTATGTCACCAGACATGGGTTCAGCCTACGACCGTCGAGTCGTCCGCCGCATCCGTTCGATATGGCGCGTCAGCGGGTGAAACCGCGGGCGGCTCGCTCGAGCATCCATAGCACGAGCCGACGGTGGAATGGCCGCACAATGGCGAAATACCTTCTATCCCAGTGATTTCGATACTTGACCAGCGACGTGATGGTGACCGTACCGTCGTCGACCAGAACAGAGACGACAAAGTCGAGGACCGCCATCGCATCGGCGGACACGTGCTCATGCTCGTCGCTTTCGCGATCAGGAAAAGGCTTGCCGAAGAATATCTTTCGAGTCCATTCCCGCAGATCAACAGGAGCGCCGGACGGCAACGCTTTTTCATAGGAATCGATGTAATCCCCATCGATTTCCGACGAGCGCGCGAGGGTGGCCCGTTCGGGAATCTCATAAGTCGGCATCGCATTCCTCCGATAACCCATACGGGAGCGTATGGAATAACCATACGGTAGCGTACGGGAATGGCACAAGGGGATGCGAAGGCACGGCTCAGCGCCGACGATTGGGCACAGGCCGCACTGGACGCGCTGGCAGAGGGCGGCCTGGCGGCGGTGGCCGTCGAGCCCATCGCCAAGCGGCTCGGCACCACCAAGGGCAGCTTCTATTGGCATTTCAAGGACCGCGCGGCCCTCATCGATGCGGCGCTGGTGCGCTGGGAGCAGCGCAGCACCGATGATGTGATCGCCGAGATCGCCGTCGAGACAGACCCGGCCGAGCGGCTGCATCGACTCTTCGCCCAGGTCATCGATTACGCGGCCACCGGACGCGTCGAATTGGCGCTACTAGCCTCGGCAGACCAGCCGTCGGTCGCCGCGACATTGCGCCGAGTCGCGGACCGACGCATCGAATACGTCGCGGAACTGCTGGGTGAACTGGGGCTGACCGCCGGGCAGGCGCGGACCAGAGCGGTTGTCGCCGTGAGCATTTACCACGGCTTCAACCAACTATCCCGCGTCTCCCCCGACAGGATCCCCACCACGGAAGCACAGCGAAGAGCATTGGTGGACAGCGCATTCGAGAGTCTCCTGCCGAAACGACGTTGACTCAGCTGCCACCGCCACAACCACCGCCGCCACCGCAGCCCGAGCCGCCACCGCAGCTGGATCCACCACCACAACTCGAGCCGCCGCAACCACCGCCGCCGCCATCGCCACCGCTGCCCGCGGCCCATCGATTTCGTCTGCGGCGGTTGCGGCGCCCCCGACTGCCGCGGTTCGCGTAATGGATGATCGTGATCGTCCCGTACAGCGCCAGGAAACCGATCACGACAAAGATTCCGTCCATTGTCCCCACCCCTGAGTGACGTTCGAGTCCTCACACCAAGTGCACCCGCTACGGGACCGCCCGTAAAGCCAATACTTTTGGGGCTTTTGAACCGCTCAATGGACGCGGGCAGTGGGTACCTCGGCTCACGGAGACCGGGCATGGGTGAACGATTGCCGGGGTCAGGATTGCGCGCCGTTGATGATCGCATCGAGCAGGCCGGGAAAACGCTCGTCCAGATCGTCGCGCCGCAGTTCGACGAGCCGGTTGCGGCCGGAGACATAGGTGGTCGTGACACCCGCGTCGCGCAGCACCTTCCAGTGATGCGATGCGGTCGCGGCGGTGATTTCGACATCGAATTTGTCGATGGCGCAACTGAGCGGTTCGCGGACCCCCGCGAGCGCACGAATCAGCTCCAGCCGGATCGGATCGGCGATGGCGCTGAGCACTCGGATCAGGTCCAGGTCGCCGGTGCTCGGCTGCGGTAGCTGACGCACGTTCATCCTCCGATCGTTTGACAACCATCGAATTATAACTCAGCATCATAAGATGCTTCGACAATCATCGAATGATCTGTATCGGTCCCTGATTCCGCTCGCCGTGGGCACCTTCGTGCTGGGTACCGACGGTTTCGTCCTCAATGGCATGCTCCCGCTCATCGCCCGCGACCTGGACGTGTCGGTGGCCACCGCGGGCCAGCTCACCACCATGTTCGCCTGGACTTACGCCATCGCCTCACCGATCATCGCGGCCGCCACCGGATCCTGGGACCGGCGTTGGGTATTGGGCGGCGGTGCGGTTCTTTTCGTCCTCGGCATGATCGGACAGGCTGCGGCGCAGGACTTTTCAGTAATGGCCGGGGCGCGCATCATTGCCGCCATCGGCGCGGCGGCGTTCCAGGCCAATGCCTACGCCGTGGCCGGGGTAGTCGCCGACGATGCGCACCGCGGCCGGGCACTCTCGGTCGTCACCGCCGGAATCACGCTGTCGGCCGTCGCGGGCGTGCCGATCGGCATCTTCGTGGAGCGCTGGATCGGGTGGCGCGGCGTGCTCTGGGCGATTGCCGCGGGCGGCGCCATCGCGGCCGTGCTCGTGGTGTTGCTGCCGCGCGTCACGTTGCCGAGCACCGGATTGCGCGATCGCGTCGGCGTACTGGCCCGGCCCGCCGTACTGCGGGTCCTGCTGGTGACGACGCTGCAGATGACCGCGGTCTATACGACCATCGTTTATCTGCCGGTCGTCATCGCGCCATCGGTGCCGCAGGGGCAGCTCGCGTGGCTGCTGCTGGTCATGGGCATCGGTCAGGTCGTCGGCAACTCGCAGGCGGGCCGCGCGGTAGACAGCTTCGGCCCGGCGCGCACGCTGACCGTGGGACTCGTCGGCAGCCTCATCGGCCTACTCCTGCTCGGCCCGGCCACCCACGCCAACTGGGCGGTCTTCGCGGTACTCGGCCTGACCGGTCTGTTCGGATCCGCGATCCTCATCCCGCAACAGTTCCGGCTCTTCGCCATTGCGCACGACGCGCCGACCGTCGCGCTCGGACTCAATGGCTCGGCCATCTACCTCGGCAGCGGCATCGGTTCACTGCTGGGCGGCACGGTGCTGGATTCGTCGGGCGCGAGCTGGCTGCCGTGGACCTCGGCCGCGGTCGGCTTCCTCGCCCTCGCGCTCGGCGTCGCGACACTGCGCCGACCATCTCGCATCGAAACAGCGGTGGTCGCCCCGGCGTGAGATCGCCAGCACTCCAATAGCTCCCGGATCCCGGGAGCTATTTTTTCGGCGCGGATTCGGGACGAATGGAGTCGAGTAGGTCGGCGCAGCGGGTGAGCAGTTCGCGTAGCGCGGTGTGTTCGGCCTCGGTGAATTCGTCGGCCAACGCGCGTTCCACGCGCACGGCACTCACGTCCGCCTCTTGCGCGAGCGCCGCGCCCGCTTCGGTGAGCCGAGTCTCCAGGACGTTCTTGTGCCAGGCGTGCGGGGTGCGCTCGATGAGGCCGCGGTCCTGGAGATTGGTCAGGATCGTATTCATGGTCGGCGGGGTCACCCCGCACAGCCGGGCCAGCGCGGCGGCATTGATGCCCGGGTTTTCGATGAGGAACAGCAAGGCCCCGTACTGGGGAACGGTGAGGCCCGCCGGTTTGAGCGCCGCGCTCTTCGCCGAGTTGAGGGCCTGTTCGGCGCGCTTGAGATACGAGCCGAGGCGCTCGGAGGAGTGCATGGACGTCATATCCGCATGGTAACTGCCCGTCTGCTCGTTAGGTTCTTGACGTTGATTAGAGTCCTAATATACATTCGTGCACGTTTTACGATGTGAATACATCTGGATGTTCGACTATCAGGAGCCGCGAGCATGTTCCGCACCATCTCGACCATGGCCATCGCCATTGCCTGCACCGCAGTCGCGGCATGCGGCACGACGACCGAGGCCGTGAGCCAACCGACCATCCGCATCAGCACCGCCTACGAACTGCCCGGAGATCGCGTCTATCCAGAGGGCATCGCGGTCGATCCGCGCACCGGTGACACCTACGTCGGCTCCTACGCCAACGGCGCCGTCTACCGCGCGACACCCGGCGCGGCACGGGCCGAAATCTTCCTGCCCGAGGGGGCCGACGGCCGCAAGACCGCCAATGGACTGAAAGTCGATGCGGCGGGACGACTGTGGGTTATCGATTCGACGGTCGGAGTCGCGGTGTACGACACCGGCAGCCGTGCGCTGATCGCCCGCTTCGATATCGCCGACACTGGACCGAGGCTGGTCAATGATCTGACCATCACACCGGACGGCAACGCGTACCTGACCGACAGCCTGCGCCCGGTCGTCTACCAGGTCACCCCCGAGCAGGTCACCGCGGCCCACGGCGGCAAGGCGGAGCTGACCGTACGATTCGACCTGAGCACCACCATCAGCCCGCATGCGCCGGACGCATTCACCTTGAACGGCATCGCCTCCGACGATTCCGGTCGCTATCTGTTGATCGTGGATATGAACTCGGGCGAGCTGTACCGCGTTGCGACCGCGGCGAATTCGCCGGATTCGATTCGCAAGGTGACCATGCGCGGCGCCGACCTGAAATACGGTGACGGACTGGAATTGCACGGCAGCACGCTGTGGGCGGCTCAGAACACCAGCAACACCATTACCCGCTGGCAGATCAGCGATGATGGCGCGACCGTCGAGCTGGACCGCAAGGTCACCGATGAATCCCTGCGAATTCCCACCACATTGGTGCGCAGCAGTGATCGAACACTGGTTGTCTCTTCCCAATTCGATAAGGGCGGGCCGATGGGGGCCGGCACCCCCACCATGCCTTTCGCCGTTCTGATGGTCGACGGAATCTGATACCGCCGCGTGGCCGGTCCGTTCAGCGGACCGGCCATCGGCTTATTCGCGGCATGACAACTTGATCTAAATCACGACGAAACGCCCGCACCCATCGCGGGTATGTCGTCGCGATGGCGTAAGCTCGGCCGACTGACCGGGCACGAGGCTGGGGTGGCGACCTTCGGTCGAGTGTCATACGCTTCGCCGCGGAGGAAAACCGCCTCATGGAGAGACAATTGACCACTCCGAGCCATGGCGATGTCGGAACCGGCGGGCCACAAAAGGTTCCACTGTCGCAGCTGATCCACCTGATGGCCGAATATCAGAAGCTCGGCACGCACCGACAGACGTTTCTACCGGCGCCGGCGAGCGACAGCCTCGTGCGCGGCTATGGGATCGTCGCGGGCGGGTTCGCGGCAGTCGGCGTTATCTGTGTGACGGTCGGGGCATATCCCGGTGCCCTCGCGATCGGTCTGCTCGCGCTTGTGCCCACGTCATTGGCATTCTTTCGCGGGCGGCGCAATCGTCGGCACCGCACGGCTCGGCTCGACCTATTCGAATTCGGCATGACCGTGTATCGCTCCGGGGAGCAGGTGGCCGGATTCCGCTGGAATAGTGCCGAAGTGCGCCAACAGGTCATCCCTTTCCAGAATTCCGCCCACACCGAGTACTCACTGCGGATGTCGGGCCCCGACGGCGCCGAGGCCGCATTCGACGACACCCTGTTCGGCGAGGCGCGCGAATGGGGCAGGGCCATCCAGTCTGCCGTCACCCTGGCCCAACTCCCGCGCGCCGTGGCCGCCATCGATGACGGCGCGACCGTCTATTTCGGCGAAATCGCCCTCGACCTGGCCGCACTCTATTTCCGCAGCCGGGCCTACGCCTGGGAACAGATCCAATTGATCGACGCCCGAAGCGGTTTGGTCCGCATGAAGGTAGACGGCAACTGGGTCTCGCTCACCCCCGTCGGCCAGATCCCCAATTTCTATATCTTCAACGAGCTCGCCGAACGCCTACGCCTGGCCGCCGCAGCAGAATCCGCCGCCGAATCGGCCGCGATCGAACCAGCGGAACCCGAACTGCGCGCCATCACACCGGCCGCCGCCGAATCCGATCCACGCACGCCGGTTCTCGACGCGGATCCGATGGTCGACAGCGCACCCGCGGCAACCGCCGATCAACGAATCGAATCCCCAACCCCAACGACCAACGGCACCACCAAAACAGCCGATCGCACCATCGAAATAACCCCCGCTCCAACAACTTCCACCGAATCGGTCGCTACAAAGCTTTGACCCGCTCGCTTCGCCATTCCGTTCAACCCGCTCGATCAGCAAAGCCGTGATACCGAAATCTCCCTTAAGATAGCGGCCGACGCACAATCGATAGCAAACCCCATTGCGCCCCTTGAAAACCCCACCAGACCAAAATAGACCGAAGGCCGGTCCACCATTGGTGGACCGGCCTTCGGGTCTAGAAGTGGGAGGCGGGACTCAGAAGTCCATACCGCCCATGCCACCGGTCGGGTCGCCGGCGGGAGCGGCGGCCTTCTCCGGCTTGTCGGCGACAACGGCCTCGGTGGTGAGGAACAGGGCCGCGATGGAGGCCGCGTTCTGCAGGGCCGAACGGGTGACCTTGACCGGGTCGGCGACACCAGCGGCCAGCAGGTCCTGGTACTCGCCCGAGTCGGCGTTCAGGCCGTGGCCCGCCGGCAGGTTCGAGACCTTCTCGGCGACAACGCCGGGCTCGAGGCCCGCGTTGAAGGCGATCTGCTTCAGCGGAGCCGACAGCGCGACGCGCACGATGTTCGCGCCGGTCGCCTCGTCACCGGTGAGCTTCAGGTCGTCCAGGGCCGGAGCCGACTGCAGCAGCGCCACGCCACCACCGGCGACGATGCCCTCCTCGACGGCGGCCTTGGCGTTGCGCACGGCATCCTCGATGCGGTGCTTGCGCTCCTTGAGCTCGACCTCGGTCGCGGCACCGGCCTTGATCACCGCAACACCGCCGGCCAGCTTGGCCAGCCGCTCCTGCAGCTTCTCCCGGTCGTAGTCCGAGTCCGAGTTCTCGATCTCGGTGCGGATCTGCGCGACGCGGCCCTTGATGGCCTCCGCGTCACCCGCGCCCTCGACGATGGTGGTCTCGTCCTTGGTGATGACGACCTTGCGTGCCTGGCCGAGCAGCTCGATGCCGGCGGTCTCCAGGGACAGACCGACCTCTTCGCTGATGACCTCGCCACCGGTCAGGATGGCGATATCGGCGAGCTGCGCCTTGCGACGGTCACCGAAGCCCGGCGCCTTGACGGCAACGGACTTGAAGGTGCCGCGGATCTTGTTCACGACCAGGGTCGACAGGGCCTCGCCCTCGACGTCCTCGGCGATGATCAGCAGCGGCTTACCGGCCTGGATGACCTTCTCCAGCAGCGGCAGCAGGTCCTTGACGGTGGAAACCTTGGACCCGACGAGCAGGATGTACGGGTCCTCGAGGACCGCTTCCTGACGCTCCGGGTCGGTCACGAAGTAACCGGAGATGTAGCCCTTGTCGAAGCGCATACCCTCGGTGAGCTCCAGCTGGAGCCCGAAGGTGTTGCTCTCCTCGACGGTGATGACGCCTTCCTTGCCGACCTTGTCCATGGCCTCGGCGATGAGCTCACCGATGGACGAGTCGCCGGCGGAGATACCAGCGGTAGCAGCGATCTGCTCCTTGGTGTCGATCTCCTTGGCGGTGGCGAGGAGCTTGGTGGTGACGGCCTCGACGGCCTTCTCGATGCCGCGCTTGAGGCCGAGGGGGTTGGCGCCGGCCGCCACGTTGCGCAGACCCTCACGTACGAGCGCCTGGGCGAGCACGGTAGCGGTGGTGGTGCCGTCACCCGCGACGTCGTCGGTCTTCTTGGCGACTTCCTTGACCAGCTCGGCGCCGATCTTCTCGTACGGGTCCTCCAGCTCGATCTCCTTGGCGATGGAAACACCATCGTTGGTGATCGTGGGGGCGCCCCACTTCTTCTCCAGGACAACGTTGCGACCCTTGGGCCCCAGCGTCACCTTGACCGCGTCGGCGAGGGCGTTGAGGCCCCGCTCGAGGCCGCGACGGGCCTCTTCGTCGTACGCAATTGTCTTGGCCATTGCGTTGAGATCCTCCACATGTATATGGCTGACACACAGGACGATCGCAGGTTGGATCGCCCCATTTACGCTGGCCAGGTTCGGTGCCCGCGACGGACGACCGAGGGTGTCGATGGAACCCGGTCTCACCGTCCCGACCTGGCACTCACACGTCGAGAGTGCCAAGCCCTTTTTAGCACTCAGGGGTATCGAGTGCAAGGTCCGCCGCGCGGCTCAGGCCGAGCTGCGGTCGTCCACCCGGAGTATCAATGCCACGAACGCATCGGCCCGGCGCTCCTCGGGCGTGCGTGGTTCACCCTCATCGACCGTTACGAGTTCCGCGTCGTTCAGCAGCAACTCCGCCTCCACCCGCATGATCGCCCGAATGAACGGTGGCGCGACATCGGGCGGCAGGTCGCCGTTGATGATGTAGCTGCCGTCGGGCTGCGACTCGGTGGAGACATAGGTCAGCGCGCGCTCGAGATCAGCGCGTCGTTCCCCCGCAACCAGGTCGGAATCCGTGTCATCCGCCATTGCTATAGCTTACCGGTGCGGCGGAGCAGCCCTTTCCCGACAGGCCGCCCAGTCCGGAACCCGCGGCGCCGACCCGGATCGCGCGACCAGCAAAGGGCTGCCCGCCAATGACTATCCGTGTGGCGCGACGCATGATCGACGCCGACCTTATGGTGTCCAGGTGAGTGAAAGTCCCGGCTGGAACGCTATCGACGCGGCGTTGGAACAGCTGTACCACGACACCGCACCCAGCCATTGGGGGACGGGCGTCCCCTGGTCGCTCGGCGGGCCCGATCCACTGGACGGCATCAGCGCTTATCCGCGCACCGAACCGGTCCCACACTGGCACTACATCAGCTATGGCATGACCGAGCTGTACGAGAAGGAATGGGATAACCCGGACGAATCGGGCTGGGGATTCGAATTCACCTTCCGGCTGCTGCGCACCCCGTCCGATGAGAAGCCGCCGGTCTGGCCCGCGAACTTCCTGCAGAATCTGGCCCGGTATGTGTTCCAGTCCGGGAATTGGTTCGAACCCGGCCACACCATCAAGCCCAACGGCCCCATCGCGGCGGACCATCCGGATTCGGATATCCAGGCCGTTGCCTTCACCGCCGACCCGGAGCTCGGCACCATAGACACACCTCACGGGCGCGTGCAGTTCCTCCAGATCGTCGGTCTGACCATGCCGGAGTACCGGACCGCGCAGGGCGGGCACACCCAGGCCGTGCTCGACGAACTCGCGCCACGGCTGCCGCTGTTGGTCACCGATATCGGGCGCGGACCGCTGATGGAGGAGCCGAAGACCAAGGCGAAATGGCCGCGCTGGGGCGGCGGACTGCGTGGGCGGGCGTAGTTTCGAAGCGGAGGAAGATCAACCATCCCGGAAGGGGAAGTCCGTGCCCGCACTGCCGTTCGACTCGCTCTATCGGCACGGGTTCGCACGGGTGGCGGTCGCCGTGCCGCGGATCCGCGTGGCCGATCCCGCGTTCAATGTCGAGCAGACACTCGAGCTCGCCCGGCAAGCGGCCGCCGACGGCGTTGTGCTGACGGTGTTTCCCGAACTAGGACTCGCCAGCTACACCGCCGACGACCTGTTCCACCAGGATGCGCTCGATGATGCGGTCGGCACGGCGATCGAGCGGATAGTCGCGGCGAGCACGGAAATCGACACGGTGCTATTGGTCGGTGCGCCGGTGCGGACCCAGGGTCGGCTTTTCAACTGCGGAATCGCGGTGTGCCGCGGCAAAGTACTCGGGGTCGCGCCGAAAAGCTATCTGCCGAACTATCGCGAGTTCTACGAGAAGCGCCAGTTCGCGGCGGGGCGCGAGACATTGGACGACCACATCACGATCGCGGGTCAGCGCGTGCCGTTCGGTTCCGACCTGTTGTTCACCGCGACCAATCTCGACGGCTTCGTATTCCACCTGGAGATCTGCGAGGACGGCTGGGTTCCGTTGCCGCCCAGCGGATATGCCGCGCTGGCCGGTGCGACCGTGCTGGTCAATCTGTCGGCGAGCAATATCGTCATCGGCAAGGCCGACTACCGGCGCGCGCTGTGCACCTCGCATTCCGCACGGTATCTGGCCGCATATCTGTATTCGGCTGCGGGACATGGCGAATCGACCACCGATATGGCCTGGGACGGGCAGGCACTGGTATGTGAGAACGGCGACCTGCTCGCCGAGGGCGAGCGGTTTTGCGACCATCCCCAGTTGATCACCGCCGATCTCGATCTGCAGCGGCTGGCCGCGGACCGCATCCGCACCACCAGTTTCGCCGACAATGTGCATGATCACCGCGATCGCCTGATGCGAATGCGGCGCATCGAGGTGCAGTTGCCGGTTGCGACGAACGCCATCGCCCTGCGCCGCGAAATCCAGCGCTTCCCTTATGTTCCCAGCGATCCGGCCGCCCGCAACGAACGCTGTGCCGAGGTGCATCACATCCAGGTCGAGGGCCTGAGTACCCGGTTGCGCGCGACCGGCAGTCAGCGGTTGGTCATCGGCGTCTCCGGCGGATTGGACTCCACCCAGGCGCTGATCGTCGCGGCCAAAACCATGGACCGGCTCGGACTGCCGCGCACGAATGTGCTGGCCTACACCATGCCCGGCTTCGCGACCAGCTCCCGAACCCGCACCGACGCGCACGCGCTGATGGACGCGCTCGGCGTGACCGCGCAGGAGATCGATATCCGGCCGTCGGCGACCCAGATGCTGCGCGACCTGAATCACCCTGCCGCCGAAGGTATTCCGCAGTACGACGTGACCTACGAGAATGTGCAGGCAGGTGAGCGCACCTCGCATCTGTTCCGACTCGCCAACCAGCACAACGCGCTCGTGGTCGGCACCGGCGATCTCAGCGAACTCGCACTGGGCTGGTGCACTTTCGGCGTCGGCGACCATATGGCGCATTACAGCGTGAACGCCTCCGTCCCCAAAACACTGATCAAATACTTGATCGCCTGGGCGGTCGACACCCATCAGTTCGGCCCCGAGGCAGGCCGGGTGCTGTCATCGATCCTGCAGACCGAGATCTCGCCGGAGCTGGTGCCCAGCCACGACTCCACCACCCCGGGACAGAGCTCCGAGGCCACCGTCGGCCCCTATGAACTGCAGGACTTCCACCTCTACTACCTGCTCCGCTTCGGCTATCGCCCGAGCCGAGTCGCCTATCTGGCTCGACACGCTTGGTCCGAGCTCGACCGTGGCAGCTGGCCGGACCTCATTCCAGCCGACCAGCGCAACGCCTACGATCTTCCGACCATCAAACACTGGCTGGCCGAATTCCTGCGCCGCTTCATCCAGACCAGCCAGTTCAAACGCTCCACCCTGCCCAACGCCCCGAAAGTCGGTTCGGGCGGCTCACTTTCACCCCGCGGCGACTGGCGTGCGCCGAGCGATGCCTCGGCCGCCGCCTGGTTGGACGAACTCGCCCGCAACGTGCCGGAGAAGTGAACCGCTGTCACGCCGCGACAGGCTCACGGTATTCGAGCGGTATCCGTGAGCCGCGCCGCGCCGACGTCCCCCGCGATCGGATGGCCCGCCGCTGCCGTGCCCTGGCCGCGTGTGCGCATCGAATACCGAGGACGATCCAGGCAATTCGACGTCGTCCGGCGACGAACGCGGCCCGGACGTTCACGACTTCTCGGCGGCGATCACCGACAGCAGTTCGGCCAGATCGGCTTCGGCTTTCGCCTTGTCGACGCCGAGAGCGGACAGGATCCCAGAACCGTTCTCCTGTTCGAGCAGTGCGAGCAGAACATGTTCGGTGCCGATGTAGTTGTGTCCCAAGCGAAGTGCCTCACGGAAGGTCAGCTCCAGCACCTTCTTGGTCTCGGGCCCGAACGGAATGAGTGCGGGCAGATTCGCCGGATCGGCGGGTTTTTGGGCGATGGCGGCTGTCGCCGCATCCCGGACCGCGTCGAGTTCCACCCCTTGGGCGACGATCTCTCTGGCGCCGAGGCCTTCCGATTGGGACAGCAGGGCCAGCACCAGATGCCCGACGGCGATCTCCGGATGACCAGAATTGCGCGCCGCCTCCTGGGAGGCCACCACAATCTGCCGTGCGCGCGGGGTGAACTTCGCGAAACCCGCACTGGGATCCATCGCCGCGGCCTCCGCCGGATCACCCGGCCCCTTCGGCACGAACCGCTTCTGCGCCGCCTGTTTGGTGACACCCATGCTCGCGCCGATATCGGTCCACGAGGCGCCGGAGCGGCGGGCCTGATCCACGAAGTGACCGATCAGATGATCGGCCACTTCGCCGAAATGCCCGGCCGTGACCACGGCATCGGAGAGTTGGTCGAGCACATTGTCCGGACGTGCCTTTTTGATGCCCTCGATCAGATCGTCGAGTCGTACGTTGATTGTCATGCGTCAACCATAAGTTGACGATCGCTCATCGTCAACCATTAGTTGACGATACTCATGCACGCGCCACCCCGGCCGCATAACGCACGACTTGCTCCTTGAACACGGCCGCAGTCCGTCCGGTCAGCACAATCCTTCCCGGTGAGTCATCCGCACGCAGGGCCTGAATGACGCCATCACGCCGCCCGAGGCTGATGCACTGCAAGATGTACCGGAACCGCAGCTCACGCGGCGCACGACCGGCCAGCCGAGCGATAACGGCATCGGCCGCGTACTTACCGGTGGGCAATGCCGTGGCACAGGCCATCCGCAGCTCCCGACCACCCGGACCCGCGATCACGGCGGCGTCACCGGCCGCGTACACATCCGGATGCGATATCGAGCGCAATGTCTCATCGGTCAGCACTCGACCGTGCACGTCCACCGCGAGTCCGGACCGCTGCGCCAGCGCCGGCACCCCGAACCCGGCGGTCCACACCGTCGCAGCGGCCTCGACCACGGAACCGTCGGCCAACCGGACGCCCTCCGGCGTCACCTCGATAACTTTTGCGTCCGAACGGATCTCGACCCCGAGCCGCGCCAGCACCCGTCGCACATGATCGCGCGCCCGTGCGGACAGCCAAGAAGCAGGCTCATCCGAGCCGAGCAGCAACACCCGCGAATCCGACCGGGACTCGGCCAGTTCCGCGGCCAACTCGATTCCGGTGGCGCCACCACCGACCACCACGGTCCGCCCTGACGGAATACCGGTCCGTAGATACTCCGAATCCTCTGGTGTGGCAATTGAATACGCGTACTCGGCCGCCCCTTGCACGCCCGGATCGTTGGTACTGCCCAACGCGTAGATGAGTGAGTCGTATTCCAGATCCGGTGCGCCGTCGAGGACCACGCGCTTGTGCTCGATACCGCGCGCCCAGGCCTGCACGAAGTGGATTCGTTTGGGCTCGAGCAACTCTCGCAGATCCCATTCCGGAATCGACTGCCCCGCACCGTATTGGTGCAACCGCACCCGTTCGATGAAGCTCGCCCGGGCGTCGACAACGGTGATATGGGCGTCGCGGGCGGTGCGCGCCAATCTGCGGGCCGCCGCCAACCCCGCGTATCCGGCGCCCAGAACGACGATTCGATGCTGTCCGGTCATGATGTGGCTCCCTTTCGATCGGCCGACACCCCTCGGACTGGACAGCCCCGCGATCCATGACAGCCTCGGATAATGACCTGCGTCACTCCCGCCCGATACGGGCAAGCTTCTCCGGATTGACGATCAAGCGCAGCGCGGTCACGGCATCGTCGAGGGTGTCCACGCCGACCACCAGCGCGGGCTCTCCCGCCAAGCGCACGACGACCGCCAGTGCGCCATTGATCTCCTCCAGCGCCATCACCATCCCCGGCACTTCCCAGCGGAACAGTCCGGCCACATACCGCGCGACCGCGGGAGCCCCGACAATCGGCCGCCGCGCCGCGGTGACCTGACCGCCGCCATCCGCGGTCGAGACGACATCGTCCGCGAGCATCCGCTCCAACGCCTCGATATCGCCGATCCGCGCCGCCTTCAGGAAGCGTTCGATCAGTTCACGGGCCTGATCTGCCGGAACATCGAAGCGCGGTCGCCCCTCGCGCACCCGGATACCGGCCCGGCGGAAAATCTGCTGCGAATTGGCCTCGGATACCGCGAGCATGTCCGCGATCTCCCGGTGGGCATATCCGAACGCCTCGCGCAGTACGAAAACCGCCCGCTCGATCGGGCTCAGCCTTTCCAATGCCGTCAGCAGCGCCAGCGATACCAGCTCGCGCTCCTCCACCGTCTCCAGCGGCCCGAGTTCACCGCGCGCGGTCGGCACCGGCTCGGGCAACCAGGGGCCGACATAGGTTTCGCGGCGGGCCCGCGCCGAAACCAGCCAGGTGCGGCAGAGATTCACGACCGTGGTGGTCAGCCACGCCTCGGCAGAGCGAATCGTGGAGCGGTCGGTGCCGTCCCAGCGCAGGTAGGTCTCCTGCACCGCGTCCTCGGCCTCGGTCGCGGAGCCGAGCATCCGATAGGCGAGCGCGAACAGGCGCGGGCGATGCGCCTGGAATTCGCGCAGTCCGTCCGGTTCCACCGCCACCTTCTTCCGTGCTCGGCCGCCGAAGATGACGGTACCGGTCGCGATCCTCCCGGCCTTCGAGAGTTCGCCCGCCGATCCGATGGTCGGCTCGCCACCGAAAACCCGACCGAGGTCGAATCCCCAGAATCCCAAACCACCAAGTGCCGCAACGCCGCTCATAACCGCAGCATTCCCGCGGCACCTAGATGATTCCTTAAGGAATACCTGGCGAACCGCAACGGCTCAGAGTTGCAGGTCGTCCACCCGACGTTCCTTGCCCGGACTGCGCAGCCGCAGCCGGCTCGCCCCGCGGATCGCCGGACGCCGCAGTGCGGGCCGTCGCCGCTGCGCCCGCCGCTGGGCCCGCCGTTCGGATGGCTTGTGCTGCCAGGTTTCCGGACGCGCGGCGACCCAGCGCTGCGAATGCCAGGCGAACGGGATATGCCCGAGATACAGCGCGACCAGCACTAACAGCAGCACGATCGGATAGGTGACCAGCGCCGCCGCCGCGAGGGCGGTCAGCACCAGCAATCCGGCCGCGGCCTGCGGCGCCACCGATACCGACTTCATGGCCAGCGTCGGAATCGTGCTGACCGCCAAGGCCGCCGCGAAGATCGTCCAGGCCGCGACCTCGTAATAGCCGACCCACCAGCCGTCACCGAACTGCACGTACAGCCCGATCGGCACCAGCGCGATCAGCGCCGCCGCCGGGGCAGGGACGCCGACGAAGTACTCGCGCGACCATTCCGGTCGAGTGTCGTCGTCGAGCAGGGTGTTGAACCTGGCCAGGCGCAGCACAATACTCACCGCGAAAACCAGCGCGATGATCCAGCCCGCGCTATTGCTGTCCAGCAGCGCGATGTAGAGCACTAGACCGGGCGCGACACCGAAGGAGATGGCGTCGGAGAGCGAATCGAGTTCGGCGCCGATCTTGGTGGTGGCGTCGAGCATCCTGGCCAGCCGACCGTCGAGGGTGTCCAGTACGGCCGCCGCGCCGACCATCGCCAAGGAGATGTCGAGCTTGTCGTCCAAAGCGAACTTCACCGCGGACAATCCGGCGCACAGCGCCAGGATTGTCACGATGCTCGGCAACAGCCGGATGCTGCGGCGCCTTCGCTGTGGTGTCGGCAGGGCCTGCTCCATCATGAGTCGGTGGCAAGTACGGCCAGCACGGTCTCGCCCCCGATCGTGCGCTGTCCGGGTTCGACGAGTAATTCGGTACCCGCCGGGAAGTATGTGTCGACTCGGGACCCGAAACGGATCAGGCCGTAGGTGTCGCCAATGGCCAGTTTGTCACCGACCTGCGCGTCGCAAACGATGCGCCGCGCCAGCAGACCCGCGATCTGTACGACCACGAGCTGCGCGCCACCGGGGGTATCGATGACCATGCTGTTGCGCTCGTTCACCGCACTGGCCTCGGGCAGATCCGCCGAACGGAACTGACCGGACTGGTGCAGCACCGTACGCACGGTGCCGGAGATGGGTGTGCGCTGCACGTGCACATCGAGCACTGAAAGGAAGATGCTCACGCGCGGCAGCGGGGCATCGCCGAGGCCGAGTTCGGCGGGCGGCATCGCGGTATCGACCAGGGCGATCTCACCATCGGCCGGTGCGACGACCACGCCCGCCCGATTCGGCGGCACCCGGTTCGGATGCCGGAAGAAGGTCGCGCAGGCCGCAGCGGCAAACAGGCCCGTACGGCGCACCCACTTGCGCTTACCCGCGATGACCGCCACCGCGAGCGGTGCCGCGACGAAGGGCAGCCCGGCGGGATGCAGTGGGGGAATCGCGGCCCGGACCAGATCGACGACATGGCCGACTCCGGTCGTTTCGGGCGTGCCGGGCGGGGTGGGACGGCGTGCCACAGGCTCCTCTTTCGTGCTCGATGCAGACGGTTTGCGCCCCTCAACGATAGGTCGGCGCAAGCGTTCACACCTTACGGGAACCGAGTCTGTGGCACGGCGGCGTTTGCGTCAGGCCCGCGGGAGCCTGGTAGCCACGTAGGGCCCGCAAACGCCGCACCTCCGACACAGCCGGTCAGCTCATGGCTTTTCGCCCGGTGAACAAGCGCACGAGGAACAGCAGAATCACCGCGCCACCGAGGCAGGTGAAGAAGCTGAACCATAGTCCGCCGCCCTCGACATCCACGCCGAGCACCTTGAGTAGGAACCCACCTAGGAGGCCGCCGACCACGCCGACCACGATGTTGAGGAGGATGCCTTGTTGCGCATCCGTCTTCATGATCTTGCTGGCAATCCAGCCGGCCAGACCTCCGATGATGATCCACCCGATAATCCCGAGTCCGAGCATGGTGACCTCGAATCACTAGTTGGAGCAGCGCCGCACCACAGGGCGTGCTTCGTGGATATACCCGCCAAATGTGAGAATACGCACGCCAAACATGCCCAACTCGGGCTAATATGAGGGGGCCTCATGTCTACGGTGACGTAGGCGGCCGGCCGATGAGGGACTCATTTCGTTGCTTTCGGGGTACAACCCGGCGGCGCCGCCGCAGGTACATAGGAGACGCATCATGGCTGCTCGAATCGCCCAGACAACAGGGGCTGAGCACACGGCGATCCTCGGGCTCGGCGTTTACCGCCCCGCTCGAATCGTCACCAACGACGAGGTCGCCGGACCCATCGACTCGAGTGACGAGTGGATCCGCACCCGTTCCGGAATCAAAACGCGGCGCTTCGCCTCGGAGGAGGAGACGATTCAGAGCATGAGCGTCGCGGCCTCTCGCGGCGCGCTCGAATCTGCGGGAGTCGAGGTCGATCAGGTCGACTGCGTCATCGTCGCCACCTCCACCCACCTCTTGCTGACTCCGGCGGCCGCGCCGCAGATCGCGACCGAACTGGGCATGAACGGCACGGCGGCGTTCGATATCTCGGCCGGATGCGCGGGCTTCTGTCACGCGCTCGCGCTCGCCTCGGATCTGGTTCGCGCCGGAACCGCCGGACATGTGCTGGTGATCGGTGTGGAGAAATTGACCAACACCGTCAATCCGAAGGACCGCGCGACCGCCTTCCTGTTCGCCGACGGCGCGGGCGCGGTGGTGGTCGGACCGTCCGAGGAGCAGCGCATCGGACCCACGGTCTGGGGGTCGGACGGCACGCAGCACCACGCGATCCGCCAGGACAAGGACTGGATGGAGTTCTTCGCCGAAATCGATGAAAAGGGCCTGGACGCGGTGCGTCCCTACCTCGCCATGGAGGGTACGGCGGTGTTCCGCTGGGCCGCGCATTCCTTGGAGAAGGTCTGCCGCGACGCCATTGATCGCGCGGGCCTATCCACCGACGACCTGGACGCGATGATCCCGCACCAGGCCAACGGCCGGATCATCGAGATCATGGCCCGGGTGCTCAAGCTGCCCGAGCACTGCGCACTCGCCAACGATATCGAGGAGACCGGAAATACCTCGGCCGCCTCGATTCCGCTGGCCATGGAGGCGCTGCTGCGCAAGGGCGAGTCGAAGCCCGGCGATACCGCGCTGCTGATCGCCTTCGGTGCGGGCCTGTCCTACGCCGCGCAGGTCGTGACGCTGCCCAACTGGCAGTAACCCACCTTCACCGGGCGGGTGCCCGGTTCCCTCTGGCACGAATGATCGAGTCGACCTGCCAGGGAGCTACTTCTCGCATACCTTCGCGGTTTGGACGCGGCGTTTCATCGGGTGGGTCGGTGTGCGAGGTGCACGAAAGGTGTGCGAGGGCAACGATTGACGGGCCCGAGCTGTGGACGCAACGCAGGCCTACGCGGCCGCCTCGACCGCGGACTTGATCTTGTCGAGCGTCACTTTCATCCCGCGCTCGAGTTCTTCCTCGAACAGCGCCTCGCCGCCCATCGCGGCATCGATGGACTTGCGGGAGAACCAGGTGGTGCCGTTGGGCACATCGCGGCGTTCGATCAGCCGGGTGCCGGTGTCGGTCGGCTCCAGCGTGTAGCTCCAGATGCTGCGGTTCTCGTTGATCCGAAATGCGAAGGCCTGGTTGGGCTCATAGCGCACGATGCGTGCGGTGGTCGGCCAGTACTTCTTGCCGTCGGTATTGAGATTGATGGTCCAGGTGCCCGCCTTCGGGGTGCCGAGCGCGAGCATCCGTACGCACTGCGGGCTGAACTCCGGCATCCGCTTGAGATCGGCGACAACGGCCCAGACCTGTTCCGGCGGTGCCGCGATCTCGATCGTGGCTTCGATATTTTTCGGCAAAGCTGCCTCCGGGGAACTGTGTGAGGGATGTCCGGCTAGCACGACTTATCGGTTTGGCAAATAGCCTAGTCGGCGGCTGTTGGAAGACAAATGTGTCACTTTTTCGCGATTTGATCACCCGGCCGTGTAATGGCCCGCGCACAATGTGGGATAGACGAAGCATCAGACACTGCCACAAGCGTTTCCATCAAGCGTGAGGTGATCGGCCGTGAAACTGCGCTCGCTCTTACATCGGCGCCACCTGGATCAGGTTCCGCTGCTTCCCGCCATCGCACCTGAGACACCCGCAACTCGAGACATCTCCACGCCGCGCTTGGTCCACCCCATAGACGAACAACTCGAGCGTCTGCTCACGCCCACCGAACTCGACTTGGTGCGCGAGCATCGCGTTTGACGCGCGTTCCATACTCGATAGGTGACTGCACCCGCTGCTACGAAACCGGCCATCCTCAGCGTCGATGACGATCCGGGAGTCTCCCGCGCGGTCGTACGCGACCTGCGCCGCCGTTATGGGGCCGAGTACCGGATTCTGCGCGCGGAGTCGGGCGCGGGTGCGCTCGACGCACTGCGTGAGATGAAGCTGCGCGGCCAACCGGTCGCGGTACTGATCGCCGATTATCGGATGCCGGGCATGGACGGCATCGAATTCCTCGAGCAGGCCATGGACCTGCATCCGTACGCGCGCCGCGTGCTGCTGACCGCCTACGCCGATACCAGCGCCGCGATAGACGCGATCAATGTCGTCGACCTCGACCACTATCTGCTCAAGCCGTGGGATCCGCCGGAGGAGAAGCTCTATCCGGTGCTCGACGGTCTGCTGGAGGCCTGGCGCAGCAACGACCACAAACCCGTCACCGAGACCAAGGTGGTCGGCAACCGTTGGTCCCCGCGATCGTCGGAGGTGCGCGAATTCCTGGCCCGCAATCAGCTGCCCTACCGCTGGTACCTGGCCGAGGAGCCGGAAGGCGCACGGCTACTGGAGGCCGCTGGCGCCGATCCGAACATCTGTCCGGTCGTGATCACCCCCGGCGGGCAGGCGCTGGTGCAACCGAGCGATGGCGAGTTGGCCGAAAGCGTCGGGCTGAATACCAATCCGACCGGTGATTTCTACGACCTGATCGTGGTCGGCGGTGGACCCGCCGGACTCGGCGCGGCCGTCTACGGCGCCTCCGAGGGCTTGCGCACGGTGCTGGTCGAGCGCACGGCGACCGGCGGCCAGGCGGGCCAGAGTTCGCGCATCGAGAACTATTTGGGCTTCCCGGACGGGCTGTCCGGTGCACAACTGGCAGATCGAGCGCGGCGGCAGGCCGCGAAGTTCGGTGCCGAGGTGATCACCACACGCGAGGTGGTCGGGCTCGAGGTGAACGGTTCCGCGCGAACCGTGCGGTTCGCTGATGGCGGACGGCTCTGCGCGCACACGGTGATCATCGCGACGGGTGTGGATTACCGGCGGCACCCGGCCCCCGGCGTGGACGACTTCACCGGGCGCGGTGTCTATTACGGCTCGGCCATGACCGAGGCCTCCGAATGCGCCGACCGCGATGTCTACATTGTCGGCGGGGCGAATTCGGCGGGGCAGGCGGCGGTATTCCTGTCCCGCAACGCGCGCACGGTACATCTGATGGTCCGCGCGGACTCGCTGGACAAGTCCATGTCGCACTACCTGATCCAGCAGATCGCGCAGATACCGAATATCCAGGTGCATACCGATACCGAGGTGATCGCCGCCGACGGCGACGATCACCTGCAGCAGATCGTGCTGCGCAACAACCGGACCGGCGCGGAAGAAAAAGCCGAGGCCGAACGGTTGTTCCTGTTCATCGGTGCCGCACCACAGACCGACTGGCTCGATGGCGTGGTCAAGCGGGACGAGGCGGGCTATGTGCTCGCCGGTCCCGATCTGCTCGTCGACGGAACCAGACCCGCGGGCTGGGAGCTACCCAGACCGCCGCATCACCTGGAGACCAGCGTCCCCGGCGTTTTCGTCGCCGGTGACGTGCACGCCGACTCGGCGAAGCGGGTCGCCTCGGCGGTCGGCGAGGGTGCGATGGCGGTCATGCTCGTGCATCGGTACCTGGCGTGATAGGAGGCTGGACCATGAATTCGAAGGAGACAGCGGAGCGCAGCAGTCATCTGGTCTGCGATCCCGAGGAACTGCGCAGCCTCTTTCTGTTCGAGAAGCTCACCGACGAACAGCTGGAGCTGCTGTGCGCCCATGGCCGCATCGAGATCATCGAAACGGGACTGGTCTTCCGGGAAGGTGATCCGGCCACCTGCTTCTACGTGATGATCGAGGGCGAGGTGCAGCTCACCAAGCTCTCCGGCGGCACCGAGATCGAGATGTCGCGCACCGACTATCGCGGCGCGTACGCGGGTGCGTGGACCGCCTATCTCGGCGACAAGGTCGACCAGACCTACACCGGTTCGATGTACGTGACCCGTCGGTCCCGATTCTTCGTACTGGATGCCGGCGCCTTCGCGCGGATGATGCACGACTGGTTCCCGATGGCCGTGCACCTGCTCGAGGGCGCATTCTTCGGTAACCGCAGTAACATCGAGCGGATCGCCCAGCGCGAACGCCTGCTCGCATTGGGCTCCTTGTCGGCGGGTCTGACCCATGAGCTGAACAATCCGGCCGCCGCCGCGGTGCGCGCCACTTCCGGCCTGCGCGATCGGGTCGCGGGCATGCGGCACAAATTGGCCATGATGGCCCAGGGCAAATTCGATACCGAATCCCTGGAAGCGCTGGTGCGCCTGCAGGAGGAGGCCGCCGCCCAGGTCGCCAAGGCGCCGGAGCTGACCACCCTGGAGGCCTCCGAGCGCGAGGACATCCTCAGCGAATGGCTGGAGGATCACAGCATCGAGGACGCCTGGAACCTGGCCCCGAATTTCGTGCAGGCCGGTTTCGATGTGGACTGGCTGGAACGGGTTTCGGCCACCCTGGAGGGCTGTCCGGACCTGGTATTCCAGGGCGCGATCCGATGGCTGAACTACACCATCGAGACCGAGTTGCTGATGAACGAGATCGCCGATTCGACCACCCGCATCTCCACCCTGATCGGTGCGGCCAAACAGTATTCGCAGATGGATCGGGCGCCGTTCCAGGTGGTCGACATCCACGAACTGCTCGACAGCACGCTGGTGATGCTGAGCCGCAAGATCGGCGACGGCGTCAAGGTGGTCAAGGAGTACGACCGGACATTGCCCGAAGTGCCCTGCTACGCGGCGGAATTGAATCAGGTGTGGACCAACCTGATCGATAACGCGGTGTACGCGATGAACGGCCAGGGCACCCTTACCATCGGCACCAGGCGCGAAAACGATTGCGCCGTCATCGAAATCGGCGATACCGGGCCGGGGGTACCGGCCGAGGTGCGCAGTCGCATCTTCGAACCGTTCTTCACCACCAAGCCGGTGGGCGAGGGAACCGGTCTGGGCCTGGATATTTCGTTCCGGATCGTGGTGAATAAACACCACGGCGATATCCAACTCGATTCCGAGCCGGGCAATACCCGATTCACGGTCTGGCTCCCGCTGCACCGTCCCGAGGAAATGCCGGAAACCGGCGAGCGATCCGAAGCCGAAGCAGGAGGTCAGTGATGACGCAGGAGTTGGAGGGTATCGATCCCGCGGTCGCGCCCAGCGGTCCGGGCTGTATGGAATGTGAAGCGGCCCAGGGCTGGTGGGTGCATCTGCGGCGCTGCGCACAGTGCGGCCATATAGGCTGCTGCGACACCTCGCCGGAGCAGCACGCCTCCAAACACGCCAAGGACACCGGACATCCGTTCATTCAGAGCTATGAGCCGGGCGAGGATTGGTTCTTCGACTTCCGCTCCGAGGAGATGTACAGCGGCGGACCGGAACTCGCGCCGCCGACGCATCATCCGGTGGACCAGTCGGTGCCAGGACCGCGCGACCGGGTGCCGGCCGATTGGCAGAGCCACATCCACTGACCATCAGGGATCGTTCGGAAAGCGTAAGGGCCGTCCCACACTGTGGGCTCCATGACAACCGAACGATCCCACCCGGTACCCTGCTCCGGACGCGCCGGAGACTCCGGCGCCGCGAGTTACCGGGGAACGCACGTGATCAAGCGAGTTACCGCCATCGCCCTGGCCACCGGGGCGGTGGCCGTCGCGCTGGCCGGATGTGGCAGTTCGGACGATTCCAGCTCCGATGCGAACGGTCTGCGCAAGGGCGCGACGGGCACCAGTACGCCCGCCAGCACCACTTCCGCGACCGGCGCAGCGCCGACCACGGCCGCCGACGCACCGACCACCACCAAGACCACGGCGAACTATCCCTCGCTCGGCCCGGCGTCGAGCACCACCTGCGGTGAATTCAAGAAATTGGACAGCACCGAGGAGAAGTCGCTGATCGAGAAGGTGCTCGCGGAGAATCCGGGCAGCGAGTTCGAGGGCAGCCCGAATGTCGCGCTCGGCACCGCCAAACTCGTCTGCCTGGCCCCCACCTACACCGATACCCCGGTCGCGGTGGCCGCCGGGATCGTCGAAAAGGACAAATAAGCGGCCGCGGCATCAACGGCACATACACAGAACGCGCGTACACAGCGGGCAGGCGCTGTGTACGCGCGTTCTATTCATGGCGCGACGATCAGGGCTGACCGGTGGCGAACGCGATCACGGCGTCGAGGAACTCCTGGCCGCCCATGACGTATCCGCCGATCAGCGCACCGGCCGGGATGCTGATGATCCACAGGAACGGGATGAAAGCCCCGATGACGGCACCGATGACGATGCCGGGCAGGTTCTTGTTGACCTGCTCCATGAGCCGGTCGTAGGAGCTGATGTCCTTCAGGCCCGCAATGTCGTTCACCTTCGCGGTGTCCGCCGGGGTCATCGTCGAAGTCAGCGCCAGAGTGTGGCCGTCCGCGCTGATCTGCTGGCTTACCGCGATCGGAAGTCCCGCGACCTCGGAGTGCAGCGGCACCTGGTCCACCGTCGCGCCGTCGTCGGACTTCAGCAGCACTGCGGCACCGTCCGAGGCCAGCTCGAAGCGGCCGCTGTCAACCGCCCAGGTGATGGTCTTATCAGTTGGGGAAACCGTTGTGTGGTAGTTGATTCCGTGGGCAACACCAGAAGTCACGCCCCCCTGGGTCACTGCCGCCGGCTGCTCAGTCGCCACAGCGGGCTGCCCATTGGCGGTAGCCGCGGTAATCCCCACCGCGGTGACAGCCATGAAGACAGCAGTAGTGATCTTTCCGAACTTCATTCCTTGAATTCCCTCCACTTTGTTGTCCCGCCCGACAAGGGGCGGGAACAGAACGTTAGCGTGCGGAATTCGTTGTCGCACATCGGGGTTCGTCAGTCATGAAATCGTCGACACAATTGCCGAAGTTTAGCTATCCACAGTTTCGCGGATCGATTTGCAATACCGTCGGGACACATGAGAGATGCCCAGCATTTGCTCGAGCTGAGCCGATAACTCTGAAACAGTCGCACGTCATATCGCAGCCCAGCCGTAGGTCCTGGTCACCGTGCTGCGGCGGCGCGATTGACCGTTCGCTGGTGAAATCGACTCGGACAGGCGTACCAGTCTCCGGTGCGAAATTACTGGTCAACAGTGCCCTGCCGCATTGCACGTCCAATCGGCGAATCGACGACGATCCGAGGCCGTTTTCGGTTCCGTGAGTACATTCACAATTTGGATTGCCGGCCGGAAATGCCGGATGGCAGCGCTCGCCATCGAGGATTTTCCGCGTATCCGCGATCTATCCGACGGTCAGCCGACCAACGAGGGCCGGACGCGGGCAGAATGACACAGTGGCAGAACTCGCGCTCACCGCTCGACTGAATCCCTCCGCCGCGGATGCCAGGCGCGGGGTGGTCCGGTTACATCCGGAGGCACTCACCGCGCTCGGCCTGCGGGAATGGGACGGTATCGCGCTGATCGGGGCACGGCGCACCGCCGCGGTGGTCGGGAAGGCTCCGGCAGGCACACCGGCGGGGGTAGCACTGCTCGATGACGTGACATTGTCCAATGCGGGACTGCGCGAGGACGCGAATGTGGTGGTCTCCCCCGCGACCGTGTACGGCGCCAAACAGATCTCGCTGAGCGGTTCGGTACATGCCACCAGGACTATTCCCGCGGCAACGCTGCGCCAGGCGCTGCTGGGCAAGGTGGTCACGGTCGGTGACACGGTATCGCTGCTGCCCCGGGACCTCGGCCCGGATATCAGCTCTTCGGCTGCCACCCAGTCCCTTTCACGCACCTTCGGTATTGCCTGGACCACCGAGTTGCTGACCGTAACCGCGACCGATCCCGCCCGCGCTCCGGTGAGCGTGCAGCCGAATACCGCAGTGGTCTGGGGCGCGAGTGCGGTGGCGGCCCGGGATTCCGCCGATCGGGCGGCGGCCGGGCTGCCGGCAGCGGCGGGTGAGGCCGCGCGCGGGGCCACCGAGGCAGCGGCGCTGTGCGCGACCAATGGGACGGGCGCGGGCTGGACCGCGACCGTCGGCGAGTCGGCCATTCCGGTCGAGGATCTGGCGGGTGCGCACGGTCAGGCCGCGAAACTCCAGGAGTGGCTCAGCCTGGCACTCGACGAACCGGAGCTGCTGAAGGCCCTCGGCGCCACACCACACCTCGGGGTATTGATCACCGGCCCGGCCGGAGTCGGCAAGGCCACGCTGGCGCGTGCGGTGGCGGCGCCGCGGCGCATTGTCGAATTGGACGGCCCGACGGTCGGCGCGGCCGAGAGCGGTGCGCGGTTGCGCGAGGTCGCGGCCGCGGTATCCGAAATCGGTTGCGGGCGAGGTGGAATCCTGCTCGTCACCGATATCGACGCGCTGCTGCCCGCACCGGCCGAACCGGTCGCCACGCTGATCCTGGACCAGTTGCGCGCCGCGATCGCCGAACCCTGCGTGGCACTCCTGGCGACCACGGCGCATCCGGCCGGTATCGATCCGCGGCTGCGCGCGCCCGATCTCTGCGATCGCGAACTCGCACTCGCGCTGCCCACCGCCGCCGTGCGCAAGGCACTGCTGGAGCAGCTGTTGCGCAAGGTACCGACCAAGGATCTGAAGATAGACGAGATCGCCTCGCGCACACCTGGATTCGTGGTGTCCGATCTAGCCGCGCTGTGCCGCGAGGCGGCGTTGCGCGCGGCTTCGCGGGCCAGTAAACAACAGTCGGAACCGGAGCTGACCCAACCGGACCTGCTCGGCGCCACCGAGGTGATCCGGCCGCTATCACGTTCCGGCACCGAGGAACTCGCGATCGGCAGCCTCGGCCTCGATGACGTCGGGGACATGGTCGAAACCAAAGAAGCGCTCACCGAAACCGTGCTCTGGCCGCTGCGCCACCCGGATTCATTCGCCCGCCTCGGTATTCGCCCGCCGCGCGGTGTACTGCTCTACGGTCCGCCGGGCTGCGGTAAGACCTTCCTGATCCGGGCGCTGGCCGGAACCGGTCAGCTCAGCGTGCATGCGGTCAAAGGCGCCGAATTGATGGACAAATGGGTCGGCGCCTCCGAGCGCGCGGTGCGCGAATTATTCCAGCGCGCACGCGATTCCGCGCCCTCGTTGATCTTCCTGGACGAGGTGGACGCGCTCGCACCGCGCCGCGGGCGCAACAGCGACTCCGGCGTCGGTGACCGCGTAGTCGCCGCACTGCTGACCGAACTCGACGGCGTGGAACCGCTGCGTGACGTGGTGGTGCTCGGGGCGACGAACCGTCCGGAACTGATCGATCCCGCACTGCTTCGCCCCGGCAGATTGGAACGGCTGATCTTCGTGCCGCCGCCGGATCGCCAGGCCCGCCTGGAAATCCTGCGCGCCGCAGGGAAGTCGGTGCCGCTGGCCGCCGATGTCGACCTGGCCGCGCTCGCCGCCGACCTGGACGGCTATTCCGCGGCCGATTGCAGTGCCTTGCTGCGCGAGGCCGCATTGACCGCGATGCGCCGGGATATGGACGCCGCCGATGTCACCGCCAGGGATGTCGCGGCGGCCTTGGCGGTGGTGCGCCCGTCGCTGGATGCCGAGCAGATCGAGTCGCTGCGCCGGTACGCGGACAGTCGTCGATAGCCGATTACAGCAATCATTCAGTAACTGCCATCTTCCTGGACTTTCTGCCTGTCCGACATATCCGGGCAATATGGTCGCAATCATCGGATCCCGCGTCGAGCCCGAGTAAGTTCGACGAGGTGCGCAAGATCGGCGATGCGATCGATACGATCACGGCCTTCTTCGGGGCCGTGATCGCGGGCGTCGCCCTGTTCCTGCCGATCACCTTCCGATGGACCGCCGACAGCTCGCCGTATCGGTTGGCCAGCCTGAACAACAGCGTCCCACGCGGGGCCGCGATCGGGGTGATCGTCGCGGTGGCCGTCGCGGTGCTGGTGATCACCTTCCACAAGCCGCTGGTGGCGTGGACAGCGGCGCTGTTCGGTGCGATCGCCATGGACATCAATCACATTGCCGGGCGCCATGTCTCCTCGGCCGACCTGCTGACCACCCAGAACTATCTGGATTCGATTCTGGCCGGCGTACTGCTCGGCGCGTTGGGCGCGGCGGTGCGACGCCGATCGGGTCCGGCGGCCGGATTCGCGATCGGCACCGCGGGGTTCTTCGTCTTCGGTGACCTCGCGGAACTGTTGGATATCGCCTACGACAATCCGTACGCGGCACTCGAAACACCCCCGCGCTGGCTCGTCAGCGTGGCGGTGATACTGCTGATCATCAGCACGCTGCGCAACCGGTCCCAGCCCGAGCAATCGCGGCCGCCGGGGATCACCGTCGAACTTCCGGTCACGCCGATCCTGGCCTCGATGGTGTTGGCACTGGTGATCCTGGCCATTACCGAATGGCTGGCGCGCCAGTATCAACACGCGCCGAACGTCAGTCATGCGGTCGAAATCGGGATGGCGGTCGCCGCGACGGTCATCGCCGCCACCGCCGCGGCCATGCTGCTACCCGGACGCGACGGCACCGGCGTGTATTTGGCGGTGGGTCTGGTCGCCGCTGCCGAGGCGATCGGCGGGGATCCGCGGCCTGGGTGGAGCATCGCCGCGCTGCTCGCGGTCACCGCGGTCGGGCTGCTCATCGGGGTACGCCTGCCCTCGACCTTCATCGCCATCCTGCTGATCACCGGACTAGCGGTATTCGCCCTGGTGCAGCCCCCGCACGAGCATCGCTACGTGACCGCGGCCGGCAGCGCGGCTCTGGCACTGACGGCCGGATACTGCTGTGGCACCGCGCGTCCCCGATACGCACCGAGTGGGGTGCTCGCCCTCTCGGCGCTGTATCTGCCATCGATCATCACCGCACTGCCGCACGACACCGCCGAATGGCCGCCGAACGGGGGCGCCGATCATCAAGCCCTGGCCGGTCGGACCGCGCTCGCGATAGCCTGCGGCTCGGCCATCGGGTTGATAGTGCTGCGCCGAGTCCGTCCGCGCAGCCGACCCAAGCCGGGGCAATCCGTCGACGACCAATCGTTAGCGGACATATAGCCCATACGCTTGGAGATGGCATATGCCATATTCGCTCGGCTGACGAAAGTCGCAGGCTCCGAGTAAGGTCATGGGTAATCACCCCGCCGCAACTACCCGACGGAGTGCAGTTTGCTCGGAATCCTGCTCGCGCTCGTGATAGCCGCACTCGCGGCACCGCTGTGCGTGCGGGCATTGGGGCGCAACGGTTTCTACGTACTCGCGCTCGTCCCGTTCGGCTGTCTCGGCTGGGTGATCGCGAATTGGGGTAGCACACAGCGGGTTCGGGTCCAGTGGGCGTCGAGCATCGACATGAATATCGAGCTGCGCTTCGATTCGCTCGCCGCGATCATGTCCGCGCTGGTGCTCGGCGTCGGTGCGGTGATTCTGACTTATTGCGCACGGTATTTCGAGGACGACGAACCGCGGCTACTGGTGTTCGCGGCCCAGTTGGTCGCCTTCGCCGCGGCCATGTTCGGCCTGGTCGTCAGCGATAACATGCTGCTGCTCTATGTCTTCTGGGAAATGACGACGGTGTTGTCGTTCCTGCTGGTCGGTCACCATGCCGAACAGGCGGTGAGCAGGCGGGCGGCGATCCAGGCGCTCTTGGTGACCGGGGCGGGCGGGCTGGCGATGCTGGTCGGGATCGTCATCCTCGGTCAGGTCAGCGGCAGCTACCTACTGTCGGATCTACTCGCCGGGGCGCCATCCGGCATCGCGGTGGATGTCGCCGTGGTCCTGCTGCTGGCCGGGGCATTGAGCAAATCGGCGATCGTGCCGCTGCACTTCTGGCTGCCGGGCGCGATGGCGGCGCCGACACCGGTGAGCGCGTACCTGCACGCGGCGGCAATGGTGAAGGCGGGCGTCTATCTGGTGGCGCGATTGGCGCCGGTATTCGCGGAAAGCCCGGCCTGGCATCCGTTGATCCTCACGCTGGGTGTGGCGTCGATGGTGCTCGCCGGGTTGCGGTCGTTGCAGGTGACGGATCTGAAGCTGGTGCTCGCCTTCGGGACGGTGAGCCAGTTGGGGTTGCTGATCATGCTGGTCGGGCTGGGTACGCCGGATGCGGCGCTGGCCGGTTCGGCCTTGATCGTGGCGCATGCGCTGTTCAAGGCGTGTTTGTTCATGGTGGTCGGGATCATCGACCACGGGGCCGGTACCCGGGATCTGCGGGAGTTGTCGGGGCTGGGGCGGCGGGCACCGGTGCTGTGCGGGGTCGCGGTATTGGCGGCGCTGAGCATGGCCGGGATTGCGCCGCTAGTCGGGTTCGTGGGCAAGGAAAGTGCGCTGGCAGCGGTGTTGGATGCCGATGTCCTTGCCATACCGGCCAAGGCCGCATTGGCCGTCGGTGTGATGCTCGGGTCCACACTGACCGTTGCGTACAGCATTCGGTTCATTTGGGGCGCCTTTGCGGATAGGGAGGTGCTATCCGGTAGCGAGCAGGTGCGCCTCGCGGAACACGGTTGTTCGGAAAATGGCCAGTGGCACGCGCCAGGAGCGCTGTTCACAGCTGCGCCCGCCGTGCTCGCGGTGGGAAGCTTGGTTGCGGGTCTCGGCACGCCATGGCTGGACGAACTGCTGAACCCCTATGCGAAAACCCTTCCTGGCATGCTCGATTCGCATCTCGCGCTCTGGCACGGCTTCGCTTTCCCACTGGCGCTGACCATCCTGATCATCGTCGCGGGCATCGTGATCTTCCAGCTGCGGGGTCACATCGGCGAATCCGCGACCATGCTCGGCAATGCCGACCGCGCCTACGACGCCACCCTGCGGGCCATGGACCGGCTGTCACTGCGAATGACGGGTGCGGTGCAGCGCGGCTCGCTGCCGCTGAGTCAGGCGGCGATCCTGGTGACATTGATCCTGCTGCCGACAGTGCTGCTCGCGATCGACACCCGCACCGGAGTTCGCCTGCGCCTGTGGGATTCGCCGTTTCAGGTCGTCATCGGCGCGATCATGGCCGTCATGACACTGGCCGCGACGGTGCTGCGCAACCGATTGGCCAGTGTGCTCGTCGTCGGTGTCTCCGGTTACGGCTGCGGTGTGATCTTCGCACTGCACGGTGCGCCCGATCTCGCGCTGACCCAATTCCTCGTCGAGACACTGACTTTGGTGATCTTCATGCTGGTGCTGCGTGCCTTCCCCGCCGAAATCGAGGAAAGCCGCACGGCCCCATTCAAAGTGCGGCGGGCAATCCTGTCCGCACTGGTCGGCGCGACGGTCGCGGTGCTGGCCGCCTTCGCCGTCGCCGCTCGTTCCACCGAACCCATCTGGCACCTGATCCCCGATGCCGCATACACATTCGGCGGCGGTAAGAACGCCGTCAACGTTCTGCTGGTCGATATCCGGGCCTGGGACACCCTCGGCGAGATCTCGGTACTCGTCGTGGCCGCGACCGGTGTGGCATCGCTGGTATTCCGCAGCCGCCGTTTCGGCAGTGCCCCGCGGGCAGCGGACGCCCCGAACTACGATCCGGAACTGATCAGCTGGTTGCCGGCGGGGCGGCTGGTGGATCGGCGGGACAGATCGATGGTCCTGCAGGTCACCACCCGACTGGTCTTCCCGACCATCATGGTGCTGTCGGTGTACTTCTTCTTCTCCGGCCACAATGCGCCGGGCGGTGGTTTCGCGGGCGGGCTGACCGCCGGACTCGCGCTGACGCTGCGCTATCTGGCGGGCGGCCCCTACGAACTCGGCGAGGCGCTGCCCGTCGACGCGGGACATCTGCTCGGCGGCGGGCTGGCGCTGGCGGCAGGGACCGCGAGCACCTCCCTGCTGCTCGGCGCACCGCCGCTGTCATCGGCGATTGTGGAAGTGACGCTGCCGCTGATCGGGCATATCAAGGTGGTCACCGCATTGTTCTTCGATCTCGGTGTCTATCTCATCGTGGTCGGGTTGGTCCTGGACGTGCTGCGCAGCCTGGGCGCGCGCCTGGACAGCGAGCTGGCCACCGACGAAGACGAATCCGCCTCGGTGCGAGGAGGTTCCCGGTGAGCGCGAATCTGACCCTGCTGATCCTGATCGGGATTCACGTCGCGTGCGGTGTCTATCTGATCCTGGAACGCGCGGTCTCGAAAATGCTGCTCGGCATGATTCTGTTCGGCAATGCGGTCAATCTGCTGATCCTGACGGCGGGCGGGCGGGACGGTCGACCACCCATCCGGGGTGAGGGTGAGGATATGGCCGATCCGCTCGCCCAGGCCATGGTGCTCACCGCGATCGTGATCACCATGGGTCTCGCGGCCTTCGTGCTCGCCCTCGCCTATCGCTCCTACATCCTCACGACCACTGACACCGTGCACAACGATCCCGAGGATGCCGAGGTTGCCGCCCGGCGCGAGGGAGAGGATCCCGAGGATTGATTCCGCTGACCGCGCTCGCGCCGCTACCGGTCCTGGTGCCCCTGCTCGGGGCGGCGGGCACGCTGGTGTTCGGGCGGCAGCCGCGCATCCAGCGCTTCATCATGCTGGCGGTGCTGTCGGTCGTGGTGGTCATCTGCGCCGTGCTGCTGTATCTGGTCGATCGCGACGGAACCACCGCGCTGCAGGTCGGCGGCTGGAATGCGCCGATCGGCATCACGCTGGTCCTCGACCGGCTATCCGCGGCCATGCTGCTCATCTCGGCGATCGTGCTGCTCGCGGTCTCGGTCTACGGTGCGGGCCAGAATATTCGCGACGGTGACGAGCGCCAGCCGACCTCGATCTACCGACCGACGTATCTTGTTCTCACCGCGGGTGTTTCGGCCGCATTCCTGGCCGGTGATCTGTTCAACCTGTTCGTCGGCTTCGAAATTCTGCTCGCCGCATCGTTCGTACTGCTCACCGTCGGCGCGACCGCGGACCGGATCCGGGCCGGTATCGCGTATGTGATGGTCTCGATGGTGTCGTCGCTCATCTTTTTGACCGGCATCGCGCTGGCCTACGCGGCCACCGGAACACTGAACCTGGCTCAGCTCGCGGTGCGGATGGGCCAGGTGCCCGATGGTATTCGGATGTCGGTCTACGCGGTGCTGCTGGTGGCCTTCGGCATCAAGGCCGCTGTCTTTCCGCTCTCGAACTGGTTGCCCGATTCCTACCCCACGGCACCCGCGCCCGTAACCGCGGTTTTCGCAGGCCTGCTGACGAAAGTCGGCGTGTACGCGATCATCCGGACGCACTCGCTGCTGTTCCCGGACGGCGGATTCGACGATGTGCTGCTGATGTGTGGTCTGCTCACCATGGTGGTCGGGATCTTCGGTGCGATCGCGCAGAGCGATATCCGACGCCTGCTGTCGTTCACCCTGGTGAGCCATATCGGCTACATGGTGTTCGGCATCGGACTCTCCACCGCCGCCGGACTTTCCGGCGCGGTTTTCTATGTGGCACACCACATTCTGGTGCAGACGGCGCTGTTCCTGGTGGTCGGATTGATCGAGCGGCAAGCGGGCTCGGTATCGCTGCGACGGCTTGGCGGTTTGGCTGCGGCCAGTCCGCTGCTTGCGATCCTGTTCCTGGTGCCCGCCTTGAATCTCGGTGGTATACCGCCCTTCTCGGGATTCATCGGCAAGGTCGCACTGCTGCAGGCGGGCGCGGCGGCTGGCAGCGTGCTGGCCTGGGTGCTGGTCGCGGGCTCGGTGGTAACCAGCCTGCTGACGCTATATGCCATGGCGCGCGTGTGGAGCAAGGCATTCTGGCGGCCGCGCGTCGAGGCGCCGGAGGGGCATCTCACCGCGGCGAAACCACCAACGCTGGTCGAGGATTCGACCGATGTGCGCTATGACGAACGCACCGATCCGGGCCGCATGCCAGTGCTGATGGTCGGCTCGACGGCGGCGCTCGTGGTGGTCGGTCTGTGCCTGACCGTATTCGCCGGTCCGATTCTGCGCATTACCGACCGGGCCGCCGACGATCTGAGCAATCCGGCGGTATATGTCGGCGCGGTGCTCGGCGATTCGCATGCCGAGGCGAAGGGCAAGCTCCGATGAGGACCCCTCGTCGGCTTGTCCCGAATCGGTCGACCGCCGTGCGCATCGGCGTGCTGTTGTGGCTGACGGCAGTGTGGCTGACGCTCTGGGGCGAAGTCAGTGTGGGCAATCTGCTGGCCGGTCTCGTCGTCGGCGCGCTGATCATGCTGACCTTGCCGCTGCCGCGCGTCCCGGTATCGGGGCGCATACATCCGCTGTCGCTGATCGAATTGATCGTCGTCAGTGCGTATTACGCGCTGGAATCGAGTCTGCAGGTGGCCTGGTTCGCGATCCGTCCGGCGCCGCCGCCGGTCTCCGGTGTGCTGCGGGTGAATCTGAGTATGCGATCGGATCTGGTGCTGGTGCTGTGCGCCGATGTGCTCAATCTGATTCCCGGCACGATGGTGTTGGAGATCGACCGGCGGCGCTGCGTCTTCTACGTGCATGTCCTGGACGTGAGCAGTGATAAAGCGGTCGACGCGTTCTACCGGACCACGCGGCGGCTGGAACGGCTGCTCATCTCATCGTTCGAACGCCCCACCGAATGGCGTTCGGCCCGAACAACTCCGGAGGTGGAGCCGTGACCGAGCGTAGCGAGGGAACCGATGACACAGCACCGCCGGTCACGGCGGAACCGAGCGTCAGCGAGGTGGAGTCGTGACCGAGCGTAGCGAGGGAACCAATGACACAGCACCGCCGGTCACGGCGGAACCGAGCGTCAGCGAGGTGGAGTCGTGACTGTTGTCGCGATTGTGGCGGGCATCATGCTGATGGCCGCCGCCGTGATCGTCGGCTATCGCATCCTGGCCGGGCCGAGCATCCAGGACCGCGTTGTCGGCATCGACTCGCTGATGGCCATTGCCGCCTCCGGCTTGGCGGTCTGGGCCGCCTACAGCGACGACACCACGGTCGTACCCGCGATCGTCGCGCTGGCACTGGTCGGCTTCCTCGGCTCCGCCGCGGTCTCCCGATTCCACATCCGGGACGACATATGAATCTGTGGCACGTGGCCTCCGGGGTCCTCATCCTGAGTGGCGCGACACTCGCGCTGACCGCATCGATTGCCATCGTGCGCTTTCCTGACACGCTCTCGCGCATGCACGCCGCCACCAAACCCCAGGTGGTGGGCCTGATCCTGGTTCTGGAAGGTGCGGCGATCCAATTGCGCGGCCACGGCAATATCGGGCTGCTGGTGCTGGTCGGGCTGTTCACCCTGCTCACCGCTCCGGTAATCGCGCATCTGATCGGCCGAACGGCGTATCGGGAGCAGCGCTACCGTGACGGGCTATCGCGGGTGAACGAGTTTCGCGACGATACGTTGTGAGCCGACGGAACTCGGGCGTGGTCCAGCACCCATTCTCGCGCCGAATCCGCGGATGCTCAGGCTATCGAGCCGCGCCGACGGGAGTCTGTTCCGCCTCAACCACCGCAGTCCCGGCGAACCACGTCGCATGGAACGCCGCAGCCATCGCGGCCAGCAGCGCGAGCACCACAGTCCCTGCCAGCACCGGATATTCGGCCATCGAAACCGCGAGATAGCGGAACGAGAGCAACAGCGCGCCGAGGATCACCGCACCGAACAGCACCAGCCGCACCCGGAACCGTCCCCAGCCGCGCTCGGGATCGCGCAGCGCGGACTCGATCGTCAGGCACAGCACCGCACCGGCGACCAGATCGACGCCGTAGTGGTAGCCGAAGCCCAGTGTCGCCGTCAGCGTGGCGGCCAACCAGAACGCGCCGAGGCAGCGCAGCCACAGCGGAGCACGCGAACCATCGGTGTCCCTGCGAGTGTGCAGAAAGACCGACAGCGCCCAAGCGGTATGCATGGAAGGCACGCAGTTGCGTGGCGTGAAGGAATCGAATGGCAGCGGTGCGGGATTGCGATCGATCGGCGGGACGACACCGGGCCAGAAGTTGCCCACCTGCATGCCGTGGCCATCCGCGCCGTAGCCGAACATCGGGCCCACTACCGGGAAGATGACGTAGATGACCGGACCGATCAGTCCGAGCACCAGGAAGGTGCGCACCAGATAGTGCGTGGGCCAAACACCGGTCGATACCACCCGACGCAGCTGCCATACCGCGACGACGATCGCCGCTACCGGCAGTTCGATGTAAACCCAGTGCAGCACCGCATAGACGGCCGGTCCGAGCGCATCCACCACGCGCCCTATCACCCAGGACGGATCACCGAGCGCATGATCGGCCAGTGCCACATAGACGTCGTAGACCTGTGGCCGACTGACGACCGTAATGTGCAGCCACACATCGCCGACCTTGGTGGCCAGCACCAGCAAAGCCCCCAGCGCGGCGGCGTGCAGCGCATTGCGGCGCTCCACCCCGCTCCAGCGGAATCCGGCGACCAGCGCCAGACCGGTGAGCATGAGCGTCGGCCCGTTCCCGATGGCGAACGACTCGCCGCTCAGCAGTCGAACACTCGCCCATACCACGTCGATACCCGCCGCAATGCCGACCGTGATTATCCTGCGGCGCTGGGAGATTCCGACCAGCGCCAGGATGAGTCCGGCCCACGGCACCGACATGGACTTGGGCGTGCCGACGTAGTCGTGCCACAGACTGCCGAGCGGCCCCTCGAAATCGTGCCCGATCGATCCCGCCTGTAGGGCGATGAGCAGTACCGGCACCGCCGCGATCGCGGCCGCCGTCCAGATCCGCGAGCGCGGCGCGCGCGCCCGCTCGGTATTCGATTCGCGGCGCTCCCGGGTCCCTCCGTGGTTACCCTCCGCTACCGCCTCCGGGCCCGTCGCTCGCGCCGCGGGGACGCTGCCACCTCTTTGACTCGGATCTTCGACAAGCACGTCGACCATAGTAAACGGCGGATGAACGCCATCCCCCTGACCAGCTGAACGTCAGTCGATCTTTCGACCAGGCAGAACTACTGGTTCAACTCCTTGACCAGGGCATCGACCACCGCGACCAGATCACCCTGGGTGCTCGCGGCCACTTTGCGCTGCCGCTGATAGGACGCGCCGCGCTGCGGGATCTCCGCCACGAACGCGAGTTCATCCGCACAGCCGAGCCGCTTGGCGGTCGGCTCCAGCCGCCCCAGCAGTTCCATCAGATCATCGGTGACCAACCGCTCATTGCTGTCATCGTCCACGACGACGATCGCGTCGAGGCCGTAGCGGGCCGCACGCCACTTGTTCTCCTGGGCATGCCACGGCGGGATGGTCGGCAGCGTCTCACCGTTTTCGAGGCGCTGATCCAGATCGACGATCAGACAGTGAATGAGCGCGGCCATGGCCGCCAGCTCTGCGCGGGTCGAGATCCCATCGCAGACGCGCACCTCGATGGTGCCCCATTTCGGCGCGGGCCGGATATCCCAGTGCATACCGCCGAGTTGCTCGAAGACTCCGGTCTTCATTTCGTCGTGCACGAAATGCTCGAACTGGGTCCAGTTTTCGAATTGGAACGGCAGACCGGCAGTGGGCAGCTGCTGGAACATCAACGTCCGGTTGCTGGCATACCCGGTATCGGAACCCGCCCACATCGGCGAGGACGCGGATAGCGCGAGCAGGTGCGGATACGACAGCAGCAGCGAGTTGAGGATCGGAAAAACCTTCTCGGCGTGCGAAACTCCGACATGCACGTGCACGCCCCAGATCATCATCTGGCGGCCCCACCACTGGGTTCGATCGATCAATTCGTCGTAATGCGGTGAGCGCGTGAGCTGTTGGGCAGACCACTGGGCGAACGGGTGGGTGCCAGCGCAGAACAGATCGACGCCGAGCGGATCGGCGGCGCGGCGCACGGTGTCCATGGTGCCACGCAGCTCATCGACCGCTTCGCCGACAGTGTTGTGCACACCGGTGACGAGTTCGACCGTATTGCGCAGCAATTCCTTGGTGACCTGCTGGGTTCCGTCGTAGGAGTGTAGTTCGCCGAGCGAATCGAATACGGCCGCAGCGGTATTCGACAGATCGCGAGTCACCTTGTCGACGAGCGCGATCTCCCATTCGATCCCGATGGTAGGCCGGGGCGACCCGGGGAAGGGAACCCGCGCGATTGCTGGTCCGGCCATATCGGTGACCTTGCTACTGGATTACACCGCAGGCGATGCGACCACCCGCGTCGCCCGTCGCCAATGTGGTGTCGTCCGGGCCGGCAACGCCGTCGGCGCGGACATAACGGTTGGGGATATTGCCGAAGTTATCGGCATCGGCGTGGATCATCAGGGCCTTGCCCTTGATGTCGTCCAGCGTCACCGCATCGGTGGTGGTGACCAGTTTGGCGGTACCGTCGGAACGGACCTCGAGCGACGTCAGATCGCCGCTGGCCGGATGGGCATTGGCGCTGCCGACCTGCAGGTGACCACCGGCCGACAGGAAGTCACCCGCCGGACCACCGGTGGGCGCGACCGAGTTGGGCTCGCACTTGCCGACCTGGTGGACGTGCAGGCCGTGGAAGCCGGGACGCAGGCCGTGCGCCTCGATGCTGACCTGCAGGTGGTTGCCGTCCTTGGTGATATTCGCGACGGCGACCGAGGAACCGGCGGGGTCCTTCAGGTCGACCTTCACTCCCGTGTTGGCATTCGGGGCACCGGTCTCGGTGCCGGATTCGCCGGCGGGCGGGGCGGACGCACCGGTCCACACGGGCGGCGTAGTTCCCTGGACGTCGCTCGACTCCTGGCTGTTCGTGCAGGCGGCGAGGCCGAAGACCGCGACAGCGAGCACCGGGGTCACAGTCCGCCAGGACGGGCGACGAGTTGTGGACGGGGCCATCGGGGGAACTCCTTTACGAGTACCGAGTTTACGAGTAAAGCTGGGTGGACACGTTCGTTACCGGACAAGATGATGCCACGCCCGCCGTGTCGCACCCGTGACCGGGCCGTGTCGCGAGCACCCCGCACTGATCAGTTACCCGTGACAACCACTGTCACACCCGAACCCGAACCCGAACCACCCGGGCGCGGCTCGGCGGTCGCGCCCAGTTCATCGGCTATGGCCAGGGCGGCTTCCTTCTCGCCGGGGTTATTGCCGTAATACACAGTCGTATTGGTGATATTAGGGCCGGGATAGTTGCCGACCTCGGCAACGTTCCAGCCATCGGCGGTGAGCTCGCTCGCGGTGCGCGCGGCCAGTCCAGCTACGGTGCTGTTGTTCAGAACATGGACCGGCACAGCGCGATTCGCCGTGGTGGTCGCCGGCGTAGTCGTCGTGGTCGACGGCTTCGTGGTGGCCGACGCCGAACTGGTCAGTGCCGAACTCGTGGTCTGCACCGGCGCGTTGGTCGTCGCGACCGCCGTGGTGGCAGCGGCCCGACTCGTTGTGCTCGGGGTTTCACCGGCCCCCGAGGTATCGGAGTCCGAACTCGATAACGACATAGCGCCGAGCCCGGCGAAAACGATGGCCAGCGCGATCAACACCATCGCCAGCGCGCGCAACGGCGGCCCGCCGGGGGTGGGATTCGGGTCGCTCACGGCCGCGCCTCGCTGGCGCTCGGCTCCGCCGTGCGCCACGGCGCGCTGTGTTGACGGTTCACTCGCTGACGCTCGCTCACGACAATGACCCTATCCGCAATCCGAGCCCTATGGTCGTTGCGCTGGCTCCGCTTCTACTGCGGCGCGTCATACCTGGAAGCCGAGCCTCCGAGCGGCTCGCGCCTTCTGCCTACTCGCCCGCAGTCGGCGCAACCGTTTCACCAGCATGGGATCTGCGGCCAATGCCTCCGGCCGATCCACCACGGCATTGAGAACCTGGTAGTACCTGGTCGGCGACATGCCGAACAGTTCACGAATGGCCTCTTCTTTAGCCCCGGCGTACTTCCACCATTGCCGTTCGAAGGCCAAGATGTCGTGTTCGCGACGGCTGAGACCGTCACCGTCACCTTCGACCTGCGGGGCTGCCGTGACATCTTCGCTCGCAGAAGGGCCGTCCTGGGTCACGGAAAGACTCCGAGCCGCTGCGCCGTCCATCTTGCTCCCTCGCCGAGTAACCACCAGACGAAAATGATGCTTGTAGGTCGCGGATCATTCAACCATGGGCCGCGGCATTGCCCCAGCACCGTCGCGGCGTGTTCGCTACCGGTCGGTAGCGCGTCGTGACCACCCGCGATCGCGGCGGCTGCGACCCGTGCGAGCCCATCGGCAATAATTGCCCCTATGGCAATCCTCCCCATCGTGATCGTCGGTGACCCCGTTCTGCACAATCCGACCGAGCAGGTCACCAAGACGCCGGAGGAACTGGCCGGGCTGATCGCGGATATGTACGAGACACTCGATGCCGCCAACGGCGTCGGCCTGGCCGCGAACCAGGTCGGCGTGCCCCTGCGGCTGTTCGTCTACGACTGCCCCGATATCGATGCCAAGGGTTCGGCCGTGCGCCGCAAGGGCGCCGTGATCAATCCGGTGCTGGAGACTTCCGAGATTCCGGAGACCATGCCGGATCCCGATGACAATGACGAGGGCTGTCTGTCGGTGCCCGGTGAGCAGTTCCCCACCGGCCGGGCCGAATGGGCGCGCGTCACCGGAACCGATGAGCACGGCGAACCGGTCGAAATCGAGGGCAAGGGTTTCTTCGCCCGCATGCTGCAGCACGAGGTCGGACATCTCGACGGTTTCCTCTATGTGGATGTGCTGATCGGCCGCAACGCTCGCGCGGCCAAGAAGGCGATCAAGCGAAACGGTTGGGGCACACCGGGGCTCAGCTGGATTCCGGGTACCGTGCCCGACCCGTTCGGACACGATGACTGATCCTGCGGGTGATTCGCCACTGCCCGATATCCAGCTGGGTCGGCGTGTGGTGCTGCGGTATCGGTTGCCAGCGGGTTATCCACAATCGCTCACAGATGTGATCGGCGAACTGATTTCGCTGGATCCGCCGACCGTGCGGGCCGCGGACGGGCAAGTCATCGCGGTCGCGGTGGATCGTGTGGTCGCGATGAAGGCATTGGGGCCGAGGCCGATTCGCACCAAGGAGATCCGAGCGCTCGAAGCCGCGGCGGCGTACGGGTGGCCCGGCATCGAGCAGGGTTGGATCGACGGCTGGCTATTGCGAGCCGGAAGCGGCTACACCAACCGCGCCAATTCCGCTGTGCCGCTCGGCAGTTCGGATGGCCCGGCAGCCTTGGGCGCGGATACGCTGCAGCGGATCGGCGAGTGGTACACCGCACATGGACTGCCGGTGCAGATCGCGCTGCCGGACCGGCTCGCGACGTTGCCGCCGGGCTGGCGGAGTTGGCGCGAAACTCAGCTGTTGGCGATCGATATCGAGAATTTCGTCCTGCCCCAGGGCCCGCGGATGGTGCGCATTGTGCCCGCACCCGATGACGCCTGGTTGACGATGCATCGCTACAGTGGCGAAGACCCTGCGACACAGCCGATTTCGACGCAACCGGTGATCGAGGTGCTGACGGCTGTGCACGACGGCGAAGTGGGTTTCGCATCGCTCGGATTGCCGCAGCCGATCGCGATCGGTCGTGGTGCACTCACCACCGCACCGGACGGGCGTCGCTGGATCGGGTTGAGCTGCGTCGCGGTGGCCGCCGAACACCGCAGGCACGGACTGGGTTCGCTGATCTGCGCGGAACTGATCCGCTGGGGTTTCGACCGCGGCGCCACCCACGCCTATCTCCAAGTCGAGGCCGAGAACACCGGGGCCATCGCGATGTACCACGAGCTGGGCTTCCTCGACCACCACACCTACCGCTATGCCGCTCCGGACGGCTCTCGCTGAACCCACTCCTGCTGCGGTACAACAGACCTATAGCCCATTGCGAAGGAAGTCATCCGTGCGTCTCGCGACCTGGAACGTCAATTCGATCCGCTCCCGCCTCGACCGGGTCGCGGACTTCCTCGACCGCCAGGACATCGATGTGCTCGCGATGCAGGAAACCAAATGTCGCGACGACCAGTTCCCGTTCGAGCGCTTCGACGAACTCGGCTATGAGGTCGCCCATATCGGGCTGAACCAGTGGAACGGTGTCGCCATCGCCTCCCGCATCGGCCTCGACGATGTGGAAGCCGCGTTCCCGAACCAGCCCGGCTTCGACAAGGATGCGGCCGACTCGCTGATCAGCGCCCCGATCGTGGAATCGCGTGCACTCGGCGCGACCTGCGGCGGGGTCCGGGTCTGGAGCCTGTACGTCCCCAATGGCCGAACACTGCTCGATCCGCACTACACCTACAAACTGGAATGGCTTGCCGCCCTGCGCGCCAACGGCGCCCAATGGCTGGCCGAGCATCCGGAGGCGCAGATCGCCCTGGTCGGCGACTGGAATATCGCTCCGACCGACGACGATGTGTGGTCCGTCGAATTCTTCGCCAATAAAACCCACGTCTCCCAACCCGAACGCGACGCCTTCAACGCCATCGTCGAAACCGGCTTCGCCGACGTAATGCGCCCCTACGCCCCCGGCCCCGGCGTCTACACCTACTGGGACTACACCCAACTGCGCTTCCCCCGAAAAGAAGGCATGCGCATCGATTTCATCCTCGCCTCCCCCACCCTGGCGGCCCGCACCAAGGACGCGATGGTCGACCGCGAGGAACGAAAAGGCAAAAGCCCCAGCGACCACGCCCCGGTAATCGCCGAATTCACCGACTGATCGCTGATACCGATCTCATTCATAGTGGAAGCGGCAGGCGACAATCTTGGCCGTATCATCCTCGATCACATACACAATGCGGTGCTTGGATGTAATGCGACGCGACCAGAACCCAGCGAGGTTCTGCCGCAGTGGTTCCGGCTTGCCTATCCCGTCGTAGCCGTTGCGGGTGATGTCCTCGCTGAGTCTGTTGATTCGCCTCAGGGTTGCCTTGTCGTTGGCTTGCCACCAGAGATAGTCGGCCCAGGCATCCGGCGTGAACAAGACCTTCACTCCACGCCCTCGTCGTCTGTTTCGACGAGTTCATGGTGTTCGGTCTCGCCGGCCCGTAACTGCTCGATCGATCGCTCCAGATGGCGAGCATTGGCTGGTGATCCGAGCAGGTATGCGGTTTCCTTCAGCGACTGGTACTCACGCAGCGAAATCACGACTGCAGACTCTCGTCCCGCGCGGGTGATGACGACCTCTTCCAGGTCTTCGGTAGCCGAATCCAGGACAGAAGCCAGATTGGCGCGAGCTTCGGTGATGGAGATGGGTCGCATGACGGTCCTCTCGAACGTTCGTATGTATCTATGTACGCCATCACGTACATAGAGTGCACCGTAGACAGGCCGCACCGTTCCCTCGGGGGGGCGCGGAAGAGACGTGGTACCAGGGCAAACCTGGTGGGTAACGCTGATATCTTGGTGCGCATGGCTAGCGAGACGGCGGTGCGGCCACGGCAGCGGGCCCAGCATCTGGGTCCGGAGCGTCGCCGCCCCCAGGTGCTCGATACCGCACTGGCGATTGCCGTCGAGCACGGCGTCGCGGCGGTCACCATGGCCGCGATCGCCGAGCGGATGAATGTGACCAGGCCGGTGGTCTACGCCTGTTTCCCGGATCGCGTCGAACTGATCGAGGCGCTCATCCAGCGCGAGGAGAGCTTCCTGGTCGGCGGCGTGCTCGAAGTGCTGCCACCCCGCGCTGTCGACGCGGGCGAGACCGTTTTCGTCGATGGTTTCCGCGCACTGCTGGAGAAGGCGGCCGAGCGACCGGATGCCTGGCGGCTGCTGTACGGCAATCCCGATCCGGCCGTTGCGGATTCGTTCGGGCGCGGTCGCCGGCTCGCCATCGAGCGTTGCACCACGCTGCTGCGACCGACGCTGCGCGCCTGGGGTACCGAAGATGCCGAGCGTAAGTTGCCGGTGCTTGTCGAGTTGTGGGTGTCCGCAGGTGAGGGTGCGGTGCGCACACTGCTTGCCGATGAGGGCGGTTGGGATGCGCAGAGCCTCGGGGCCTTTGTCGGGGCGGCCGTGTACCGCGCATTACGTCACGCCTGACAATTGTTCAGGACTTCACCCTATCGCTAGGCGAAATGCCGCAGAAGTTGCCGATGGGCCGACAAAATGCCCACCATAGCGGCACCGGCGGCACTACGATGGAGGTGAATCCAGCGGTCCAGCCGGAGGTGCGGTCATGGCGTTCTATCGGCAGGTGGGAGCGGTGCCGCCGAAGCGGCACACCCAGCATCGCGACGATCAGGGACGGCTCTATTACGAAGAGCTGATGGGCGAGGAGGGCTTCTCCGGCGATTCCTCACTGCTGTATCACCGCGGTCTGCCGCCCGCCATTGTCGATTCGACGGTATGGGAGTTGCCGGACCAGACCCTCACCCCGAATCATCCACTGCGCCATCGACATCTGCGTCTGCACCAACTCTTCCCCGGCGACACCCCGGCCGGAACCGATCCCGTCACCGGCCGTCGGCTGTTGCTCGGCAATGCGGATGTGCGGATCTCCTATGTGGTGGCCAAGGGCGCGTCACCGCTGTACCGCAATGCCATCGGCGACGAACTGGTGTACATGGAATCCGGTGCGGCCGTGGTCGAAACGGTCTTCGGCACCATCCCGGCCCGGCAGGGCGACCAGGTTTTGATTCCGCGCGCGACCACCCACCGCTGGCTACCGAGCGGCCCGGAACCCCTGCGCGCGTATGTGATCGAAGCGTCCAGCCACATCACCCCGCCGAAGCGGTATCTCTCGAAATTCGGTCAGCTGCTGGAACATTCGCCGTACTGCGAGCGGGATCTGCACGGCCCGGGGGAACCGCTGATCGCCACCGGAACCGATATCGAAGTGCTGGTGAAGCATCGCCCGGGCGGTCAGGTGGTCGGCACGCGGATGACCTACGCGACGCATCCGTTCGATGTGGTCGGCTGGGACGGCTGCCTGTATCCGCTCACCTTCAATATCGCCGATTTCGAACCGCTCACCGGCCGAGTGCACCAGCCACCGCCCGCCCATCAGGCGTTCGAGGGGATCAATTTCGTGGTGTGCAATTTCGTACCACGCAAGGTGGACTACCACCCGCTCTCGATTCCGGTGCCGTACTACCACTCCAATGTCGACAGCGACGAGATCATGTTCTACTGCGGCGGAAACTACGAGGCGCGTCGGGGTTCCGGTATCGGACAGGGTTCGGTATCGGTACATCCCGGCGGTTATGCGCACGGCCCGCAGCCGGGCGCGCACGAGCGCAGCATCGGCATCGATTTCTTCGACGAACTCGCGGTCATGGTCGACACCTTCCGACCGCTCGAACTCGGTGAAGGCGCGCTGGCCTGTGAGGATCCCGGATATGCGTGGACCTGGTCCGGTCGCGGACCGCAATCCGAGCCGCACGGGCAACCGGATCAGCGCCCGCACGCGAACCAGCGTGGCCCCGCATGAAGACCCGCATCGAGGTCCCCGACAACACCCTGTTCGGTGCGGACAATCTCCCCTACGGCGTCTTCGCGCCGGAGGGCCAGGACTTCCGGGTCGGTGTGCGGATCGGCGATCTTGTCATCGATCTGGCTGCGACATTGCCGGATCCGACATTCGCCGAGCCGAGTCTCAATGCACACATGGCGGCGGGGCCACGTCGGTGGCGGGAGGTACGCGACCGGATCCGCGAGCTGGTCGATGATGAAATCCCCGCGGAGGCAGTGCATCCGCTGCACGACGTGCGCACCAAGCTACCGATGACGATCGGCGATTACGTCGATTTCTACGCCAGTATCGACCACGCGACGAACCTCGGCAGGATGTTCCGTCCCGACGCCGAACCGTTGCTGCCGAATTGGCGACATCTGCCGGTCGGATATCACGGACGTGCTGGCACGGTCGTCGTCTCCGGCACCGATATCGTGCGTCCGCACGGGCAACGCCGAACACCCTCCGGCACACCGGATTTCGGGCCATCGCAACGTCTCGATATCGAGGCCGAGCTCGGATTCGTGGTCGGAGTCGGCTCCGAACTCGGCGCACCCATCGATATCGACGAGTTCGCCGAGCACGTCTTCGGCGTCGCGCTGGTGAACGATTGGTCCGCGCGCGATATCCAGGCGTGGGAGTATCAGCCACTCGGACCGTTTCTCGGCAAGTCGTTCGCCACCTCGATCTCACCCTGGGTAACCCCGCTGGTCGCACTGGAAAACGCCCGCATACCGCTGCCGAAGCAAGAACCCGAACCACTGCCCTATCTGCGGAGCAGCCAGAAGTGGGGCCTCGATATCGACCTGGCCGTGCAATGGAACGGCCAAACCGTCTCGCATCCACCGTATTCCGCGATGTACTGGTCACCGGCCCAGATGCTGGCGCATCTCACCGCGAATGGCGCCGCCACTCGCACCGGTGATCTCTACGCCTCCGGCACCATCTCCGGACCGGAGCCGGACCAACGCGGTTCATTCATCGAATTGTCCTGGGGCGGAGCCGAACCGGTCACGGTGAACGGCCTGCGCCGAACCTTCCTGGAGGACGGCGACGAGGTGGTCATCACCGCATCGGCACCGGGCCCGCATAGGCGACGCATCGGCCTGGGCGAGGTCCGCGGACGCATCTGGCATGCCCGCTAGCGCCGCGTCGAACATTGGTTCGGAGTGGTTTCGGTCGGACGCAGGCGAATGGCGGCCGCATTCGAGACCGCCATATGACCGCGCTCGGCGAACAGCCGGACCGGGCGGGCTCAGCGTGCGGCGGCCGTTCGGACACCCGCATCGACGACGGCGATGAATCGCTGCAGATCCTCGGTGAGCGTATCGACCAGATCGGGAGCGCCGCCATCGTCGTGATGGTGCAGCCAGTCGGCGACGAGTTCGAATATGCCCCCAATGGTAGCCAGCGCCAGAGTAATTCGCCTGCGCTGCTCCTGCGGATCCGTCGACTCCACGCCCGACCACTGCTGATCGAGGAAGGCCGCCGCCCAACGCCGATTACTGCGCCGTTGCTTCTCGACCGCCGGTGAGATGCCGCCCGCCTCCCCGAATGTCACCTTGGCCAGCCGCGGATCGTCGGCAATGGCGTGCACGAAGGCCGCGATAATGGCCTGCGCGCGCTCCGGCCATGGCAGTTCGGCGGACGCGATTGCGGCCTCGATGGCACGCTGCTGAATCTGCTCGGTGATCTGAGTGAGCAGCGCGACGTAGCACGCTTCCTTGCTGTCGAAATGATCGTAGAAACCCTTGGTCCCGACGAACGCGCGCTGACAGATCTGTTCGATCGATGTACCCGAAAAGCTTTGCTCGGCAAATAGTTCGGTGGCCGCGTCGAGCAATTGGCTGCGGCGTTGCGCGCTGCGCTGCTCGGCATCGAGGCCGCGGATGCGCCGCCGCGCCGGAGTCGGATCGGGCCGCGCGGCGGATTTGCTGCGGGTCATACCTCGACCTTAGTCGGAGCAGTTTCAGAAAGGCTTCTTGTTGGTAATAGGAAGTCGTGTTGTAATCACTGTCACGTCGATGAGGAAGGGACATACGTGTCAGTGACCAATGGGGATCCGGCCCGAAAACGTCGGCGCGGACTGCGCGCAACCGTCGCGCTGGTATCGATGGCGATGGCAATGCTGGCAGGTGGCACAACCATTCCCGCCGCCGCTGTACCTGTGCCACAACAGGATTCGTTCTATCAACCGCCGGATGGCTTCGCCGCGCAGGAAGTCGGCACCATTCTGCGCTCGCGCGAAGTGCAGCTGGCTGCGCTGACCGTACTACCGCTGAGCGTGCGCTCGTGGCAGCTGCTCTATCGCAGCACCGATCTGTTTGGACAACCGACGGCCGCCGTCACTACCGTCATCCTGCCCGTGGGCGCGGATCCGAACCGCTCGCGTCCGCTGGTCTCGCTGCAGTTCTACTACGACAGCGCCAGCATCGACTGCTCGCCGTCATTCGTACTGCGGCAAGGCGCCGGGCTACCAGGTGTCGAAGGCATCCATTCACAGAGTGAGCTGATCGCGATCGCCGCGCTGATCAGTCAGGGTTGGGCCATTTCGGTGCCGGACTACGAGGGCCTCGATGGACATCTGGCGGTGGCCGAGGAGCCGGGATATATGACACTCGACGGCATTCGAACCGCCGAGCGATTCGAACCGCTCGGCCTGGACGGCGCGAATACCCCGGTGGCACTGTGGGGCTATTCCGGCGGAGGCATGGGTAGCGGGTGGGCCGCGCAGATGCAGCCGAGCTACGCACCGGAGCTGAACGTGAAAGGCGCCGCGCTCGGTGCGCCGGTTTCGGATGTCGAATCCCTGCTGCATGTCAACGGATCCATGTTCTCCAGCCTCATCGGCATCGGCGTCTCCTCGCTCTACAACGCCTACCCGAAGTTCCGTGAGGTGACCGATCAGTACCTGACGACCGAGGGCAAGGCGCTGATGAATCGGACCAACTCGCAGTGCCTGCCGCGCAATGCGCTGACCCAGATGTTCACCGATTACCAACGAATACTGACGATCCCGATCGCGCAGTACCTCGCACTACCGGAAATCCGCGAGGTCTTCGACGCGACCGTGCTTGGCCAGCACACCCCGACCGCACCGCTGTTCATCTATCAGGGAGTCCTGGACGAGGCCGTGCCGATCTGGACCACCGATCGCCTGAACCAGCAGTGGTGTGCCGACGGCGCATCGATCGTGTACAAACGCGACCACCTCAGCGAACACCTGACCCTTCCCTCGCTCGGCATGGCCGACACCTTCAACTGGTTGAAGTCGCGCCTGGCCACCGATGCACCGGATCAGATCGGTTGCCGCACAGAGAACGTGGTTTCCATGCTCGCCGACTTCAACGCCCTGCTCACCCAGATCGAGATCAATCTCAACGCCACCTTCGGCGCGCTCGGTTTCCCGATCGGACCGCGTGAACGCTGATCCACCACTGCCTCGGCATCAATTTGTGCGAATCCACTCCTGAGCGGCGGATTCTTCGTGTATCTTCCTGAATGAAGCCCCGGACCACCCCTTGGTCCGGGGCTATCGCCATTTTTACGACACGACCGGCAGGTACACCTGTGCGCCGTGGTCGGCGAATTCGGCGGACTTCTCCGCCATACCGGCTTGCAGCGCTTCGGTCTCGGTGAGCCCTTGGCGCGCGGCGTATTCCCGCACATCGGCGGAGATGCGCATGGAGCAGAACTTCGGTCCGCACATCGAGCAGAAGTGGGCGGTCTTGGCGGGTTCGGCGGGGAGGGTTTCGTCGTGGTACTCGCGGGCGGTGTCCGGATCGAGCGAGAGGGCGAACTGGTCGCGCCAGCGGAATTCGAACCGCGCCTTGGACAGTTCGTTATCGCGGTCCTGGGCGTGCGGATGGCCCTTGGCAAGGTCGGCGGCGTGCGCGGCGATCTTGTAGGTGATCACTCCGACCTTGACGTCGTCGCGGTTGGGCAGCCCCAGGTGCTCCTTGGGGGTGACATAGCAGAGCATCGCGGTGCCCGCCTGGGCGATGATGGCCGCACCGATGGCCGAGGTGATGTGGTCGTAGGCCGGTGCGATATCGGTGGCGAGCGGGCCGAGGGTATAGAACGGCGCCTCCTCGCACAGCTCCTCCTCCAGCCGCACGTTCTCCACGATCTTGTGCATCGGTACGTGACCCGGACCCTCGATCATGACCTGCACACCATGCGATTTCGCGATCTTGGTCAGCTCACCGAGAGTGCGCAGCTCGGCGAACTGGGCCTCGTCATTGGCATCGGCGATGGAGCCGGGCCGCAGGCCATCGCCGAGGGAGAAGGTCACGTCGTAGCGCGCCAGGATTTCGCAGAGTTCGGCGAAGTTGGTGTACAGGAACGACTCCTGGTGATGCGCCAGACACCATGCGGCCATGATGGATCCGCCACGCGAGACGATGCCGGTGACCCGCTTGGCGGTCAACGGCACATAGCGCAGCAGCACACCGGCGTGCACGGTCATATAGTCGACACCCTGCTCGCACTGCTCGATTACGGTGTCGCGGTAGATCTCCCAGGTGAGCGCGGTCGGATCGCCGTTCACCTTCTCCAGCGCCTGATAGATCGGCACGGTGCCGACCGGGACGGGCGAATTGCGCAGGATCCATTCGCGCGTCTCGTGAATGTTCTTGCCGGTGGACAGATCCATGATGGTGTCCGCACCCCAGCGGGTGGCCCACACCATCTTCTCCACCTCCTCCGCGATCGAGGAGGACACAGCCGAGTTGCCGATATTGGCATTGATCTTGACCAGGAACTTCTTGCCGATAATGGTCGGCTCCAGCTCCGGATGCTTGTGATTGGCCGGGATAACCGCGCGACCCGCGGCGACCTCGTCGCGTACCAGCTCCGGGGTCACGCCCTCGCGGGCCGCGATGAAGCGCATCTCGGGAGTGATGATGCCCTGGCGTGCCCAGGCCAGCTGGGTCGGCGGACCGTCGACCTCGGGCTTGGTCCAGCCGTCGCGCAACTTCGGTAGACCGGCCTCCAGATCAATGGTCGCCGTGTCGTCGGTGTACGGGCCCGAGGTGTCGTAGACGTCGAAGTGCTCGCCATTGGTCAGATTGATCCGACGCACCGGAATGCGCAGGTCATCGACCTGTTGGTAATGCTTGACACTGCCTTCGATCGGACCGGTGGTCACGGAGTCGACAGGTGTGGCCATGAATATCCTCCCTACGCCGGCATTACCCGGTCAGGTTCATACGGTCGACAGCCCTGAACGCCCGAATGGGCTAGCCGTCCTCTCAGCCCGCTGGTGCGAGCCCCCGTTGGTGTGTGAAATTTTCCTGCCCGACGATACCTTTCCACGTCCGCACCGCGCCGGGCGATCGGAGGAGGCGATCGATAACTCCGGATACCGCGAGGTCGGCTCCTGGCAGATCAGCTGAGCTTGCCCTCGTAGGCGTCGCGCATGCCTTGCAGGTCGATCTTCTGCATACCGAGCATCGCCTGCATGGCGCGGTTCGCTGCCGCGCGGTCGGTACCGGTCAGCAGAGCGTCGGCTTCGACGGGCCAGATCTGCCAGGGAATGCCATATTTATCGTTGAGCCAACCACATTCGATCGGCTGGCCGCCGTCGGCGAGCAGTGCCGTCCAGAGTCGGTCGACCTCGTCCTGACTGTCACAGTTGACCAGCAGCGACATGGCGTGGGTGTAGTGATAGTCGCCGCCGCCGTTGATGGCGGTGAACTTCTGTCCGTTGAGTTCGAAATCCACAAGCATGGTGAGCCCGGATTCGCGCGGACCCACCTCGGAGTAGGGCACGACGTTGGTGATCTTCGAATCCTCGAACAGCGAACAGTAGAACCCGGCGGCCTCCTCGGCCTGGGTGTCGTACCAGAGGTTGGTGACGATCTTCTGCATGGTGGTCCTCCCGATCGGTGTGCCTGTATTAGTGCCGACGGTGCTGGCGGACGGAATTCATCGCCCGTCAGTAGGACTGGAGCTCGATCAGGGTACCTGCCGGATCGCGCAGGTGGGCTGAGCGCAGGTTGGGACCCCAGTTCGGTCGATCGGCCGCGGCCGCGGCAAGGGTCGCGCCGTTGCGCAGGCACAGGTCGAGGCCCGCGTCGACGTCGGGCACTCGACAGACGAACATCACGACATCTTGCGCGGGTGCGGCGGTGACGGGCAGGTCGGTGGTGCCGACGACTTCGGACATCGCGCTGCGGTCGAAGAGCACGAGTACCGCTTGGTCGTCGACATCCCAGTTCGCGTAGGGACCCGACGAGGTGCCTTTGATCAGCTTGGCGCCGATGAGCTCAGGGAGGACGGCGTTGTAGAAGTCGAAGCATTCAGCGAAATGGGTGACGAGCAGTCTCGGGTGCAGGGCATCCACGCTGTCTCCTTATTAGTAGGTGCAGACCTATCATAGGTTCAGACCTATACTTTGTCGCATGGATTCCGCGCGCGCACTCCCGCCGAGCCTGCTCGGGCTCGAGACCTACCTGCTTTCCCGGGTGGGCAAGGTCGCACGTGGACGGTTCGCCGAACGCCTCGCGGCGCGCGGACTTCGGCTGTGGCATATGGCAGTCCTCGCCGCACTCGTCGATTTCGGGCCGCATGCGCAGCGCGATCTGGGTATTCGGCTCGATATTCATCCGAGCGATGTGGCGAAGATCGTCGACGAATTGGCCAGCGCCGGTCAGGTCGAGCGCACACGCGATCCGGAGGATCGTCGTCGAATGTCGGTGCGGATCACCAAGACCGGTCGGGCTTTGCTGCGAGCCCTCGACAAGGACGCGGGACGAATACGCGATGAGATTCTCGCTCCGCTCCGTCCGGAAGAACGAATTGTGCTGGGGGACATGTTGCTTCGACTGTTCGAGCACACACATCCGGATACTGTGTCGGAATGAATCGCGCCTGCCCGATCTCAGCGTGATCGGGCAGGCGCGGTGATCATTTCAGGCCGCGGCCCTGGTTTCGGACTTGTCGGTCACAGCCGGCTCAGGCACCTTGCCGCGCAACGGTACTTCTTCGATGAACCAGGCGATCAGGAAGCCGAGTGCGCAGATCGCGGCGGCAGCCAGGAAGATATGTCCGGTGCCGGCGGCGAAGGCCGCGAGGTAGCCGTGTCCCTCGGCCGGCACATGGCCCTGTAGCGCCCTGGTGAACAGGGATCCGAAAGCCGCGACCCCGATGGATCCGCCCAAGGTACGGAACAGCGTGACCGCACCGGATGCCGCACCGATATTCGCCATCGCCACACTGTTTTGTGCGACGGCCGTGGACAACTGCATCGAGAAGCCGAGTCCGGTACCCATCAGCGCCATGGCGAAACCAGTTGTCAGCCGACCGGTTTCGGCGTCGATGATGGCCAGCAGTAGCGCGCCCGCGGTGAGGAACAGCCCGCCGAGGATGAAGAAGATCTTGTACTTACCGGTCGCGGTCATCCGCTTCCCGACGATCTGCGAGACCACCAGCAGCGGCAGCATCATCGGCAGCAGAAGCAGTCCGGAGTTCGCGGCCGAGGCGCCCTGCACCGTCTGCTGGAACAGCGGCAGATACAGCACCGAGCCGAACATGATCACGCCGCCGACCAGTGCGGTCAGCGCCGCCAGGGTGAGATTGCGGGTGCGGAAGATCCAGAGCGGAATGACCGGATCGACGGCCCGACGTTCGATGACCAGGAATGCGACCAAGGCGGCGACCGCGAGCACGGCCAGGCCGATGATCCGCGCCGAGAGCCAGGCGTAGTCGACACCGCCCCAGGTCGCGATCAGCACCAATGCGGCGATCGCGGTCGTCAGCGCGAGAATGCCCGCGTAGTCGATGGTCACCTTCCTGCGCACGGCGGGCAGTTCGAGCCGCCACCACAGCCAAGCGAAGGCCACCAGGCCCAGCGGAATATTGATGTAGAAGGCCCAGCGCCAGTCGAGTCCGTCGGTGATCACGCCGCCGAGCAGCGGTCCGCCGATGGTGCCGACGGCCATCGCGGTTGCGGTCATGCCCTGGTATTTTCCGCGTTCGCGCGGCGGGACCAGCGCACCTATGACGGCGAATGCGGTGACGGCTATGCCGCCCGCGCCGAGGCCCTGCACTGCGCGGAATCCGATCAGCGCGGGCATCGACCAGGATGCGCCGGCCAGTACCGAGCCGAGCAGGAATACGCCGATCGCACTGAGGAATATGGATTTTCGGCTGTACAGATCGCCGAGTTTCGCCCACACCGGCGTCGAGATCGCCGACAGCAGGGTGTAGGCGGTCACCACCCAGGCGACCTGGGACAGTCCGCCCAATTCGCGCACGATCGTCGGCATCGCGGTGCCGACGATCGCGTTGTCCAACATTGCCAGCAGCATCGCCAATAGCACCCCGGCCAGTACCAATCGGATCTGTCGCGCGCTGTTCGTCTCGGTCATTTCCGCGGACATCGCCGCTCACCTCCTTCGAGTCTCGGCAGCTTCGACAGCGGCCGACCGAACCCAGAAAACCATAGTCGATATAAAAGTACAACTGCTCCGACTTTAGTGTCGATAGCCTAATCGGGTAGAGTTGCGGCATGACCGCGACGATCGGGCGCAGGGAGCGCAAGAAGGCACAGACGCGGCAGGCGTTGGCCGACGCCGCGATAAAGCTGTTCACCGAACGCGGCTACGACAATGTCGGCGTCCGCGAGGTCGCCGAGGCGGCGGATGTATCGCTGAGCACGCTGTTCAAGCATTTCCCCCGCAAGGAATCACTGGTCTTCGACTTGGACGCGGATATCGAGGCCGACCTGGTCGCAGCCGTCCGTGACCGGCCCGCTGGACAATCGGTCATCCACGGGCTGCGCGACTATCTGATGCGCACCCGCACCGCGCGCAACGACGATCCCGGAATCGTGGCCTTCCACCAGCTCGTAGACTCCACGCCCGCGCTGCGCGAGTACGCGCACCAGATGCTGTTGCGGCACGAATCCGCATTGGCGGCCGCGATCGCCGAGGCAACCGGCGTACCGGAGGGCGATCTCGCGGCCGCGGGACTCGCCCACTTCGCCCTGGAAACCGCCAAAGTCGCGAGCACCAGGCAAGATCCGGCGAGCGCGTTCCGCGAGTTGTTCGATCTGCTCGAAAACGGCTGGGGTCGGTAACTTCCAGCCCCCGAAATCTCCTGGGCACCAACCACACTCGGAAGCCCCGCCGGTACGGAGCCTTCCGGGGAGACCAGTACCGCTGCGGCGGCGATGATCGCCGAACCGTCACGAGTCCGCAGGTCGCGAGGATAAGGGCGACAACGGGATAGGTGGTCGGCTCGGGACTCACGTCGCGCTGGCGACCGCCACCCATATGCCCATGGCGAGGCCGCATTCTCTGGCGTCGATGAAGGCCTTGCGGATCAGCGAGAGCGTGGACGGATCACTACGGTGCCGCCGATGGGCGAGCAGCATCCCACCCGCAATCAACTGCGCGGAACTGCGCGAAGTCGCTGCCACCATTGAGAACACCGCTGCTCGCCGATGTCAGTCTTTCAGCCAACAGCTAGCAACCGCGCCGAAGGGGTCGGCGGCGTGCGGAATGCCGATACGGGTTGACTAAGTCATCTAGCGTCGCTAGATTCTCTAACAACGCTAAATCAGAGAACGGAACAGCTCATGATCACCACCCTCATCCAGGTCGTCGCCATCGTCTCGGTCCTCGCGAACGCCGTCGTCTACGGCACCGATGCCTGCTTCGCACTGATCACGCGGTCGGTGTACGACAAGCTGGACGACCGGACCGTGACCATGTCGGCGGGCTGGGGTCACTACTACGGTGACCGCCGCATGCCGATCGTCGGCATCAGCGGCGTGGTGACCGCGGTCGCGGCAACGGCCCTCGCGGCCATCGGCGGATACGCGGCGGCTGCGATCGCGGCGGGTATCGCCGTCTTGGCGCTGGTGACCTGGCTCGGAATCTACGTTCGGGTCGCGAAGCCGGTGAACACCCAACAGACCGCGGCCGCGCACAACGGTGTCATTCCGGCGAATGCCCGTGCGCTGCAAGACAAATGGAACAGTGTGATCAATGGCCGGGTGGCGCTGCAGTTCATCGCCGTCGCCGCACTCTGCGCCACGATCGCCCTCGCCTGACGCGCCGCATCGACAACCCTGTATCGGCCACACCACGCATGTGCCGCCGACACAGGGTTTTTCGTTTGCCCGATCAGTACGGTCTACCAAAGCAGCGAATCGACCCGCCGCTCCGAAATATGGGCGCCTATCGGATGATTTGTTCGATCAGCCGACGCGCGGCCCGATCGGTGCGCTCGACATCACCGGTGATCAGCCGATCCTGAATAATGCCGCGCAGACCCGAAACCAACAGCGTAGCAACAGCTTCTGGGTCGTCGATGGATTCGATCCGACGCAGCGTATCGGCCAACGTCGCGATGAACGTCGCGATCGCGGCATTCGCATAGTCGCCGTAGGGACTACCCGGCGCACAAGCGGCCCCCAGCACCTGCAGCAGCACCCGCACACTCGTCGTGGCCTCCCCGGCGATATTCACCGCACAGAATTCGCTGAGCCTTTCGCGCAGCGAAGCCGCATCGCAGACCCCCGCGAAGACCGCGGCGATATCCGGGCGCTGCGTGGTGAGCGCCTGCACCAGCAGTTCTTCCTTGGTGTTGAAGTAGTGGATCAGCATACGCGAACTGGTGCCGAGTTCCGCGGCGAGCGGGCGCAGCGATAGGTCACCGAGACCGTGGGCGGCGATGTATTCGACGACACCGGCCAGTAGGTCGGCGCGTTTCGCGTGGTCGAGTGGGCGAGCCATGAGTTGACTGTAGCGATTGGTACAGGTATTGATGACATCGTGACTGTAACAATCGCTTCAGAAACTCTCCCGGCCGTCGTGGTCACCGCGGTCGCCGCGACCACATCGATCGCCGATGACATCGACGCGACCTGGTCCGGACTGCTCGCCGGGCGCAGCGGTATCGGCATGCTCGCCGACGATTTCGTGGCCGAATACGATCTACCGGTCCGCATCGGCGGCAAGTTGAAGTCACGGCCGGGTGATCAGCTCACCCGCGTCGAGCAGCGCCGCCACTCCTATGTCGAGCAGATGGCGCTGGTACTCGGCCGCCAGGTCTGGCGCAATGCGGGCGCACCCGAAGTCGAGGGCGAGCGGCTCGCGGTTGTCATCGGCACCGGGCTTGGCGGCGGCGATGCGCTGATCAAGGCGGTCGATTCGATGCGCGACGGCGGCTACCGCAAGGTCTCGCCGATGTCGGTGCCGATGGTGATGCCGAATGGTCCGGCCGCGACGGTTGGACTCGAAATCGGGGCCAAGGCAGGAGTTTTCGCGCCCGTCTCCGCTTGTTCATCGGGTTCGGAGGCGATCGCGCACGCCTGGCGGTTGATCACTACCGGTGAGGCGGATGTGGTGGTAGCCGGTGGCGTCGAGGGGCATATCGATGCGGTGCCGATCGCGAGTTTCGCCATGATGCGGGCGATGAGTACGCGCAATGCCGAGCCGGAGCGGGCATCGCGGCCATTCGATCGGGATCGCGACGGGTTTGTTTTCGGTGAGGCGGGAGCACTGCTGGTACTGGAGTCCGAGCGGCATGCGCGGGCGCGCGGGGCGCAGATTCACGGCCGCGTGCTGGGCGCGGGGATCACTTCGGACGCCTATCACATCGTCGCGTCGGAGCCGGAGGGCATCGGTGCGGCGCGCGCGATGCGCAAGGCGATATGCACTGCCGGACTGGAGGTTTCGGATATTCAGCACGTCAACGCGCACGCCACCTCGACCTCCATCGGGGACGCGTCGGAAGCCAGTGCCATCACCGCGGTCACCCCGCAGGCATCGGTCTACGCACCCAAATCCGCACTTGGCCATTCGATCGGGGCGGTCGGTGCGCTCGAATCGATCCTCACCATGCTGACGCTGCGTGACCAAATCGTGCCGCCCACATTGAATCTCGATAATCGGGACCTGGAGATCGACCTCGATATCGTCGCGGGCGCGCCCCGCGAGCAGCGCATCGATTTCGCACTCAACAACTCGTTCGGTTTCGGCGGTCACAATGTCGCCCTCGCCTTCGGCCGGGCATAGCGGGCGGCCGATCGCCGCGCCGAGTAGCGTCGTAGCAGAATCGTTAACCGTACGAACAATCCAGCGGAACGGGACAACGACGTGGCCGATGCCTTCTACACCCCAGATCCGGCGAATCCGAATCGGTTCGTCTCGACCGAGCTGACCCGCGGTCCGTGGTCACCCGACGCACAGCATGCCGGACCACCATCGGCGCTACTCGGGCACGCGATCGAACGCTGTGAGCCGCGGGCCGGATTTCAGATCGGGCGGGTCGCGGTGGAAATCCTCGGCCCGGTTCCATTGGAGCCGCTGCTGGCGACGACACGGGTAGCCCGTCCCGGACGCAGTGTGGAGCTGATCGAGGCGACCCTGTCCACCGATCGCGGACCCGTCATGCGAGCGAATGCCTGGCGCTTCAAACTCGCCGAGCCGGAGCTCGAACTCCCCGAACAGTTCCTGCCGAGCGGTATCCGTCCCGGCCCGGATCAGGCGGTGCCGTCCCACTTTCCGTCGACCCAGTCCATCGGATTTCACACCGGTATCGACTACCGCTTCGTTTCCGGATCTTTCGAAGATCCCGGCCCGGCGATCTGCTGGATCCGTCTGAAATATCCAATAGTCGCAGGTACCACGCCGAGTCCGCTGGAACGCACCCTCGCCGCGGCGGATTCGGGCAATGGTGTCAGCCGGGTGCTGGATTGGAATCAATACCTGTTCATCAATACCGATCTCACAGTCACGCTGCACCGGCAGCCGGTCGGTGAATGGGTCTGCCTGGATGCCGCCACCTATCCCCAACCGCACGGCATCGGCCTGGCGGAGTCGTCGCTCTTCGATGAAAAGGGCCCGCTCGGCCGAAGCACCCAAACGCTGTTCCTGGGACCGCGCTAGCTCGGCTGCCACCCACGCGATCGAAAATTGCCGCACCGGCCGGACGCCTGGCGCTCGGACCGAGTTGCGCGGCATTTCGGATCAAAGCGGAAAACACGGTCCGAACGTCGCGGGTCGAGATCATCGGTCGGCCTGTTGCTGAGCAATCGCCGCATGTGAAACCATGAATGTGATTCGGTCGACCCGAAAACTCTGATGACTGGACACCCGGCAGCAGGCCGCGCACCGCGGACACCGGGCCCGGCGACCGATACCACTCGCGCAATGGTTCGCGGTCCGGGTCTTGCTGAATTTTGCGCCCTGCTCGGCCTGGTTCCGGTCGCGCCGCTGCTGGCCTGGAGCGACCGGGCGTTGCGGCCACAGACGGATGTGCGCGACGGCCCGTGCCTGGGCTACTTCGGCCGCCGCGGCATCCGGCGCATCCAGGACGGTGCGGTGTGCACGCCCACCGAGCCGCTTTCGCGCAGCGGCTCGGGCGCGGGAAGGAGTCGACGATGCTGATGCGCTTCCGACTGGCCCAGGACCAACTCGCCGCGGCCTTGTCCATCGCTGGGCTGACGCCGGGACCGCGGTCCGGACTGCCGCTGACAACCCCGCCGGAGGACCCGGTGGCGGCGCTGCGGGACACCGGGCTGCTCGAAGCGGACGGCCGACTCACCGGACCAGCGACGGGAGCACTGCGGATCGCCGCCGATCCCGCCCACACCACCGCCATCACCGCCAACCACGTCGGGCAGGACGACTGGACAGCGGCGCTGGTGCTGCGCGGGGACGAAGACGACACCTTCGTCATGCAGGCCGGGAGCGGCGACGACGGCTTCGATTTCACCGTTGTGCCAACGCTCGCCCAGGCCACCATGCTGATCGACCAACTCCTCGATCTCAGCTCATACGGCCCCGGATTCGCATCACCGCCGATCGACCTCGATCTCATCACATTCGCCGCACTGCTCGCCGCCGCCGATGCGGCACAGGAGGCCCGCCTGGCTGGAGTCCTGCGTCGAAACGTCGCGCCAGGACCGCTCGAGCTGCGGGCGCTCGAACTGGAGGAGCAACTCGCCAAGGGGCTGGCCGCCGGCGACACCCGCTGGGCCTTGTCCGCCGCCCAGCGCACCACACCGGTATCACTCGCGGCGGCGGCCGGTCGGATGCCGGAGGGACTGGCACGGCTGGCGTCGCTGGGTCTTGTTCGACTGGCGGCGCTCGGTAGCTACCGATTCACCGATGCCGGGACCGCGGTGGCGCGGTCGTTCGGCCAACTGTTGACGACCGGAAGAATCGCCGTAATGACAGGTGCGGCAAGGAAACAGGACGCACTCGCCGATTTCACGGTGTTCCGTTCCACGTTCTCGACCCGGTTCGCCTGCTGGCGCGAGCTGACGGCGCGCAACCCACGTGCCGAATTGTTCGAGACCACAACGGAAGTCGCGCTCCGTGTGGTGCGCGATGTGCTGGATCCCGCCGTGGTCAAGCCATTCACCGGTGGCATACCGGCATTAGACGCCTCTGCCGTACCCACGGAAGTCGTGCCGGTGGTCGAGCGCGGCGGCACACCGGCATTTCATCCGACCCATCAGGTACCCGACCACGGCATGCCCGCATGGGCCACTCCCGACTCGACCCGGCCGCCCGTCGCCCGCATCGATCCGCGCGTCGAACTACAGATCCTCGAGCGCTCCGGCGACTGGGCGCATATCGCCTGCAACAACGGCTGGACCGCATGGGTCGACGGCCGCGCCATCGAACCTCTCGCCGCCCCCTGGTATCCGACCCACCTGGTGCCCGACGGCGGATTGGACGCATGGGCCGCGCCTGATCCGAGCCTCGGCCCGCTCACCAGCATCGATCCGGGCGTCGAACTTCAGATCCTCGGCCGCGCCGGGGACTGGGCGCATATCGCCTGCAACAACGGCTGGACCGCATGGGTCGACGGCCGCGCGATCCAACCCCTCGCACGGCCCGACGCAGCCCGGACATCCACCGGCAACAAGCGCGACTGATGTTCCGGTCGCAACCATGGCATAGCTCTCGGGAACCAGAGCCGTCGAAATCTCTTGTCCGACCCAGCAATTGCCGCCGAGATCGGTGAAGAAGCAGAACCCGACATTGGCGAGCGGGCCGGACACAAGCCTGAGATTCGCACCGATCACTGCGCGGACCGCACGCGACCGCACTCATCGGCCTACTTGCGCGGTTTCCAGCGCCATGCGAATTCGCCCGACTCCGGCGGCGGACCCGGCAGTTCACCTTTTCCCGAGAGCCCCGCGATCAGCATGGCGAGCACTCGCCTCCGCAGTTCCGCGGTTCGCACTTGGTCCGGCATGGCGATTGCCGCGCAGGATTCCAGAACCAGACCGAGGTCGTTGGCATTGGCATCCGCGCGCAGCCGACCGGAGGCGTGTGCGCGCCGCACCAGTTCCTCGGTGACTTCACCCGAATGCGTGACGTCCGGCAACATCGAATCGTCCGGCGTGAACGTGCCTGCCAGATGCACGGTCAGTGAGTGCACATCCGCGTCGACCACCCGCTCCAGGAATCCGACCAGACCACGCCAGCCATCCGAATCCTCCAGCGCGGCATCGGCTTCGGCGTTGTAGCGACGCAGGCCCTCATGGCAGAGGGTACGCAGCAGCACCTCCTTGCTCGGATAGCGGCGATAGAGGGCGCTGATCCCTACTCCCGCGCGCTCGGCGACGGCGGCGATGGGGGCATTGGCATCGGCGAGGAAGACCGCGCGGGCGGCCTCGAGGATGAGCCCGTCATTGCGGGCGGCCTGCGCCTTGCGCCCGGGCAGACCCTTCTGAGCTCGGGCATCGGATGTCTTCGGCATGAGTTCAGATTAGCACTTGAAACGGAATGATCCGTTCTGATACTGTTCAAACAGAACGAATCATTCCGTTTCACAAGGAGTTGAAATGAACGCCATCACGCCCTTCACCATCGACGTTCCGCAAGCTCAGCTCGATGACTTGACCGACCGGCTGTCCCGAGCCCTCTACCCGAACGAGTTGCCCGGCGTCGGCGACGCGTACGGCGTTCCGAACGAGCGGGTGCGCAATCTTGCCGCGTACTGGCTGGAACACTTCGAGTGGCGCACTCTGGAGGCGAAGCTGAACTCCTACCCGCAGTTCACTACCGAGATCGATGGCGAAGATATCCACTTCCTGCACGTCAGGTCCTCCCGGCCGGATGCGCTGCCAGTGATCCTCACCCACGGCTGGCCGGGTTCGGTGCTCGAATACCTCGATGTCATAGCGCCACTGACCGAACCGGAATCGGCCGACGATCCCGCCTTCCACCTGGTCATCCCATCGCTGCCAGGATTCGGATTCTCCGGTCCGACCCGCAGCACCGGATGGGGCACAGTCCGCACCGCCGCGGCTTGGGCGGAGCTGATGAGCCGCTTGGGCTACGAGCGCTACGGCGCCATCGGCAACGACGGTGGCTCGATGGTGTCACCGGAGATCGGGCGGCTGGATTCCGATCACGTGGTCGGAGTCCATGTGACGCAGCTCTTTTCGTTCCCATCCGGCGATCCAGCGGAGTTCGACGGGCTGTCCGAGGACGATATGGCGGCGCTGCAGCACCTGCAGTGGTTCCACGAGAACAAGATGGCCTTCAATACCTTGCACAGCCAGCAGCCGCAGACGCTGGCGTTCGCGCTGGCCGATTCGCCGGTCGGGTTGCTCGGCTGGAACGCGCAGTTGTTCGGCGAGAGCCTCGACGAGGAATTCGTGATCGGCAATGTGGCCATCTACTGGCTCACCGGTACGGCCGGGTCGTCGCTGCGGTTCTACTACGAGAATGCGCACACCGCGCAGCAGCCGAGCGGGCCGACCACGGTGCCGACCGGCTTGGCGATGTTCAAGGGCGATTTCCAGTCGATCCGCCGGTTCGCCGAGCGCGATCACAGCAACATCGTCAGCTGGAATTCTTATGACGTCGGCTCCGCACAAGGCGGCCCGAACGATGCCGCCGGGCATTACGCAGCACATGAGGCACCGCAGGTGATCGTCGCTGATATCCGGCAATTCTTCGCCAAGCTCGGCTGACTGCACGCTGCGCGACGGCTGGCATCCCGCTTCCGGACGCCAGCCGCTACGCGGTTTCCGGCGTAGACCCTCTCGTATGGTCCCGAGACGCGCGGCCATGGTTCGTCTCGTTCTCCGTTGATGTACTGGATTCACCAACAGCTCAACAGCTTCCAACACCCGCAGTGCGAGTGTCCGGCCCGAAGGCGGCAGCCTGCGTAACCACGTAGGGCCCGGGCACACGGCGAATTCAACACAGGAGAACGTCATGCGTATCGCAGTATTCGGAGCCACCAGCACCGTCGGTCGGCTGGTCGTCGAGCAGGCGCTCAAACAGGGGCACGAGGTCACCGCATTCACTCGCGATGCCGCGAATGTGCGGCAGCGGCACGAGCGGCTGCACATTGTCGAGGGCGATGTGCTCGATACGAATTCAGTGGAGCGGGCGGTGGTTGGGCAGGATGCGGTGCTGATCTCGCTCGGTGCGGGCCGCAAGGGCGTCATCCGGGCCGAGGGCACCCGCGCGGTGCTCGAGGCGATGGACCGGACCGGTGTGAAACGCCTGATCTGCCAGACCACCCTTGGCGTCGGCGACAGCCGCGGCAACCTGAACTTCCTCTGGAAGTACGTCATGTTCGGAATGCTGCTGCGCCAGGCCTACGCCGACCACGTCGAGCAGGAAGAGTACGTCCGCGCCAGCAACCTCGACTGGACCATTGTCCGCCCGAGCGCCTTCACCGACGGCCCTCGCACCGACACCTACCGCCAGGGGTTTCCCGCCGACGCCAAGGGCCTGTCGCTCAAAATCGCCCGCGCCGACATCGCCGCCTTCATGCTCACCCAACTCACCGACCCCACCTACATTCACCAGGCTCCCGGCATCTCCAACTAGCGGTCGAGAATGCGGTGGTGGAGGGGCGCTCTCGACGGTTGCCTGCATAGCTGCCCGGTGATCGATTGTGCAGGTCAGTGCTGGTGCAGAGCGCCCCAGGTGGGGAACGGGTCGGGGTAGGCAGTCCAGGCGGTGGGGCCCGCGCTGAGTTCGTCGTCGGTGAGCAGGGCGGCATCGAGGAGGGCGCGGATGTGGGCGGTGTCCAATTTGATGCCGATGAAGACGATTTCTTGGCCCGCGGGGACTTCGAGGGCGGACCACCAGGCGGCGGGTTCGAAGGTGAGGTTCGGACCGGCTTGGGACCAGATTGCGGCGAGGTCGGGGCGAGTCGCGAGCCAACAGAAACCCTTGCTGCGCAACATGCCTCGCAGTTGGGTGAGGGCCTCGGCGAGACGGTGGGGATGGAAGGGGCGCTCGGCGGTGTAGGTGAGGCTGCGGATGCCGTATTCCTCGGTTTCCGGGGTGTGGCCGCCCGCGAGTTCCTCGGCCCAGCCATCGGATTCGGCGGCGACGACGGGGTTGTAGCGGCCGGTCGCGAGGACCTCCGCGAGATCTACCGCTCCCTTCTCGGTGCGCAGCACATGCGCGCGCGGATTGAGCCGTCGCACAGTGGCTTCCACGGTTCCGGCGGCATTGGCGCTGACCAGATCGGTCTTATTGATCAGCAGGACATCGGCGAATTCGACCTGATCGACGAGCAAGTCGGCGATGGTGCGCGTATCGCCTTCGCCCGCTTCGAGATTCCGCTCCGCGAGGGCCTGCCCGCGAGCGATTTCGGCGAGGAAGGTGGAGGCGTCCACCACGGTGACCATGGTGTCGAGGCGAGCGATACCGCCGAGTTTGAAGCCGTCCTCGAATTCCCAGTCGAAGGTCGCGGCGACCGGCATCGGCTCGGAGATGCCGGTGGATTCGATGACCAACTGATCGAAGCGGCCTTCGCGGGCGAGCTTGCCGACCGCCTCGATCAGATCCTCGCGCAGCGTGCAGCAGATGCAGCCATTGGTCAGTTCGACCAGCTTCTCCTCGGTGCGGTCGAGGTGGCCCTGCCCGGCGACGAGCGCGGCATCGATATTGACCTCGCTCATGTCGTTGACGATAACCGCGACACGGCGACCGTCTCGATTGGCCAGGATGTGGTTGAGCAGGGTCGTCTTGCCGGCGCCGAGGAAGCCGGAGAGCACGGTAACGGGCAGCAGGTCAGGGGTCGATGAGGTGGTCACGCGTTAATGATAATGGTTTTCATTTATTTCGGTTGGGTCAACGCTGAGTAGGGTCTGGGTTGTGAAATTCCTGCCGCTTGTGCCCGACGGGCAGACCCCGGTTCGTGTCCTCACTATCGCCGGGACCGACTCCGGCGGCGGCGCTGGTATTCAGGCCGATTCGCGAACCATGGCCTTGTGTGGGGTGCACGCATGCGTGGCGGTGGCGGCGGTGACGGTGCAGAACTCGGTCGGAGTGAGTGGGTTCCACGAGATTCCGCCGCAGGTGGTGGCCGATCAGGTGCGTGCGGTGGTCGGAGATATCGGGGTCGGCGCGGCAAAGACCGGGATGCTGGCTTCGACCGCGATCATCGAGTCGGTGGCACAGGTGTGTCAGGAAGTCGGGATCGGGCGGGATCGGACGCCATTGGTGGTCGATCCGGTCGCGGCATCCATGCACGGCGATCCGTTGCTGCACGCGGAGGCGCTGGACGCGGTGCGGCACACGCTGATTCCGCTCGCCACGGTGGTGACGCCGAATCTCGACGAGGTGCGGTTGATCACCGGAATCGAGGTCATCGATGATGCCTCGGCGCGGCGAGCGGCGCAGGCGCTGCACAAGCTCGGCGCGCAGTGGGCGATCGTCAAGGGCGGGCACCTGCGCTCCTCGGCAGTGAGCACGGATCTGCTCTTCGACGGCGATCGCTTCCTGGAATTCACCGCACCGCGAATCACCACCGGCAACGACCACGGCGGCGGCGACACACTGGCCGCGGCCATCGCATGCGCCCTCGCCAACGGTTACTCGGTACCCGACGCCGTCGAATTCGCCAAGGAATGGACCTACCGCTGCCTAGCCGCCTCCTACGATCTCGGCGCAGGCCACGGCCCCGTCTCCCCGCTCTGGCGCCTGTCCCACTCCTGACCGATTGGCTGGGATGTACCTCCATCCCGGCGACAGCGTGATCGTGCCGATGACGCTGCGCGAGACCGTCGAGCGGACCATGCCGCGCAAAAACTACATCGGCTTCTAATGCCGCGACGGGTACCGAAACTTGTCGGTGGGTGGGGGCATACTGTGGGCATCGCAGCCACCGTTGGCCTCGATGATGCGGTTGGCGAGAACGATGTGGTTCGAAGTGGCTGCGGGAGCCGACCGCTAATGGCGCGCTCGCGGTCGGTGCCACAAGTCAGTCGCCGGCGAAGGCGAGGTGCAGCGGTAGATCCGCATTGACGCGGATGCCGTTGAGCCGTGCGTTCGCCTCGACCAGTGCGCAGATGATCTCGGCCAGGTAGGCGACGAATTTCTCGGTCGGCATGGTGTGTGCCGGTAGCCGGTTCGCGCCGAGCCACCAGTCGGTGGCCGAGGCCACCGCACCGAAGACCGAATAGTTGACGAGTTCGACGCTGGATACTTCGACGGATTTATCGGCGAGCAGTCCGGCGAACAGGTCCGCGGCCCGCTTGGCCGACTGCCGAGCCGACTGCAATGCCCGCTCGGATTCATCGGCCCGCTGGGTGAAGTGGCTGTGCAGCATGAACCGGAAAACATTGGGATGCTCGGATACCACGAGCACATATTCGGCCGCGCCCCGCCGAATCAGCTCGCGCGCCGAATCATTCGTCAGATCGGCACTGGAAATAATCCGCTCCCACAGCATGTCGCGGACCCGGTCGACAATCGCGTTGTACAGGTCGGTCTTGTCCTCGAAGTGCCGATAAAGCTTGGGCTTGGCCGCCCCGGCCTCCTTCGCGATATCTCCCATACTCACCTCGGGCCCGAACTTGTCCAGCGCCCGCAACGCCGCATCCACGAACTCCGCCCGAACCTTCACCCGATGCTCCCGCCACCGCTCGGTCCGAGCATCGACCCGCCTGGGCGTCCCCACATCCACTCCCCGCCCACTGCGCATCACAATCCGACCGTACCAATCCCTACACCCGACCTCGCTGGACGCTGTTGCCGAAACGGCAATAAGGTTGGCGTTTTCGCGGGCGCGGCATACATCATGCGAAAACAGCCGAAATACGCGATGGGAGAGCGGCGCATGAGCGAGGGCACCACAACCGGCACCCAGGAGTTCTGGGAGGGGTTCTATCAGGATCGGGATCAGATTTGGACCGGGAAGCCGAATCCGTTGTTGGTGCGCGAGGCCGCATCGCTCGACCCGGGAACCGCATTGGACCTCGGCTGCGGTGAGGGTGCGGACGCTGTTTGGCTGGCGGGGCTGGGCTGGCGGGTCACCGCCGTCGATGTGTCGTCGACAGCGCTGCGCCGGGCGGCCGTACATGCCGAGCAGGCCGGTGTCGGCGAGCGCATTGTGTTTGCCGAACATGATCTGGCGCAATCGTTTCCGGACGGGGAGTTCGATTTGGTCTCGGCGCAGTTCTTTCATTCACCGGTCGCACAGGACGACGAGCGGACGAAGGTTTTGCGGCGAGCCGCGGAGGCGGTCGGGATCGGTGGGGTTTTGTTGATCGCGGGGCATGCGGGGTGGCCTTCGTTTATCGAAGACCGACATGACGTGCACTTTCCGACGATGGACGAGGTGCTCGACGGGTTAGCGCTCGGGGCGGACTGGAGCGTGGAGACCAAGGATGCGGTCGAGCGGGAAATAACGGGACCGGAGGGGCAGGTGGGTCTGCGTACCGACACCGTGTTGCGTCTTCGGCGGGTGCGCTAGCCACGGTCCCCAGGAACCTCACAGGTAGGGCCCAGCTAGGGTCCAGCGCGGTTCGCGAGGGTAGTCAGCATGACCGAATCGACGACCGCCGCGCACCGGGCGGAAATGACCGAAACGGTGATCACGCCCGTGCTGGACGTCGTGATCCCCGTCTACAACGAAGAAGCCGATCTGGGCATCTGCGTGCGGCGGCTGCACGCCTACCTGCGCGACGGGTTCCCGTTCCCGGCGCGGATCACCGTAGCCGACAACGCGAGCACCGATGACACCATGCAGGTCGCCGAGCTGCTCGCGGACGAACTCGATGACGTGCGCGTCGTGCACCTCGACGCCAAGGGCCGCGGCCGCGCGCTGCGCGCGGTGTGGGAGCACTCCGATGCCCAGGTCGTCGCCTACATGGACGTGGATCTGTCCACCGACCTCAACGCGCTGCTGCCCTTGGTCGCTCCGCTGATCTCGGGACACTCCGATCTGGCCATCGGCACCCGGCTCGACGCGGCGTCGCGAGTCGTGCGCGGACCCAAGCGCGAGTTCATCTCCCGCTGCTACAACCTGATCTTGAAAGCCTCACTGCAGGCGCGTTTTTCGGATGCGCAGTGCGGTTTCAAGGCGATGCGCACCGATGTGGCGCGGCGGCTGCTGCCGCTGGTGCAGGACGGGGAATGGTTCTTCGACACCGAGCTCTTGGTGCTCGCCGAGCGGGCGGGGTTGCGCATCCACGAGGTGCCGGTCGACTGGATCGACGATCCGGACAGCCGGGTCGACATCATCGATACCGCGCGCAAGGATCTGCTCGGCGTGTGGCGACTGCTGCGCGGTCTGACAACCGGTGCGCTGCCGTTGGAGGAGCTGCGCCGCTCGGTCGGACGGGAACCGCTGGTGCCCGGTGTGCCGTTGGGGATGGTCGGGCAGGTGGTGCGGTTCGCCATCGTCGGCGTCATCTCCACGCTCGCCTATATGCTGCTGTACCTGGTGTTGCAGCCGATGACCGGCGCGCAGGTCGCGAACTTCGTCGCGCTGCTGATCACCGCGGTCGGCAATACCGCCGCCAATCGCGCCTTCACGTTCGGGGTGCGTGGATCGAATGACGTTGTGTCACATCAATTCCAAGGTCTCTTGATCTTCGGCTTCGGCTTATTGGTCACCAGCGGCTCGTTGTTCGCCTTGCACCGATGGGCCCCCGACGCCGCCGTTCATCTGGAATTGTTCGTACTCGTGGTCGCCAATCTCATTGCCACGCTGATCCGATTCGTCGGCCTGCGCTGGGTCTTCCGTAACCCGACCGCCATTCGCACGATGGTCACCGAGGGCGGACACCAGTGACCGCTACGCTCACGCCACCGTCGACAGCGGTACCGCCGCACTCGCGCCCCGAGCGCGAGAGCCGCTGGGAGTACCCGGCATTGGCGGTACTGCTGCTCAGCACCGCAATCGCCTACCTGTGCAACCTCAGCGCCAGCGGGTGGTCGAATTCCTTCTATTCCGCCGCGGTACAGGCAGGTTCGAAGTCCTGGAAGGCCTTCTTCTTCGGTTCTTCGGATGCGGCGAACTCGATCACCGTCGACAAGCCACCGGCCTCGCTGTGGTTGATGGAACTGTCGGTGCGGGCGTTCGGACTGAATTCCTGGACCATCCTGGTGCCGGAGGTGCTGCTCGGCGTCGCCTCGGTGGCGCTGGTGTGGGCCACGGTACGCAGGCCATTCGGCCCGGCGGCCGGGCTCATCGCCGGACTGGCACTCGCGGTGACGCCCGTTGCCGCACTGATGTTCCGATTCAACAACCCCGATGCGCTGCTGGTATTCCTGATGATCGCGGCGGCCTGGGCGATGACCAGGGCGGTCGAGGACGGGCGCACCCGCTGGTTGGTGCTCACCGGCGTCTTCATCGGATTCGGGTTCCTCACCAAGCAATTGCAGGTACTGCTGGTGGTGCCGACACTGGCGCTGACCTATCTGTTCGCGGGTCCACCCAAACTCGGCAAGCGGATCCTGCAGCTGCTCGCGGCGGGTTTGTCGATGATCGCCGCGGCGGGCTGGTGGCTGCTCACGGTCGAACTGTGGCCGGAATCTTCACGGCCGTGGATCGGTGGGTCACAACACAATTCGATCGTCGAACTCACCCTCGGCTACAACGGCCTCGGCCGACTGAACGGCAACGAACGCGGCAGCGTCATCCCCGGCGGTGGCGGCGATATGCCGCCCGGTGGCGGTGGCCGCAGCATGTGGGGCAGCACTGGAATCACCCGAATGTTCGAACCGGCGCAGGGCGGTCAGATCGCCTGGCTCATCCCCGCAGCACTGGTCGCCCTTGTTGCGGGAATTCTCTTGCGCGGCAAGGCTGCCCGCACCGATGGACGGCGCGCGGCGCTGATCCTGTGGGGCGGCTGGCTGCTGGTGACCGGGCTGACCTTCAGCTTCATGGCGGGCATTTTCCACCAGTACTACACGGTGGCGCTGGCTCCGGCGATCGCCGCATTGGTCGGTATCGGCGCGGTGCAGCTGTGGCGAGATCGGCATCGACTGTGGGTCCGGCTGTTCGCCGGACTTGCGGTCGGCCTGACCACCGCGACGTCGTGGATGTTGTTGTCGCGCAGCTCGAGCTTTGTGCCGTGGTTGCGCTGGGCGGTGCTGGTGGTCGGTGTGCTCGCGACCATCACGGTGCTGCTGCCCGCACCGCGGAAGGTGGCGCTGGTCGCGGCATTGGCCGCCGCATTCGCCGGATTGGCCGGGCCCGTCGCGTATTCCGCCCAGACCATTTCGACCGGACACGAGGGCGGCATCCCTTCGGCGGGACCGAATGTCGGGCGGTTCGGGATGTTCGGACCTCCACCGTGGGCCGAAGGCACCGGTGGTCCCGGTGGCGAAGGCGGCTTCGGCGGCGGCATCCCCGGTGCGCGAAATGCTGACGGTCGCAATACGAATGGCGCTGGCCGCAATGGCGCGCAGGCGAGAGAACAAGGCACCAACGAAGCGGGCAATCCGATGATGGGCGGCCCCGCCGGTGGTCTGCTCGGCGCGAGCAGGCCGAGCGCGAAGGTCATCGCACTGCTGGAAAACAACGGCTCCGACTACACCTGGGTCGCCGCCGCCACCGGGTCCAACAGCGCCGCCGGATTCCAGCTGGCCACCGAACTGCCGGTCATGCCGGTCGGCGGCTTCAACGGCAGCGATCCGTCGCCGACATTGGATCAGTTCAAGCAGTACGTCGCCGATGGCAAGATCCACTACTTCATCGGCAGTGGCAATCGCGGCGGTGCGGAGGGCGGTTTCGGATTCGGCCGCTCCGGCACCAGCAGCGAGATCAGCAAGTGGGTGGAAGAGAACTTCACCGCGACGGAAGTCGACGGCATCACGCTCTACGACCTGACCGCAGCCCACTAATCGGCATCCTGCTGCCGGGATCCGCGCCGAGCTCACGGGACGGGCGCGGATCCGGCACAGCGATTCGCCCGGTGCACGCATCGGGCGAATCGCGTTGTGTATCAGGCGTAAGTAGCTTCGACCCACTCTGCGAACGTCGGACCGGCCAACTCGGCGTGCGCCCCGGGCAGCAACCCACCGTTCTCGTACTGCGCACGATCCGGGTTCGCCTCATCACTCGACTCGATCACCTGGGCAGGCGCACCGAGCTTGGCCGCGAGCAAACCGGCCGCACCCGCCATCGTCTCCGGCTGCGGTCCCGCGATCTCGGGGAACGGCACATCGAGCGACTCCGGCAACGGATTCACCGCCAGTTCCACCAGCGCCTCGGCCACCGCCCGCGCCGCCACCAACTGGGTGCGCATCTTCGGCAGATAGGCGATGTCGCCCTGGGTCCCCCACTGCATCATCACCTCGACCAACTCGTGGAACTGGGCCGCCCGCAGAATCTGCACCGGCAGCGGCCCTTCCAGCAACGCGGCCTCATGCGCCAGCTTCGCGGCGTTGTATCCGGCGAGCGAGCCATCGATGCCGATGATGGACACCACCACCAGCCGCTCGACACCGGCCTTCTGCCCCGCCTCGTGCAGGTTGCGCGCCGCGGCTCGGAAGAATTCGGTCGCGATGGTCTGATCGGCGGACGGCGTGCTGGACGCATCGATGACAACATCCACACCGTCGAGCGCCTCGACAAGTCCGACGCCGGTCTCGATATCCACGCCGTTGGCGCGGGAGAATGCGACGACCTCGTGCCCCTGCTCGTTCAGCACATCCACGACGTGGCGGCCCAGCCGTCCGGTCGCTCCGGCCACCGCTACCTTGATGTTCGACATGATTCCCGCTCCTGATTTCGCCGCGTTGTTCCGCTTTCACAGGGAGGACGACGCAGGACGACCGAGTGTGACATCCGGTTCCTCGAGATTCCTTTACCTACTTCCTCGAAATCCTCTTAATGCGGCATTCATCCGAAACCCTTTCGCACGCCGCGAACTCCGGGAATGATGATCCAGTCGCGCCAACCCTTCGAACCACCAGGAAAACCGTGAGAAGCATTTCGAGATTCGTCCTGACCGTCATCGGTGCGCTTGTCGCCATCGCGCTCACCGTCGGCTTCGCCTCGACCGCGTCGGCCGCACCGGGCGAATCACCGGAACCGACGGCACCGGTCGCGACCCAGCCGATCGCCGCGGCAACCGAACCGACCCCGCAAGCCGACCTCATCGGCCAGTGCCTGGCACCCGGCGACACCATCGAGGTCAGGACGCTGGTCGGTGGTCTGCTCGGCGCCACTATCGGCGGCATCGCTGGTCTGCCCCTCTTCTTCGTCGGCGCGATTCCGGGATTGATCATCGGCGGACTCCTCGGCGTCCTCATCGGTTCCACCTCCTACGCCGTCGATGAAGGGCACCTTCAGCAGCAAGGCTTGTGCTAGTCACCCACCCGACAACATTGCGTCGGCAATCGCTGATGCCCCGGTAGGCCAACAAACACTGTTTCCGCGCATCGTTTCGCCCGCGATTTCGTGCGCGGCGTGACAAAAGGCACGCGGGAGCGCATGTTGTTACCGAGGCAAGCTATTGGACGACACGGTTGTCGCGAAAGTGGTTGCGGGGCAAGGTGCTAGCGTGCTGGTATGAGCTCGGCCACTGATCGATTCATAGACGCCGTATTCGACTTCGAACGCGCGGTGCGCGCGCAGGATCCAGAAGCACAGCAACAGGCCCACATGGAGTTGCATCGTCTGTACCAATCGGCGACTCCGGAGGAAATGGCGCAGGGCGGAAAACTGCTCGCCGATGTGCTGACAGATGTACCGCCGGGACCGCGGGCCAGTATCGCGGTCCTGATCGGCGCGTGCGTCGAAGGTGGCGCGGATCCGGTGGCATGCGCGCCGAGCGTGCTTGCCAATCTCGCCGAATCCCTCGATAGCGCAACCGAATTCGCGCAGCAGTGGGCGACCGCCGATGTCGGCGAAGCCCCCGACCCGGAGCATGTCGAGCTGGACCCGGAACTGTTCGAATACTTCGGCTTCGACCCGACACTGTCGTGGTGGACGCTCGCCGACTGGAATCGGGCTGCGTTGGCCATGTTGTCGCACAAGGAAGTTCGACAGAAGTTCGGACACTCCGGTCGCGAGATCATCCGCGAGCGGCACGACGCACTCGGCGAAATCTCGGACCGGTGGGATAAATGCCTCGGCTATGCGTTGAGCGTGCTGGACGACGAGCCGGTCATCGTGCTGCACCGCGAGACCAACACCGGCTACGCCATGCGCATGACCGGCATCGGCGACAACTTCCAATTGCACACCCTGCTCGCCGACGCCCTCATCGGCGGCGGGCATATTCCGGGTGAGGCGCCGTCGGCGGACGCGGTCGCGATGTGCCGCGATGTTCCCGGCATGGTGCACACCACCGGATCGTTCAATCTGGTAGCGCCGGATGGCAGCTGGATCTGGAACGAGGGCACGCCCTCCGATATTCCGGTCGTCGACGGCACCCGTCTACTGGTGCTGGATCCGCCTCCGTACCAACGCAGTTGGCCCGCCGGGCGCTTCTTCCCGAATATGGTCGGCGACCTTACCCTGGAACGGGTGCTCACCCCGGATGAAACGGCCGCCTGGTTCGAGCGTGTATCACCGGCGAAGGGTCCCAACGAGGAGTAGCGGCTGACGCCTTAGCCCAATCGGCGACTCAGCTCGGCCCGGCCACTCGAATCCGCCAGCTCCACCCGGCATCGGCTCGAGCAGAAATCACCTCCACCTGGCGGCTCAGCTCCACCTGGCGGCTCACCTCCACCTGGAGGCTCACCTCCACCTGGCGGCTCAGCTCCACCTGGCGGCTCAGCTCTACCCGGCGGCTCAGCTCCACCTGGCGGCTCAGCTCCACCTGGCGGCTCAGCTCTACCCGGCGGCTCAGCTCCACCTGGCGGCTCAGCTCTACCCGGCGGCTCAGCTCCACCTGGCGGCTCAGCTCCACCTGGCCGCTCAGCTCCACCCCGCGGCTCAGCTCCACCCCGCGGCTCAGCTCCACCCGCGGCTCAGCTCCACCCGGCGGTTCAGCTCCGGCCTGGCAACTCAGCCCGGCCCCAGCTGGGGCGCCGGGCTCAGGGCGGTGGGGGGTGCAGTGCGGCGTGCAGCGTGGCCGCCCATTGCGAGACGATCTGTTTGCGGCGCGCCGAGTCGTCGGTCAGGACATCGGCCAGACCGAGCCCGCGTGCCATATCGAGTGTCGCCTGAACGAGGTGATGGGTAACCGGATCATTATCGTCCACGCCGAGCGCCGCCACGGCCCGGCGATGCGATATGCGCCCAAATTTGGCCTCCAGCGGCACAATTCGCTCCCGCAGTGCCGGATCGGCCGCCGCATGCGTCCACACCTGCAGCGCCGCTTTGAACAGCGGGCTGGTGTAGGAGTCGACCAGACCGGCCACCACCGCCTCGGTGCGCTCGACCCCGCCGGCCAGCGCGGCCATCGCCAGCGCCTCATCCTTGGACTGCTGGGTGCGGGTGTCGAACATGTACTCGAGTGCGGCGGTGATCAGGTCTTCCCTGGTCGGGAAGTGATGCTGGGCGGCGCCCCGTGACACCCCGGCCCGTTCCGCGACGACCGAGACCGTCGCCGCTGCCCAACCCTTTTCGGCCAGGCAGTCGATGGTCGCCTCGAGCAGGCGCTGCCGGGTGATCCGGCTGCGGTCCTGCTTGGGTTCGTGGGGTGTCACCATCAGTTCACTCCGAACAGGCTGGCGGCCGTGGTGGCATTGGTCGTCGGCGATGTCACGGCGCTATTCTGCCCAGGTCGGTGGACGGCGCTGCAAGAAGGCCATCATGCCCTCCTGTACCTCTGGCGTGCCGAAGCAGCTCGCGGAACGTTTCGCCAGCGCCTCGGCGGAGCTGTCGAACTCGGCCAGGATGCCCGCGTTGACCAGTCGCTTGGCCTCGGCGAGACCCTGCGGGGAGCCCTTGCGCAGCTCCGCGCCCAGTCGTGCCACCTCGGCCGCCGGATCGTCGGCGGTAATGGTGACCAGACCGATCTGCTCGGCGATATCCGCGCCGAACTTCTCGCCGGTGAGGTAGTAGCGACTGGCCGCGCGCGGGCTCAGCCGCGGCAAGAGGGTCAGCGAAATCATGAACGGCGCCAATCCGATTCGCACCTCGGTGAGTGCGAAACTGCTGCCGGGACCGGCGACGACGATGTCACAGGCCGCGACGATGCCCATGCCACCGGCGCGCACATTGCCGTCGATCTGGGCGATGATCGGCTTCGGTGTTTCGACGAGCCGGCGCAGTACGCCGATCATCACCCGGGTGCGCTCATCGGCGGCAACGGCCGGATCGGCATTGCTGGCCTCACTCAGGTCGGCGCCCGCGCAGAAGGTATTGCCGGTGTGCGCGAGCACGATGCCGCGCACGGCGGGGTCGGCTGCGGCATCGTCGAGACCCTGCAGCAACTCGGCGACCAGCCGCGAGGACAGCGCATTGCGGTTGTGCGGCGAGTCGAATGTCAGCGTCGCGAATCCATTGCCGACCTCGTAACGCACGTATGGCGCGGTGGATGTCTCGGTCATCGAGCCTCCTGTCGTGGCATCCGAGCCCGCCCTCGTCGCCCCGACATCGGAAGACGAGGGCGGGATATCAGTAGGACTTCGGCAGGCCCAGCGAGTACTGGGCGACGAAATTCAGCACCATCTCGCGGCTGACCGGGGCGATGCGACCGATGCGGGCGGCCGCGAGCATCGCGGCGAGTCCGTACTCCTTGGTGAGGCCCGCGCCGCCGTGGGTCTGGATGGCCTGATCGAGTGCCTTGATACTGGCTTCGGCCGCAGCGTATTTCGCCATATTCGCGGCCTCGGCCGCGCCCATCTCATCGCCCACGTCGTAGAGCGTCGCGGCCTTCTGCATCATCAGCCTGGCCAGTTCCACCTCGACCTTCACTGCGGCGAGCGGATGCGAAATGCCTTGGTGCGCACCGATCGGTGTCTTCCACACCGTGCGTTCCTTGGCGTATTCGACGGCACGGTCGATGGCGTAGCGGCCCATGCCGACGGCCATCGCCGCGCCCATGATGCGCTCGGGGTTGAGGCCCGCGAACAGCTGCATGAGCGCGGCATCTTCCTTGCCCACCAGGGCATCCGACGGCAGGCGCACGTCATCGAGGAACAGCGTGAACTGGTGGTCCGGCTCGATGATGTCCATTTCCTGCGGCGTCTTGATGAAGCCGGGGGCATCGGTGGGCACGATGAACAGCGCGGGCTTGAGCTTGCCGGTCTTGTGGTCCTCGGTGCGCGACACGATGAGCACGGCCTCGGCCTGGTCCACACCGGAGATGAAGATCTTGCGGCCGTTGAGGATCCAGTCGTCACCGTCACGACGCGCGGTGGTGGTGATCTGGTGCGAGTTCGAACCGGCGTCGGGTTCGGTGATACCGAAGACCATCTTGGCGGTGCCGTCGGCAAGTTTGGGCAGCCAGAGCTGCTTCTGCTCGTCGGTGCCGTATTTGGTGATGATGGTGCCGCAGATCGCCGGAGAAACCACCATCAGCAGCAGGCCCGCACCTTGCGCGGACAGCTCCTCCATCACCAGTGCGAGCTCGTACATGCCCGCGCCACCGCCGCCGTATTCCTCCGGCAGATTCACGCCGAGGAAGCCGAGCTTGCCTGCCTCATCCCACAATTCGGTGAGCGGCTCGTTCTTGCGCGCCTTCGGCAGCACATAATCGCGGAAGCCGTACTTAGCGGCGAGCGCGGCGACCGCGGATCGCAGCGCCTTCTGCTCGTCGGTTTCGATGAAACTCATGAGTTCTCCTGGGATTCGGTGGGATCGACGACGGCGAGCACGGCGCCGACATCGACCTGCTGGCCGACAGTGACATTGAGGACGCTGAGCACGCCCGCGGCGGGTGCGGAGATGGTGTGCTCCATCTTCATGGCCTCCAGCCACAGAATCGGCTGGCCCTGTTCGACGGCGCTGCCGACCTCCGCGCCGATACGGATCACGCTGCCCGGCATAGGCGCGAGCAGTGAACCGTGCGCGACCTGATCGGCCGGATCGCTGAAGCGCGGCAGTCTGCGCACCGAAACCGGTCCGAGCGGCGAGTCGACGCAGACCAGCTCGCCGTAGCGGGCGATATCGAATTGCCGACGCACCAAGCCGCGTTCGCCGGGCACCGCGAGGACTACACGCCCGGGACTCGCCGCTACCAATTCGAGGCCGTCGTAACCATCGACCGCGACACCGGTTCGGGTGAATCGGTATCCGATGTCATGTATTCCGCTGGTCCGACTTTCGTACGACTTGCGCTGTGACTGTGCCGGTAGATTCCGCCAGCCCGCTGGCAGCCCGCCACCGACTCTGGCCGCCTGCCGGTTCGCCGCGGCATCGGCGAGCGCGGCGGCGACAATGGACAGTGCCTCATCGGCTTCGGAAACCAAAGGCGCGGAGAGCGAATCCAACCCGTGCGTTGCGAAGAACGCTGTGTCGGTATCCCCAGCCAGGAATGCCGGATGGCGTAGCACCCGCACCAGGAGATCGCGGTTGGTCAGCAGGCCGTGAATCTTGGCGCGCTGCAAGGTCGTTGCCAGCAGGCGCGCCGCTTCACCGCGAGTCTCGGCGTAGGAGATGACCTTCGCCAGCATCGGGTCGTAATGCACGCCGACAACCGAACCGTTCACCACACCCGTATCCAGGCGTACGCCGGGCCGGTCGAGAACATCGAATTGGTTTGCCACCGAGGGAATATCGAGCCGATGCACCGTCCCGCTCTGTGGCTGCCATTCGTGCGCCGGATCTTCGGCATACAGCCGGACCTCGATCGAATGCCCACGCAGCGGCGGCGGCGCGAGCGCCAACTCGCCGCCAGCCGCGACCTCCAGCTGAGTCCGCACCAGATCAAGTCCGGTGGTGCATTCGGTCACCGGATGCTCCACCTGCAGCCGGGTATTCATCTCCAGGAAGTAGAACTCCCCCGTCTCGTCGGCGAGGAATTCCACGGTCCCGGCACCGGTGTAGCCGATCGCACCGGCCGCGAGCTTGGCCGCCTCGAACAGTCGCTCGCGCATGCTCTGTCCATTGGTCGTAAGCGGGGACCCTTCGTGGTCACGCGCCTCCTGGCCTGCCCCGCGCCCGCCGTCGATCCGCTGGACCAGCGGCGAGGGCGCCTCCTCGACCACCTTCTGGTGACGGCGCTGAATCGAGCATTCCCGCTCGCCGACGGCCCAGATGGTGCCGTGGGTATCGGCCATGATCTGGACTTCGATATGTCGGCCGGTCTCTAGATACCGCTCGCAGAACACCGTCGGATCGCCGAATGCGGACTCGGCTTCCCTGCGCGCTGCGGCGATCTGGGGTTCCAGATCGGCGAGTTCGCGCACCACGCGCATACCGCGCCCACCACCACCGGCGGACGCCTTGATCAGCACCGGCAGATGCGCTGTGGTGACCTCGGCGGGATCGAGTTCGGCCAGTACCGGCACTCCGGCCGCATCCATCAACTTCTTGGAAGCGACCTTCGAACCCATCTGTTCGATGGCCTCGACCGGCGGGCCGATCCACACCAGTCCGGCTGCCAGTACGGCCTGCGCGAATTCCGCATTCTCGGAAAGGAATCCGTAACCGGGATGGATGGCATCGGCCCCGGTGGCCAAGGCAGCCTCGATGATCAGCTCGCCGCGCAGGTAGGTCTCGGCAGGGCTACTGCCCGGAAGACGCACCGCCGCATCGGCTTCGGCGACATGCGGTGCCGCGGCATCCGCATCGGAGTAGACCGCGACCGTACCGATTCCCATGCGGCGACAGGTCGCGAAAACCCGACGGGCGATCTCACCGCGATTGGCAACCAGGACATTCGTTAACGACATCGCGGCCCTCACATCCGGAAGACGCCGAAGCCATCGGCGCCCTTGACTGGGGCATTGTGGATGGCCGACAACGCCATTCCCAATACCGTGCGGGTATCACGGGGATCGATCACACCGTCGTCGTACAGCCGCCCCGACATGAACATCGGCAGCGATTCGGCCTCGATCTGTGCCTCCACCATCGCGCGCATCCCGGCATCGGCCTCCTCGTCGAACGGAAGGCCCTTGGCCTCCGCGGCCGCACGACCCACGATGGAAATCACACCGGCGAGCTGCGCACCGCCCATGACAGCGGATTTCGCACTGGGCCAAGCGAAGACGAACCGCGGGTCATATGCGCGACCACACATGCCGTAATGACCGGCACCATAGGACGCGCCCATCAACAGCGAGATATGCGGCACCTTCGAATTCGAGACCGCATTGATCATCATCGCGCCGTGCTTGATGATGCCCTTCTGTTCGAACTCCTTACCGACCATATAGCCGGTGGTGTTGTGCAGGAACAGCAGTGGCGTATTCGACTGATTGGCCAGCTGGATGAACTGGGTCGCCTTCTGCGACTCCTCCGAGAACAGCACGCCGCGCGCATTGGCGAGAATGCCGACCGGATAACCATGCAGTTCCGCCCAGCCGGTCACCAGGCTGCTGCCGTAGAGCGGTTTGAATTCATCGAAATCGGAGCCGTCGACCACGCGGGCGATCACCTCGCGCGGATCGAACGGAATCTTCAGATCGGACGGAACAATGCCGAGCAGATCGTCCGGGTCGTACAGCGGCTCGATCACCTCGGCGCGCGGAGCCGGACCCTGCTTCTTCCAGTTCAGCCGCTTGATAATCGAGCGACCTATGCGAATCGCGTCCTGCTCGTCGGCCGCCAGATAATCGGCCAGACCCGAGACGCGCGCATGCATATCCGCGCCGCCGAGCGATTCGTCATCGGATTCCTCACCGGTGGCCATCTTGACCAGCGGCGGCCCGCCGAGGAATACCTTGGAGCGCTCCTTGATCATTACCGTGTAGTCGGACATGCCCGGGATATAGGCGCCACCGGCGGTCGAATTGCCGAAAACCAGAGCGATGGTGGGGATTCCAGCCGCAGACGCCCTGGTGAGGTCGCGGAACATCCGTCCGCCGGGCACGAAGACTTCCTTCTGTGTCGGCAGATCCGCGCCGCCGGATTCGACGAGTCCGATCACCGGTAGTCGGTTCTGCATGACAATGTCGTTCATGCGCAGGTTCTTGCGCAGTGTCCACGGATTCGAGGTGCCACCGCGCACCGTGGGATCCGGCGCGACGATCATGCATTCGACGCCCTCGACAATGCCGATACCACAGACAACACTCGCCCCGACGTGGAAGTCGCTGCCCCACGCGGCAAGTGGACACAGTTCGAGGAATGGCGAATCCTCGTCGATGAGCAGTTCGATGCGCTCACGCGCGGTGAGCTTGCCACGTTTGCGATGCCGGGCGAGCTTATCCGGGCCACCGCCCGCGATGGCCTTGGCGAATTCGGCCTCCACTTCGGCGAGTTTGGTGGTCATGGCCTCGGCCGCGGCCGTGTACTCCGGCGATGCGGTATCGAGGGTGGTGCGTAGTGTCGTCAAGACTGGTACCCCAATCGTTTCGCCGCCAGTCCGGTCAGGATTTCAGTTGTGCCACCGCCGATACCGAGAATCCGGATATCGCGATACTGCCGCTCGACCTCGGATTCGCGCATATAGCCCAGGCCGCCGAATAGCTGCACAGCCTGATTGGCGACCCATTCGCCCGCCTCGACCGCGGTGTTCTTGGCGAAGCACACCTCGGCGATCAAATCGGTTTCGCCATCGGCGCTGTATCTACCCACCCCGCCGACTGCGTCGGCTACCGTCCCCCAGTGCTGCACCACATCTCGGGTGTAGACGCGCGCCACGTCGATGCGGCGGGCCATTTCGGTCACCGTATTCTGCACGGCCTGCCTGCTGATCAGCGGGCGGCCGAAGGTCTCTCGGCTGCGCACCCAGTCCAAGGTCAGGTCCAGGCAACGCTGGGCCTGTGAATACGCCTGCACCGCGAGCCCGACCCGCTCACTGACGAAGGCACCTGCGATCTGATAGAAGCCGGAATTCTCCGGTCCGACCAGATTCTGCACCGGCACCCGAACATCCACATAGGACAGTTCGGCGGTGTCGGAAGCCCGCCACCCCATCTTGTCGAGCTTGCGGCTGACCGTGAAGCCGGGCATACCCCGCTCCACCACCAGCAGCGAAATCCCGCCGGAGCCCGGACCGCCCGTGCGCACGGCGGTCACCACGAAATCGGCGCGCACACCCGAGGTGATGTAGGTCTTGGCGCCATTGACGATGTAGTGGTCGCCATCGCGGCGTGCGGTTGTGGTGAGGTGGCCGACGTCGGAGCCGCCACCCGGTTCGGTAATCGCGAGCGAGCCGATCTTCTCCCCGGCCAGTGTCGGGCGCGCGAAGCGCTCGATCAGATCTGCATTACCCGAGGCGATAATGTGCGGCACCGCGATACCGCAGGTGAACAGCGAGGCGAACAGACCGCCGGAGCAACCGGCCTGATGCATCTCCTCACAGACGATCATGGCGTCGATACCGTCACCACCGGAACCTCCCGCGGATTCCGGGAATTGAATGCCGAGCAGCCCGAGCGCTCCGGCCTTCTTGTGCAGTTCGCGTGGGATCTCGCCGTCGCGCTCCCAGGCGTCGAGGTACGGAAGAACTTCTCGCTCGGCGAAACCTCGTACGGTGGCGCGCAATTCACGCCGTTCCGGTGTATTCCACGGACTCATAGCAACTCCAATGGGATATCAACATGACGCGAGCGCAGCCATTCGCCGAGCCCTTTGGCCTGCGGATCGAAGCGGGCCTGATAGGCCACCCCCTGCCCGAGCAGACCCTCGATAATGAAGTTCACGGCACGCAGATTCGGCAGCACGTGTCGGGTGACGGTCAGCGGCGCGGCCTCGGGCAGCAGTTGCTTGATCCGCTCCACCGTCAGTATGTGCGCAAGCCAGCGCCACTGCTCATCGGTGCGAACCCACACGCCGATATTGGCATTGCCGCCCTTGTCACCGCTGCGGGCCAGCGCGATCGTGCCGAGCGGGGCTCGGCGAGTGCCGTTGGTGGGCAATGGCTGCGGTAGTTCCGGCTCGGCTACCTCCGCCAATTCCAGAGTGTCCGACGCGGGTGCGATATCGACCCGCGTGCCCTGCGGCAGCACCGCCGCATGCGGCACCTCGGCGGCATCGACGAACCCCGGCGTGTACACGCCATACGGCGAACCATTGCCGGGCAGGCTGGTGAAGCTGGTGCCCGGATAGCTGGCCAATGCCAATTCGACCGCGACATTGGAGAAGGAGCGACCGACCTTGTTCGGATCCGGATCGCGAACCACGCAGCGCAGCAAAGCGCTTGCCTGCTCTTCGGTTTCGGCATCGGGACGGTCGAGGCGCGCCAACGTCCAGGTCAATTCCGCGGGCCGCACGGGCAGCCAGGACTCCAGCTGCCGTTGCGCCAGTTCGGCTTTCGCCTCGATATCGAGTCCGGTGAGCACGAACTCCATCTCATTGCGGAAACCACCGAGAGTATTGAGCGACACCTTGAGCCGCGGCGGCGGCGCTTCACCGGTCACACCGCTGATCAACACCCGATCCGGACCTTCTCGAGTCAGCTCGATACTGTCCAGCCGCGTAGTGACATCGGGTCCCGCATAACGCGCACCCTGGATCTCGTACATCAGCTGTGCTGCAACGGTATCCACCGTAACCGCACCACCCGTGCCCTGATGCTTCGTAATGACACTGCTGCCATCCCTACGCACTTCGGCAATCGGGAAACCCGGCCGCCCCAGATCGGCGAGCTCGGTGAAGAACGCGAAATTGCCGCCGGTGGCCTGGGTACTGCACTCGATCACATGTCCGGCCACCACCGCACCGGCTAGCCGGTCGTAATCGGTTCGCCCCCAACCGAAATGAGCGGCGGCCGGGCCGACAACCACCGAGGCGTCGGTGACCCGACCGGTGACCACGATATCCGCGCCCGCGTTCAAGCATTCGACGATGCCCCAGGCACCGAGATAGGCATTCGCGGTCAACGGTGATCCGAGGCCGAGCTCACCTGCCCGGCTGAGCAAGTCGTCCCCCTCGACATGCGCGACCTTGGCTTCGAGTCCAAGATCCGCGGCAACCTTGCGCAGCTTCTCCGCGAGCCCGGCAGGGTTGAGGCCGCCCGCATTGGTGACGATCTGCACATTGCGTTCCAGCGCCAGCCCGAGGCAGTCCTCGATCTGCCGGACAAAGGTCTTGGCATAGCCGAGGCTGGGATCCTTCATCCGGTCGCGGCCGAGTATCAGCATGGTCAGCTCGGCCAGATAGTCCCCGGTGAGCACATCGAGCTGCCCGCCCTCGAGCATCTCCCGCATGGCGCTGAGCCGATCACCGTAGAACCCGGAACAGTTGCCGATTCGGATCAGCTCCGGATCGGCGGCCAGCATACTCATCAGCTGGAAGGCCCTCCTGTGCGGCGAACCGTCCCAGCGCGCCGCGTTGCGCCGCCGGTGAAGTCCGCGTTCCGGGTCCAGCATCACACCGGATCAAGAAAAAAGCAAGCACGCGTGCTTGTTAATTGAACAGTGTGCTATCAGCAGACAGAGCACGCGAGGCAGAATGACCAAATGTCGTCCGTCATCCTGTTCGCCCTGGCCGGATTCCTGCTGGGCGGCGCCTACTCCACCTGGAAGACCGCCCGCCCCCTCGCCATCGCCCTGGTGGTACTCGCCGTTCTAGCCGCCGCGGGCGCGGTCGCCTGGTTGATGTAGGCACTCCACTCGCCACCGCAATGGCGTGCTCGCCGTACTAGCGGCCGCCTGCGCGATCACCTGGTTGATATAGGCACCTCAACCCACTCGACCACGACGGAGCGAGTCTTACCGTTTCGCATCCGAAATCGTTGAAGCGCAGGCGGTGCAGGTGCGAGTCGCGCCCATCCCGCATGCGTGCACCAGGTACCGAACGCCCCGCCACTACCGACCACAACGGAGCGAGTCCTACGAACGACCGTTCGCGGCCCGTCTCGCGTCCGAACCCTCGAGCACAAGCGACGAAGTCGCGAGTCGCGCCGTTCCAGCACGCGTGCACCAGATGCCGAACACCCCGCCACTACCGACCACAACGGAGCGAGTCCTACGAACGACCGTTCGCGGCCGGTCTCGCATCCGACCCGGCCAAACGCATGCGCCGCAGGCGCAAGTCGCGCCCTTCCAGCACGCGTGCACCAGATGCCGAACACCCCGCCATCACTGACCCCAACGGAGCGAGTCTTACGAGCGACCGTTCGCGGCCCGTCTCGCCTCCGAGCCGTCGAAGCGCATGCGACGAAGTCGCGAGTCTCGACGGCTCGGACGCGAGACACCAGGGGGCCGCGAACACGCCGCGCCCGCGCGGCCAAAAACACAGCACACGCAGCGCCGAAGGCGCTGCCATTAACACAGCCGGAAGATCCGCAGGTCCTCCGGCACCCCACTCAGCGGTGCGGCGAAGAAACTGCGCCGGTACGGCTTGACCGAGAATCCGAGTTCGTCGAGCGTCTCCGGCGCGAGGGCCTGCAATGTCGCATGCGAAAGCATGGTGTTGCCATTGCCTCCGGCCTCCATCACCCGGGCGGCAATCGTCACGTCCACACCGAGCCAGTCGCCGCCGATCTCGCGCGGCGAGCCGGTGTGCAGACCGATCCGCATCTGCGGCCGATAACCGCGCACACTGACATCGGCGAGATTCCGTTTGGCCTGCACAGCCGCGCGCACCGCATGATCGGCCGAGGTGAACACGGCCATCACGCCGTCGCCCATGCGTTTGACCACCTGACCGCCGCGATCGGCGATCGGCGGTTCGATGGCCTTGGCTACTCCGCGCAACAATTCGAGGGTCGCCTCATCGCCAGCCGAGAGCGACCAACTGGAGAACGCCACCAGATCGGTGAACATCACAGTTATTTCTTCGCTACCTCGACCGCGGCCGACGCGTTCCAACATGGCCTGCCAGACCTGCAGTGCGCCGAACCCGATTTCCCGAGCCGCGCTCGGCGTATCGCCGACCAACTTGTCCGCCGCGCGCGCCACCGCGCGGGCACCTCCGGGACCCGAAACCGAAAGCGGGTCACCGAAAGACGGGTCACCTGGCAGTTGTTCGCGCGCCTTGCGCAGTGCACCGATGATGTCGGGCCGCTGGTTCGCGGCATTCACCAAGGCGGAGAACTGACCGCGTCGAATTCCCGAGCCGGGACGACGAGCGGATCGATCCTCGTCGGCGGGCACCAACGGTATGGTCACCTCGGATGGGCCGCCCCCGTTGTTCTCCGGCTCCGTCCCCGGCTCAGCACCGCCGGAAGGTGTTTCGGTCACGCCCCGAGCGTATCTCAGCCGACCAACCGTCGGCGGGGTACGTGTTATCGCCACCTGCGCCCCCTCGATCAGACTGAGCGGGCACTTCGACGGGTCCGCCAATGGATAACTCACTGGTTGCTGAATCCTGAGCGTAGCCAGGGCTGATTCCGGATGGAAGCGCTGCCGGGCATAGTTTCCGGGATGTTCACATGCCGCCCGGATTGTCCCCAATACATACACCGGCCCGGTGTGGAAGGGGATTCACACACCGGGCCGATGACACATCGTCCGCCGGGCAGTGGCAGACGGTGCGCGGGGCGCTCGGACCTCCCGACAAGGTCGGCGCCCGTCACCCGAGCGGCGAGGGAGGGCAACTCGGGTAGTTCAATCATGCATCGCGTTGGTTGACGATAACCAGTGCACCGCCGAAGACAATTGCGACGAAAACCGCGAAGTAGAGCAGACCGCCCCACGGTCCCCAGTGCCAGTTCGCCGTCGATTCGGAGGCGCTGTAGAAGTGGCTCGCATTCGCGAACGGCAGGAACGGCTGCACATTGCGTCCGAAGCTGCCGAAGGCGCCGAGTAGCGGCTCGATCAGCAGCGGCCACAGCACGATCAGGGAAATCGCCGCGGCCGACTGCCGGACCAGCACACCGATGCCGACCGCGAGGATTACGCCGAGGAACGTATAAATCGGAATGCCGTAGATCTCGCGCCAGGCATCACCGCCGGAGAGCGTCAGATTGTTGGCCGCATCACCACCGATTGCCTTGGCGATCGCGTAGGCGGCGAAGGCCAGCACAATGGTGAGCACCGCGCCGTATACGCCGACCAGACCCGCCTTGGTGGCGATCACCTTCGCGCGATGCGGTGTCGCCTGGAAGGTGGTCCGGATGATGCCGAAGCGGTATTCGCTGGTCACGGTCAAGGTGGCCATGATCATCAAGACCATCACGCCGAATCCGCTGATCCCGCCGACCGCCGTGGACACGGTGAGATCGAGCGCATTCTCCTTGCCCGATGACGAGCGGGCGACCGCCGCGAACAGCGCGGCCAAGCCGAGGGCGAGCACCACCACGATCGCCGAGCACCACCACGGCGACCTGGTCGAGGTGAGCTTGATACGTTCCGCTGCCAGCACGCCCATCAGAGCGCACCTCCCATCACCTGGTCGAAGCCTTCGCCGTGGTACTCCACCGCGCCACCGGTCATCCGCATGAAGGCCTCCTCCAGCGAGGCCCGCTGCGGTGCCAATTCGTACAGGGTGATGTCGTTGGAACCGGCCAGCTTGCCGACCGTGTCACTGGTTACCCCGGCCACGACCAATGCGGCGCCGTCCTGGCCGGTGCCGTCCTCGCGGACGGTCATGCCATTGGAGGTGAGCAAGCTGCGCAACTGCTCGAGTTGCGGACTGCGCACGCGTACCGACTGTTCCGAGGCGCGCTCGATGAATTCCTGAGTGGTCGAATCGGAAATCAGCTGACCGCGTCCGATGACGACCAAATGCTCTGCGGTCTGGGCCATTTCGGAGAGCAGATGGCTCGAGACCAGCACCGTGCGCCCTTCGGCCGCGAGCCGCTGCATGAAGCGGCGGATCCAGAGGATGCCCTCGGGGTCGAGGCCGTTCACCGGCTCGTCGAACAACAGCACCGGCGGATCGCCGAGCAGCGCCCCGGCCAAGCCGAGCCGCTGCGACATGCCGAGGGAGTAACCACCGGCGCTCTTACCCGCCACCTCGGACAGGCCGACCAGCCGCAGCACCTCGTCCACGCGGGATGTGGCGATGCCGTTCGAGGCGGCCATCCACTGCAGATGCGCGCGGGCCGAACGGTTCGGATGCACCCACTTGGCATCCAGCAGCGCACCGACGGCACGCAGCGGATGGTCCAGCTCGTGGTACGGCTTGCCCTGGATCAATGCGGTGCCCGCAGTGGGCTTGTCCAGGCCGAGGATCATCCGCATAGTGGTGGATTTACCGGCGCCGTTCGGCCCAAGAAAGCCCGTCACCTGTCCGGGTCGAACGGTGAAGGAGAGATCTTTAACCGCGACGGTCTGCCCGAAATGCTTGGTCAGGCCCCTCAGCTCGATCATGGTGACCAGCTTTCCTCATTGCGCGGCCACGCGCGTCATTAAATGGTGCCGAGTTCGATCATCCTCGAGGATGACGAGGGATGCCCTCGGCCCCCAGTCGTATCAGGGGAATCCCCCTGACCGATGCCCCTTTTAACGAGCCGAGGCTCCGAGCGGGCCGCCAGATATCATCCGCTGGACGTCAACTGTAGGCCGCAACCCTCACGCCGATCGCGGTAGCCGCGCCAACACCAGGCCGGAGCCGACCGGGGCCTTGTCTACTCGTCGTCCTCGTCATCGCGGCTGGAGGTCGGCCAGCACACCGCGCCGACCAGCACTGCCAGCGGCAACCCAACCGCCACAGCCAACTCGAACACAACCGTCGCGTTCACGACTGCGTCTCGCTGACGCCCGGCTCTGTCGTACGAGATTGCGCGCTGTGCTGATAATTCACTCGCTGGTGCTCGCTCACCGCAGCCGCCCGGAAGGCGCGACCGCCGCCCAACGATGGAACGACAGCCGCGGCAGCACGATCTCCACATCGGCCACACTCATGATCGCGTTCACCGCAAGCACATTCAGGTGTTCGAGCGATGGCGCGACCACCGCATCGACATCAGCGCAGCGGACCTGGTCGACCAGCGGAAGCGGCGATAACTCCGACGGCCAGATCAGCGCATACCCGAGCCGCTGCGCCAGCCGCCGAATCTGTGCCACATCCCAGCCCGACGCCGAGCTGATTTCGAGGTCGACCCATCCCAACGCGGTCGGCTCTTCTCGCATCGCAATACCCCCTCGGTCGCATGGTTGGCACCCGCCGCCGAGGGTGCCGATGCAGAAGGCGTCGACCCGGCGGCGCGTGCTACCTCGAGCGTCACACCCGGGGACCACGGCATTCAATGGCACTTCGACAAGCGATGATGCGGAAGTGCCACAGCGAAGTCTCGCGCGCAGAGCCCGGCGGCACGCGAAAAGGATTGGTGTGCTTAGTATTCCAGGCGGACCAGATCAGCCAGCTCGCGCATTTCGTCGGTGAGAGTCCCTCGGCGGGTGATGATCCTGCCGACCAGATCCCGGGCCATCCGCTGCTCGATCAACCACGGCCGGGCTTCGCGAGACAGGCGTAGCAGGGTTTCGAATGCCGCGTCGTAACGGCGTAGCTCGATATGCGCGTGCGCGACGTCCAGCAGATGCCGGTTTCGGTTATCCGATGTCGGCCGCAGGCCCGCTGGCACGTTGCGGGCGAGTCGCAGTGCCAGATCCGGCCGATCGTCCACGACCGCGTTCTCTACTCGTTTCATCGCGACCGTCGCGGCGTCGAAAGTTGTCCAATATTGGTGGTAGCCGCCCGGTTGGCGGCGGACCGCGACAGCTCCGGCCTGGGCAAGACGCATCATGTCGTCGGCCTCGTCGGACCGGTTGTCCCTGATGGCTGCGGCGGACGCCCGCAACAGCAACCAACCCCACGTCGAGATCTCCTCGGTGGTGGCCACCGACAGTCGCGGCTCGACCCGATCGGCCCATTGCGTGGCCAGCTCGCGAACCTTCTCGAACTGCCGCTCGACCAGCAGCAGCCAGCACAGGGTCACCACGGCCGACGCCGCGTCGAGCACGTTGCCGGTCGCTTCGGCTTCGGCCAGGGAACGCTCGAGCGCCACCCGCGCTGGCTCCAGCTGGCGGGTCTGAACCAGCACCGAACCGGCAAGTTGCAGAATCCGCGAGCGCATGAGTGGAGACCCGGCATGGCCGTCCTCGATCAGTCGAGGCAACACCGCGGCGAGCCGCTCGTACTCGTTGTCGTGGTACAGCTTCACGGCCCCAGCCAGTGCTTCTGACATGGCACCGTCGGCTACCGACCCGCCGTCCTGCACATGCCTCGGCGACAGGATGGCAGTACGGGTCGGGAGCCACAGATTGCCCCCGCCACTTTCGGGTGTCCCCGGGTTCGGGCCGAGCAACACAGACACCGGGCACTCCAGCGCGACGGCCATCCGGCGCAGAGTTTCGATCCGGGTATCGTCGCGCTCTCCCTGCTCGATCTTGCGGACCAACGACACCGAGACATTCGAAGCTTGTGCAAGCTCCCGCTGAGTCAGCCCCCGCCGCTTCCGAACCGATTGCAGGCGTTCACCGAGATCCGCCATGATCCGAGCATACGGCCATGTGCATGCGCCCGTCACGCTTCGGGCTGCTGCCGCGCATTGATTCGCGCGCCACGCACGAATTCGCACGAGACAACATGCGTGGCAGGCGAATCGCTGCGCCGGACGGTGCTATCGGCGGCAGGCGTGCGTCAGCGGCGTTGTAGCGACTCAGCGGGGCGGTGAGGAGGCTTGGGACCAGAAGCGTTTGGGGATGCGGCCTGCTCGACGCGCCAGGTGACCGGCGGTGACCGCATTGCGCATAGCGGCGGCCATGAGGGCAGGTTGCTGGGCTCGGGTAACGGCGGTGGCGAGCAGCACGGCCGAGCAGCCGAGTTCCATGGCCAGGGCGGCGTCGCTCGCGGTGCCGATGCCCGCGTCGAGGATGATCGGGACGCCCGCGGCCGCCACGATCATCTCGATATTGTGTGGATTGCCGATGCCGAGTCCGGTGCCGATCGGCGCGCCGAGCGGCATGACGGCGGCACAGCCCGCATCCTCCAGTCGACGGGCCAGGATCGGGTCGTCGGTGGTGTACGGCAGTACGACGAATCCGGCATCGACCAATTGTTCCGCGGCGGTGAGTAATTCGATCGGGTCGGGGAGCAGGGTGCGGTCGTCGGCGATCACCTCGAGTTTGACCCAGTTGGTATCGAGGGCCTCGGCGGCCAGTTGCGCGGTGAGCACGGCCTCGGCAGCCGTATGACAGCCCGCGGTATTGGGCAGCGGCGTGATCTCGAGGCGTTTGAGCAGGTCGAGCACGCCGGTGCCGCCGACGGCGTCGACCCGGCGCATGGCGACCGTGGTCAGCTCGGTGCCCGAGGCGATCAACGCCTCCTCCAGCACGGCCAGATTCTCGGCGCCGCCGGTGCCCATGATGAGGCGGGAGCCGAATCGCTTGCCCGCGATCTCCAGTGCGTCAGGGGTGTCCAGTGCTTCAGCCACCCTGGACCGCCGTAAGCACTTCGATCTCCCAGCCGCGCCCGACCGGCTCGTCCCAGCGGGACTTCGGGAAAACCGCACCGTCCACCGCGAGCGCGACGCCCTGCGACGGCAGCCCGAGACGATCGAGAAGTTCACGCACCGAGAGGGATCGGTCGAATTCGTGGTCCTGCCCGTTCACGGTGACACCGATGGGGACCGAGGTCATCGAACTCCTCCTGCAGATCTTGCGAGTGACGGCGAGTGCGCCGTCGAAAAACGTTGGGGGTCGGCGGCTTTCGCATCAGCGAGCGGTGCGCCTTCGAGCAGGCCCAGCACCGCGTCGACGGTGAGCGGTACCGTCAGCATGCCGTTGCGGCCGTGGCCGGTGGCGACCACGATCCGGTCGGTGAGCCGCCCGATCAAAGGCAGGTTGTCGGGGGTACCCGGCCTGGATCCGGCGCTGGCCTCGGCCAATTCGTATTCGCCGATACCGGGCAGCACCGCCTCGGCGTCGGCGATCAGGTCGCGGACCCCGGTGACGGTCACGGTCGTGTCGAAGCCCGCTTCGTATTGTGTTGCGCCGACGACGATTCCGTCCGCGCGGGGCACCAGGTAGACCTGTCTGCCGTGCACCCGCGCGCGAATCACGCGCTGCGGCGGTGGTGTCGCGCCCGGACGATGGCGCAGGCGCAGGATCTCGCCCTTCACCGGGCGGACCGGGAGTTCGGGCCACAGTCGCGAGGATGCGGCGCCCGCGGCCAGCGCGACTTGCTCCTGTGGCAGTGCGTCCACTCTTTCCACCGTTTCGGCACGCACCTCGACTCCTGCTGTCCCGCAAGCCTTTTGGAGGGCATCCAGCAGTCGTCGATTATCGATGGCGGGTTCGGCGGGTGCGCGTAGACCGGCGCGCACGGTGCGCGCCAGCGCGGGTTCCAGTGCGCGCACACCGGCCCGGTCGAGCACCTCGAGCTCATGGCCGCGAGCACCGACCCATTCGGCCACCGTGCGCAGATCGGCGGCGTCCGCGCCATCCAGCGCGACGGTCAGGGTTTCATCGGCGACGAATACCGATACACCGGTCCGCGATTCGAGTCGTGCGGCGAATTCGGGCCAGCGAGCCAGCGAGGCCGCGCCGAATTCCAGGACTGGATCCTCCCCCGGCCAGCCCTCGGACAGCGGTGCGAGCATCCCCCCGGCAACCCAGGAGGCGCCGGACCCGACGGCGGGATCGAATACGGTGACCGACCAGCCCGCCTCGGCCGCCCGCCAAGCGGCCGCGAGTCCGATGACGCCGCCACCGACGACGGCCAGAGTCCGCACTAGATCCACCTGCCTCACTATTCGCATCCCCACGGTAGCGCGACTACGGTCGAGCACGTGCAACCCTCCCACCAGTTCCGGTCCCTACCGCCCAGGGAGCGTTTGGCTACCGCCCGGCTGTATCTGTGCACGGACGCACGCAGGGAGAAGGGCGACTTGGCCAAGTTCGCCGATGCCGCGTTCGCGGGCGGTGTCGACATCATTCAGCTCAGAGATAAGGGTTCCCCCGGTGAGGCGAAATTCGGCCCGCTCGAGGCCAAGGCCGAAATCGGCGTACTCGCCGAATTGAAGGCCGCGGCCCGCAGGCACGGCGCACTGATCGGGGTGAACGACCGCGCCGATATCGCATTCGCCGCCGGAGCCGATGTGCTGCACCTGGGACAGAACGATCTGCCGCCGTGGTACGCGCGGCGCATTCTCGGCCCCGATGTGGTGATCGGGCGCTCCACCAACAACCGGGCGCAAGCCGGACTCGCCGCGATCGACGAACACATCGACTACTTCTGCACCGGCCCGGTGTGGGCGACGCCGACAAAGCCGGGACGTCAGGCGGCGGGCCTGGACCTGGTGCGCTCCACCGCCGACGCCCACCCCACCCGACCGTGGTTCGCGATCGGCGGCATCGATGCCGAGCGACTACCCGAGGTGCTGGCGGCGGGAGCGCAGCGCGTTGTGGTGGTTCGCGCGATTACCGAGGCGCGCGATCCGGAGGCGGCCGCACGGCAGCTGAAGACGGCACTTCTACGAAACGCTCAGCTCGGCTAGATCTAACCGAGCGCTACCCGCACGCAGCGGCGCGACAACTCCGGCCAGCGCTACAGCAAGACGCCTAGGTCGGCGGAGACTCGGCGCGCGGAAACCCGATGTGACGTTGGTCGGTCAGCACAGCCACAGCCTGCCGAGTGCGAACCCGAAGCACCGCCCCTCCCCCTGCGGCCTGCCGATCACGAACTCGAGGCGACCTGCCCAGCAGGACTCGAAGCTGTGCTGCCGCATTCCAGCGCTGCGGTGAGGTGCGGCTTCCGCGAAGACTGGACGCTGAGCCCCCTCTTCAGGACAACACCTGGACTCGGGTAAGCGCCAAGATCGAATCGGCCCGGGCGATCGTCGAATTCGCCTCCGGCCGCAAGGCATCCGTCGAATCCCTATCCGCATCGACTATGCGGGCGTAGGCACCAGGTCCCTCCGGATCGGCGTGCAACCACACGAAGCCTCGAGCGGCGAGGTCAACGGTGCGAGGCAGCGCGGCCGCGACGGTGTCGGCGTCGTCCACGTCGATGTCATCGAGGCAGACGCGCGCCGGAGCCGCCCGCAGCGCAGGCCAGGAGACGGCGAAGCCGGGGTGCAGCGGATGGCTGTCGACCTCGTCCTCGGGAACCCAGGCCAACGCACTGCTCTCCCGGTTGCGACTGGTCGGCAGCGTCATCACGGCATCGGCCACCACGGTGGTGTATGTCCAGCCGCTCAGTGCTGTCGCGGTGACGCGCTCGCCGCGTACCCGAACATCGGCGGGATCGATGCCCGCTTCCTCCCAAGCCTCGCGGACCGCGGCGTGCACGGGGGTCTCGTGACTGTCACGAGCGCCGCCGGGCAACGCCCAGGTTCCGCCCTGATGACTCCACGGCGCGCGGTGCTGCAACAACACCGCCGAAACGCCGTTGGCGAGCGGCGCGCGCAGCAGCAGTCCGGCCGCACCGAAGCGGCCCCAATGCCGCAATCCGTCCGGGCCACGTGACCAACCGTCACCGTCACCACGCATCTGGTTACCATCCTCATCTAGCCGTCGCGCGGTTGTTTCACACGCCACGGCGCCGGTAAGACCACAATAAGCTCCGAGCAGGAGCACATGTGCGCACCAACCGGGGAGGTGGAGATGGCAGCGCTCGACTCGACGACGGCCCCGCGGCCGCCGTCGGTCACGGCCGATGTCGGGCCCGAGCGGCTGGACGTGCCGCGCGAAGCGGGGCTACGCGCCCATCTGGACCCGGCCAACCTACGATCGTTCGCGCTATCGACCCCAGGTCGGTTGATCGCCATCGGTCTGCTGCTCATCGGCCTGTGCCTGGCCGCGGGCACGATGACCGCCGCGACGGTGAGCGATCGCCAGCAGTCGCTGGACATCCTGCTCGACGACACCGAGCCGGACGCGAACTCCTCCCATCACCTCTACACCTCGCTGTCCATCGCCGATGCCGCGGCGAGTACCGCGTTCATCGCGGGCGGCCTGGAACCGGAGACCGTGCGCGACCGATACAGCCAGGCACTGGGCGAGGCGTCCGCGGAGTTGGTGACGCAATCAGGTCACGCGGCCGGACAGGCCACCGACGATGATCCGGACACCCGGCTGCGCACGGGCATCGCCACCGGCCTGCCGGTCTACTCTGGTCTGGTCGAAACCGCCCGCGCGAACAATCGCAACGGGTACCCGGTCGGCGCCGCGTATTTGAGCGAGGCATCGAATCAGATGCAGACCGTCCTGCTGCCGATGGCCGCACAGCTGCAGAGCCACCGTTCCGATGCCGTGAGTGCGGCCCAGCGGCATCATGTGCAGCCGCCGTGGTCCGCGATCGGCGTGCTGATCCTGGCGTTGGGAGCGCTGGTCTGGGCGCAGTTCGATTTGTCGAAGCGCTGGCACCGGGTACTCAATCCGGGACTGCTGCTCGCTTCGGCCGGGATGCTGATCCTGTTGGCGTGGACACTGATCGCCGGATCCGTCTCGGCCGCTGACATGATCGGTGGCCGCGACCACGGCGCGGTGCCGAGCTCTCGGTTGACCGAGAGCCGCATCCTGACCCAGCAGGCGCGGTCGGCGGAGACACTGAAGCTGGTGCGCCGCGACGCCACCGGCGACTACGACCGCACCTACGAATCCAGCGTCATCCGGCTCAACGAACTGCTCAGTGGTTATCCGTCCGAAGCACCCGCGGCCGATGAGATCGCGCATGCTCGTGAGGCACTAACCCGTTGGCGAGCGGCGCATCAGCGGATGAACGACGCCCTCGCCCGCGGTGATTTCGTCGGCGCGGCGACGGTGACTACCGGACCGGGCTCAGCCGATGCCACGGCACAAGTGGAATCGCTGGACCGAGCACTGGGACTCGGCCTGGATGCGACGCGCGAAACGTTGCGCGACAACATCTCCGGCGCGGCCCGATCACTGGACTTCCTGGCACCGGGCGCGATGGTGCTCGGAATACTCGCCGCGGCCTATGTCGGGCTCGGTATCTGGCCGCGACTTCGGGAGTACCGATGAACCGCGTGCGCGGACTGCTCGCCGCGCTCGCCGCAACCGCTCTGCTCGCCGGGTGCGCGGCGGGCTCGGACACGATCGATACCAAGACCACCAAGTACACCGAACCGCCGCTGCCCGCCAAAGCCATTGCGATACCGACGGATTCACCGATTCCACCGGAACGCGACGAGCAGTGCGGCGATCCGACCGCGAGCCTGCGACCCGCCGGGGCGGGTGCGGCCGCCCACGGGCCGACCATCGATGCGATTCGCGCCCGCGGTCGACTGGTAGTCGGATTGGATACCGGCAGTAACCTTTTCAGCTTCCGGGATCCGGTCAGCGGCACGATTGTCGGATTCGATGCCGATATCGCCAGGGAGGTCGCCCGGGATCTGCTCGGTAGTCCAGAGCAGATCGAGTACCGCAGTCTCGGGTCCGCCGAGCGTGAATCCGCGCTGCAGAATCATGTCGTCGATATCGTCGCCAAGACGATGACGATCAATTGTGAACGGCGCCAGAAGGTCTCCTTCTCGACCGTTTACCTGCACGCCAATCAGCGTGTGCTCGCGGTGAAGAACTCCGGCATCCGAAGTCTGGCCGATCTGGCCGGTAAGCGGGTGTGCATCGTCTCCGGCACCACCTCGCTGGACCACATGCGCCGCGAGCAGCCCGCCGCGACCATCCTCACGGTGCCGACCTGGGCCGACTGTTTGGTCGTGCTGCAGCAGCGTCAAGTCGACGCCATCAGCACCGACGACGCCATTCTCGCCGGACTCGGCGTACAGGACTCGGCGTACACCGAGTTGGTCGGCCCCAGCATCAGCGTCGAGCCCTACGGCATCGGAATCCCCAAGGGCAATGACGATCTGGTCCGCTTCGTCAACGGCACGCTGGAGCGCATCCGCAATGACGGCACCTGGGCCCGGCTGTACCAGCAATACCTGATCGCACTCGGGCCGGTTCCGAACCCGCCCGCCCCGACCTATCAGGACTGACGGCGATGACATCACCGCACGATGCCGCCGATTCGACCGAGGGCGAGCCGAAGGAACTCGCCGAGGAATCCGGAGAAAGTACCAGGGCAACCGCGTTCCTCGAACCAGCCGAACCCGCCTCCGCGGCCATCGAAACGATCAGGTGGTCACCGGGCACCGGCCCCGAGGCCGAACGCCCGCGTACCGGGGCGGCCGAGGGTGCCAGCACCGCTTCCGGTGAAACGGTTCGTCACCAGCCCTCCGCCGAAACGATCCGGGACCACCGCGCCTCCCACGAGACCATCCGCCGCCGACCCGCATCCGGCGAAACCGTTCGCCGTGACGATATGGCCGCCGAATTCACCGTCGGCGCATGGAATGCTCCGGAGCCGACTTCCGCCGCGATCATGCGCACCTCCGGCCGCAGCGTGCGCACCGCGCGCTCGCGACCGACAACACGCAAACTCGGCGCCGGACTGGTCACGATTCCGAATATCCCGCCCGCCGATCCACGCACCGCGGTGCTCGCCGACCCTGTGGTCTCCGAGGGCAGGCGCTTCTGTTGGCGCTGCGGTAACCCCGTCGGTCGCGCCACCGCGACCCGCCCGGCGACGTCCGCTGGCACCTGCGAAACCTGCGGTGCACAATATGATTTCCGCCCGTCGCTGCACGAGGGCGATATGGTGTCGAGCCAGTACGAGGTTCAGGGCTGTATCGCGCACGGCGGACTCGGCTGGATCTACCTCGCGATCGATCGCAATGTCAGCGACCGCTGGGTCGTTTTGAAGGGCCTACTGCACGCGGGCGATACCGAGGCCCAGGCGGTGGCCGTTGCCGAACGCCAATTCCTCGCCGAGGTAGCACATCCCAGCATCGTCAAGATCCACAACTTCGTCGAGCACACCGGCCCGGATGGCGAGTCGATCGGCTACATCGTCATGGAGTACGTCGGCGGCCGCTCACTGCGCGATATCCTCGACACCTATCCGCGGCCGCAGCGGATGCCGGTCCCCGAGGCCATCGCCTATCTGCTGGAGATCCTGCCCGCACTGGAATATCTGCATTCGATCGGATTGACCTACAACGACCTCAAACCGGACAACATCATGGTCACCGAGGATCAGGTCAAGCTCATCGACCTGGGTGCCGTCGCAACCATCGATGCCTACGGAAACCTATATGGCACCAGGGGATTTCAGGCTCCCGAGATCGCCAGGACCGGGCCGACCGTGGCCTCGGACATCTACACCGTCGGACGCACGCTGGCGGTGCTGACGTTGAGCATGCCGATGGAACAGGGACGCTATCTCGACGGCATTCCCGACCCCGCCGACCATCCGGTGCTCGAGCGCTACGAGTTCTTCCACCGCTTGCTGCTGTGCGCGACCGATCCCGATCCCGAACGCCGCTTCCCTTCCGCGCGCGTCATGTCCGCGCAGCTGGCCGGGGTATTGCGCGAGATCCTGGCCATGGACACCGGTGCCGAACATCCACAGTTGTCCACAGTTTTCAGTCCACAACGCGCCAGCTTCGGCACCGAGGAATTGATCAGCCAAACCGACGCCTATGCCGACGGCATAGCCAGAAGCAATCTGCTGCGCGCCGACGAAGTGGCCGCGGCACTTCCGGTTCCACTCATCGATCCGACCGACGCATCGGTACCGGTGCTCGCGGCGTTGGCACATCCGGAACCGAACGACGCGCTCGCGGCATTGCAGGAGGCACATGAGCGCGCCGTAGCCGACCCGGAAAAGACCCAGGAGACATGGGATCTGGAGCTGACGCTGGCCGAGGCCAGGCTCCGGCTCGAACTCGGCGAATCGGCGGCGGTGCTGCAGATGCTGTCGCGGCTGCCCAGCGATCACGATTGGCGCATCGACTGGTACCTGGGCCACGCCCAGCTGCTGCGGTTGGATTATGAGCAGGCCTACAAGAGCTTCGATGCGGTGCTGCGGGTGCTGCCCGGTGAGATCGCACCCAAACTCGCACTCGCGGCGACCGCGGAACTCGTTCTGCAGCACTGGGATTCGGCCGATCACGAACAATGGCGAGCCTACGCCGAGAAGTTCTATGCCACCGTCTGGCGCACCGATCACGCCGTGGTGAGTGCCGCCTTCGGTCTGGCCAGGCAGTCCGCCGAGGCGGGTCAGGTCGACGAGGCCGTGCGCGCGCTCGACGAGGTGCCCGCCGCCTCCCGGCATTACACAACGGCACGGATGACCGCGGTATGGCTGTTGCTCACCGCCGCCCCGATCGCCGAACTCCCCGAATCCACCCTGCACCTTTCGGCCGCGCGCATCGTCGCCCTCCCCAGCGGCGAGAGCCGCGCGACCCAGATGCGCGTGCTCGTCCTCGGTGCCGCGCTGGCCTGGCTGCAATCGGGCAATACGCCCGCGAGCGACCAGGCGACCCTCTTCGGTGCGCCGTTCACCGAGCGCGTACTGCGCGCGGGCACCGAGGCCGGGCTGCGCGCCCTGGCCCGCAGCGCCCCTGGCCGCAATCACCGCTATGCCCTAGTGGACCTGGCGAACTCGATCCGCGCCAAGACCTGGATCTAGATCCGGCGCTGGACAACTCACCCGGCCGGGCGGAAAACACCGGCCGGGCTCGGATCCGGGTCCGCGGAGCAGTCGGCACACCGATGATCCCCAGGGTTCCGCGCTTCGGGCCCGCTCCGGGGGCAGCCGGAGCGGGCACATCGGGAGCGGCGAGGGCATCGCGGTCCCGATAGCGGCGGAGGTTCGGCCCGGTTTCGGCCTCCGGCGCGAACCTGATCCGACACCAATACTGCCGCAGCGACTGTGAGGATTCCGTGAGGTTTTCTAGGGCCGCTCAATCATCGCGCTGAGCTGCGACAACGCGTAGCGCGGCCTGCGCGATCGCCAGTTCCTCATTGGTCGGCACGACCAGCACGGCAACCTCGGCCCCCGGTGCGGAGATATGCCGGGCGGCGCGGTCCTTCGCGGTATTGCGGTCCGGATCGACCACGATGCCGAAGCGGGACAGCCCGGCGAGCGCGTCGGCGCGGACCTGCGGACTGTTCTCGCCGACGCCCGCGGTGAAGGTAATGGCGTCGACGCCGCCGAGTTCGATCAGATACGCGCCGAGATAGCGGCGCAGGCGGTGGATATACACGTCGTAGGCCAGGCGGGCCGCGGTATCGCCCGCCTCGATCAGCCGCTGCAACTCACGGAAGTCGTTGACGCCGGACAGGCCCTTGAGTCCGGAATTGCGGTTCAGCATTTCATCGATCCGGTCGACATCCATATGGGCGGCACGGACCAGATGCGCGATGATCCCCGGATCGAGATCCCCGCCCCTGGTACCCATCACCAGGCCCTCCAGCGGGGTGAGTCCCATGGTGGTGTCGATCGGATGTCCGCCGCGAATGGCCGATGCCGAAGCACCATTGCCGAGGTGGAAGATGATCTGATTCAGGTCGGCCGGATCTCGATCGAGCAGCGCGGCGACGCGACCGGAAACGTACTCGTGCGAAGTGCCGTGAAAGCCGTACTTCCGGATGCCATGCGCGACAGCGAGTTTCGCGTCGATGGCGTAAGTTTTGGCGGCATCGGGCAGGCTGTGGAAGAACGCGGTATCGAAGACCGCGACCTGCGGTACGCCGGGCAGCAGTTCGCGCGCACTCTCGATGCCCGCCACATTCGCCGGATTATGCAGCGGCGCGAGCGAAGATAGCTCGGATATGGCCGCGACCACAGCGTCATCGATGAGCGTCGGGCGGTAGAACACCTCACCGCCGTGCACAACGCGGTGCCCGACCGCGCGCACACCCGCCGCGGCCAGATCGTGGCCGGATTCGGCGAACACATCGAAGACCAGCCGCAACCCCGCCGTGTGATCGGCGATCGGCTCGCGATGTTCGATGGTTCGGCCATCGACCTGGTGCTCGATTCCGGCCTGCTCCTCGCCGATCCGATCGACCATGCCGGAGGCGGCAACCGCACCCGAGTCCGGGTCCAGCAGTTGGTATTTGATCGACGACGAGCCGGAGTTGATCACCAACACCAGGTCATCGCGCCCACCCGTCGCCGGACCGCCGCCGCTTGTCGAATCGCTCCGCGATGCCGCGTTCATCACACCTCCTGCGTTTCGTGCGTTCCCCGCACTCGTTCAGCAATCACGGTCGCCGCCAGTCGGTCCGCAGCAGGCCGCCCGTCGCGGGCCACCGGTGTGGTCCGGGCCGCCGAACATCTCGCTCATCGGTCTGCCATCAGTGTGGGAGGACATGGTCTGCGCATCGAACGAGTCGGTTCGCATCAACCCTCCTGCGCCTGGATCGCCGTAATCGCGACGGTATTCACGATGTCGGCGACGAGCGCACCGCGAGACAGATCGTTGACCGGTTTGCGCAGCCCCTGCAGCACCGGACCGATCGCGATCGCACCGGCGCTGCGCTGAACCGCCTTATAGGTGTTGTTACCGGTATTGAGGTCGGGAAACACGAAGACCGTTGCGCGCCCGGCCACTTCGGAATCCGGAAGTTTGGTGGTCGCCACGGTCGGTTCGATCGCGGCGTCGTACTGGATCGGGCCCTCCACCAGCAGCTCCGGCGCGCGCTCGCGGACCAGTTTGGTCGCGACGCGCACCTTGTCCACATCGACGCCACTACCGGATTCACCGGTCGAGTACGACAGCATCGCGATTCGCGCGTCGATGCCGAAGCGGGCCGCGGTGTGCGCGGAGGAGATCGCGATATCGGCCAACTGCTCCGAGGTCGGATCCGGGACGACGGCGCAGTCGCCGTAGGCGAGCACCCGGTCGGCCAGGCACATCAGGAACACACTGGAGACGGTGGAGACGCCCGGCACGGTCTTGATGATCTCGAAGGACGGTCGGATGGTGTGCGCCGTGGTGTGCGCGGCGCCGGAGACCATGCCGTCGGCTATGCCCTTGTGCACCATCATGGTGCCGAAATAGGAGATATCGGCCATGGTTTCGCGGGCGCGCTCCAGTGTCATGCCCTTGTGCTTGCGCAATTCGGTGTATTCCGCGGCGAATTCGTCGAGGTAGCCGGAGGTGCGCGGGTCGAGTACCCGTGCTGCCGAGATATCGACGCCGAGTTCCGCGGCGCGGGCACGCGCCGCGGCCTCATCACCGAGAATGACCAGATCCGCGATTTTGCGCTGCAGTACGCGACCGGCGGCGCGCAGAATCCGGTCGTCGTCGCCCTCGGGCAGCACAATGGTCTTGCGGTCGGCCCTGGCGCGTTCGATCAGCTGGTATTCGAACATCTGCGGTGTCACCACCGGGGTATCCGGAATCTCGATGCGCCGCAACAGCTCGGGCGCGTCGATATGCTGTTCCATCAGGGCCAGCGCGGTATCGACCTTGCGCGGGCTGCCCGCCGACATGCGGCCGCGGGTGCGGAAGGCCGCGCTCGCGGTGTCGTAGGTGCCGAGCTCGGTAGTGAGGATCGGCAGCTTGGGCTTGAGCCCGTTCATCAGCCTGGCGATGGCCGGATGCGGCAGCATGCCACCGTTCATGATGATGCCCGATAGCGACGGAAAGCCTTCTGCCTCATGCGCGTTCACGACACTGAGCAGTACGTCGGAACGGTCACCGGGCGCGATGACGACCACACCGTCGACCAACCGCTCCAGAATATGTTCGGCTGTCATACCGCCGACCATGATCTTCAGCGCCTCGCGCTGCAGCAATTCCACATCACCGCTGTATATTTCGCCGTCGATGGCGGTACACAGCTCAGCCATGGTTGGCGAAATCAGCAGTGGCACTTCGGGTAACGTCCAGGACGGCACATCGAAGGCCTGCAGTGCGGCGCCGACTTCGTCCAATTGCTCTGGATCGCAACGGTTGGCGATAATGGACATCAGGTGCGCGTGTTCGAGAGCCAGCTCGTGCGCGCACAACTCGGCCAGCTGTTCGACCTCGTCGGGGGTACGGCCCGCACCGCGCACCACCAGCAGCACCGGCGCGCCGAGGTTCACCGCGATGCGGGCGTTGAAGCGCAACTCGCTCGGGCTGGCCACATCGGTGTAGTCACTGCCGACGATCACCACCGCGTCACACAGCTTCGCGACCTCGTGGAACCGCATCACGATCTCGCTGATCGCGGCATCCGGATCCGCGTGTACCTGCTCGTAGGTGACGCCGATGGCCTGCGCGTAATCGATATCGGCGGTGCTGTGCTCGAGCAGCAATTCCAGGATGTAATCCGGCTCGGTGGTCGAGCGGGTGATCGGGCGGAATACGCCGACCCGGGCGGTGGTCGCGCACAGCATCTGGAGCATGCCGAGGGCCACCGTCGATTTTCCGGTGTCACCCTCCGGAGATGCGATGTACACAGCGGATGGAGCGGAATCGGCCATGTCCGAAAGCTTAGTGAACCCGCCGCTACCTCGACCGTTCGGCGAGACGGCAATCACGACTATCCGTATATAGTCCGGGCATGGCTGAGCAATTCCCGAAGCAGCAGTGGGGTTCGAACACCAATTTTCTTGCCCGCCTGGCGACCAAGCTCGCTTCCACCAAACCCGGGTCATGGCTGATTCGGAAAGTCACCCCGCTGGATCGGGCCATCCTCGAGCGCACGAACGCCAAGTACACGCTTCTCGGTCCGATCGGCGCGCCGGTCATGCTGCTCACCACCACCGGTCGCAAATCCGGTGAGCCGCGCACCCAACCACTGCTCTACCTGCACGACGGCGACACCATCTACGTGATCGGCAGTAACTTCGGCCAGCAGCATCATCCAGCCTGGACCGCCAACCTCCTGGCGAACCCGAATGCCACCGTCGCCATCGCAGGCCAACGCATCCCCGTGCGCGCCACCCTGGTCGAAGCCGACAAAGACGCCCTCTTCGCCCGCTTCATCGAAATCACCAGCGCCTACGGCGTCTACCGCACCCGCACCACCCGAGACCTCCGCATCTTCGCCCTCACCCGAGCCTGACCCCCGCCCAACCGAGCGCAGTCAGAGGGGCGTGACTGCCCATCAGCCACCAATTGACTGCGTTCGACCGGCAGGTCAGCCCAAGTGCCGCCTAGCCGCCGCGCACTCGGGTGCTGGACAACCAACGCCGAGGGTAGTCAAAGGGGCTTTGCGGGACTGCCGATGAGGCACCGTTCGACTACCCTCGATGGGGATTTGCTGACGCCGGAGGCAGGTCGCGGCTCAGCCCAGGGCGCGCAGGCGGGGGGCCAGGTCGCGCTGGAAGAGGTCGAGGAAGCGGGGCTGATCGTGGCCGGGGGCGTGGAAGACCAGGTGGTTGAGACCGGCGTCGAGGTAAGGCTTGATCTGTTCGACGGCCTCGTCGGGATCACTGGCGACGATCCAGCGCTTGGCGATCTGCTCGATCGGGAGGGCGTCGGCGGCGGCCTCCATTTCGATCGGGTCGGTAATCGAGTGCTTCTGCTCGGCGGTCAGCGAGAGCGGGGCCCAGAAGCGCGTATTCTCCAATGCCAGTTCGGGATCGGTGTCGTAGGAGATCTTGATTTCGATCATCCGGTCGATCTGCTCGATGGTGCGTCCGGCCTTGGCAGCACCCTCCGCGACGGCGGGCATCAGCTTCTCGGTATAGAGGTCCATGCCCTTGCCGGAGGTGCAGATGAAACCGTCACCGGCCCGGCCCGCGTAGCGCGCGACCAGGGGTCCGCCCGCGGCGACGTAGATCGGGATGCCGCCCTTGGGCACGTCGTAGATCGAGGCGCCGACGGTCTTGTAGTACTCACCGTCGAAGTCGGTGCGCTCACCGGTCCACAGCGCGCGCATGAGATCGACGGATTCGCGCAGCCGGGCGAAACGCTCCTTGAATTCCGGCCATTCGCCGGTATAGCCGGTGGCGATCTCATTGAGCGCCTCGCCACTGCCGACACCGAGCATGATGCGATCCGGGTAGAGACAACCCATGGTCGCGAAGGCCTGCGCGATCACGGCGGGGTTGTAGCGGAAGGTCGGGGTGAGCACCGAGGTACCGAGTTGGATGCGCTTGGTGCGCTCGCCCACCGCGGCCATCCAGGCCAGCGAGAACGGTGCGTGTCCGCCCTTGTGCCGCCATGGCTGGAAATGGTCGCTCACGGTCGCGCTGTCGAGGCCGTGTTCCTCGGCCGCCACCGCGATATCCACTAATTCCCGCGGTCCGAATTGTTCTGCCGACGCCTTGTATCCGAGCTTGAGATCACCCATATGCGCCACTCCTGTCGCTTAGCTCAACGGTCCGTGCGGGAGGTTCCGCACACCGTCGGCCGCCTGAATCCCGCGACCGCATCCCGGTACAACCGCAAGGGCGACACGGGAGTTCCCGAGCCGCGATCGGCCTACCTGAGCGCTGCGCGATCGGTTCTCACACGGCCTCCCCTCGACCATAGTCAGCCCGAGCCAGCGCGATGCGCAGGGTCGCGCTACGCGAGCGCGCACAGCTCATACCGTCTGCTGGATGCGCACCGCTTGTACAGCCTCGAGCTCGAAGGTGAGGCGCGCGATATATCGCCACAGCTCATACCGTCTGTTGGACGCCCACCACTTGTACAGCCTCGAGCTCGAAGGTGCGCGGCACGGTGTGGGGATGGTCGCACCTGATCTGGTATCCCAGCGGTGAGCGGGCGGGTAGCCGACAATTGACCGGTGAGCACACCAGATGAACCGATCCTGTCCTACTTGACCGATATGGATGGGGTGCTGGTGCACGAAGACCATCTGGTGCCGGGCGCCGACAAGTTCCTTGCCGAGCTGCGCAGCAACGAGATCCCGTTCTTGGTGCTCACCAATAACTCCATCCGCACACCGCGCGATCTGCAGGCCCGGCTGCGTCACACCGGACTCGATATTCCGGAGGAGGCGATCTGGACCTCGGCGCTGGCCACCGCGACCTTTCTCAACGATCAGCGCCCCAATGGAACCGCCTACGTGGTCGGCGAATCCGGCCTCACCACCGCCCTGCACGAAATCGGCTATGTGCTGACCGATAGCGCTCCGGACTACGTGGTGCTCGGCGAAACCCGCACCTACTCCTTCGAGGCGATCACCACCGCGATCCGCCTGGTAGACCGAGGCGCGCGCTTCATCGCCACCAACCCCGACGCGACCGGACCGTCCCGCGAGGGTCTGCTTCCCGCGACCGGCTCGGTTGCCGCGCTGATCACCCGTGCCACCGGCAGGGAGCCGTACTACGTCGGCAAGCCGAACCCACTGATGATGCGCTCGGCACTGCGCCGGATCGGCGCGCATTCGCAATCGACAGTGATGATCGGCGACCGGATGGACACCGATATCGTCTCGGGCCTCGAAGCGGGCATGCGCACCGTCCTGGTCACCACCGGCATCTCCACCCGCGAGTCGGTCGAGCAATTCCCGTACCGCCCGACCCTGGTCGTCGATTCAGTTGCCGACCTGGTCGGCCGAACCGACAAACCCTTCGCCTGACCGACGCGGATTCGCATCCGGTACGGCCGCCACACACCAAGACAGGCGCGGGCTGGCGTGAGCGGATTCACTGACTTACTGGGCCGAATTGACGACCGGCTGATGGCAGCGCTGGCGTGGGCACCGTGGTGTAGGCGTTCGGAATAGGTCCGTTGCCCCACAGCCGGCAATCAGGCCTGGTCGGTGATGGCGTCGAGCGCGGTTGAGAGTCGGGTCATGACCTGCGCGGTCAGGGCGAATTGCTCGGCACCGAGTTCATCGGCGAGCCGTTTCGCCATGACGGCATGCTGTGGATTGATGCGTTTGATGGCCTCGCGACCCGACTCGGTGACCGCGACGAGTTTGGCCCGGCGGTGCGCCGGATTCGGCTGGTACTCGGCAAGTCCCTTGTCCACCAGGAGGTCCGCGATGCGCTGCACACTCTGCCGGGTGATCCCCATCGCTCGGGCGATTCCGGCGACCGGCAGTGGTTCGCGCAGCACCGCGCCGAGCACCTGCCACCACGCCGCCGTAATTCCGCCGGGCGCGGCCAATTCCTCTGCGATGGCGAGGAATTGACCATTCAGCCGGAACGAGGTGATAGCGACGCTCGCGAAGAGTTCCTGCTCAGGCGTGTCACTCATCTCGGAACTCCTGTTCTGCGCGCCTTCCTGGATCGGCGATTCTCTGCGGATTCTTCCTCACACGGAAGCGGTGGTCCTATGCGCCTCGTACTCGGAAAGCGCGGCGAATGCGGCCGGATCGCTGTGGCCGAACAAGCGATACCACGCGTCCAGCACATGCGGTTCATAGACATCGAGCCTGCGCAATACCTCCCGGGCGAATTCGAACGGCGCGGTCGGACCTGCCGTGATGAGATCGCCGTCCAGCACCGCGGCCTGGTCCAGATAGTGGTCGCCGCCCGAATATCCGCTGTCGGCAAGGTATTCCGCGGCGGCACCGGTATGGGAGTGATTATCGAGGAGCCCTTCCTTCGCCAATCCGAAGGTGGCACCACAGATCGCCGCGACCGGAACCCCCGCATCCAGAAACTCCCGCGCCTTGTGAGTGAAGGGCACGAGTTCGCCAGTCTCCCACGTGTCAGCGCCGGGCAGGATCAGCATCGCGCTCGCGGCGGGCGTGAGATCGGCGAGCACCATATCCGGCACGATCCGCATCCCACCTGTCGTCATGATCGGATCGGCGGTGAGCCCAACGGTCTGCACTTGGAAGGTTCCAGGCGCCTTCTGCCAGTTGGGCCGATTGACATGCGCGGTCGCCGCACCGACCTCCCAGTCGGCGAGCGTGTCGTAAACGGCCATGTGAACTGTTTTCGTAGGCATGACAGTATGCTGTCATATTTGACAGCATACTGTCAATGCATCAATGTCCGCGTTCGATCTTCGCCAGATGCGCGATATTGGCGCGATCCTCCACATCAGCACTCGGCTCGCCGCCGAACCACGCGTCGAGAATCTCCGTCAGCTCTGCCCGGGAAGTCGAACGCAGGCTCAGCGCAAGCACATTCGCGTCATTCCACTTCCGCGCACCAGCGGCGGTCGCCGCATCCCCACACAGCGCGGCCCGGATCCCCGCCACCTTGTTGGCGGCAATAGAAGCCCCCGTCCCCGTCCAACAGCACACCACCCCCTGCTCCGCCCGACCCTCGGCCACATCCCGCGCCGCCGCCTCACTGGCCCAAGCCCAGTCGTCGCGCTCACTATCCGATAGCGCCCCATGGACCACCGTCTCGAACCCCCGCCGCCCGAGCTCCACCACCAGCTCCTCGGCCACCCCGACCCGCTCATCCGCCGCAACCGAAATTCGCATACCCCAAGCGTAATAACGTCCCCACCACACAGCCCCGCAAAACGGCGAGCGGCCCGTCCCCTGTTCCGAGGACGGGCCACCGCGCGCGTCACCAGGCAACTGGTCCGAGGCGATCGATGAAGATCCCGGTCGGCCCGTCGGCGTCGATCATCGCGAGTTCGACGATCGAATCGGTGCCCTCGGTAACCGTCAGCTGTCCGGTGTGATGGTTCATGTCGGTGGCGGCGAACTTGCGATTTGCGACCTCGCCGGGAGTTGCGACATTGAATTTGATCTTCGGAAGCGCCTGGGCATACCGCACGGTAATCATGTTCAGCGCCGCTTTCGACGAGCTGTAGGCGAGCTCGTGCATCTTCGAGACCGGCTGATCCGGATCGGTCACGACCGCGAAGGAACCGCCACCACTGGACACCATCACCACCCGCGGATTCTGCGCCGCCTGCAGCAAGGGCAGAAACGCGTGCGTGACCCGGATCGGTCCGTACACGTTGGTGTCGTAGACGGAATGAATTTCGTCAGCCGTCGCGTCCGCGGGCGCGACAATATTTCCCGGCGCACCGGCGTTGTTGATCAACACATCCAGTCGGTCGGTGTGCTCCCGAACCAGCCGCACCGCATCGGACACCGACTCGTCCGAGGTCACGTCCAGCGGGACCAGCACCACCCGCACCCCGTCAGCGGCGAGTTTCTCCTCGGCGGCCCGCCCGCGAGCACCGTCACGCGACCCGAGGAAGATCGTCCACCCCTGTTCCCCGAGCCGCCGCGCCGCTTCGAGACCGAGCCCCTTGTTGGCTCCGGTGATCAATACTGTCGTCTGTTCTGTGTTCGTCATGCCCACAAAGACGCCCCGCTCCACTCGCGACGTGACAACCTGTGAGCGGCCTCACAAACGCCGGCTCGATTACTCCCCCATGCATGAACCCGGCAAGTAGGCCAGAATCCTGGCAGCGTGACAAGACGCGCAGAGCGGAGGGACCGGCAGTGTCAGCTTGGGGTGAGGTAGTTGTCGGCCTGGTAATTCTGGTGGGACTGGTCGGGATCATCGTCCCGATTCTGCCGGGGGCCATCTTGATCTTCGGGGCCATCGCCGTGTGGGCGTTCCTGACCGGGGGTACGACGGCGTGGATCGTATTCGCCATCGGCACAGCCTTTTTGGTGCTGTCCGGCGTCATCAAATACACCTGGCCGGGCCGGAAGATGAAGGATGCGGGGGTATCCAATCGCGCGCTGTTCATCGGCGCGATCTTCGGCATCGTTGGCTTCTTCCTCATCCCGGTGGTCGGATTGTTCGTGGGATTCGTTCTGGGCGTGTACCTTTCGGAGTTGCAGCGGCTGCGCGACAACCAACGAGCTTGGCAGGCAACGGTTCACGCGCTCAAGGGCGTCGGATTGTCGATGCTGATCGAGCTCTTCGGTGCGCTGTTGGCCACGGGCGTGTGGGTCATCGGCGCGATCATCGCCTGATCGTCAGCGTCTGCGGCATTCATACGCTGCGGTACCGGCCCACGGCCAGGGCGCGCTCACTCGATGATCGGGAACGGAATCGTATCCGCCGGTTCGAACTTCGGCAGTTCATCGCGCCGCAGCGGCAGCGTCGGCTGCTCGGTGCGGTGAATCGGCAGGGTGGGCGTCGGGTCGGCCGCAATCGCGCGTTCGCGAGCGGGCAGCCGGTAGAATGCCCGCGCGTTGTCCTCCAGCACCTTGAACATATCGGTGCCGACCACATCGCAGATCAGGTCGACATCGGAATCCCGGAATGGCCGCCCCGCCCGGGTGCCGGGCAGATCGGTACCGAACATCAGCGCCTCGGGATTGACCGCATGGATTCGGCGCAGCGTATCGGCCACCTTCATGTGCACCCGACCGAAACCGGTCGCCTTCACCCGAGCCCCGCGATCCACCAGATCCAGCAGATAGGGCAGGCCTTCCTCGGACATGCCGAGATGGTCGATGGAGAACACCGGCAGCTTCGAGATCACCGGCTGCATCGAGGTGAGCATGTTGCCGTCGATATACACCTCGACATGCCAGCCGACGAGGTCGTGCGCACGCAACGCCTGGAGCGTCATCGCGGTGATATCCGCGGCCGCACGCTTGACGTTGAACCGCAGCGCACGCACACCGATCCGGTCGAGTTCGATGATCTCTTCGTCGGTGGCGTCGGGGTCCAGCGCGGTGACGCCGACCCACCCCTCACCGAGCTCGGCCAGCGCCGCTTTGAGGTAGGTCTGATCGGTGCCTTGGAACGATCCGCTGACCACGGCGCCGCCGCCGACATCGAACCGCGACATACGCTTTCGATAATCGGCGATGGTGAACGGGTCGGGCAGGTAGCCCTCGTTCTCGGCCAGCGGGAACCGCGGGTCGAAGATGTGGAGATGGGCATCGAACACTTGTACAGAATGCCTCATTGGATCCGCTCCCGCCTGAGGGAGGGAGATTCCCGGCTCATGTCGGCGAGCTGCCGTGGCGGCGACGGATTTCCGTCGCCGCCCGGCGGCGGGACTAGACCTTGTGCGGCTCGCTGGCGCGCAGCATGTCCTCGCGCTCGACGACCTTGACGCGCTCGCGGCCCTCCGGCTCGCCGAGTGCACGCTCATGCGCGTCGAGGCGGTACCAGCCCTGCCAGGTGGTGAACGGGATGCCCTTGCCCTCGAGGAATTCGGTGACCGCGTCCAGTTCCGGCTGGGCGGCCGGGGTGAAGTTCACGCTGTCGTCGAGCAGGCAGGCCACGGTCTCGTTGGCGTCGCCTTTGGTGTGGCCGATGAGGCCGACCGGGCCGCGCTTGATCCAGCCGGTGACATAGGTGGCGGGAAGGTAGCGGTCCGCACCGTCCGCGTCCTCGTCGGCAAGGACGCGTCCGGCCTCGTTCGGGACGACCCCGGCCTGATCGTCGAACGGCAGGTTGGTGAGGTTCTGCGACAGGTAGCCGACGGCGCGATAGACGGCCTGGACGTCCCAGTCCTTGAACACACCGGTGCCCTTCACATTGCCGGTGCCGTCGAGCTGGGTGCGCTCGGTGCGCAGGCCGACGACCTTGCCGTCCTCGCCGAGGATCTCGGCAGGCGATTCGAAGAAGTGCAGGAACAGCTTGTGCGGGCGGTTGCCGACATCGCGGATGGCCCACTGCTCCAGGGTGTTGGCGATCATGTCGACCTGCTTGGAGTGCCGCCGCGCGGCCTCGGAGCCCTCGTCGTAGTCGATGTCCTCGGGATCGACGATGACCTCGATGGTCGGGGAATGGTCGAGTTCGCGCAGCTCGAGCGGGGTGAACTTGGCCTGCGCCGGGCCGCGGCGGCCGAAGACGTGCACCTCGACGGCCTTATTGGCCTGCAGGCCGTTGTAAACGTTCGGCGGGATCTCGGTGGGCAGCAGTTCGTCACCGGTCTTGGCCAGCACGCGCGCCACGTCGAGTGCGACGTTACCGACGCCGAGGACCGCGACCTTCTCCGCCTCCAGCGGCCAGGTGCGCGGCACGTCCGGGTGGCCGTCATACCAGGAGACGAAGTCCGCGGCGCCGTAGCTGCCGTCCAGGTCGATGCCCGGGATAGGCAGTGCGCGGTCGGCGTTGGCGCCGGTGGAGAAGATGACCGCGTCATAGAACGTGCGCAGATCATCGAGGGTGATGTCGGTGCCGTAGTCGATATTGCCGAGCAGGCGGACCTGCGGCTTGTCCAGCACCTTGTGCAGGGCGGTGATGATGCCTTTGATGCGCGGATGGTCCGGCGCGACGCCGTAGCGGATCAATCCGAACGGCGCGGGCATGCGCTCGTACAGGTCGATGCTCACCTCGGCATCTGATTTCATCAACGCGTCGGCGGCGTAGATGCCGGCTGGGCCCGCGCCGACGATCGCGATGCGAAGCGGGCGAGGCCCCGCGGTGTGCGCGTCAGGCCTGGAGGAGGCAGCTTGCGCACCGCTGGTCGACTCAGCACTGTTTTCGGTCATCTCTTACGCGCACCCTTATGGTCGAAACAATTGACGGCGTCAGTCTTAGCTTAGGCTAACTTGACGCACCCTCTCGGTCGCATCTGCCGATGCGAACAGGCGGCCATCTCGGCTATGACAGCCACGCCGCAGTCTCGCGATTCTATCGGTGGCATAGCGCGCACCCTGCGGCGGTGCGTACACCGGGTGTTTGCTGTCCCGGCCCACCTACCGTGACTACCCGCTCTGGTGACATCTATCAAATCCGCGCGTCGCGGGTAATGGCCTGCGCGCGGGGGCGAGTGCCGGATACCACCGTCGACCAGGGATGATCGACGCATGACAGAGCAGCAGGGCACCGATGAAGAACCCGTAATCGAGGTCGATCAGACCGATCGTCGCTCCATCGCGCCGTTCATCGCGGCGGCCGTCTTCGCCGCTGTCGTGCTCATCGCGATCGTGCTCGGGGCGGTGCTTTCGCCCGCTGAGAAAAATGTCACAGAATCGGACAAGATCGCGGCAGCGGTGCAGCGCTACGCGGAGGCCCGCGCCACCACCGACAACACACTGCCGCCTGGGGTGGCCTGTCCGGAGTTCGACGAGACCAAGACACCGCTCGCAGGTCAGTTCGGTGGGTCCGCGGCCGGAAAGTCGATCAAGGTCACCAAGATTGAGAATTCGATGGTCGACGGCGATAAAGCCAAGGCGACGGTGACCATCGCGGTCGACGGCCGGGAGACCCCGGCCACCTGGAATCTGACCCGTTCCCAAGACCGCTGGATCGTCTGCGGTTGATTACTTCCGCGCGGCGCGAACTGGGGTTTGACACGGCGGCACCTGCCCAGGCAATCTCATTTTCGGGTCATGAGTACCAGCGCCAAGCCCCGGCTGGCTGGTCGGCAACCCTCCTCCGCGGTGGGGTGCTCCGGGTGACGACCTGGCCGCGCACCGAAGCCCAGGTGCGGCAAGCGTGGATTCACAGGAGGATCGCATGACATATGCCGGTGACATCACCCCACAGCAGGCGTGGGAGTTATTGCAGGACAACCCCGAAGCCGTCTTGGTCGACGTGCGCACCGAGGCCGAATGGCGTTTCGTCGGCGTGCCGGATACGACTTCGATCGACCGGCCGACGGTCCTGATCGAATGGGTCGACAGCAACGGCGCCCGCAACGGTGAATTCGTCGAGCAATTGACCAAGGCGCTGGAGGGTCGCGATCCGGCGGCGCCCGTCGTCTTCCTCTGTCGCTCCGGACAGCGCTCGGTTGGCGCGGCGGTGGCCGCGACCGGGGCAGGCATCGCCCCGTCGTTCAATGTGCTGGAGGGCTTCGAGGGCCCGATCGACGAGTTCGGACATCGTGGCGGTTCCGGCTGGCGCGCCATCGGCCTGCCGTGGCGGCAGTCATGATCACCGGGGGCGCGTTCGACAAGCCGCTGCCCGAAGGTGTCGGTCCCGCGACGCTCGGCGTGCGAGGTGGCCTGCGCCGCTCGGGATTCGAGGAAACCGCCGAGGCGCTGTATCTGTCCTCCGGTTTCGTCTATGAGAGCGCCGAGGCGGCCGAGGCCGCATTCACCGGCGATATCGAGCATTTCGTCTACTCCCGCTACGGCAACCCGACGGTCGCCATGTTCGAGGAGCGGCTGCGTCTGATCGACGGCGCCGAAGCGTGTTTCGCGACCGCAAGCGGTATGGCGGCCGTATTCACTGCGCTCGGTGCGCTTTTGGGCGCAGGCGACCGACTTGTCGCCGCGCGCAGTTTGTTCGGCTCGTGCTTCGTGGTGTGCAACGAGATCCTGCCGCGCTGGGGAGTGGAGACGGTCTTCGTCGACGGCGATGATCCGGATCAGTGGGAGCAGGCGCTTTCGGTGCCGACCCAGGCCGTATTCTTCGAGACACCGGCCAATCCGATGCAGACCCTGGTCGACGTGCGCCGGGTGACCGAGCTCGCGCACGCCGCAGGCGCGAAAGTGGTGCTGGACAACGTCTTTGCCACGCCGCTGCTGCAGCGCGGGTTCGAACTCGGTGCCGATGTGCTGGTGTATTCGGGCACCAAGCACATCGATGGTCAGGGCAGGGTGCTCGGTGGTGCGATCCTCGGCGCCGAGGACTACATCGACGGTCCGGTGAAAACCCTTATGCGCCATACCGGCCCGGCGCTGAGCCCCTTCAACGCATGGACCCTGCTCAAGGGTTTGGAGACCATGCCGCTGCGCGTGCGTCATTCGACCGAAGCCGCACTGCGCATCGCGCGCTTCCTCGAGAGCAACAAATCCGTCTCGTGGGTGCGCTACCCGTACCTGGAGTCGCATCCGCAGCACGACCTGGCGATCAGCCAGATGAGCGGCGGCGGCACCGTGGTCACCTTCGAACTGAATGCGCCCGAGGACGAGGCCAAGAAGCGCGCCTTCGAGGTCCTCAACCGCCTGCGCATCATCGATATCTCCAATAACCTCGGCGACTCCAAGAGCCTCATCACCCATCCGGCCACCACAACCCACCGCGCCATGGGCCCCGAAGGCCGCGCCACCATCGGCCTGTCCGACGGCGTCGTCCGCATCTCGGTGGGGCTGGAGGATGTCGAGGATTTGCTGGGCGATTTGGACTACGCGCTGAGCTAGAGCTCATGTCACCGACCTCGCCGGACCAAGTTCGGCACGGCGGCGTCGGTGACCACGACCAAGACGGCAATCACGCGTCCGGGATGCTCGAAGGCATCGCTCTGCCGGTGATCTCGGTGCCCGGCGGAATCATCTGTGCGCGTGCGGCTCGCAATCGCTCGCGTTCGGCCGGGCTCATCGCCGCCAAGGCCGCCTCCCGCCGTTTCGTCAAAGCCGCAAGCTCTTCCGAACTCAACTGCCGCGCATATTCTTCGCGCTGCCGCGTCAGCCGGGCGAACTCTTCCGGGGTCAGTGGTTGGTTCATCGTGATGGTCTCCTCGATCAATCGCAGGAATTCCGACGCCGATGGCTCGACCGCGTGGTCGAGGCCGTCGAGCACATCGAGCAGGCGGTCCCGCAGTCCGGTGGCCCGGGTGATGCGGTCCTCGACCAACGCCAACTGCTGCCTTACCAGCTCGCGTGGGTCCTGATCGGGTTCTGCGCGGAGGACGGCCGCAATGTCCTCGAGCCGAAACCCGAAGCCCCGCAACGCCACAATGCGATGCAGCCACCGGACATCGTCTCGGGTATAGCACCGGTGCCCGCCCGATGTTCGTGACGACGGCACCAACAGCTCGAGCCGGTCGTAATGGTGCAGCGTCCGCACCGTCACGCCGGTCTCCCGGGCCAAATCTCCGACCCGCCATACCCGCTCGGTCAACGCGCCCTCCTATCGATGTGCACCACCCACGCTAAAACCTGACGTTACGTCGGGTTCAAGTGTCGTTTCGATCACGGCTCCGGGGTTGTTGCCGTTGGGCCGCAGGCGATGTCGTGGAAGGCTTCGCGGAGCAGGGCTGTGATGCGCTCGGGCGGGGCGTCGCGTAGTCCGTCCAGCTGGAGTAGGTGTCGACCGATGACGGTGCCGATGGTGATCGCACCGATCAGCCCGGCACGCAGGTCGGCATCGTCGTCGGCGAGGTGCTGGGCGGCCTGCCTCTGCCGGGACACCATGGCGAGCTGTACTTCGGCGGCGGCGTCGGGATGGGTGAACATGGAGCGGATTGCGGCGAGTGCGTCGGTGGGGTGCTGGGCGAGTTTGATTTCGAGTGCGGCTAGCAGTTGCTCGGCCGCCTCTTCGGCCGTGCCGGTGACCAGGTCTTCCTGTTCGAAACCGGAAGCCTGGGCGAAGAGATTGTCTTTCGACCCGAAATAGCGCATCACCAGTCCGGGATCGGCCTGCGCCTCGGCGGCGATGGCACGAACGGTGGCCCGGTCGTAGCCGACCTCGGCGAACAGCCGCTTGGCCGCATCAAGGATCCGGGATTGCGTGCTCTGCCGTTGCTCGGCGCGGCTGCGAGGGCGAGACTTCATCGGCCCAGTCTACGGGCGTTGACCGAAGCCAACCGCCATGCTAGCTTTCGGTCTACAACCGTTGACCGAAAGAGGATCATCATGTGGCACACAATCCTGTTGTCCGCACTCGCCGGACTGTTCGGCGCGAATGCGGTACCGCATTTCGTCAAAGGCATGGTCGGCGAACAGTTTCCGAACGTGTGGGGTAACGATCCGCTGCGCAATGCGGTGGCGGGCACGTTCGGACTCGCACTCGCCGCCGTCATCGGATACTGGGCCGACCTCCCGGCGCACGCCTACGCGGGCATCGGCGGCGCCCTGGTCGGCGCGGTGGCGATGGCGATATTCCACGGCCGCGGTGGGGCCTATCGACTCAACTCCGCCTTGGGCCTCGCGAACCCATCTCGCGTATAGCTTCGGCGTTATTGTCATACTGTCAATACAGCCTCGGGTCACCCCCGAGGAGCGCTGGATCAACGACGAACCGAGGTAGGGCGTGAGTACACCATCCACCGCCGAGCAGGGCCCGCTCGCGGGCATCAAGGTCATCGAACTGGCCGGTATCGGCCCCGGTCCGCATGCGGCACTGCTGCTGGCGGACCTCGGCGCCGACGTGGTGCGGGTACAGCGACCCCATATGCTGCCCGGCTTCATGGAGCGGCCGCAGTGGCGCGGGCGCACCATCGTCGAGGCGAATCTGAAGGATCCGGCGGATATCGAGAAGGTGCTGGGACTCGCCGAGAAGGCGGATGTGCTGATCGAAGGGTTCCGGCCCGGCGTCACCGAACGCATGGGTCTCGGCCCGGATGCCGTGCTCGCGCGCAACCCACGGCTGGTCTACGGCCGGATGACCGGCTGGGGGCAGGACGGTCCACTGGCCGATCGCGCCGGACACGACATCAACTACATCTCGCTGACCGGTGTGCTGCACGCCATCGGCCGCAAGGGAGAGCGCCCGGTGCCGCCGCTGAATATGGTCGGCGATTTCGGTGGCGGCTCGATGTTCCTGGTATTCGGCATTCTCGCGGCCCTGGTCGAGCGGCAGAGTTCCGGTAAGGGGCAGGTCATCGATTCGGCGATGATTGATGGCGCGCTTGCCCTTTCACACATGATCTGGGGTATGCGCGGCATGGGCCTGTGGTCGGATGAGCGCGGCACCAACCTGCTCGATACCGGTATGGCGTTCTATGACACATACGAGACCTCGGACGGCAAGTACATGGCGGTCGGCGCGATCGAGCCACAGTTCTACGCGGAGCTGTTGCGGGGCTTGGAGATCGATCCCGAAGGTCTGCCCGCACAGATCGATCCGAATGGTCAGGATCAGCTGAAGAAGCTCTTCACGGAGAAGTTCAAGACCAAGACACGGGACGAATGGGCCGCGATCTTCGACGGCACCGACGCGTGCACGACACCAGTATTGACTTTCACTGAAGCAGAACAGAATCCACACATTGTGGCGCGCACCGGATTGATCGAGATCGACGGTGTCGTCCAGCACGCACCGGCCCCCCGCTTCTCCCGCACCCCCGCCGGTACCCCCACCCCGCCCCCCACCGACGCCACCCCGATCGAATCCATCTGGACGAACTGACAACTCGCCGCCAGCACCCTCCGCGGCGCGCTCCAACTGCTCCCGCGCACCGATTCACGCGCCACGCATGTTTTCGCCCGCGAATTCATGCGCGGCGCGACAATCCGAGCGCGGCGCGACAACAGCTAGTTGCGGGTCCATTCCGGCTGGGCGAAATGGGCGATGCGGGCGGCGGCGGGGTCTCGGCCGAGCAGTATGACTTCGCGGAACTGCCAGAGCATGGCACCGGTTGGGGCGTGGATGGTCATGTTCTCGGCGAGGCGCATCTGCAGTAGGCCAAGGCCGTCCGACTCGAGCGAAGGAGCGTCGCCGCGCAGATCCTTTTGTCGCACGGCATCGTTCGGGTGCACCCAGTGCGGGACATCGTCGGCGGCCAGCCGGGCGAGATCCACTTGATGGACCGAGTGGACCTCGTCCGGACTGGGCCGCAGCTCGGATGCGTCGTTGAGAGCCGCCACGATCGGGGTGATGACGAAGCCCGACGCGGCGGGAAAGTCATCGAGCCTGCCGAGCAGATCGGCCGGGCTGGCGGTCAGTCCGAGTTCCTCGTGCAATTCACGGATCGCCGCCTGCTCAACCGTTTCCCCGTCGTCGACCCGCCCACCGGGCAACGCCCATTGCCCGGCGTTGCGCCCGCGATACGCGCGTTTGATGACCAGCACCGATGGTGGGCCGTCCACTGCTACCACGCATAACAACACCGCTGCCCGCCGAATACCCGGCGCATCGGCCACCTCGGTATGCGGGAACTCGCCCAACCGCGCACGCGCGAGCACACGGAAGGCATCGACACTCTCAGGGACACCTGGTCCCGCACTAGGTCCCACACCCTAGATCTTGCCCTACGGCTCTCGCACACCCAGTCGCTATCTCACGTACCGCATAGTGGCTGTTACCGATGCGCCTCCCGTCACACTCGGGGGATCAAATCACCTCCGGCTGAGCATGATTGCACGGCAACCGCCAAAATAAGGGCGCGACCTGCGCAATCGCCAAATCCGCAACAATTCGGCAATGGGCTATATACCGTGTGCGAGATCACCATTCGGTATACGAGAAGCATCAGTAGCAGGTAAGCGGTTGGAGGGGGTCCGCGGCACGGGGCGTGAGGGCTTCGTAGGCGGCGGCGATGGACTTCACCGCCAGGCGCAGTTCCGGTTCCGGATGAGTGAAGGGAAGTCGGATAAAGCGTTCGAAGGCGCCCTGAACACCGAATCTCGGTCCGGCGGCGAGCAATACACCGTGGTTGGGGGCGGTTGCGGCCAGCGCCGTCGAGACCGGAGCCGGAAGCTGCGCCCAGACCGACATTCCGCCATCGCCGACGATCGTGCGCCAGTCCGGGAGCTCTTCGCCGAGCGTGGTGAGCAAAGCCGCACGCTGGGCGCGGAGTTGGTCGCGACGACGGGTGAGGATGGTGTCGGCGTTGTCCAGCAGGTGGATGGTGGCCAACTGGTCCATGACGGGCGTGCCGAGGTCGACGGTGGATCGGATGCCGAGCAGTTTGGTGATCAGCGACTGGTTGGTGCGAATCCAGCCGACGCGCAGACCGCCCCAGAAGGATTTGGAGGCCGAGCCGATGGTGATGATCTCGCTGCCCTTGGCGAAGGCCGCGACCGGCGGTGGCGCGGTCCGGTCGGTCAAGCTCAGGTCCACCATCGACTCGTCGATCACCACGGTCATCCGGGTTTCGCGGGCGATGGCGGCCAGTTCGGCGCGGCCGTCGGCGCCGAGCAACAGGCCGGTCGGGTTGTTGAAGTCCGGGACCAGGTAGGCCAGGGTGGCCGCGGTTTGCCTTGCCGCACTGCGGATCCCGTCGAGATCCCAGCCGGACTCCGGGGTTTCGGGGCGCAGCGGCACCGGTACCGGGCGGGCGCCGACATCGCGGATCGCCTCGATGGCATTCGGATAGGTCGGGTGGTCGATGAGAACCCGGGCCGCGGGCGCGGTGAGCACATTCAGCAATAGCCGCAGGCCGTGCTGGGCACCCAGGGTGACCAGGATCTGGTCCGGTTCGGTGGGCAGGCCGCGCTCGGTGTAGCGGCGGGCCACCGCCTCGCGCAGCGCGAGCACACCGACCGGATCCATGCCGTGCGTACCGAGATAGGCCGGAAGGCCTTGCAGTGCAACGGAGTACGCCTCCTGCATTTCCATGGGCGCGGCCATGGCGGCATAGGTCATATCAATGGTCGGCAGTTCCGGTTGCGCCATCATCGCGAGGATGCTGCGGGCCGGTTTGGTGCCGTCGTGCTGCACATCGCGCGGCAGGGCGACGGTGCTGCGCGAACCCTGACGGCTGATCAGATAGCCGTGTTCGCGCAGCAGGCTGTAGGTGGAGGTAATGGTCGTGCGACTGACGCCGAGGGTGGTGGCGAGGTCGCGCTCACTGGGCAGCGCGACACCGAGCGGTGCGCGACCGTCATGGATGAGCAGGCGGATGCCTTCGGCAAGAGCCAGATAGGCCGGGCGCGTCGAGCGGCGCTCCCCCGGTTCGCCGTTCTCGTCCGCACTGCGCCAACTCCCCAGATCGCGGGCAAGGCTGGCGGCACCGATAACTCTCGTCGACATAAAGTCCAGTATTAGCCAAGTGGATATTCAATGACAAGGCCAGTGCGCGCACGCTGACTCTTATGACCGCTCTCGCCACCCTGCTCGTCATCGCCGCCTTCGCCTATCTCATCCACCGGTTCGCACCGCGACGCCCGAGCGAGGCCTTTCGCCTCGAACGGTTCCACGCGCCGGGACCTTTGACCGCTTGGTCGCCGTCCTACTACGAAAACCAGCGTCAATACGCGGATCTCGCCGCGATCTACGGTCGCGACGATGTGCCGGATCCGGATGCGCCCGCCCTCGCGAATCCCGAGCGGGCCGCGCAACGCCGGACCTCGAATCCGAGCTGCGGGGCCGTGAAGCCGACCATCGGTGGTATCCAGGCCAGTTTCTGAGAACTGGACTGGTCTGCTCTCAGCTGTCGGACCCGGAGTGCACACTGACCGTATGAGTGCTTCCGCTCGTCCGGTCACCGGGTCGGCGCTGTTCGAAACCGCCATCGGCACCTGCGCGATCGCCTGGGCCGACGACTTCGTATTCCGATTCGGACTGCCCGCGGCCAGCCCCGCCGCGACGCGGACCCGGATCATGCGTCGCAGCAGCCGAATTCCGGACTCGCAGGACATTCCGGAGGCGAAACCCACCGGCCCGCTCGCCGATGTCATCGCCCGCATCCAGGCCCACCTCGCCGGGGAGCTCGACGATCTGCGCTGGATTCCCGTGACCACCAGTGGAATTCCGGAATTCCACCGCGCCGTCTACGAAGTGACCCGTGCGATCGATCCCGGCCACACCCTCAGCTACGGCCAGGTCGCCGACCGTATCGGCGCGCCCGGCGCCGCCCAAGCCGTCGGACAGGCCCTCGGCCGCAACCCGATCCCGCTGATCATCCCCTGCCACCGAGTCCTGGCCGCCGACCACACTCTCACCGGCTTCTCCGCCCCCGGCGGCATCACCACCAAACAGCGCCTTCTGGAAATCGAACGCACCCCCGGCTTCGGCGAACCCACCCTCTTCTGACCAGAAGCGCCTCGACCACGTATATCCGTGCTGATATCCTTGATATACGACTAGATATCAAGGGGGTTGCGCATGGCTCGGACTGTGATCGATGTCGATGATCAACTGCTTGCCGACGTCTCGAAAACACTGGGTACCAGCACAAAAAAGGACACGGTGAACTCGGCGCTCCGTGAAGTGCTGGAGAACCGGCGACGGACACTCGCACTGATACGACTGCAGGATGCCGCCGCCGACGGCGCCTTCGATATGGATCTGCTCGAGGACAAGCGGAACTACCGGCGGTGAGCGCGGCCCAGTTCTTGATCGACACCAGCGCATTGGTGCCGATCATGAAACAGGATCCGGACGCCTTCGCTTGGCAACGCGCGGCAGCGGCGGGGCTGATCGCTGTTTGCCCGATCGTCGAGCTCGAGTTCTTCTACTGTGCGCGTTCCATGGCCGATCGGGAACAGACCGTCGACGACATGCGGGTGCTGTTCGGCTGGGAACCCGTCGATGATCGGGCCTACGCCCGCGCCTGGGAGGTTCAGGCCGAGCTCACCAAGCGGGGACAGCATCGCAGCGCGGGCCCGGTCGACCTCGTCCTCGCAGCCACTGCCGAGTTGCGCGGGCTGACTTTGCTACATCGGGATCACGACTTCGACTGCATCGCCGCAGTGACCGGTCAGCCGCATCAATGGCTGGGCTCCCAGAAGACCATCGATCGGGCATAGTCGGGGACATGATCGATAACCGACCGGCGCTGGCTATTGCACTGGACTTGGAGCCGCATCCGGAGGGCGGCTGGTATCGGCAAACCTGGCGCAGTGCGGTCGAATTCACGCCGGAGGGCTATCCGGGGCCGCGGGCCAGCGCGACCGCGATCTACTTCTTGTTGATGCCGGGTGAGCGGTCGGCACCGCATACGGTGCGCTCGGACGAGGTGTGGTTGTGGCATCGGGGCGGGGCGTTGGCGCTCGACATCGGGGGCGAGGAGGTTCTCCTAGGACCCGATGTCGAGCGCGGTCAGGTATTGCAGGCGGTGGTGCCGGGCGGGGTCAGTCAGGCCGCGCGGCCAGCTGGCGATGAGTACGTGCTGGTGAGCTGCATCGTTGCGCCGGGATTCGACTTCGCCGACTTCACCCTCGACTGATCAGTCGATCTCCAACACACCCTCGTCGACCGCCCATTTGATCGTCTTCTCCAGTTGCGCACAGGTTTCCGGACGCCCCGGCCCGTACCCTTGCGCGCTCAGCCGGCCGAAAACCGGGCAGCGCGCGGCCGGATTCTCGGTCCACTGCACCGAGGTCTGGTGCGACGAACTCTTGCGCACCAGCACCTCGCTCTGGCAGGACTGACACCGCAGCGGTGTCAGTCCCTCCTCCAGATAGCGCTGTTTGTCGACGACGGTCTGGGCCTGCACCGCGGCCCGCCGCGCCGGTTCGTCGGCGAAGTCGGGTGCTTTCGCCCAGGTCGGCGCCATCAGACTCCCGCTTCCGCTTCCGTTTCCCGCTTGCGCCGGAGATTCTCGGCGACCTCGGCCTCCCATGCCTCATTCGCCTTGGTGGTATCCACCTCGAATTCGAAGCGCTGGGTCATCTTGTCGGTCACATCGGCCAGGTCCACATAGAACTGGTCGTACCAGCGACGCAGCTGATAAACCGGGCCGTCCTCCTCACAGAGCAGCGGATTTTCGACCTTGGACTTGTGCTTCCAGATCTCGACATCCTGTAGGAACCCGACACTGATGCCTTCGGTCATCTTCGCGGCCAACTTATCGGCCATCTCACCATCGACGCCCTTCGGCTTCTCCAGCGAGACGCCCCACTGCAGCACGAACGAATCCTGTGTCACCGGGTAGTGGCAGTTGATCAGGACGCTCTTGACCTCGTATCCGCTGTAGATATTGACCAGCGGGTTGATCATGTAAGAGGGCCCGAAGTACGACGCTTCCGACTTCAGCAGGGTGTCGCCGCCGTACTTGGAGGCCATGCCGATATCGGGACGACCCTTGGTCTCCAGGAACTGGGTGGCGATATGCCCCTCGAAGACGTTCTTGAAGTACGTCGGGAAGGCGAAGTGGATATAGAAGAAGTGGGCCATATCCACCACGTTGTCGATGATCTCGCGGCAGTTCGCGCCCTCGATCAGCAGGGAGTTCCAGGTCCATTCGGTCCATCCGCTGTCGAGTTGTTCGCTCGGATTGCCATCCGCGTCGGTGTACGGGCCGACGATGTGCGGAATGGTCACCTCCGGCGGTGGCTGGCTGCCCTCGACGTCGTGCCAGACGAACAGCTGGCCGTTGCGCTCGAGGGTGGTCCATTTGCGGGTGCGCGCCAGTGGCGGCACGCGCCGCGCATAGGGAATCGCGGTGCATTTGCCGCTGGTGCCGGACCAGCGCCAGTCGTGGAACGGGCAGGCGATATCACCGTCCTTGACCTCGCCCATGGTCAGGTCGCCACCCATATGCCTGCAGTAGGCGTCCAGCACCCGGAGTTCGTCATTGCTGTCGACCCAGACGACGAGCTTGGTTCCGAACACCTCGACCGCGTGCGGCTTACCGTCGCGGAACGTTTTCGCCAAACCGAGGCAATGCCATCCCCGCGCATATCGGGTGGGTGCGGAGCCCACATCGAGCTCGCGGACCTTCGCACCGCTCCCCAGTGGGGTAACTGCCATCGCGATTCCTCCTCCTTCTGTACTAGAACACGTTACAAAAATGTCGCGTTCCACGCCAGCGATTCCGTCGACCACCTGCGAATCGGTGACGAATGCCCCTTATGGTCACCCGTTCTCGACAGAAATAAGAACCTGTTCTAGTCTCAGAGGCAAATGAGTACCGGTTACCAATCCGACCAGGCAGGAGCAGGTCCCGCGATGACGCAAGAAGTGACCGAACGGGTCGAAGCACTGTTGCCGACGCTGCGCGAGCGCGCACAGGAGGCCGAGGACCTGCGGCGCATCCCCGACGAATCGATGAAGGCACTGCAGGCGACCGGCTTCTTCCGCCTGCTGCAGCCCAAGCAGTGGGGTGGCCATGCGGCCGACCCGGTCGTGTTCTACGACACGGTTCGCAAGCTCGCCAGCGCATGCGGCTCCACCGGCTGGGTGGCTGGCATCGTCGGCGTGCACAACTGGCACCTCGCATTGTTCGACCAGCAGGCGCAGGAGGATGTGTGGGGCGAGGACAACGAGGTCCGCATCTCCTCGTCGTACGCTCCGATGGGCGCGGGCACAGTCGTCGACGGCGGCTATATCGTCAAGGGCGCGTGGGCTTGGTCCTCTGGCTCGGATCACGCTACCTGGGCGGTGCTCGGCGGTCCGGTGATCAAGGACGGCAAGCCGGTCGACTTCGGCAGCTTCCTGATTCCGCGCAGTGACTACCGCATCGACGACGTGTGGAATGTGGTCGGCCTGCGCGGCACCGGATCCAATACCGTTGTGGTGGAGGATGTTTTCGTGCCGAAGCATCGGTTCCTGAGTTTCCGAGCGATGAGCGAGCTGAAATCCCCTGGCTTGGAACAGAACACCGACCCGGTGTACAAGATGCCCTGGGGCACAATCCATCCCACGACAATCTCCACGCCTATTGTCGGCATGGCCTACGGCGCCTACGCCGCTCATGTCGAGCATCAGGGTAAGCGGGTGCGCGCGGCCTACGCCGGCGAGAAGGCCAAGGAAGATCCGTTCACCAAGGTGCGTGTCGCCGAGGCATCCAGCGATATCGATGCGGCCTGGCGTCAGCTGTCGGGCAATGTCGCCGATGAATACGCACTGCTGGTGGCGGGCAAGGAGATTCCATTCGACCTGCGGGTGCGGGCGCGCCGCGACCAGGTGCGCGCGACCGGTCGGGCGATCGCCTCGATCGATAAGCTCTTCGAGGCATCTGGCGCCACCGCGCTGGCGAACGGCACTCCACTGCAACGCTTCTGGCGCGACGCGCACGCCGGTCGAGTGCACGCGGCCAACGATCCCGAGCGCGCCTACGTCATGTACGGAACGCACGAATTCGGGCTTCCGGTTACCGACGGCATGGTCTAGCCGTGACGGCGACAACCGAGCTCACCTTCGAATCGACCTCGCGATACGCGCAGGTGCGGCCCGATCTGCGCCTGCACTATCACGAGGCCGGAGTCGGCAACGGCCCGACGATCGTACTGCTGCACGGCGGCGGGCCCGGCGCCTCCTCGTGGTCGAACTTCGCCCGCAATATCCCGGTGCTGGCGCGCGAGTTCCACGTGCTCGCCGTGGATCAGCCTGGATTCGGGCTCTCGGATAAGCCCACCGAGCATCCGCAGTACTTCGTGCACAGCGCATCGGCATTGCGGGATCTCCTCGACGCGCTGGAGATCACCGGACGCGTACACCTACTGGGCAATTCGCTCGGCGGCGGCACCGCGGTGCGATTCGCGCTGGACTACCCGGATCGGGCGGGCAAGCTGGTGCTGATGGGTCCGGGCGGGTTGAGCGTCAACCTGTTCGCACCGGATCCGACCGAGGGCGTGAAGAACCTCGCGAAGTTCAATTACGAGCCGACCAGGGAAAACCTGGAGGCATTCCTGCGGATCATGGTCTTCGATCAGTCGCTGATCACCGACGAGCTGATCGAGGAGCGCTTCGCCTCGGCGAGCACGCCCGAGGCGCTGGCCGCGACCAGAGCGATGGGAAAATCCTTCGCCGGGGCCGATTTCGAGCAGGGCATGATCTGGCGCGACGCCTATAAGCTGCGCCAGCCGGTGCTGCTCATCTGGGGCCGGGAAGATCGGGTGAATCCACTCGATGGCGCGCTGGTGGCGACGAAGATGATTCCACGGGTGCAGCTGCACGTCTTCGGTGGTTGCGGGCACTGGGCCCAGCTGGAGAAGTTCGACGAATTCAACCGGCTGGCAACGGATTTCCTTGCCGGTGTGAAGGAGAAGTGATGGGCATTCGATCACTGGCGTATCTGCGCATCGAGGCCACCGATATGGCGGCCTGGCGTGAATACGGGCTCAAGGTGCTCGGCATGGTCGAGGGCAAGGGCAGCAATCCCGAGGCGCTGTATCTGCGCATGGACGACTTCCCGGCTCGGCTCGTCATCTCGCCGGGTGCGAAGGATCAGCTGCAGGTCTCCGGCTGGGAGACGGCCAACGCCGCTGAGCTGCAAGATATTCGGGATCGACTGGACGCGGCCGGGGTGCCGTTCAAGGAGGGCACCGCGCAGGAGAAGGCCGATCGCCGGGTCTACGAGTTGATCTCGTTCGAGGATCCGTCGGGCAACACCCTGGAGGCATTTCACGGTGCCGCACTGGAACATCGGCGCGTGGTCAGCCCCTACGGGCACCGATTCGTCACCGGAGAACAGGGACTCGGCCACGTGGTGCTCAGCACCAAGGATGATGCGGCCGCGCTGACCTTCTACCGCGATGTGCTCGGCTTCCGGCTGCGCGATTCGATGCGGCTGCCACCGCAAATGGTCGGACGGCCCGCCGACGGTGAACCGGCCTGGTTGCGCTTCTTCGGCTGCAACCCGCGCCACCACTCGCTGGCCTTCCTGCCCATGCCAACCCCCAGCGGCATCGTGCACCTGATGCTCGAGGTGGAGGGCTCCGACGATGTCGGGCTCTGCCTGGATCGCGCACTGCGCAAGAAGGTGAAGATGTCGGCGACCCTGGGTCGGCACGTCAACGACAAGATGCTGTCGTTCTATATGAAGACACCGGGCGGCTTCGACGTCGAATTCGGTTGTGAAGGCTTGGAAGTCGACGATGACGACTGGATCGCGCGGGAGTCCACCGCGGTCAGCCTGTGGGGTCACGACTTCACGGTCGGACAGCGGCAGCAGTAGCAATGCGGGACAGGGCGAGCGGGGAGACGATGACGACCGACGAACATCCGGCGATCGACGGGCGGCAGTTCCGAAATGTATTGGGGCAGTTCTGCACCGGCATCACGGTGATCACCACTTTCGATGCCGAGGGCGCCCCGATCGGGTTCGCCTGTCAATCCTTCGCTGCCCTGTCCCTAGACCCGCCGCTCGTGCTGTTCTGCCCGACCAAGACATCCCGGTCCTGGGCGGCCATCCAACAGTCCGGCTGCTTCTGTGTGAACGTCCTCGCCGAGGAGCAGCAGCAACTGTGTGCCCGCTTCGGTTCCCGCGAACTCGATAAGTTCGCCGAAACGAATTGGCACACTTCGGAACTGGAACTCCCGCTGCTGGACGATGCCCTGGCCACCATCGAGTGCAAGGTGGACAGTGTCGTCGACGGTGGCGATCACTACATCGTGATCGGCCGAGTACTGGCGCTGTCGGAGTCGACCAGCTCCGGCAGGCCGCTGCTGTTCTATCGCGGCCAGTACACCGCCATCGAACCGGATAAAACCGTACCGGCCCCTTGGCGGCATGACCTGGAACATTTCCTTACAACGACGACGCTGGACACCTGGCTCTGAACATATGGCCCCGCCCGGGATCCGGGCGGGGCATATTTCACCCCGCGGGCCGGGTGCTGCGGAAGGTGAGAGCGACGACGAAGGTCAGTGCGGCGATGACCACCGCTCCTGCGAAGGCGGTGGTAATGCCGCTGACCAGGGCGTGGTGTGCCGAACCTCCAGCGTCACGAGCGGCGGTGCCGAAGATAGTGACCAGTATGGCGAGTCCGAGCGAGGCGCCGGTCTGCTGCAGGGTCTGCAGCGCGCCGCCCGCGGCACCGGCTTCGGTCGGCGCGACGCTGGACATGATGATCACGTTGAGCGGCGAAAAGGCGAGGCCGATACCGCCTCCCATCAGGATCATGGCGATGAACAGCATCGGGAAGTAGGTGCTGTCGACGGTCAGCCGGGTCAGCAGTACCAATCCGGATGCCATCAGTAGCGTGCCGATTACCGTCACCGGTTTCGGACCGAAGCGCGGCAGCAGCCGCGGGATCAGCCGGATCATGGTGAACATCATCAGCGCGGTCGGCATGAAGGCGAAACCTGTTGCCAGCGCACTCAATCCGCGCACTTCCTGCAGATACTGGGTGAGGAAGAAGAACATCGACATACCGGCCATCGGGCCGAGGAACATATTGGCGTAGGCCGCCGCACGATTGCGATCGGCGAATAATCGCAGCGGCAGCAGGGGCTGGGCCGTGCGCGCCTCGATGGTCAGGAAGGCGGCGATCAGTGCCGCGCCGACAGCCAGCCAGATACCGGTGCCCGCATCGCTCCAGCCATGTGATGCGGCACTGATGAAGCCGTAGACCAGCGCGGCGACACCGCCGGTCGCCGTGACCGCACCGGGCAGGTCGAGGCGGGCGGGCTGACGTGCGGCTTCTGGCAGATAGCGCAGCGCGAGCACAACGACGGCCAAACCGAAAGGCACATTGATGAACAGCGCCGAGCGCCAGCTCAGCCATTCGGTCAGCAGGCCGCCGACGATGAGACCGATCGCGAAACCCGCACTGGACATGCCGGAGAACAGCGCGAGCACCCGCATCCGGGCCTTGGGTTCACTGAATGTAGTGGTCAGCAGTGCGAGGGTGCTCGGCCCGGCCATGGCACCGCCGATGCCCTGCACGACACGGGCGATGAGCAGCCAGGTGGCCGACGGTGCCAGTCCGCCCGCCAGCGATGCCAGCGTGAACAGGGCGGTACCGGCGATGAACAGGTTGCGACGGCCGAACAGATCGCCCGCGCGGCCACCGAGCAACAGCAGACCACCGAAGACCAGGGTGTAGGCGTTCATCACCCAGGACAGATTGGTCGCGCTGAAGTGCAGGTCGGTGCGGATGCGCGGCAGCGCCACATTCATCACGGTGATGTCGAGGATGATCATCAATTGGCAGGTCAGCAGCGTGACCAGCACAATGCCGGAGCGCAGCGGTCCGGCGCTGGAGATTGCGGGCACACGGGTGTCCGCGGACAAGGTGGTGGACAAAGAACGCTCCATCGAATGGGACTCAAACGGAGGGAGCCTCCGCTTCCGATAGGGCTATCATATGGAGGGTTCCTCCACTTACGCAAGCCTATCTGGAGGGTCCTTCCGTTTTCCAGTGGAGGGAATATGGCAGCACCGTCGACAGGACGGCCGATGCGCGCGGACGCCCGGCGCAACTATGAGCGGATCGTGACATCCGCTCAGCAGGCATTCGCCGAACAAGGCCCAGACGCCCCGCTGGAAGAGATCGCCCGCCGCGCCGGTGTCGGTATCGGCACGCTCTACCGACACTTCCCGAGCCGCGAGGTGCTGGTGGAGGCCGTATACCGTTCCAGCATCGAACGATTGAGCGCCCGCGCCCATGAACTGCTCGAAACCAACTCGGCCGCCGCGGCTTTCGAAACGTGGCTGCGCGAACAGGTGCACTGGGTGATGGCCAACCGCAGCCTCGCGACCACCATGAAGGCCGGTATGGACAAGGGTTCACCGACCTTCACCCTGTGTCGATCGATGATCACCGATGCGGCGGCCGCGCTGCTGCAGGCGGCACAGGATTCCGGCGATATCCGTCGCGATATCGAGCCGCGCGATCTGCTCAGATTCGGCCACGGGATCGGGGTCGCCTGCGAAACGGTACCCGAGGCCGCCGATCACATGCTGGATGTGACGCTGGACGGTATGCGCGCGCGGGACTGAACGCGGAAAGCCGAGGTGTCGATCCCCATCCCATTCGCATGGGACCAGCCGTTTTCAAGACGGTGACGGACGCCGGTCCGCATGACTTTCCGAGGTGAGGGTGGCGGAAAGACGAGGGCACGATCCCCAAGGCCGTTGGGCCTCGATTCGCTTAGCAAGCGATCCCAGACGCCCGTCTGGTTGACTTTCCCGGTCGTGCGCCCGGTAGGGATCGAACCTACGACCTTCGGATTAAAAGTCCGCAGCTCTACCAGCTGAGCTACAGGCGCATCGCGACCTCGACGGGAATCGAACCCGCGTCGCTCTGATCGACAATCAGAGTGCTCAACCAACAGAGCACGAGGCCAGGGATACCCGTTGAGAGAATTGAACTCCCATCTCCTCCGTATCAGAGAGGCGCTCTGCACCATTGAGCTAAACGGGTGTGACGCAGATCGGAATCGAACCGACGTGGTCCCTGAATGAAAGTCAGGTTGCCCATACCAGCAGAGCAACTGCGCCGCAGTGGGGACGGTAGGAATCGAACCTACCTGCCGAGGCACCTGATTTACAGTCAGGGTGAGCCACCAGGCCCATCATCCCCAGCGTGAAATACGCTGTCCCTATTGAGTTTTCGAAGACAATACGTGTGGTTGAACGAGTGGCCGACCGCAAAATCAAGAAGGGCCGCTCCCCGGCGTTTGCCTGGTGCGACCCGTTGCGACACAAGAGCTATGTCACGGACCGCACGCGGCGCTGGAAATGTCGTACGACGAAATACTCTGCGAGGCCGCGATTTCCAAGGCAGCATCGAACAAGCGCGGACTCTTCTCGAATTTCGCCTTGGTGGTCATTGCCGGCCCTTCCCTTGAACTTCGGTATATCCAAGGTATGCACGGCTCCGCGAGACCGCAACCGAATTGATTGCCCAAATAGGCTGTCGCACATCGCGTGGCCGTCGCGCATAGGTTGCACCCTCTGCGCGGTGTCCACTGGATATGCGAGCCGCCCGTCAGGCGTGCGACGCGACCGCGCGGACAGACAGGGGTCGAGTCCACTACGTGAGCGAGGTGCAGGTGGCGGAATCCGGCAATTCCTCTGCCAGGAAGACGGTTTGGGCCATCATCTTGAAGCCGGACATCTGTTCGCGGAAGACCTCGATGGACTCTTCCGGATGGACCGAGTCGATGACGGCGTGGGGGCCGATGGCATTGAACTGATGGCTCACGCCGCGGGGGATCTGCATATCGACGAAGGAGCAGGGCGGCACGATCAGGTTGTATCTGGTGCGGTGCAGGCCGGGTGGCGCGTCGGGAAGGTCGTCCTCGAATTGCTCGGGTGCGAAGGGCGTAACGCCTTCGACATCGGTTACCCGGAATGGCGAGAGGCTGCTCACCCGGATGTTGGTGTCCGGGCCGGTCATCATGCGCACGAAGCGCAGGCCGGTGTGCAGGTGCATGCGCGAGCAAATGCCGCGCTCCTCGGCATTGTAGAAATCCATGATGTATCGGTCGGCGAAGAAGCCATCGAAGGGCGACTCGATCATGTAGACGTCGCCCTCTTCGAAAGTCTGGGAACGGATGATGCCATCCGCGTCGGGTACGGTCGCGGCGCGACTCGCCTTCGCATTCCGGACTATCTGGGCGAAGGCATGGACGACCACCGCGGCGACCTCGGGCGGGAACTGCGCGACGGGTGTGACGACATTGTGTCCAGCGTCGACGAATTCGGCCAGGTCGTGGATCTCGTTCTCATCGTCGGCGTGGTGCTTGATTCGGGGATCGGACATTCGGCTCCTACTTCAACTCATGGCCCTACTTCGAAGGACCGCAACCACAGCTCCAACGACAGCACCAACCACAACTTGCCACCCTGCCGCGGCAACAGCGCACCGTCGCCGCGCAGCCACGAGCGGATGGTGTCCTCGCGGAACAGGCCGCGCGCCCGCGCGGATGAGCCGAGCAGCAGATCATGTCCGAGTTCGCGCAGTGGTCCGGAAAGCCACTGCTGAACCGGAACTCGCATACCGCTCTTCGGGCGGTCCACGATGGTTGCCGGAAGTAGGTCGCGCACCGCCTGTTTGAGGATCCACTTTTCGCTGGTACCCGCGAGCTTGAACCGACCTGGTACGCGGAAGGCATGGTCGATGACGGCGCGGTCGAACAGCGGTGCGCGACCCTCCAAACCGCTTGCCGCGGTGAGCCGTTCGACCTTGGTGAGAATGTGATGCGCGCCTTTGGTGCGCAGGTTTGTGTGCAGCAGTTGGTTCAGCAGGCCGGTCATCCGGCCCTGGCGCAGGTAGGGCGCGAGCAGATCGGTCAGTGGCGGTGCCGCTGCCAGTGCGGTCAGGACGTCGGGGCTCAGTAGGACCGGCAAGTCGCCATAGCATTTGCGGTAGCTGTCCAGATAAGCCAGCGCCCTGGCCTCCGGCGATGGGTCGTCACGGGACAATTCGAAGATGAGCATCGGCAGGTTTTTCGGGCCGCCGAAGACCGGGTCGCCGCCCTCGCCATTGAGGACAACCCGAATGCCGTCCGCGGCAACGGCTTCCGCGAGCAGTAGGTTGGGCACGGTAAGTGGGTCGCCGACCGGGCAGTCGAGCAACGAGACGGTCTCCGCCAGTCGTGACGCGACTGTTTCGCCGGGCACCGTAAGCACTCGGTGTTCGGTATTGCAGTGTGTGGCAACGAGTCCCGAGTACGCGAGTTCGTTCGGGGTGGCGCCGCCGAAGCTGATGGAATACGAGTGCACGCGCTGATCGTGCAGTTTGGCGGCGAGGGCAGTGACCAGACTGCTGTCGATTCCGCCGGAGAGCAGCACCGCGACCTCGTCGCCCGCAGGCAGTCGTCGGGCGACGGCATCCTCGAGCAGTTCGCGGAGTTCGAGTGCGTGGTCGGCGGCGGATCGAGTGTCCTCGACTTCGATTGGCTCCCAGTAGGTTTCCTCGGTCATCGTGCCGTCGCCGTGTAGGCGGATACAGTGTCCCGGCAAGACCTCGTGGATGCCGCGCAGCAGTGTCTCGCGTCCTGGCAGGTAGGCGAAGGTGAGGAAGGATCGAACCGCGGGTAGATGCAGACCGGTCCGCAGTGTGGGCCACCGGTGCAATGCACGCAGCGATGTGGATGCGGCCCAGCCATTGCCTGCGCGTGCATGAAAAAGCGTGCGAGTGCCGACGTGATCGCGGATCAGTACCAGGTCGTCGCCGTCGGCGATGGCTAGTGCGAACATTCCGTCGGCGGCGGCGATTCCGTCGAGTCCGAAACGTGCGTAGCAGTGCAGCAGCAGCTCACCGTCTGCGCAGTCCGGCGGCATATCCGCGCCGAGTCGGGCGCGCAGCCAGGCCGCGTTGAACAGCGTGACCTCACCGACAGCGGTCAGCTCACCAACGGCGAAGGGTCCGTCAGCAATGCCCGGTCCGTCGAGCAACCCCAGCGCATGACGGCCGCGCACCGACACCGGATCACCGCCGACCGCTCGCACCTGACCGGCCGGATCGTCCGGCGTCGAGAATGCACACCAACGAGACATCGTTTCCCTCAGCCGAAATCGCCGCCGTCGTCCCCGCCGTCATCGTCCCAACCGCCGTAATCCTCGCCCCCGTCGCCGGAACCGGACGACTGTGCGGCAGCATGGCGGCGCAACTCCTCCTCTTCTTCGGCACTCAGTGCATCCGGCGGCATGACCAACGCGCCGAGCAGCGCACCGCCCGCTATCGCGGCCAGAATGCCGCCGAGCCGACCACCGAACGAGGACCGATTGACGGTCAACACCCCGTCACCCCAGAGCGTGCGCCCGAATCCGGCCTCCCTGCCATAAAGCACGGATCCGTTGCGGTACACGCGCTTCACGATCTTCGGCCCGAGCCCCTCATCGGTCCCCGAGTTCCCCCGATCATCGCGCCAGGAGACCATCCCCTGCGCATCACGCGTCCGCCACTCCTGCCGCCCATCGGCATACCGCCGATGCACAGACCCGTCAGCAAGCAATTCATCGGTATACGTGATCTGCCGATGCTCCGGCACAACAATTCCCTTTCACGCAGCGGACCAAGTCGGAAAGCCCGCGTCCCGGGCACAGCACAGTTCGATCGAAGGTTTCACGGCGCATGCCTCCGAAAGGAGGCGGCGCAAAGCAGCGACGCCGGATGGATGACGCACCTTCCGCGCGCGGTGGGGCGCTCCGACAAAGCAGTGCATGGTGCGTAGTAGCGAGACCGGGCCGACCGCATCCCGTTCGGTGCCGCGCCCCTCTCGGCAGCCAGGCGCTTCCCGAAATCGACTGCTAGCGGCGCCACGTGCGGCTGCCGCATGGCGTTGACAGACCTCATGCGCCGCGCCAGGTCAGAAAGCCCAGGTTCCGGGGCGCAGCGCAGTGCGGTCGCGCGTTCGCGGCGCACACCTCGCGAACGAGAAACCCGAAGCTCCCCAAGATCGACTGGCATTGCCCGCGACTGCACCACAATGCTGAGCGACCTCATACTGCCGGCCAAGGTCATGAAGCCCGTGGTCCGGGCGCAGCGCAGTGCGGTCGAGCGTTCACGGCGCACACCTCGCGAACGAGAAACCCGAAGCTCCCCAACATCGACTGGCATTGCCCGCGACTGCACCACAATGCTGAGCGACCTCATACTGCCGGCCAAGTCATAAAGCCCGTGGTCCGGGCGCGGCGCAGTTCAGGCACGCTCGTTCGGGCCGGGCGAACCTCGCGGACGAGGCGGTGCACCGTGCGCAGTAGCGATGCCGGGCGCACCGCTTCGACTTCGACGAACCGGCCGCGGTTCAGCCATGCGCGTTCCCATGAGTCCAACTGCGCTGCCTGAGCACGCGGTACCGGGTTCGGGCGCTGCTCACCGCGCTCGCGCGGATCCACCTGCGCCGCTCGAGCACTCGACTCGAGGTCATGCAACTCTGCACCCCGCCACGAATCCATGCGCGCAGCCTCGGCACGCGGCACCGGGCGCGACTGTGTGCGCTCGCGCGGATCCACGTGCGTCGCCCGAGCATTCGAGGCGGAATCGGGGTGACCTTCGCGCCAGCTCGATTCGGCCTGTGCCGCTTCAGCTCTCGACTCAGGGTCGTGCAACTCTGCGCGCTCCCGCGAATCCATCCGCGCTGTCTGGGCACGCGGCACCGGGCGCGACTGTCGGCGCTCGTACGGCTCCATGTGCGCTGCTCGCGCTTGCGATGCCGGGTCGTGGTGCGATTTTTCGCGTTCGCTCGATTCGGTCTGGGCCGCCCCGGCACCCGATTCGAGGTCTAGCAAATCTTCATGCGCGGTCTGAGCACTCGACTCCGAGCGATGCGACCCTTCGCGTTCTCGCGGATCAACATGCGCCGCAATGGCACTCGGTATCGGGTCGCGAAGGTGAGTCAGGTGCAAGATGCCTGCTTGACGGGGGCGTAGCCCCAAGGGGACTACTCGTACACCCTCAGGGATCTCGGTCAGGTCCGTCAGTCGGGCTGGGAAGGTGAGGCCACAGGAGCTTGCGTCGTGCAGGAGGTAGATGGTGCCTTCGGCTCGGGTGAGCATTTGGGCGATACCAGGGTCGAGGGGGAGTTCGGACGCACCGAAGATCGGGCAGGCGGATTCCATCGGTAATCCGTTGGCGCGCAGCATTTGTGCTACTGAATCGGACTCGCAGACCAGTAGGCGGGGTAGGCCGTAGTCGAAGAGGTCTGGTTCGGGAGTGTGGAGTCCGGCGCGCGTGGTTCGCGGTGGGTTGGGGGTCAGTAGGCCCCGGAACGCTTGGCGGTCGAGGGCGGCGCGGAAGGCGGCGTAGCTCAGGGGTGCAGGGACCGTGAAGGTGAACCGGCGCGGCGCGCGATGTGTCGGCGCGAGTAGGCGGCAGAGCTCGTAATAGAGCTGGCGCTCGGTGAATCGGATTCCGCTCGGGGCGGCGGCGCGGTCGGCGGCGATGCGTAGTAGCCGATCGAGTATGTGCTGCTTCATCGGGACGGCCACGTGAGGACCGGCGACCACCACCCCTCGCAGAGCCACTCGATCTCCGCGGCCGATAACGGTTCCCCATGCAGAAATGCGGTGTCCTGCGGCTGCGGCTCCCGCAACCGCAGCGCCGACGCATTGGCCAAGACCGCGCGCGGCGAAAGGCCGACAACCACGGCCCGACTCCCGAGTGCGACGCGTGCTTTCCCGGCCACGGCAATGCCAGCCGGGCTGGCATCGTGCAGCACGATCACCGGCACCTCCGGCGGCAGCTGATCGATGCGAGCGCACAACGCCATGGACCAGGTCTGCGCCACATTGTTGGCGGCAAGGCAAGCGAGCACGCTGCGATCCGGGCACAAGACCGCCGAGCGCGGCCGGTCTATGGCCGGTGGGCGGACCTGCCCCTCATCGACCGAACCGGGCGGCGGGCCACCGTAAATCGGCGTCCACCGACCGACCACCTCTCGGCGAAACATGTCGTACGACACCGGCATTCGCACCGTGGCCCGGCGCAGGAACCACGGCCGCGCCGCCCCGATTCCGACGATGGCCAGCGCCGAAACCAGCACGGCGAGCGGGATCACCACCCCTGCCGGTGCCGCGCCACTCACCATCAGAAAAAAGGTGCCCACCACGATGGCCACCCCGACTCCGATACGCACCCGCTTGAACACGCGCGCCGCATCCGGAACCTTCTTGCGCCCGGCCGCATACCAGAGCTGCACCAGCGTGTACCGCAGCCCACGCCCGTCACCGAGCCGCTCGGCGAGCTTGCGCATCCGAATATCGTGCAGCCCGAGCGGACTTTCCTTCGGTTCGAGCGCGAACTCCCGCTTACATGTCGAACAGCGCCGACCACCGCGCTCTTTGCGCAGCAGATTCGCATTGCAATGCGGACAGATCACAATTCATGATCGCCGATTCCCCCACCCTCCGCGACCCCCGAATTCCAATATTCACCTGCCGCAAACCCAGTGGGCACCGCACACAAGCCGCAACGTCTGCGAGGCGCTCAACGGGTATGCGCCACCCCGCGCGCACAAGGGCCGCGACCAAACCGATCGCCGCCTTCCGAGGATAAGGCGGAGGCCTCGCGCTCAACCTCCAGCGCGATATCGACCAGCCAGTCCTCCTGGCCGCCGCCAATTTTCGACTGCCCGCGCACCAGTCGAACCGCAGCCAGTGGCTCACGCAAACCCAGTGGGCGCCACACACAAGCAGCAACCTTTGCGAGGCGTTTACCAGCTCTGCGACACTGTCGCGCAGAGGCCGCGCACCTGCTGGTACGCGGCCTTGTGGTCCTGGGATCAGGCCGAGACGGAGGCCTCGCGCTGGAGTTCCAGGGCGATATCGATCAACTGGTCCTCTTGACCGCCGACCAACTTGCGCTTGCCCGCGCGCACCAGCATTTCCGCCGCCGACACCCCATAACGCTCGGCCTGACGCTCGGCATGCTTGAGGAAGCTGGAGTACACACCCGCATACCCCATCATCAGCGCCTGCCGGTCCAACAGGCATTCCTGCGGCATGACGGGCCGAACCACATCCTCGGCGGCATCGGCGATCGCGAAGAAGTCGATACCGGTCTTGATCCCGAGCTTGTCGCAGACACCGACGAAGGCCTCGACCGGCGTATTGCCCGCACCGGCACCGAATCGCCTTGCGCTGCCGTCGATTTGCTTCGCACCGGCACGAACCGCGTAGACCGAGTTGGCGACCGCGAGGTCCAGGTTCTCATGGCCGTGGAAGCCGACTTGGGCGTCATCGCCGAGTTCGGCGACCAGCGCCGCCACTCGGTCCGAAACCTGTTCGAGCACAAGGGCACCCGCGGAGTCCACCACGTAGACGCACTGGCATCCGGCATCGGCCATGATGCGCGCCTGCTCGGCCAGCGCCTCCGGCGGCTGGGTGTGCGACATCATCAGGAAGCCAACGGTTTCCAGACCCAGTTCTCGCGCGAGACCGAAGTGCTGGATCGATACGTCCGCCTCGGTGCAGTGCGTGGCGATGCGGCAGATCGACGCACCGTTGTCCTGGGAGATCTTGATGTCCTCCTTGACGCCGACGCCGGGCAGCATGAGCACCGCGATCTTGGCCTGCTTCGCCGTCTCCGCGGCAATCTTGACCAGCTCCTGCTCCGGAGTATGCGAGAAGCCGTAGTTGAACGACGAACCGCCGAGGCCGTCGCCGTGCGTCACCTCGATGACCGGCACACCGGCGCCATCGAGGGCGGTCACGATATTGCGCACATCGTCGGCGGTGAACTGGTGGCGCTTGTGGTGCGAACCGTCACGCAGCGAGGTATCGGTGACGCGGATGTCGAGTTCTGCGGAATATGCCATGGTTGAGCTCCTTTACACCCGGGCCGACAGAATCTGCTGTGCCATGACCTCGCCCACCTGGGTGGCGGCCGCGGTCATGATGTCGAGGTTGCCCGCGTAGGGAGGCAGGAAATCGCCCGCACCCTCGACCTCCACGAAGACCGAAACCTTGGCCATCCCACCGGAAACCACCGAGGGCGGATCGAATTGCGGATCGTTCAGCAGCCGGTAGCCGGGCACATACTTCTGGATATCGGCGACCATCCGATGCACGGAATCGGCGATCGCATCGGTATCGGCATCCTCGGGAATCGCGCAGAAGATAGTGTCGCGCATGATCATCGGCGGTTCGGCCGGGTTCAGAATAATGATGGCCTTACCGCGCTGCGCACCGCCGATCGTCTCCACACCACGCGAGGTGGTCTTGGTGAATTCATCGATATTGGCGCGGGTGCCCGGTCCGGCGGACACCGACGACACCGAGGCGACGATTTCGGCATATGCCACCGGCACCACCCGCGATACCGCCGCGACGATCGGAATGGTGGCCTGACCACCGCAGGTGATCATATTGACATTCGGCGCATCGAGATTCGCCCCGACCAGGTTCACCGGCGGCACCACGGCGGGCCCGACCGCGGCGGGTGTGAGATCGACCGCGCGAATTCCGGCCTCGGCGTACTTCGGCGCGGCGGCCCGATGCACATATGCCGAGGTCGCCTCGAATACCAGATCCGGCAGTTCCGACTGCGCGAGCAGCCAGTCCACGCCCTCGTGCGAGGTTTCCAGCCCGAGCCCGCGGGCGCGCTTCAAACCCTCACTCTCCGGGTCGATTCCGATCATCCACTTCGGTTTCACCGTGCTGGAGCGCAGCAGTTTGTACAGCAGATCGGTGCTGATATTGCCGGATCCGACGATCGCGGCGGTGACGGTCCCCGTTTCGGACACGGCAAGCCTCCTATTTGAATTGCAGACGGACAGAACCGAGTCCGGCGAACTCGGCATGGAACGAATCACCCGCGCGGGCATCGATGGCGCGGGTGCAGGAACCGGGCAGCACAATGTCGCCCGCCTTCAACCGCACCCCGAAACCGGCGACCTTGCGCGCCAACCAGGCCACCGCGATGACCGGATCGCCGAGCACCGCATCGCTGCGCCCCTGCGCGATCACCTCGCCATTGCGGGTGAGCACGGCGTCGATGGCCTTGATATCCAGGTCTTTCGGCGCGACCCGCGCCGCACCCAGGACGAAACCGGCCGAGGACGCGTTATCGGAAATGGTGTCGGCCAGCCCGATCTTCCAATCCTTGATCCGCGAATCGATCAATTCGATGGACGGCGCATAGGCGACCGTCGCGGCGAGCACATCGGCCTCGGTGCAATCTTCGCCGGGCAGGTCCGCGCCGAGAATGAACCCGACCTCGACCTCGACGCGCGGAATCAGATAGCGCGAGGTCTCGACCGGAACATCCTCGAAGACCTCCATATCCGCGAGCAGATGACCGTAATCGGGTTCATCCACCCCCATCATCTGCTGCATGGCCAGCGAGGACAGCCCGACCTTGTGCCCGACCACCTTCGCGCCGTTATCGAGTTTGCGCCGGATATTGATCAGCTGAATCTCGTAGGCGTCGACGACATCGATATCCGGATGCCGGGCGATCAGCGGGTCGATGCCGACCCGATCGCGCTCGGCGGCCTCGAGTTCATCGGCCAATTCGATTCGTACCGCGTCGGACAGCACGCTAGTTTCCTTCCACTGTTGTCGCTTCGGGCACCGCGGCCCGCGAAAGCACTTCGGCGCCTGCCGCGAATCTGCCCGCACGCCGACCGGAGAAAATGCAGTCGGCCAGGGACAATCCGCTGACATAGGAGTCCGAGCAGATACCAACGGCCGTCCGCCCGGCCGCGTAAAGGCCGGGAATATCGGTTCCGGCAGTGGATTTCACCGCTCCGGTGTGCTCATCGACGACGACACCGCCGAGGGTGAGCATCGGGCACGGATTGACGACGCTCGGTTTGATACCAACATCCAACAGCCAGAACGGCCCCGCTCCCACGGTTTTGGTGAATTCGGCGGGCTTGCCGACCGGATCGGGTGCACCGTTCGCGATGGCGGCATTGTGCTCGGCGACCGTGGCGCGCAAACCGTCCGCGTCGATACCGGCCTTCGCCGCAACAGCATCCAGAGTTTCGCCACGCACGGCATTGCGCCGCATCGCCTCGAATTGTCCGCGCTGGAACCAGGCCGACTGCGTCCGAATCTGCGATATCGCGGTGCGCATCAGTTGGTCGTCGGCGAGCAACCACCCCTTGCCGCCGTGCTCGGTGATCAGGGCGTGGCCGACCGCCGCGCCGTAGCGGGTCTCATCGATAATCCGGCGACCGGCCGCATCGACCAGCACTGAACCGGTAAAAGCGCTGGGCGGCAAGATGAATCGCCACGCCGAGATATTGCCCATCCGATCCGTCGCCGCACCGACCTGCTCGGCCATCCGGATGCCGCTGCCGTCATCACCGGTGGTGCCGAGCGCGAGTCCGCCGCGATATTGCGGCCCGTATTCCCGCAGCATCTCCCGATTCGCGATGAATCCACCCGCGCTGAGCACCACACCGCGACGGGCCTGGATCCGAAGTCGCGTGCGGTACCGGCGATCCAACCTCGCGAGCTGACGCTCCATCGCCTTGCGCAGCGGCGGATAGTAAATGCCCGGTTTGGCAGCGATTTTCGCCATCCGGTTGTAGCGATCCCTGATCCACCCCGGAGCCTCGCGCAGTGACTCACATTCGACGCCGATCACGGAGCCGTTGTCATCGGTGATCAATCGCGTTGCCTGCGTGAGGGTTTCGACGCGAACCCCACGCCGTGACGCCGAAGCCGCGAGCGGGCCGGTGAGCTTCTTTCCGGACGTGCCCCTGCCCTTGACCCGATGTCCGCGCTGCGCGGGCGTCGCGACCTCGCGTCCGTAACCGGAGACCTCACTACCGGAGTAATACAGGTAGTAGCTGTCATTCGGATACGACGTCTTGTACGGACACAGCGACGCCTCGAACGGCACGCCATGCCCCTTCAGCCACTCGATCATCGCCGGGCTCTCGTTCACGAACCGCCGCAGCGTCTCGGGCGTGACCGCCGCGCCCACCTCACGCTCGAGATAGGCCAGCATCTGCTCCGGCGTATCGCGCACACCGGCCTCGTGCTGTACCGAGGTGCCACCGCCCGCGTAGATGATGCCGCCCGACAACGCCGACGCTCCGCCACCGACGAAACGCTCCAGTACCAGCACCTGCGCACCCGCGTCGGTCGCTTCCAGCGCGGCCGCGGCTCCCGCTGCGCCATAGCCCACGACGACCACGTCGGCGGTCAGGTCCCAATCCAGGCCCATGTACATCACTCCGGTCAGAAACTGAAACAAGTTTTCTCGACGAATGGAACGTCGAGCGCGTCTTCTGCCACTCAACATAGACCAAATGCGGTCCCATTCTATAACGTGTTCTACATGACTGATCCGGTTAACGATCCGCACAGCTACGACGTGGTGGTGGTCGGCAGCGGTGCCGCCGGGATGACCGCCGCCCTCGCCGCTGCCCACCATGGGCTGAGCGCGGTGATCATCGAGAAAGCCGCACATTACGGCGGGTCGACCGCACGCTCCGGCGGTGGCGTGTGGATCCCCGGCAACAAGGCGCTGAAGGCATCCGGCCGTCCCGACGACCGCGAGGACGCCCGCACCTACCTGCACAGCATCGTCGGCGACGTGGTGCCGAAGGACCGGATCGACACCTACATCGACCGTGGCGCGGAGGCCTTCGACTTCGTTCTCGACCACACCCCGCTGAAGATGAAGTGGGTGCCCGGCTACTCCGACTACTACCCGGAGGCCCCCGGCGGCCTCGGCCAGGGCCGCTCGTGCGAACCCGCGCCGTTCAATGCCAAAATCCTCGGCGAGGAGCGGTTCAACCTGGAGCCGCCGTATGCCAAGGCCCCGCTCAATGTCGTCGTCATGCAGGCCGACTTCGTCCGGCTCAACCTGATCCGTCGCCATCCCAAGGGCATCATGCGGGCCATGCGAGTCGGCGCGCGCACCTACTTCGCCAAGTGGACCGGCAAGCACATCCTCGGCATGGGCCAGGCGATTATCGCCGCCATGCGCAAGGGACTCATGGACGCGAATGTGCCGCTGCTGCTGAACACGCCACTGACCAAGCTCATTGTGGACAACGGCGTGGTTACCGGCGTCGAGGCCGAGCACAACGGCCAGAGCGTGCGGTTCACCGCCAAATACGGTGTAGTGCTCGGCAGCGGCGGCTTCGAGCACAATGCCGAGATGCGCACCAAATACCAGCGCCAACCCATCACCACCGACTGGACCACCGGTGCGGTCGCCAATACCGGCGACGGCATCACTGCCGGGATGGAAGTCGGCGGCGCGGTCGACTTCATGGAGGATGCCTGGTGGGGGCCGACCATCTTCAAGGGCGGCAAGCCCTGGTTCGCGCTGGCCGAGCGGAATCTGCCCGGCACCATCATGGTCAACGCCGACGGTAAGCGATTCGGAAATGAGTCCGCTCCTTACGTCGAGGCGGTGCACACCATGTACGGCGGCGAATACGGGCAGGGTGAGGGTCCGGGCGAGAACATCCCCGCGTGGCTGGTGTTCGACCAGCGCTACCGGAACCGCTACATCTTCGCCGGACTGCAGCCTGGTCAGCGGTTTCCGTCCCGCTGGATGGAAAACGACCTGATTGTCAAGGCCGACAGCCTCGCGGAGCTGGCCACGAAAATCGGCGTGCCCGGCGAAAATCTGGCCGCGACCGTCGAGCGGTTCAACAAGTTCGCCGAAACCGGTAAGGACGAGGATTTCGGCCGCGGCAACAGCCACTACGACCGGTATTACGGCGATCCGACCGTCAAGCCGAATCCATGCCTCGCGGGTCTGGTACAGGGTCCGTTCTACGCGGCCAAGATCGTGCCGGGAGACCTCGGCACCAAGGGGGGTCTGGTTGCCGATACCGCCGGACGGGTGCTGCGCGAGGACGGCAGCATAATCGAGGGCCTGTACGCCTCCGGCAATAGCGCGACCCCCGTCATGGGTCACACCTATGCGGGCCCCGGCGCGACCATCGGCCCAGCGATCACTTTCGGCTACCTGGCGGTGCTCGATATCGCCGAACGCAAGAAGCAGCAGTCGGCTGAGGCCACCGTTGAGGCATAAGCGCGGGTGGTCCGTCTCACCGAGCGGACGCCACCTTGCCCGCAGCCACGCGACCGCCGCACGATCGATCCGAGGCAACTACCACAAGGGCCTCGGATCGTTGGGATACGCCCACGACAGGTCTCCCGCGTAGCGCGGCTGTCTGTCCACAAGCATTCACAAGGAGAACTCGATGCCCATCGACCCGAAAATCGCACTTGGCGCGGAGCTCCCGAGCGGGGAGTTCACCTGGACGCCGTCCGAAGTGCAGTTGTACCACTTGGGCCTCGGGGCGGGCGCACGCTGGACCGATCCAGCCGAACTACGCTACGTCGACGACCGCGACCCGCAGGTGCTGCCGACCTTCGCGACCGTGGCGCCTACCTTCCACGACACGGAACCGCCGAAGGTGCGGTTCCCCGGCATAGACATCGATCTGGCGAAGGTCGTGCACGGCCACCAGGAGATCGAAGTACACCGCCCGATTCCAGCCGCGGGCAAGGCGACCATCACCAGACGCATCACCGAACTCTGGGATAAAGGGTCCGCCGCCGTCGTCGTCCAGGAACATACGATCACCGGCTCCGACGGCGAACCGCTCTGGACCGCCCGCTCATCCATCTTCGCCAAGGGTGAGGGCGGTTTCGGCGGCGAACGCGGACCGAGCACCAAGGCCGAACTCCCCGACCGCGCACCGGATTTCGACGTCACCACCCCGACCCAGCCCCAGCAGGCCCTGCTGTACCGCATGTGCGGCGACCGCAACCCGCTGCACTCGGATCCCGAATTCGCCCGCGCCGCAGGCTTCCCGAACCCGATCCTGCACGGCCTGTGCACCTACGGCATCGTCTGCAAAACGGCCACCGACACCGTGCTCGATTCGGATGCCAGCCGCGTCACCGGCTTCCGCGCCCGCTTCGCAGGCGTCCTCTACCCAGGCGAAACGATCCGCACCCGAATCTGGCGCACCGACGGCGAGCTCATCATCAGCGCCACCGTCGCGGACCGCGACGACGCCCCCGTCCTCGCCGACGTCAGCCTGCGCTTCACCTGAGCACTCTGTTGGTCGTCTGTTCACCGGTGTGTTGACGGAGCCAACCATCAACACACCGGCACACTTCCGAGCCAAAGCGCGCCGGCGACCAAACGCATGCGCTGGGCACGAGGGTCCCATCGATGCGAGTCGAATGGTCGCTCGCGGCCAGTCCTCGGCGGCTGTTCGACTACCCTCGGCGCTGGTGCACGGCAGTCGGGGCGGATGCTTTATGGGTTCGATTGGGCAGTGTCGGTGTGGCGGACTCGTTTGATTGCCACGCCCTGGATTACCAGGGCGTACAGCAGGGTCACCAGGATTGGGGCGGCGATCGGGACCCAGGCCAACCGTAACGGGAGCAGCGCCGCGCCGACAGCCACCGCGGAAAATGCCACCGCACCGGTGACGGACGGGACCGTGGTCGGCACAACACCAACCGGCGCGGAGACGGTCGCGGTATTCAACATATAAGTCGTGGCCACCAAACCTGTTGCGGCGGCCGCCAGTACACCAGTGTCCGCCGCGGCGAGCACCCCGACCGTCAGGAGCACCGCGCCGACGGCGGGCAGTCGGAACCACCAGCCAGCCACCACCAGTGCCGCCGCTGGAATACCCGCCCATGGCGTCATCAACGTCACCGAGGTCACCAGAAGCACCCCGGACAGAATGGCAAGGAATCGAATCATCGGCGCACCCTTACGGTTCGGCGATGGTCGGGGATCAATCGCATGACCTGATCCAGTCGCGCGCCTTCGGTCCAGGCGACGATATCGACGCCGACCGTCCCCATATCCCGATACATCGAGGCGCGCTCCAGATTCCACATCCGAGCCAGGGTCGGATCGAGATGTTCGTGGAAGGGCGTGCCGCGCAGGACATCCACGACCACCACCACATGTCCGCGCTTGCGCAAATCGATCAGCGCCAGCGCGAACTGGGTGTCCAGCAAGGTGGAGAAGGCGACGATGATCGCACCCAGCGGCACGGCAGCGTGCGGCGCCAAGGTGCCGGTGGTCGGAATGTGCTCATCGCCGACATCCAGCACGGTATCCACGATCCGATAGAACTGCCGCCGCCCGATATCCGGGCGCAGCCAGCGCGGGGACTGGCCGAGGCAGACCACCGCGGTGCGGTCGCCGGCCTGCAGCGTCGACTGCACCACCTGCGCGGCACCGCGCACCGACAGCTCGAGCGAATCGGTGGCCGGGCCGGGTGCCTGCTGCGAAGTATCCACCAGCACAACCACATCCGCCGATCGGTTGGTCAACCGCTCGGTGACATACAGTCGCCCGCGCCGCGCACTCACCGGCCAGTTCACGATGCGCAGCTGATCGCCGGGCGCGTAGGCGCGAATATCGGCGTACTCCACGCCCGGCCCGTGCTTGCGGGTGAGGTGGGTGCCGAGCCGTTCGGGAAGTTCGGTGCGCGGCAACTTCATTCGCTGCGGATCGGTGATCGGGTAGACGAACAGTTGCCCGGCGGGCAGCACCGCGGCGGCAACGGACAGTCCCGCCGGGCTCAACGCGGTGACCCGCACCGATAGCGGATAGCGACCCCAGCGGTCCGCCGTCAGAGCCAACCGCAGCCCGGCGGGCGCCGTCCCGGAATCGATCGCCTCCTCGATGTCGATCCCGAGTCCCGCGGACTTCTCCGGCTTCAACCGAAGCAACGCGTGACCCGATTCTACGAAGGCGCCGATCGTCGTCACGACCTCCTCCGTCTCGAAACACCGCAGCGTGGCGCCGCCGTCCACCTGGATCCGGGTCTTGGACTGCTGCCACGGCGCGGTCGCCAGTACACCGAGCAGCGGAGCCGCGAAGACGACCAACTGCCAGCGCCCGAGCACCACCGCGAGTAGCAGTGCCACGGCCGCGCTCACCGCCAGCATGAACACCAATGGCGCTGGACGCCAGCGCAATTCGGCCTCGACGGCAGCGCTCACATCGCGATGCCGCGCACCGCCCGCCATCGGCTCGTCCCGGGTCGGCGGTCGCGACGCTGCCGCGATTCCCTGGATGACAGGGGCGGCATCCGGCTCGGTCATGCGCTTTCCCGCCGGGTCATGTCACCGACGCGCGTGGAACCGGCAGACGGCGCAGCAATTCGGTGATCACGTCCTCGCCGCGGATCCGGCGCACCCACATCTCGGGACGCAGGGTGATGCGGTGCGCCATGGCCGGAACCGCCAGCGCCTTGACATCCTCGGGAATCACATAATCGCGCCCGAGCAGCAGCGCACGGGCCCGCGACATCTGCACCAGATCGAGTTCGGCGCGCGGGCTCGCACCCACCTCGACCTGGGGATGCGCACGCGTCGCACCGGCCAGCGCGACCACATAGCTGACCACATCCGGATGCACCGTGACGAATTCGACCGACTGCCGCATCTCGATCAGACCGTTCGCATCCACCACCTGCACCACCTGCGGTGTCGCCGAACCACGCTCCAAGCGGCGGCGGATCATCTGGCGCTCGTCGTTCTCCGACAGATAGCCCAGCCGCAGCTGCATGGCGAACCGGTCCAGCTGCGCTTCGGGCAGCGGATAGGTGCCCTCGTATTCGATCGGGTTATCGGTGGCCAGCACGACGAAAGGCTGTGGCAGCTGGAATGTTTCACCGTCGATGCTGACCTGGCCCTCGGCCATCGCCTCCAGCAGCGCGGCCTGGGTCTTCGGCGGCGTGCGGTTGATCTCGTCGGCCAGCAATACATTGGTGAAGACCGGTCCGCGCCGGAAATTGAACCGGCCCGAGGACATGTCGTAGATGGTGGAGCCGAGCAGGTCGGCGGGGAGCAGGTCGGGCGTGAATTGCACGCGGGTGAATTCCAGGCCGAGCGCGGCTGCGAAGGACCTGGCGATGAGCGTCTTACCGAGTCCGGGCAGATCCTCGATCAGGATGTGACCGCCGGAGAGTACGGCGATCATGATCAGCTGCAACTCATCCCGCTTGCCGACGATCACTCGGGAAAGTTCCCGGAGCACCGCCTCACTGCGCTGGATGGTCGCGTCCATCGGCACGGTCATATGTTTACTCGCACTCGCTCAAACCCATTCTCCTAAGACGACGAATTACATCTTCTGCAGGCAGCGCAGGATTTCGTCCAGCGCTGCCCGCCCCGGTGCGGGAGTCGTCTGATCCCGCAGTGCCGAGTTGGCCGGATCGACCCAGCGCCACAGCTCCGGACCGAACTGCAATATTCCGGCCGCCTCGGTCGCCTTGCGGTTCTTGGCGACTCGCAGGCCGGTGGACAACTCGAACTCCTTGGCCAGCAGCGGACGCAGATGCCGATCCCAGTCGGCTCGGGTGCCGTCCGCACGGTCGGCCAGCATCTCCGCTCTGGCATGCCAGTGCCGCAGCATCTCCGCGGGACCGTTGTCGATGTCGTCCGGCCCGGTCTCGGTTTTCAAGGCCGACCGGCCGGTCAACGACCAGATGAGCTGAATCATGGCCAGCGCCATCGGAATTCCGGCGGCGATGAGCAAAGCACCGCGGGCCTTGCCGAGCGTGATGAGCTCGATCAGCACGATGAGGATCAGCGCACCGATCACGATCGCGCGGTTCATACCATTTCCCCCTGCAGATCGGCCAGCACGATACGCAGCAGTTGTTCGGCCCGCATCCGCTGCCATTCCAGCATCGAATGCGGACTGAACCTGGCCTCCTCGAACAGCGCGACCAATTCTCTGGCCGACGCGTCGTGCAGTGCGCCGCGCTCGAAGGCCCTGGCCAGCACCTCCATCGGGGTATCCGAAGCCAGTGGTGCGGCCGCGCGATCGAAGGACAGCCCACGTTCCATCGCGACATAACAGGCGATGATGGCCTCACGCGGATCCTGGCCAGGCACATTCATCGCGGCCAAGCCCATCTCGGCCGCCCTGGCCAGCGAACCCGCGACCGTCGGCGCGGCCGGGGGCACCGGGACCGGCGTCGCGCGCGGCCTGCGCTGCCCCGCCACCGCGACCACGATGAGTCCGATCAATGCCCCGCCGACCAGCACGGCGGCGGCGACAATGGCGACCAGTAGCGCCGTACCGGTGAGATGCTGCGTGGGGGCGGCGTCGGGGGTCGCGGGGGCGGTGACCGTCTCCTGCGGGGTATGTGTCGTGGTGGCGCGCGGCGCCGACGACGGCGTCGGTGCACCCTCGCGACCGAATCCGACGAAGAAGATCGCCGACGCCGCCGCGATGATCAAGGAGATGACCGCCAGCGCGGCCAGCACCAGTAGGCCGGTGCGGCCGAGCACTCCGTCCCTGCGCTCGGAATCACGATCCACCTCCGGCATGGCCAACGGCAATCGATGCTGGCTGGCTATCACCCCGGCGATCAGGATCACCACCGATACCGTGAGCAGTACCGGCATCAATACCACCGAAATCGCCGATGGCACCGTGCGGTGATCGCCGGAATCATGGGTCCCGGGAATGTGGCCGCGCAGCGCGATCGCGGCACACGCCAGTAGCGTGATCAGCACGATCACGCGCGATATCGGCGCTCCCGCCCTGGCCACTTGCTACCACCACATCTGAGTACAGCTCTGAACAGGCACATAGTTACATGCCGAGTGGTCCGCTCGGGAGTGAATCGAATACTTACGATTGGCTCCTTTTTATCCGTAACCGGCCGTGCACTTACGTGGCTGCGCGGCTAGCCGAGAGTGACGGATTCGGGCTGACGTAGTTCACTGAGGCGGCTTGCGGTCCGTGCCAGGTCGGGGACGGCGGGGACGTCGGCCACCAGGTCCGAGAGCGAGGTGCGGGCCTCGACGGTCAGTTCGAGATCGACGTCGTAGAGCACGTCGACCAGATTGACCAAGCGCATTGCCCAGTCGGGTGGGACCTCGCGCAGGGCTGCGACATCGCGCAAGGTCCAGCGGCGAAAGCGGCGTGCGAGTTCGAGGTAATCCGAGGCGGCGGTGGCGGTGCCGCACAGGGCCGCGAAGTCGAAGGTGATAGCCGAGCCGTCGATGGCGCTGGCGTGGATCTCGCGGGTGCCCGAGACAGCAACCCGTGCGGTGTCGACGTCCCCAGCGTCGCCGATGCGGTAATAACCCGACGCGAACCCAGTGCCGCCGTGCGCGGCGCGGGTGCGGTAATCGAGTGGACCGTCGACCGAGACGGTATCCAGATGCGCGCGGATGCGCGCGATGGTCGGTAGAAAGCGGTCGTGGAACAGCGGGTTGGGCAGCAGCTGCTCTGGCGGGTAGTTCGAAGTCACCACCAGGACGATGCGGCGGGCGAACAGGGCATCGAGCATGCGGGCGATCAACATGGCGTCGCCGATATCGTGGACGTGGAATTCGTCGAAGCAAACCAGTTCGACATGGCCCAACAGGTGGTCGATGGCCTTGTCGATGGAGCCCGATTCATGTGCCACGACGTGCAATTGGGCGAAGAAATTGTGGAAGTGGAAGCGGCGCTTGCGGTTCGACGCTGCGCCCGCGAAGAAGTCGTCCATCAGCATTGTCTTACCGCGACCGGGTCTGCCGTGCAGGTAGATGCCGCGATGCCGCTTTATCGGCCGGCCGTGCCGGTCGAGCAGTTCGAGCAAGCGCGCCCGAGCCCGGAGTTGGTCGACATCCAATGTGACGCTGTCTTCCATGACATCCTCCTGATCCTCTACAGTTGTAGAGGATCAGCAGATGCGGCGGCCAGAGCAGGTGATCATGTCCACAACCGACCGACGCGCGGCACTCGTCGACGCCGCCATAGATGTGATTGCCACCCAAGGCATTCGAGCGCTCACTCACCGCGCCCTCGATACCGCCCTCGGACTGCCCGGCGGGTCGGCCTCCTATTACTTCCGCACCAAACGCGCGCTCATCGAGGCCATCACGGACCGGATCACCACCCGATCCCGCGACGACTTCACCGTCGCCGAACTCGCCCCGTCGGCATCCATCGAGCGGGAGGCGGTCGCGAAGGCCATAGCCAACTGGCTCGACCGGCTACTCGTCGAACGTCGCAATCACCTGATCGTCCGGCATGCGCTGATCATCGATCTGATCGGCGACCCGGAGCTGCACCGACGGCTGGCACACAGCCTGTTCTCGACCGAGCGGGCACGAGAGCTCTGCCGAGCCTTGGGATTTTCCGATCCCGATGCGGCCGCCGCCGACTTCATCGCGGTGGTCGAAGGCGCGGTCTTCGACAGATTCGCGGGCGCGCGGGCACATATTCCGGCAGACAACCAGGACAGCATCGACCAGCTCGCCGCCGTGCTGTCCCGCCAGCTCACCCCATAGGCCCTGGTTACGACACCCAACTCCGCCCGCGGTAGGTCGTGCCCATCGTGAACCCCGTCCTGTCGGGCCATCTCATCCCGCAGCGCGGGGCTCCTTCGCCTAGCCCAACTCGCTGTAGGTCGTACCCCATCGTGAACCCCGTCCTGTCGGGCCACCTCATCCCGCAGCGCGGAGCTACTTCGCCCAGCCCAACTCGCTGTAGGGCGTACCCATCGTGAGCCCACGGATTCCGGTAGCGGAATAGCGGATCAGCGACTCCTCCGGCAGCGCATCGAGCGAAAACCATTGCAGCCCATAGCTCTTATCCGGCTCGCGATTCTCCGGCTCACCCGTCCAGCGCTGCGCATGAAAGAACAGCCCGAGCCGGGCTTCGCGCCCGGAGCTGGTCACGTGCGCGGTATGCACCAGCCGCAGATCCGCCGGATCGATGACGACCCCGATCTCCTCCCCCGCCTCACGCGCGGCAGCGACGGTGGCTGATTCGCCGAACTCCAACTTCCCGGCGGGTAGATGCCACAGCCCATCGAATTCGTCGGCACTGCGCCGCCTGCTGAGCAACACTTCACCATCACGAATCAGCAGAATGTGGACATCGACCAGGTGTCGATTAGTCACATGATTCCCCTCTCAGCGGCCTCATGCGCCTAGCCAGGCAATCGGCATACTCTGCGGTATGACTGCTACAACCATCAAGGTGCCGAAGGCAACGCGTGACCGGCTGCACCGCCTGGCGGCAGCACACGGATTGACGTTAGCCCAGCAAATCGACCGACTGATCGATGAGAGTGCGGCGAAACCACGCCCAACGACCGGTGGATACCGCAGCGACCGACCGCTCAACGCCGAGGAAATCGATGAGCAGTTGGCTCGAGGCTTCGGCGAGTGACCGCATTCATCGTCGACACCAGTGCCATCCTCGCCGCCTTCGACGAGGCATATCCGGCGCAGCCGGTCATCGCGCGCACCCTCGAGGAGACGGACGATCTGCTTATCGTCTCCCCCTGATCATCGCCGAAGCCAACTACATGCTGTCGTCCCGACTGGGGGCAGACGCCGCGCGTGCCTTTGGTCAGGATGTCGTGACAGGCGCGTATGAGCTGGCCGAGTGGACTGCCGAAGACCATGCCGTGGCGCTGGCTATTACCCGCAAGTTCGATGGCCCCAAGGACTACATCGGAATCGCAGACGCGTCCAATGTCGTGCTGGCAGACCGTTACCGCACAACCTCGATTGTGACATTGGACCAGCGTCACTTCCGCCAGCTTCGTCCACTCTGGGGCTCGGACCACTTCACTCTCTTGCCTTACGACGCCGACCATCCGGCCCCAGCGTGACGGGCGAAGTCAGTTCGCGCTGAGCACCAACCCCGAGGTCGGGACGCCAGTGCCCGCGGTAACCAGGATGTTCTCCAAGTTGTCCACAGGGTTGACGGAGGTGCCGCGGATCTGCCGGACCGCCTCGGCGATCCCGTTCATACCGTGGATATAGGCCTCGCCGAGCTGCCCGCCGTGGGTATTGAGCGGTAAGCGGCCGCCGACTTCGATCGCGCCGTCGGCAATGAAATCCTTTGCCTCGCCGCGCCCGCAGAAACCGAGTTCCTCCAACTGCATGAGGACGAACGGGGTGAAGTGGTCGTAGAGGATGGCGGCCTGCATATCCTCCGGACGCAGACCGCTCTGTTCCCAGAGTTGATCGCCGACCAGTCCCATCTCCGGCAGGCCGGTGAGGGCATCGCGGTAGTAGCTGGTCATGACATACTGGTCCACACCGGAACCCTGTGCGGCGGCGGCGATTACGGCCGGACGCTGCGGCAGATCCCGAGCACGCTCGACACTGGTGACCACGATCGCGACACCGCCGTCGGATTCCTGGCAGCAGTCGAGCAGATGCAGCGGTTCGGCGATCCAACGCGAATTCTGGTGGTCTTCCAGTGTGATGGGCTTGCCGTAGAAGAAGGCGGCCGGATTCACCGCGGCATGTTTGCGGTCCGCCACGGCGACGCGGCCGAAGTCCGCGCTCGTCGCGCCGTACACATGCATATACCGGCGCGCGACCATGGCCACCTGCGCGGCCGGTGTCCCCAACCCCTGTGGATAGGACCAGCCCGCATCGATGCCCGATGAAGTCGGCGCGGTGGCCAACGCGGTGGAGAACTGGCCGAAACGCGATACCGAACGCTCGTTGAAGGCGCGGTAAGCGACAACTACATCGGCGACGCCGGTGGCGACCGCCATGGCCGCCTGCTGAATGGTGGCGCAGGCCGCACCACCGCCATATCCGATGTGGCTGAAGAACTTCAGCTGCGGAATACCGACCGCGCGTGCCACCGCCGCCTGAGTGTTGGTATCCATGGTGAAGGTTGTCAGGCCGTCCACATCGGCCGGCGTGAGACCAGCGTCGGCGAGCGCGGCGGTGACCGCCTCTGCGGCCAACCGCAATTCGCTGCGGCCGGAGTCCTTGGAGAAGTCGGTGGCGCCGATGCCGACGATGGCGGCCCGGCCGGAAATCCCGGTGTTGCTGTCAGCGGTCATCATGGCCTCCGCAGTGCGATAACGGCTTTCGCCGTGATGTGGTCACCGAGGCTGTCGCGACCGACGACATCGATATGGATGTCATCGCCATGGATCGCGGAGACGGTGCCGGAAAGCGTCAGGGTGTCACCGGCATACAGCGGCACACCCAGGCGCAGCGCGACCGACTTGACGATGGCGCGCGGTCCGGCCCAGTCGGTGACGAAGCGCTGTACCAGCCCGGTATCGGTGAGGATATTGACGAAGATGTCCTTGGAACCGCGGGCAACCGCCTTGTCCCTATCGTGGTGTACATCCTGAAAGTCCCTGGTGGCCAAGGCTGTACTGATCACGAAGGTCGGATCCGCGGTGATGACCAGCTCGGGCAGCACGGTGCCGACCTGCACGGTGGTCGGTTCGATGTAGGTCATGCGACCACCCGCCAGACCGGCAGCACGGCATCGTCGTCGAGCTTCTCGAACTCCACCTGCACCGGAAGACCGATCTTCACCTCGGCCGGATCGACGCCGCGCAGCTCACCGAGCATCCGCACCCCCTCCGCCAATTCGACCAGCGCGACCACGAAAGGCAGTTGCCGCCCGGGCACTTTCGGCGCGTGATGCACGACATAACTGAACACTTCACCGCGCCCGGAAGCGACGACATAGTCGGTCTGCTCCGACTTGTCCTGCCACAGCGCCGGAATCGGCGGATGCCGCAGCGTGCCGTCCGGTAGCCGCTGGATCCGCAACTCGCCGAGCTTGGTCCCCTCCCAGAAGAATTCGGTATCCCAAGAGACCAGCGGTTTGACCCGTTCGCCCGCAGGGGCTTTCGATGTGCCCGGCGCGAACTTCAGCAGCCGGAACAGCATTTCCGCGACGATCTCGTCACCGACGTGCCAGCTGGTCTGGAAGGTGACGAACCATCCCTCACCCAGCGCGGTCTTCTTCGGCCCGCGGATCTCGGACAGCCTGCTGGTCACCGAGATCTGCTCGCCGACGTTCACATACCGGTGATAGGTCTGCTGGCAGTCGGTGGCGACGACGGAGGTGTAGCCCGCGCTGTCGAGCAGCTCGGTGACCTGCGCCATCGGATCATCGGACGGACGTGAACCATTGAGCCCGAACATGGTCCACACCTGCGCCATGGCCGGTGGGGCCACGGTGCCTGGATGTCCGGCGGCACGCGCGGCGTCCTCGTCGACGTAGATCGGATTGCGGTCCCCGAGCGCCTCCACCCAGTTGTTGATCATCGGTTGGTTCACCGGGTCACGCCCGAGGCGTGGCGCGCAATCACCGGCCGCGATGATCTTCTCGGCGGCTTCGGTAATCGCTTCCGGAGTCATGGTTTCCGGCACGCGCGGCTCCTTGTCGTCGTGGCGTACCGCGCGAAGGCGCGCGGATTCATCGAGGTACCCGAGGCAGTTTCAGCCCGGAGGAGGCGACCAGTTCGCGCATCACCTCATTGACGCCGCCGCCGAAGGTCACCACCAGATTCTGTTTGGTTCTGCGGTCCAGCCAGGTCAGCAGTTCGGCGGTGTCCGGATCGGCCGGATCGCCGTAGTGCCCGACGACCTCCTCGGCCAGTCGGCCCGCCTCCTGCAGCGATTCGGTGGAATACACCTTGGTGGCCGATGCATCGGCGATCACGGTGGCCTGGTCACCGTTGACGGTCGCGGCGACCTGCCAGTTCAACAGTTCGTTGAGCCGAGCCATGGCGTGGATGCGGCCGAGTGAGCGGCGCACATCGGCCTCGGCGAGCACACCGCGCGATTGCGCCCATTCGCGTACCCGGTCGTAGAGCTGTTCGATCTTGCCGGATGGGCCGAGGCTCACCCGCTCGTGGTTGAGCTGGGTGGTGATCAGCCGCCAGCCCTTGTTCTCCTCGCCCACCAGCATGTTGGCGGGCACCCGGACATTGTCGAAATAGGTGGCGTTGGTGTGGTGCGCACCGTCGCAGGTGATGATCGGAGTCCAGGAGTAGCCGGGATCGGTGGTGTCCACGATCAGGATCGTGATGCCACGGTGCCGCGATTCGACCGAGCCGGTCCGGCAGGCCAGCCAGATGTAATCGGCCTCATGCGCACCGGTGGTGAAGATCTTCTGCCCGTTGACGATCCAGTCCCCGGATTCGTCGCGTACCGCACTCGTGCGCAGCGCGGCGAGGTCGGTGCCCGCCTCCGGTTCGGAGTATCCGATCGCGAAATGGATATCGCCGGAAAGGATTCCGGGCAGGAACTTGGCCTTCTGCTCGTCGGTGCCGAAGCTCTGCAGCGTCGGTCCGACTGTCAACAAAGTGACCAGCGGCAGCGGCACATCCGCGCGCACCGCCTCATTGAAGAAGATCTGCTGTTCCATCGGCCCGAAGCCCTGGCCGCCGAACTCCTTCGGCCACCCGACACCGAGCCAACCGTCCGCACCCATCCGTCGCACCACCGCGCGGTAGGCATCACCGTGCCGGTTGATCGCCATCTCGGCCTCCTCTTCGGGAGTCACGAGATCGGCGAAGTACGTGCGCAATTCATCGCGCAGCTTGCGCTGCTCCGCGGTCAGGTCGATGAACATCTGGCCCCCAATCGATCGAGTCGCAATGATTCGCCGCCGAGCCAGCGGGCGATGTCCTTGGCCTGTGAGTAGTAGCGGTGCATCGGGTGGGTCACATCGACCCCGAGGCCACCGTGCAGGTGATGGCATTTCTGCATGGCGGCGGGCAGTTCCGAGGCCACGGTGTAGGCGAGCACATCCAGGTCGTCATCGATGCGCTCCTGATGCAGCGGTGTCGAATCCGGCTGTGCCAGTGCCCAGTTCGCCGAAACCGCGGCGGTGTGCAGGGTCCGCGACACGACGTACACATCGGCGATCTGCTGGGCGACCGCCTGGAATTCGGCTAACGGCCGATTGAACTGACGTCGGGTCCGCAGGTGCTCGGCCGTCAGCACCAGCGCACCTTTGAGCAGTCCGTCCGCGGTCGCGCCGATCGAGGCGATCGCCAGGCGGTGCAATTCAGCGATGCCGCCGGGCAGCAGCTGCTCGGCCGGAATCTCGACCTGGTCCAGTCGCACCGAACATTCCGGAATCCCACCGGAGGCGGGTGACGGCGTCAGGGTGAGCCCGGCCGAATCCGAATTCACCAGTGCGATACCGGAATTCGTTGGAATCAAAAGCCAACGCGCCTGCTCCGCATACGGCACCGCCACCTTGTGACCGGTGATGCGCACGGTGTCGCCCTCGGAAACCGCGGTGGTCTCCGGCTTAACCACGAACGGGTTCGCACGCTCGCTCAGTGCGGCGGTGAGTACCGCGCCCTTGGCCAGCTCCGGATAGACCCGCTCGGCGACACTGTCCGGCAATGCGGCAAGCAGCGGCAATAGGCCGAAGCCGAGGGTCGGCAGTGCGGGTACCGCCACCGCTTCGGTGGCCAGTTCGGTCAAAAGGACCGAGACCTCCGGCAAGCCCATGCCGTCACCGCCGAACCGTTCCGGCAGCGCGAGCGAGAGCAGTCCGGTCTCGATCAGACTCGGCCACAGCTCGATATCGCGTGCCGGTTCACGCTCCAGCAAACTCACGACGACCTCGGCCACGGCATCCTGGCCCTCGTCCCGGGTGAAGTCCACGCTTTACTCCCAGTTGTTCGGTCGACTAGCTGTCGGCGTCGCGCGGCAGTCCGAGGATTCGCTCACCGGCCACGGTCAACAGAATCTGCTCGGTTCCACCAGCGATCGACAGACAGCGCGTGAGCAGGAACCCTTTTACCACCTCTGAGTCCTGCGCACCGGTTGGGCCTGCCGTCTCCACCGCGAATTCGGCCACTGCCTGGCGGTGGCGGACACCGACGAGTTTGCGCACACTGCTCTGCGCTCCCGGATCACCGCCCGCCAGCATTCGAACCGCGGCACGCTGTTCCAGCAATAATCCAGCGATCGCATCGGCGACGAAGCCGCCGAGTCGATCGTTCAATAGCTCCGCACCGGGCCCGGTGGCGGGCAGCTTGGCAATGAGCTCCTCGAGCACCGGCCCGATCCCATTGCCGCCCATGGCGACTCGTTCGGTCGACAGGGTGGACCGGGCGATCTTCCAGCCGTTGTTCAGCGCGCCGACCAGACAGTCGTCGGGCACGAACACATCGTCGAGGAAGACCTCGCTGAAGCGCGCCTCCCCGGTGATCTGCACCAGCGGACGCACCTCGAGTCCGGTACTGCGCATATCGACGAGGAAATAGCTGATACCGCGATGCTTCGGTGCGTCCGGATCGGTGCGTGCCAGGCAGATCGCCCAGTTCGCCCGATCACCCAACGAGGTCCACACCTTCTGTCCGCGAAGCACCCAACCGCCGTCGACCTTCTTGGCGGTGGTGCGCAGCGCCGCCAGATCCGACCCGGCCTCCGGCTCACTGAACAGCTGACACCAGATCACCTCGCCGCGCAGCGTCGGCCAGGCGAAGCGGTCGACCTGCTCCTGCGTGCCGTGTTGCAGCAGGGTCGGAATGGCCCAGCCGCCGATCGCCAGATCCGGCGATTCCAGGCCCGCGCGCCGCAGTTCCTCCGAAATCACCAGACCCGTCATGGGATTGGCGCCACGCCCGTACGGTGCGGGCCAGTGCGGCATGGCTAGCCCGGCGTCGACCAGCGCATCGCGCTGCCGATCGACCGGCAGCGCGGCGATCGCGGCCACCTGCGCGGCCAGCTCGTTCGCATTGCTGTCGTCGAGTTCGACACCGGCTGTTTCCGATCCGCGATCCCAGCCGTGGTTCCGCGCCGCTGCGCCCTCCGGGTCCGTCGCTTGCGCCGCAGAGGCGAACACCCGATCCGCGCCGGTGGTCCGACGCTGCCCGGCCCGAGTCAGCTCGGTAACCCTGGCCCGCCAGCGCGCCGATCCACCGAGCAGCTGCCGCAGCGCGGTGGCCCGGCGCAGATAGAAGTGCGCGTCGTGCTCCCAGGTGAAACCGATGCCGCCGAGCACCTGGATGCAGTCCTTGGCGGTCTCGACCGCGGCATCCAGCGATATCGCCGCGGCGATGGCGGCCGCGATGGGCAGTTCCGCACCGCCCTCGTCGACGGCGGCCGCGGCATCGGCCGCGACGGAGCGGATCAGCTCCGCCCGGCACAGCATCCACGCGCAAATGTGTTTGAGCGCTTGGAAAGAGCCGATCTTACGACCGAATTGCTCACGCACCTTGGCGTATTCGACGGCGGTCTCCAGGCACCAGCCAGCCACACCGGCGAGTTCGGCCGAAACCAAGACCGCGAGAAGATCTTCCACCGCATGCGGCGACTCGAACACCCGGTCGGCGGGCACTCGTACCTCGGCGCAGTGCACGCGCGCCAGTGGCGTACTCGGGTCAGCAGGGGCAAGCGCCTCGATGCGCAGGCCGTCGGCATCGGGCCCGATCACGCACCAGCGCAACCCATCCGGAGTCCGCACCGGCAACAGCACCGAAGTGCCCGGCGCGGCGCCGAGCACCGATTCCCAGACACCCGTGAGCGACAACTCCTCGGATGCGGACGGTAAGCTCACCACGTCCCCGACAACGAAGTCGAGCGCGACCCCGCACGGCATATCCTCGGCGAGCGCGCCCGCGGTGACCAGGTTCGCCAATGCGGTGGACAGCACCGGCCCACCGACCAGATCGTGCGCCGCCTGCTCGACCAAAACCGCGAGGTCGGCGACCGATCCACCGTGGCCACCGGCCGCTTCGGCAATGGCGACCCGGAAAATTCCGAAGTCCGCCAACCCCGGCCAATACGCGCGCCAGAAGTCCGTCGGTTCGTCCCGCATTGTTGCAATCGGACGTACCGATCCGGCCCATCCGCGCATCGACTCCTGAACGGCTTTATGCTCGTCAGTGGTGGCGATGGTCACAGTCCGTACCGCCTTTCCGGCGTGACTCCCACACCTAGAACATGTTCTAATATCCTAGCTGGGCGGAAGTCAAGAGACGACCGATGCCCGTTGCCGGAATGCAGGAAAGGACTCTCATCAATGGCCAGTCCCTCCCGATCGCAGCCAGCCGATTCGAATGCGGCGGGGCGAGCATCGGCTACCGCGACGGTCACGACGCTGAGCGAGGACGAGCTCAGCTCGGCCGCGCAGCGGGAACGGCGTAAGCGAATTCTGGACGCGACGCTCGCACTGGCTTCCAAGGGCGGCTACGACGCGGTGCAGATGCGCGCGGTGGCCGAACGCGCCGATGTCGCGGTCGGCACGCTCTACCGGTATTTCCCGTCCAAGGTGCATCTGCTCGTTTCCGCGCTGTCGCGGGAATTCGAGCAGATCGAGGGCAAACGCAAACCACTTGCCGGTCAGACGCCGAACGAACGCATGCATCTGCTGCTGACCCAGATCACTCGGATGATGCAGCGCGACCCATTGCTCACCGAGGCGATGACGCGGGCGTTCATGTTCGCCGATGCCTCGGCGGCCGCGGAGGTCGATCGCGTCGGCAAGGTGATGGACCGGGTATTCGCCAGGGCCATGAACGATGGCGAGCCCACCGAACGCCAGTTGGCGATCGCGCGGGTGATAAGCGATGTCTGGTTGTCGAATCTGGTCGCCTGGCTGACCAGACGCGCCTCTGCCACCGATGTGACCGAGCGACTGGAACTCACCGTGGATCTGCTACTCGGCGACAACGGCGCCAACCGCTAGCGATCGCTTGCTGGCCGCTCGAAAAGGTCGGTAGCAAGCACCGATCAGCTCATGCTCGGCAAATCCACCGTGGCTCTCGCGCAGTATCAATCCGATCCGCCGACGTGAGCCTGCACACGCTGGTAGTTGTGTAAAAACGCGTCAGCTGGGCAGATCCAGTAAGGGGCGGCTTGACGTGTGCGTAATCATGCGCACGCGACGCGGCACGCTTCGGTGCGGCAAATAGAACACAGTATTGTCACGCGTGCCCCTGAAAAAACTCCTCCGATCACTAGGTTGGATGCGTGAGCGCACAGGATCTGCCACTGGAACTTCGCCGTGCACTGTCGACGGTCGCGCGCGTGCCACGGCTTTTGGTCGCATCGGACTACGACGGGACAATCGCACCCATCGTGTCCGACCCGGCCAAAGCCTTTCCCCATCGGGAATCGGTAAGCGCGCTACGAGCGCTTGCCGGTCTCACCGGAACGACCGCCGCCGTGATCTCCGGCCGTGCACTGCGAGATCTCGCGGCATTGTCGCGACTTCCGGTCGAGGTGCAACTTATCGGTAGTCATGGTTCGGAATTCGATGTGGGTTTCGTCCACGCCATCGACAATGACGCCAAACAACTACTGGTCGAAGTACAGACCAGTCTGACGCAGATCGCCGCGGAAAATCCCGGCGCCAGCGTCGAGATCAAACCGGCCAGCGTCGCGCTGCATGTGCGCAACGCGAGTCCGGAAATCGGGCTGCGCGCACTGAAGGCGGTGCGCCAGGGGGCGGCCTGTTGGGTCGGCGTGCAGGTGACAGAGGGTAAATCGGTTATCGAGCTCGCGGTGATCCAGACGGATAAGGGCGTCGCGCTCGATACCGTCCGGCATCAGGAGGGCGCGTCGGCGGCGGTGTTCTTCGGCGACGATGTCACCGATGAGAAGGCCTTCCGCATGCTGTCCGGTCCGGATGTCGGCATCAAGGTCGGCGAGGGCGAGAGCCTGGCCAAATATCGGGTGGACAGCACCGAGGCGGTGTCCTGGGCGCTGGCCTACCTGCTCGAGGAGCGGCGCACCTGGTTGGCCGGTGCGAGCGCGCCGCGCATCGAGCGGCTGAGCATGCTGGCCAGTCCGCGCTCGGTGGCGCTGCTCACACCCGACGCGACGGTCACCTGGTTCTGCCATCCGGAGCCGGATTCGGCCGCGGTCTTCGCCCATCTGCTCGGCGGACCACAGGCCGGACACTTCACCATCGAACCGGAACGCCCCGGGTTGCCGCTGTCGCAGCGCTACGTCGACGGCACCATGACCGTCGAAACCCGCTGGGCCAAACTGCAAGTGGTGGACTACCTGCCGCACGATGTGGCACCCACCCGCACCGACCTGACCCGAGTGATCACCGGCGATGCCAAGGCGGTCGTCACCTTCGCGCCCCGACCGGAATTCGGCCAGGTGCCGGTCAGCATCGAAATCGAATCGAACGGTCTGCGCGTGGTCGGCACCAATGATCCGATGGTGCTGCGCTCGCCCGGTGTGCACTGGCAGATCCAGTCCGACGGCATGCACAGCTCCGCGCGCGCGGTCGTTGATCCGTCCCGTGGCCCGATCGTGCTGGAAATGCGCTGCGGCACTCAGGATCTCGCGCCCGCCATGGTCAGCGAGCCGGAGCGGCGCCGGGATGCCGAGGACTACTGGTCCAAGTGGGCGGCCAAACTGCAACTGCCGCCGCTCAAGCCGGATCTGATGAAGCGTTCGGCGCTCACGCTGCGCGGACTGGTGCACGCGCCGTCGGGTTCCATCCTGGCCGCCGCCACCACCTCGCTGCCGGAAGATATCGGCGGCGTACGCAACTGGGACTACCGCTACTGCTGGCTGCGTGATGCCTCGCTCACCGCACAGGCACTGGTTTCACTGGGCTCGCTGACCGAGGCCGAGGAATTCCTCGGCTGGGTACACCGGGTCCTGGAGACGCTGCCCGGGCCGGAGCGCCTGCACCCGCTGTACACGCTCTACGGCGAAACCCTGCCGCCCGAGGCATCGATCGATCAGCTGCCCGGCTATGCGGGTTCGCGTCCGGTGCGCGTCGGTAACGCCGCGAATATGCAAGTGCAGCTGGATGTTTTCGGTCCGATCGTCGACCTCATCGCATCGCTGGCACATGGCCGCGAGGCGAAGGGGCTGACGGATCCGGCCAAGGCGCTGCCGGACGCCGACTGGGAACTGGTGCACGCCATGGTCTCCGCGGTGCAGCGGCGCTGGCAGGAACCCGACCATGGCATCTGGGAGATCCGCGGCAACCCGCGCCACCACGTGTACTCCAAGGTGATGGGCTGGCTGACCGTGGACCGGGCGATCACCCTCGCGCAGCGGTTCCAGCGTCAAATCGATCCGCTCTGGATCACGTTGCGCGAGACCATCGCCGACGAGGTGAAGACCAAGGGCTGGAACGATGACGTCCAGTCCTACACCGCCGCCTACGACGGCACCGATCTGGACGCGGCGACCCTGCACATCGGCCTGAGCGGACTGATCGAGCCGTCGGATCCGCGTTTCGCGGCCACGGTCGTCGCCACCGAGGCGGAACTGCGCAGCGGTTCCACGGTGTACCGGTACCACCACGACGACGGCCTGCCCGGCGGCGAGGGCGGCTTCCACTTGTGCGCGGCCTGGTTGGTCGAGGCGTATCTGCTGATCGGTAAGCGCTCGGACGCCGAGGCGCTGTTCGCGCAGCTGGTCGACGTCGCCGGACCGACGGGCCTGCTCAGTGAGGAGTACGACCCGGTCGCCGAGCGCTCACTCGGCAACCATCCACAGGCATACAGCCACCTCGGCCTGCTGCGCTGTGCACAGCTGTTGGGTAAGCCGGTGGAGGCGTTCGTCTGAGTCGACCACTCCGGGCCCCGCGAACCAATCGGTTCGCGGGGCCCGCCCATATCCGGCGCATAGTGATGCGGCGAACATCGACTCGTGCTTCAGCAGGGCATCCTGCTACAGTTCAAATGGTAACGATTTCCATTATGATCTAGAGCCAGCTCAGATCTGCCGCATTACCAGGAGTACCCCGCGCGTGAACACACGGATTGCCATCAAATTCGCCGGTATCGCCGTGGGGATAGCCACCACACTGGCGCTCACCGCATGCGGTAGTTCGAAGGCTTCGGATAAGCCGAGCATCGTAGCCTCCACCAATGTGTGGGGCAATATCGCGGCAACCATCGCCGGCCCCGATGCCTCGGTGACCTCACTGATCACCGATCCCGCCGCCGATCCGCATTCGCACGAGACCTCGGCGGTGGAATCGGCCGAGATCAGCGATGCCGATCTGATCGTCTTCAACGGCGGCGGCTACGACGAGTTCGTCGAGAAGGCCATCCAGGGCAAGGACAAGCACACCGTCGACGCCTTCGAATCCCGCACCGATAAGAGCGACGAGAACGAGCACGTCTTCTACGACATCGCCACGGTGAGCACGGTCGCCGACCGGATCGCGAGCACCCTCGGCGCAATCGACTCCGCCCACGCCGCCGCCTACACCGACCGCGCCGCCGCATTCAAGAGCCAGCTGACCGCGATCACCGCCATCGCCACCAAGATCGCCGGTGAGCACCCCAAGACCCCTGTCCTGCAGACCGAGCCCCTCGCGCACTACCTACTGGTCGCCGCCGGAACCCAGGATCTGACGCCGCACGAATTCCAGGAAGCGATCGAGCAAGAGACCGATCCGGCTCCAGCCGCCGTCGCCGCCACCCAGGATCTGCTGACCGGTAAGAAGGTCCGCGCCCTCATCTACAACATCCAGACCGAGGACAAGATCACCAAGGATTTGCGGGCGCTCGCGCAGTCGAACGGGCTGCCCATTGTCGAGGTAACCGAAACGCTGCCCGACGGTGTCGATTACATTCAGTGGCAGACCAAGAACGCCCAGGCCCTGGCCGCGGCGCTGGCCTGATCGAAATGACAGCATCGCGTAGCGATTCCGTGAGGGGTGGCGGTCGGGTGACGGGTGGGCGAGCATCGCGCGGCGATTCGATGAGGGGTGGTGACCCGGTGCCGGGTGGGCCCATGGGAGTTGCGCTGACCACCGAAGACACCGTGCAGCGGCGGTCCGATACCCGCTCGGCCGCGGTAGAACTCGATTCCGCCAGCCTGTCATTCGGCGAACGCAGGCTCTGGCAAGGGCTGGATCTCGAGATCGCGGCCGGTGAATTCGTCGCCGTTCTCGGGCCGAACGGGTCGGGCAAGACCTCGCTGCTGAAGGTGCTGCTCGGTCAGCTCGCGCTGAGCTCCGGCACCGCGCATATCGGGGGATTGCCCGCACGTGCGGGCAATCCCGATATCGGCTATGTGCCGCAACAGAAGACGATCGATGCGGGAGTGCAGCTGCGCGGGGTCGATCTGGTCGGACTCGGCGTCGACGGGCACCGCTGGGGCATCGGACTGCGTCGTCGGGCCGAGCGCAAACGCAAGGTCCGCGCCGCCATCGCCGATGTGGGCGCGGAGAAATTCGCCTATGCGCCACTGGAGTCCATGTCCGGCGGCGAACAACAGCGGCTACGGGTGGCGCAGGCGTTGGTCGGCGATCCCAAGGTACTGCTGTGCGATGAACCGCTATTGAGCCTGGACCTGGCGAACCAGCGATTGGTTTCGGAGCTTATCGATCGACGCAGGCGAACCCATGATACGGCAGTACTTTTCGTGACACACGAGATCAATCCCATTCTGCCGCTGGTAGATCGGGTGCTGTACCTGGTCGACGGGAAGTTCCGGATCGGCACGCCCGATGAGGTAATGACCTCCGCGGTGCTCTCGGAGCTGTACCAGACCGAGGTCGATGTGCTTCGGGTGCGCGGGCGGCTCGTCGTGGTCGGCACCGGCGACACCATGGACGCCCTCGGTGCGGCCGGGGCCCAACATTGCGACGGCGCAACACTTTCCGATGCACTGCCGCAAACGAGCGGGGTTCGTTCGTGATCGACAAGCTCGCCGATGTCGTCTCGAAGATGTTCGACTTCAGCACCACCGCTGACCTACTGTCCTACTCCTTCGTCCAGCAGGCGGTGTTCGCGGCCGCGCTGCTCGGGCTGCTGGCCGGTGTGATCGGACCACTGATCATCAGCAGGCAGATGTCGTTCGCGGTGCACGGCACCAGCGAGCTCTCGCTGACCGGTGCGGCCGCCGCGCTGCTCGCCGGAATCGGGGTCGGGCTGGGTGCGATCGTCGGCTCGGTGGTGGCGGCGGTGCTGTTCGGTCTGCTCGGAACCAAAGCCAGGGAACGCGATTCGGTGATCGCGGTGGTGCTGTCGTTCGGACTCGGACTCTCGGTGCTGTTCCTATGGCTCGGTCCCGAACGCGCCGGGTCGAAGTTCTCGCTGCTGACCGGTCAGGTGGTCAGCGTCGGCTACAACGGGCTGGCGTTGCTGTTGACCTGCACCGTTTTGGTCCTCGCCGTCCTTGCGGTGGTATACCGGCCGCTGCTTTTCGCGAGTTCGGACCCCGAAGTCGCCCTCGCACGCGGAGTTCCGGTGCGAGCGCTTTCGGTGGTGTTCGCGGTCATGCTCGGCATTACCGCTGCCTTCGGTGTGCAGATCGTGGGTGCGCTGCTGGTACTCGCCCTGCTCATCACCCCCGCGGCCGCGGCGGCCCAGCTGACCGCGAATCCGGTGCGAGCCACGATCCTCGCGGTCCTGTTCGCGGAAACGGCGGCGCTGGGCGGCATCGTATTGTCCCTCGCCCCCGGCGTCCCGGTCTCCACCTTCGTCACCACCATCTCCTTCCTCATCTACCTCATCTGCCGCCTCATCGGCCCGCGCCGCCGTCAGGCCGCACGCACTCACTGACCCCACACAGGCGGTTGCGCTCCACACCGAGATCTACTGAACGCCATGTAAGACATGCCGATTCATACACTCGGCCACCCCAGCAGCGTCCCCCAGCACCACAGCCACGCCCCAAAGGCGCCGCACACGAAATCACACACCACGCAATGACCACTAAGCACGTCATCTACGGCACACCGATCCCTCACACGGCCACCCCAGCACCACACCCGCGCCCCAAAGGTGCCGCACCCGAAATCACACACCGCGCAATGATCACTAAGCACGTCATCTGCGGCACGCCCATCCCCCACACGGCCACCCCAGCAGCGCCGCCAGCACCACACCCGCGCCCCAAAGGCGCCGCGCACGAATCGCGCGCCGCGCTGGGCGCGTCATGTGCGGCACGCCGATCCCCGCACACTGCCACCCAGCACCACACCCACGCCCAAGGTGCCGGCGCACAAATCTGCACGCCGCCAGTGAAACGCTGGCGCGTCATTCGGCGCGCCGATCTCCCCACACGACCACCCCACGAGCGCCCGAGCAGCGCACCCGCACCCCATGGTGCCGCGCACGAAATCGCACGCCACGCAGTGAATCGCTAGCGATTTCGTGCGCGGCGCACCAATCTGTGCGCGGCGGCCTGTGAGAGGGCGGTGCGGACGGCAACGCACAAGCCGGGCGAGCGGGCGAGCACCTGGCCTGAGAGCGGCGGAGCCGGCTACAAGTCTCTGCACGGCCCCTGAAGGGCCGCACGGACGGCAACGCACCATGCCACGCGAAAGGCGAGCACCTGGCCTGGATAACGGCGGACCAGGCTACAAGTCTGTGCACAGCCCGACAGGCCGGTTCGGAGAGGCAGCGCACAAGCCCCGCGCGAGGGCGAGCACCTGACCTGGGTAGCGGCGGATCACCGCAAATACCACCAGCGCACCGCAAATACCGCCCAGCCCACAGACCACAGCGCACGCACACACCACGAGCCCGCGCATACAACCCGCCCACGCACAGACCCCAGCGCGCACCACAACCCGCACACACACCATCAGCCACGGAAACACCACCGGCCCACGAAGACATCACCAGCCCACGGAGACACCGCCAGCACCCACACACCCCACCAGCGCACCCACATACCCAGCCCACGCGCACACCCCCAATCCCGCCAACACCACCAGCACACGCACATACCCACTAGCCCGCGCATACAACCCAGCCTGCGCACAGACCCAGCGCGCGCCTACCCCAGCCCGCGCACACCACCCCCTCCTAAACACCACCAGCGCACGGCAAACACCACCCACTCCCGAACACCCCCAGCGCACGGCCAACACCCCCAGCGCACCGCACACACCACCCGCTCCCAAACACCCCCAGCGCACGGCCAACACCATCAGCGCACCGCAAATGCCACCCAGCCCACACACCACAGCGCACGCACACACCCCACCCCAGGCACGCCCCACGCACACTCCACCGGCCGTGCTGATATCCAGTATCAGTGCAGGTAAGCAAGGCCTAGCAGTCATGGAAAGCGTTTGATGGCAGTCGCCTTCAGTCGCGAACCTCTGGTTTCGTATGCTCGACCCACGCGCCCCATCGAACGAATGGTGACCAATGATCGACTTCACGATTCCCGCCGAACTCGCCGCCGAACGCGACCGGGTCCGTCAGTTCGTCATCGACAAGATCGTCCCCTTCGAGCGCGATCCGCGACTCACCGCACACGGACCAAGCGACGAACTGCGCCAGGAACTCGTCGAGCTCGCCCGCGCGGAAAAACTGCTCACCGTGCAGGCCCCGGAAGCCCTCGGCGGGCGCGGCCTCACCCACATCGAGCAGGCCGTGATCTACGAGGCGGCGGGCTGGTCCACCCTCGGCCCGGTCGCCATGAACTGCGCCGCACCCGATGAGGGCAATATGTTCCTGCTCTCCAAGATCGCCAATCCGGAGCAGATCGAGCGCCACCTCGCCCCCGCGGTCGCCGGACACCGCCGCACCGTCTTCGCCATGACCGAACCGGACGGCGCCGGTTCGGATCCGAATCAGCTGGCCACCGAGGCCGTCTTCGACGGCGAGAACTTCACCATCAACGGCCGCAAATGGCTCATTACGGGCGCGGACGGCGCGCAGACCTGGATCATTATGGCGCGCGTCGCACCGAACCCGCATGTGCCCGACGGCCCGACGCTGTTCCTGACCGAGGGCGACCAGTCCGGCATCATTATCGAACGCACCATGAACACCATGGACCGCAACTATGTCGGCGGTCACGGCGTGGTGCGCTTCGAGAACCTGGTGCTGCCCAAAGCGGCGCTGCTCGGCGAGACCGGTCAGGCGCTGCGCTACGCCCAGCTGCGACTGGCTCCGGCCCGGCTCACCCACTGCATGCGCTGGCTCGGCGCGGCCGAACGCGCACAGTCCATCGCGGTCGAATACGCCAGGACCCGCACCGCCTTCGGCAAACCGATCGGCGACCACGAGGGCGTTTCGTTCATGCTGGCCGATAACGAGATCGCCCTGCACCAGTGCCGCCTCACCATCTGGCACGCCTGCTGGCTGATGGACCAAGGCGAGAAGGCCAGGCATGAGAGCTCGATCGCCAAGGCGTACGTCTCCGAGGAACTGTTCAAGGTCGCCGACCGCTGCGTACAGGTGCTCGGCGGCATCGGCATCAGCGATGAGACCGTCGTCGAAATGATCTTCCGCGATATGCGCGCCTTCCGCCTCTACGACGGCCCGACCGAGGTGCACAAGTACGCCATCGGCCGCCACGTCTTGCGCAGGTGAGATGGCCAGCATGTCAATCGAACCCGCATAGACGGCTATACCTCACCACAACGAAGCAGGTCTTACGAGCGAGGAGTAGGTGGCCTGTCTCGCATTCGAGGAGTCAGCGCATGCGCAGCAGACGCGGGGCTCGCCCTTGATGCGCGCGTGCATCAGGTGCTGAACGTCCCGCCGCTACCGACCAATGGAGCGAGTCTTCGAGCGAGGAGTTCGTGGCGCGTCTCACGTCCGAGCCGTCGAAGCACAAGCGACGCAGGCGCGGAACTCGCCCTTCCCGCATCCGTGCACCACGTGCCGAACACCCCGCCACCACCAACTACCACGGAGCGAGCCTCACGAGCGACCCGTTCGCGGCCCATCTCACGTCCGAGCCGTCGAAGCGCATGCGACGAAGTCGCGAGTCTCGACGGCTCGGACGCGAGACACCAGGGGGCCGCGAACACGCCGCGGCGAAGCCGCGGCCATTAAACAGAGCCCGCGAACACGCCGCGCCCGCGCGGCCGACAACACGACTACCATCCAGTGGCATGAGTTCGGAACTGCTCGTCGATGTCTCCGCGGGCATCGCCGTCCTCACCCTCAACAGACCCGCACAGCAGAATGCCGTCACCCCGGCCATGGCCGCCGAATTGAGTGCGGCACTACAGCGTTGCGATGTAGAGGATGCGATTCGCGCGGTCATAATTACCGGCACGGCGCCCGCGTTCTGCGCGGGTGCGGATCTGTCCAACCGGGTCGGCGAGGTCAGCGCGACCATCGACCCTGCACCGTGGCGGGTGCGCAAACCGGTGATCGCGGCGGTGAACGGACATGCGGTCGGTATCGGCCTCGCCCTGGCCCTGCAATGCGATCTGCGGTACATGGCCCGGGACGCGGTCTACGGACTCAATCAGGTGCGTCGCGGTGTAGTCGCAGACGGTTACGCGCACTGGACGCTGCCGCGCCTGGTCGGGATGGCCAATGCCGCCGACATCATGCTGACCGGTCGCACCTTCGACGGCGACGAGGCCAAGGCCATGGGCCTGGCCAATGGCTGTATGCCCGGGGGCGAGGTGCTGCCGACGGCACTGGCCATCGCCCATGACATCGCGAGCGGGGCGGCGCCGCTGCCGGTGGCACTGTCGAAGCGGCTGCTATGGGAGAGCCTCGGCATGAGCCCGGCCATGGTCGGACAACTGGAGACCGATCTGAACGAGCACGTCGGCAAGAGCATCGACGGCGGTGAGGCGATGGCGGCCTTCCGGGAGCGCCGCCAGCCCAATTGGACCGGCAGCATCAGCGAGGAATGGCCCACCTGGGACAGCAGCGGCGATAAGCAACGCCCCAGCCTGGATTGACTCGCTTGGCTACGCGCGACCGCCGATCAGGATGAGCAGGAATACGATCGCCATGCAGACCATCAGGATCGTGCCGATTACGCCGAGGATATAGCCGACCAGCACCTGTGCGCGGCCGCTGTAACCACCGTGGGATTCCTCGATCTGGTCGAGCGCACGTCTGCCGAGCGCCCAGGCCACCGGTCCCAGCGCACCGCAGCACAACAGACTCGCCGCACCGAGCGCCAGCACTGCCGTCGCATGCGGATGCTCGACTGTCTCCTGGGGAGCCTGATTCGGGATGACCACGAGTCGAATTCTACGGGGCCGGAGTCGATTTGCGGTTCAACCCCGGTGGCCGATTTGCCCGCTGGCTGATTCCCGATCCGCCCGTTGCGATTCGAACAGGCCTGCCGGTGCCCCAGCCGCGGTCCTCAGACTCGACGCTGGCGCGCGATCTCGGACAGTACGACGCCCGCCGCGACGGACGCGTTCAACGATTCCACCGGACCCGCCATCGGAATGCCGAGGATCGAATCACAGGTCTCGCGAACCAGCCGGGACAGGCCCTTCCCCTCCGAACCGACCACGATCACGGTCGGAATGCGGCCGTCGAAATCATCGATGGTGGTATCAGCGCCCGCGTCCAGACCGACGATCTGAAATCCCCGCGACGCCCAATCCTTCAGTGTGCGAGTGAGATTCGTCGCGCGGGCGACCGGAAGCCGGGCCGCGGCACCGGCACTGGTCCGCCAGGCCACCGCGGTGACGCTGGCGCTGCGCCGCTGCGGTATCAGCACACCCTGACCACCGAAGGCGGCCACCGAACGGATCACCGCACCGAGATTTCGCGGATCAGAAATATTGTCCAGCGCGACCAGCAAGGCGGGTTCGGCCGAATCCTGTACCCGCGCAACCAGATCATCCGGATGGGCATACCGATACGGCGGCACCTGCAGCGCCACACCCTGATGCAGTCCGTTGGCGCTCAACCGATCCAGATCGGTACGCGGCACCTCGAGGATCGAAATACTCGCATCCGCGGCGATCTTCACACTTTCGGTGAGCCGATCGTCGTTTTCCGTGCCCACCGCGACATACAGCGCGGTCGCGGGCACACCGGCACGCAGACATTCGACGACCGGGTTACGGCCGAGCACCATCTCGGGACCGTCGTCACTCTTGCGTCCGGCCGGACGCGCGCCACCGCGCGGACCCGACCTACCTTGCGCCGCTGCCTTCGCCTTGGCGACGGCACGCTTGGCGGCGGGATGTTTGGTGCGCGCCTCAGCGGGCGGGGTCGCACCGCGCGGCTCCAAACCGCGCCGACGCTGCCCACCCGAGCCGACGACCGCGCCCTTCTTGCTGCCACCCTTACGAATAGCGCCGCGACGCTGCGAATTACCTGCCATCAGTTCGCCTTTCCACGCTGTACCGCGCCCGGCGAATGCTGTGCCGCGCCCAGCGACCATTCCGGACCCTGCGGAGTATCGGTCACTTCTATTCCGGCGGCCTGCAACCGGTCCCGCGCCGCATCGGCACTGGCCCAGTCCTTCGCGACGCGCGCCTGCTGGCGACGGTCGAGTTCGGCGCGCACCAGGACGTCGAGTGCATCCAGCGCGACGGAATTGTCCTGTGGGGTGTACCACTGCGGGTCGAACGGGCAAACGCCGAGAATATTCAGCATGGCACGGACCTGCCCGGCCAACTCGACCGCCTCATCGATCGCACCCGACTCCAGCGCCTTATTGCCCTCGTGCACAACCCGGTGCACCTCGGCCAGGGCCCGCGGAATCGCCAGATCGTCGTCGAGCGCCTCGGCGAACGCATCGGTCCATTTGCCGACCGCGATCTCCCCGGCCCGCTCGGCCACCCGATGCACGAAGGCCTCGATCCGCTGATACGAGGCCGCTGCATCGTAGAGGGCCTTATCCGAGTACTCCAGCATCGATCGGTAGTGCGCGCTGCCAAGATAGAACCGAAGTTCAACGGCCCGCACCTTCTTCAGCACATTCGGCACCGAGAGCACATTGCCCAGCGACTTGGACATCTTCTCGCCGCCCATGGTCACCCAGCCGTTGTGCAGCCAGTACTGCGCGAAACCGGCACCGGCCGCCTTGGACTGGGCGATCTCGTTCTCGTGGTGCGGAAAAACCAGATCCATTCCGCCGCAATGGATATCGAATTCGGAGCCGAGGTAGAACTCGGCCATGGCGGAGCATTCCAGATGCCAGCCGGGTCGACCGGGACCCCACGGCGACGGCCAGGTCGGCTCGCCCGGTTTGGCGGCCTTCCACAGCGTGAAGTCGCGCGGATCGCGCTTGCCCTCGCCCGCGCTTTCGCCTTGGTGCACGTCATCGAGTTTGTGCCCGGACAGGCTGCCGTATTCCGGATAACTGACCACATCGAAATAGACGTTGCCCGCGGAGGCATAGGCGTGCCCGCGCTCGATCAGCCGCTGCATCAGATCGATCATCTGGGTGATGTGGCCGGTCGCGCGCGGCTCCACCGAAGGCGGCAGTACGCCGAGGGTCTGATAGGCCTTGTCGAAGGCGCGCTCGTAGGTGGACGCCCACTCCCACCAGGGCCGACCGGCCTCGGCGGCCTTGGTCAGGATCTTGTCCTCGATATCGGTGACATTGCGGATGAACCACACGTCGTAGTCGTGGGCGAGCAGCCAGCGCCGTAGTACGTCGAATGCGACTCCGCTGCGCACATGGCCGATATGTGGTTCCCCCTGCACAGTGGCGCCACAGAGGTACACCGAGGCACGGCCGGGGACCAATGGCGCGAAATCGCGCATGGTCCGCGTGTCGGTGTCAAAAAGGCGCAGAGTCACGGAAGTCGATCCTAGCTGGTAGATAAGGCCGTTCATGGAGCGGCTCAGGTCGGCGGAAGCTGGATCAGCGACACTCTTGTAGCAGGGCGGTAGCCACTGCCGCAATGCCCTCGCCGCGGCCGGTCAATCCGAGGCCGTCGGTTGTGGTGCCCGACACCGAGACCGGGGCGCCGAGCAGCTCGCCGAGCACCTCTTGGGCCTCGGCGCGACGCGGTCCGATCTTCGGCCGATTGCCGATCACCTGGACCGCCGCATTGACGATTTCGAAGTCCGCCTCATCGAGGAGCCTTCGCACTTCTTTGAGCATGGCCGCGCCGGAAACGCCTGCCCATTCCGGCCGACCGGTACCGAAGACCGCACCGACATCGCCGAGTCCGGCGGCGGAAAGCAGCGCATCGCACAGTGCGTGCGCGGCGACATCGCCGTCGGAATGTCCGGCGCAACCGTCGTCGCCGTCGAAGAGCAGACCCGCCATCCAGCATGGCCTGCCCGCCTCGATCGGGTGGACATCGCTTCCGATGCCGACGCGCATACTCATGCCAGACCTGCCGTCCGCGCGCACTCCAGCACGGCATTCGCCAGCACCAGGTCGAGCCGGGTGGTGATCTTGAAAGCCATGGGGTCGCCCGGAATCGTGCGCACCCGGGTGCCGAGCAGCTCGACCAGACCGGCGTCGTCGGTGGTCTGCCGCCGCTCATCGGCATAGGCAGCGCGCAGCAAGTCGGCGGCGAAACCCTGTGGGGTCTGAATGGCGCGCAAACCGGCGCGGTCGGGCGTGCCGGTGACCTCGCCGCGCGCGTCGACGGATTTGATGGTGTCGACCACCGGCAATGCGGGCACGACGGCCTCGGCCCCGGCGCGCAGTTCCGCTACAACTCGAGCGATCAGCTCAGGCGGAGTCAAGGCGCGGGCGGCGTCGTGCACGAGGAAATGGGTGGCATCGGGGGCGGCGGCGATACCGCAGCGCACCGAATCGGTGCGCTCGGCGCCGCCGATGACCACGCGCACCGACTCCGAGGGCGGCAGCAGGGCAACGGCGCTCTCGACGAGTTCGGCGGGGACCATCACGATGATCCGGTCGACCGCGCCGGAGGCGATCAGGCCGTCGACGGCCAGCCGGACCATAGGTGTGCCGCCGACCGTGACGAACGCCTTGGGAGTCGATTCACCCAGACGCACGCCACGACCGGCGGCAGGCACCAACGCAACGACGGATCCGTCGCTGTTGGAAACGTTCACGGTCAGGAAGCCGCGGCGAGAACCTCATCGAGGAGCGTCTCGGCCTTGCCGTCATCGGTCCCCTCGGCGAGCGCGAGCTCACCGACGAGAATCTGACGGGCCTTGGCCAACATCCGCTTCTCACCCGCAGACAGGCCGCGGTCCTGCTCCCGACGCCAGAGGTCGCGAACGACCTCGGCCACCTTGTTCACATCGCCGGAGGCGAGCTTCTCCAGGTTGGCCTTGTAGCGGCGAGACCAGTTAGTCGGTTCTTCGGTGTGCGGCGCACGCAGCACCTGGAAGACTCGATCGAGACCCTCCTGGCCGACGACGTCGCGCACGCCGACATATTCGGCGTTCTCTGCGGGAACGCGAACAGTCAGGTCACCTTGGGCGACCTTCAGGACCAGATACTCTTTTTGCTCACCCTTGATGGTGCGAGTCTCGATAGCTTCGATCAGCGCCGCTCCGTGGTGGGGGTAAACGACGGTGTCTCCGACCTTAAAAATCATGTGTCCCGTGCCCCTTTCGATGTTCACAGTTTAACATGCGACTCGGTAACGGCGCGATCAACTGTGCAGGTCAGGGCCACAACGAGCCAACCGTGGGGGTTGACAGAACCGGCGCGGTGTGCATTGCGTTGTGCCAGAACAGGTTATCGACCGGCGCGAATAGCACACCGGACGGTCCGCGAGCCGAGTAGCGTGTCCGCAACCACGCCGCCGCCACGCAAAACCGTTACCCAACGGATGCCGAGCATGGGGGTGTCCGAACCTGCCAGCCATGGGGACCCCACGGATTCAACACAACCCCCGCGCCCCGGCCGCGGAGGCTACTACTACGCTGCCTAGTTATTACTCTCCCTAGCGGAGTAAGCCTGGTCGACATGGAGGGACAACCCGTGACTGCCCTGAAAGCTGTGACCGCCTCGACAGGGGCGCGTCGTCGCATGGTTTCGGTCGCCGCGCTCGCCGCCGGAGCGGCCCTCGTGCTGTCCGGCTGCAGTTCGGGCCAGGTCGCGCAGACCGCGACCCAGGTCGCCGCGGTGAACGGCAACCACGCCGACATCGACCGGATCTCGCTGCGCAATGTGCACATCGTCTTCCCGGCCACCGGCACCGACTACACCAATGCCAAGGGCGGCAAGGCGATCATCGCGCTGTCGGTCGTCAACAATGGCGAGACCGTCACCGACGAGCTGACCAGCATCACCACCGACCTCGGCACGGTGAAGATCACCCCGCCCTCGGGTGCCTCGGCCTTCCAGATCGCCCCGCAGCAGACCGTCGTCGCGGCGACCTCTCCCGGCGCCGCAACCGCCGCCAAGTCCGACGAGCACGGCGCGACGCCGAGCAGCTCCGCCGCGCCCGGAGCGGCCAGCCAGAAGACCACCGTCGACCCGGAGAAGAAGCCGGGCCTGATCGAGGTCACCGGCCTGACCAAGGACATCACCCCAGGCCTCACCTACCCGGTGACATTCAACTTCAAGCAGAACGGCACCGTCACCGTGCAGGTCCCGGTCGACGCCGGTGCGGAAACCGACCGGCACGAGGGCCAGGCCGCGGCGACCGAAGGCGAGCACAAGGGCGGACACTGATCCACTGCCTTCGAACGGCTGTCGCGCTTCGCGCGGCAGCCGTTTTCGTATCAGGTTGTCGGGGGCGATACGTAAGGTGCGCGTGTGGCCAAGACCAAGTCGATCTTCCGATGCTCCGAATGCCGGTACGAGGTCGCCAAGTGGGTGGGCAAATGCCCGGACTGCGGCGCATGGGGCACCGTCGACGAGGTAGCCGGATCGGCGGCCACCGCGGCATCACCGGTCGGGCGCAAGGCCATGCTGCCGAGCACCGCCGCCGCACCCATCTCGCATATCGATTCGAAGGTCACCAAGGCCAGGCCGACCGGTGTCGAAGAACTCGACCGGGTGCTCGGCGGTGGCATCGTGCCCGGATCGGTCGTACTGCTCTCCGGTGAACCCGGCGTCGGCAAGTCGACGCTGCTGTTGGAGGTCGCCCACCGGTGGGCCACCCAGCGCGACGAGAAGTCGCTGTATGTCACCGCCGAGGAATCGGCCGGACAGGTTCGGCTGCGAGCCGACCGGACCAATGCGGTACACGAAAGGGTCTATCTCGCAGCCGAATCGGATCTGTCGATCGTGCTCGGCCATGTCGAACAGGTGCGCCCGACGCTGCTGGTGGTCGACTCCGTGCAGACCATGCTCGTCCCGGAGGTGGACGGCACCATCGGCGGCGTCACCCAGGTGCGCGCGGTGGCGGCGGCGCTGACATCACTGGCCAAAGCGAGCGGAATCGCGGTGCTGCTGGTCGGACATGTCACAAAGGACGGCAATGTCGCGGGCCCGCGCACGCTCGAACATCTGGTGGATGTGGTGCTGCAGTTCGAGGGCGATAAGAACTCCACCCTGCGCATGGTGCGCGGCATCAAGAACCGCTTCGGCAGCTCCGATGAGGTCGGCTGTTTCGAATTGCACGACGACGGGATCTCCTGCGTCACCGATCCGTCAGGACTGTTCCTGCACCACCGCACCGATTCGGTATCGGGCACGGCGGTCACGGTGGCGATGGACGGTAAGCGGCCGCTGGTCGCCGAGGTGCAGGGGTTGACCGTGCACACCGAGATCCCGAATCCGCGGCGCGCGGTGAGCGGACTCGACTACAACCGGGTCGCGATGGTCCTCGCCGTACTGCAGAGCCGCGGGCGGGTGTTCCTCGGCAAGCACGACGTGTACGCCGCGACGGTCGGCGGCATGCGCCTGCTGGAGCCCGCCGCGGATCTCGCTGTGGCACTTGCCATTGCCAGTGCCGAGCGCGATCAGGCGTTGCCGGTCGGCTGGGTCATCCTCGGTGAGGTCGGGTTGGCGGGTGAGGTGCGCCGGGTCACCGGTCTGGAGCGCAGACTCGCCGAGGCCGAGCGCCTCGGCTTCACCACCGCCCTGGTGCCACCAGGCTTGGCACGCACCAAGAGCGGCATGAAGATCCACGAGGTGACCGACGTCAAATCGGCCATCCGCCTCGCGGGTCTTCGCAAACAGCGCGCCGCGGCGACCGAGACCGCCCCCGACTTCTGACCCGCTACCGCACAACCCGAGTGATCACGCACGGCCAGTGGTTGTCGCGCAGGCCGTGCGCGATGGCCACTGGATATGCGACAGGTCATGCGATGTTGAAGGGTTCGGCGGCGCTGCGTAGTGAACCCAGTTGGGCGACAACGGCGTACGCGCCGGGCGGGACCTGGACGCGGTCGCCCGCACAGTTGGGCTGGGAGGTCGAGCCGGACCAGGTAACCATGAAAGCCGCCTGCTCGCCCCGGTTCAAGGTGCGGACGTCGGGGGCGCCGTCCGGGTAACAGTCAGTGCTCGACCACAGGCGGCGCTGGCCGTCGAGGGTGGTCACCGAGACCTGCTGGAGTCCGGAGCCGACATCGCGCGAACAAGCCGTAGACGAGATATTGGTGATCACGATGCCGAATACCGGATTCTCGCCGGTCTTGTAGGTCGGCTGCTCGACGGTCACCTTCACCGCCAGCGACTGATCCGGGCAGCTACCCGCGGCGACCTGACTGTTGTTGGCAGCCGCGGCGGTGGTGCCGGAGGGCTTCGCACTGGATTCGCCGGTGGTCGGCGGCGGCGTCGAGGCGGACGCGCCCGCTGGCTTATTCGTCGCCGACGCGGAACTCGTCGCGGCCGCCTTGGTCGTACCGGGCGAATCGCCGCCGCGCGTGACCGTCAATACCAACCAGATCACCAGTGCGAGCGCCACGACCAGGACGCCTACGGCGAGCGCGCGGCGTCGCCAGTAGATCTCCGGAGGCAGCGGTCCATTCGGTTCCAGCACGGAGTCAACGGTAAGGGCACGATCCGGTACAGCGACTCAGGACCCCGGCGTGTCGGATCGGAAAACCCGCGCGGGGCAGGTAAATTCCGCTCCCACCGTCAGCCGTCTCGGATCGCGGTATCAGACCAGCTCACCGATATTGCCGACGACTCGCTGCAACTTCACTTCGCCCTCGGCCAGCTTGTACGTGACGCAGGCGATCGCGCACTCACCCGTAGCAACGCGCTGCGAAATGATCATCGAGCGCTGCATGAGCAGTCGACTGGTCTCCACCACATGCCTGGCCTCCATCTCGTCGACGGTGGACAGTCCCTCCCTGCGGCCGATCAGAATCGACGGCGCGACCCGTTCGACCACACTGCGGATGAATCCGCCGGGTACTTCACCGCCGTCGAGCGCGTCGATGGTGGCCTTCACCGCGCCACAGCTGTCGTGCCCGAGCACAACGATCAGCGGCACATTCAGGACCTGCACGCCGTACTCGATCGAGCCGAGCACCGAGCTGTCCACGACATGGCCCGCGGTGCGCACGACGAACATATCGCCGAGGCCCTGGTCGAAAATCAGTTCTGCGGCAACGCGGGAGTCACCGCAGCCGAACAGGATCGCGTGCGGGTGCTGGCCGCTCACGAGCTTGGCCCGGTCGACCGCACCCTGGCTAGGATGCAGCAGGTTGCCGCTTACGAAGCGTTCATTGCCCTCGCGAAGGGATTTCCAGGCACTGATCGGGTTGGAATCCGGCATACCGACCATTGTGCACATCGCAGTGGTTACCAGCGAGTCCGGTTCGTTACGGCTCGGCAAATATCGACCGGCCGCAGGACCATAGGAACGGTGAGGGCAGTGTCGGAGGGCGGCGCAGCGCAGCAGCGTACAGGCGGAAAAACCGAGATCACGACGGGTGGCAACCGGGTGGATGCCGAGTCGTTGCTGGACTGGTACCGGGCGACCGCGCGGGATCTGCCGTGGCGGCGCGAGGACGTCACCGCCTGGCAGATTTTGATGAGCGAAATCATGCTGCAGCAGACGCCGGTGGTGCGGGTCGAGCCGATCTGGCGCGAGTGGGTCGCGCGCTGGCCGGTCCCCTCGGCCATGGCGGCCTCATCGCAGGCCGAGGTGCTGCGTGCCTGGGGCAAGCTCGGCTATCCGCGGCGGGCGTTGCGGCTGCACGAATGCGCCAAGGTGCTCGCCGAGGAGCACGGCGACGAGGTGCCGACCGATGTCGATGTGCTGCTCGGTCTGCCGGGTATCGGCGCGTATACCGCGCGTGCGGTGGCCTGTTTCGCCTACGGACAGCGAGTTCCGGTGGTGGACACCAATGTTCGCCGCGTGGTCGCGCGTGCGGTGCACGGGCGGGCGGAGGCGGGGAATCCGTCGTCGCGCGATCTGCCCGAGACCGAAGCGCTACTGCCGCGCCGAATCGACCATGCCGCAATGTTTTCCGCCGCGCTGATGGAGCTCGGCGCGACGGTATGCACGGCTCGCACGCCCAACTGCTCGCGCTGCCCGCTGCCCGAATGCGCGTGGGTTTCCGCGGGCAGGCCGGTCTCCGATGTGGTGCGCAAGACGCAGAAGTACGAGGGCACCGATCGTCAGGCGCGTGGGCGGTTGCTCGACGTGTTGCGCGAGGCAACTGGTCCGGTCGAGCGAATCCGCCTGGATCTGGCCTGGACTCGCGATCCCGGCCAACGCGACCGCGCATTGGACTCGCTGCTCGTCGACGGCCTCATCGAACAGACTCCCGACGGGCTGTTCGCCCTGGCCGGCGAGGGCTGAACCAATCGCAACCAGGGTTGTAGTGGCCGCAATCCCGACCACATGAAGAGCCACGACGGCTTGTCAGCCCTGGCCAGCGGACTAGATCAATCTCGTACGCGGTGGTCGAGAATTTTGCGAAGAAAGGCTTCGACCTCGGTGCGGTAGCGCTCGGGCTGATCGTCGTGAACCAGGTGTCCGGAGTTCGGGATTCGGACGTAGACAGCGTCGGGATGGACCTCGGCCATCTGCCGCATCTGCCCCTCGGGAGTGATGGTGAATTCGCCTTCGATCAAGAGTGCCGGCGCTTCGACCGCGCGCCATTGCGCCCAGAAGTCCCGGGTTCCCCACTCCTCGGAGATATCGCGGAAGGTCGCGACCGAACCGTGTAGGCGATAGCCGTCCGGCCCCTGATCGAAAGAGTCGAGGAAGTACCGCCCGGCGATCGGGCCGAAGAAATCCAACACCGCGTCCGCATTCGGAAATGGCTGCGGCCAGGCCTCGATCATCGCCGCCCAGTTCGCGGCGGTGCGGCCGCGGAAGTCGGGGGCGATATCCTCGACCACCAGCGCGCGCACCCGCTGCGGATACTGCGCCGCGAATACCCAGCCGTGCAGGCCACCCATCGAATGTCCGATGACCACCATGGGTTCGGAAATTTCGGCGGTCGCCGAAGCGAGGTCATCGATGAAGGCCTCGGTGGTCAGGTCCACGGGTGCGGGGCGACCGTGACCAGCGGCGTCGAAGGTGTAGATGTGGCCGAAGTTCCGCAGCCAGCCCAGTTGATCGCGCCAGGTGCGGGCACTGCCCATCAGTCCGTGCAGCAGCAGGATCGGCACTCCCGCTCCGCCTTCGTCGTACAACACTGTGTCATCTTGCCGCGCCTTCGGCGCGACCCGTTCGCGCCCCCCTGGTGTCTCGCGTCCGAGACGGGCCGCGAACGGGTCGCTCGTAAGACTCGCTCCGTGGTGGTTGGTGATGGCGGGGCGTTCGGCACCTAGTGCCCGCATGCGGGAAGGCAGTCCCGTGACTTCGTCGCATGCGCTTCGACGGCTCGGACGCGAGACGGGCCGCGAGCTCCTCGCTCGTAAGAGCCGTCATTGCAGAGTCTCGCAATCGACTCGCCTCCGATGGTCTACCTCGCATGCGCTGCGGGGTGTCCGATGCGTGCGGACGTATCGTCGGAGCCATGGCTGTTGTGAAGATCAATGCGATCGAGGTTCCGGAGGGCGCGGGCCCCGAGTTGGAGAAGCGATTCGCCCATCGCGCGCATGCGGTCGAGGGCTCGCCGGGCTTCCTCGGCTTCCAGTTGTTGCGGCCGGTGGCCGGGGAGAACCGGTACTTCGTTGTCACCCAGTGGGATTCGGAGGAGTCGTTCGCGGCGTGGCGGGACGGACCCGCGCGCGAGGCGCACGCCGGCGAGCGGCAGAAGCCGGTTTCCACGGGTGCCTCGCTGTTGGAGTTCGAGGTCGTGCTGGACGTCGCGGCCAAGTCCGCTTCCTGAAACCGCTGGACAGACGCGGCGCGCGACTCGCCCATTCCGGCCTGGGCAAGTCGCCCGCCGTGTTGACGGCGGGTGCGAACGGATGTCACAGTTCGAAATGACAAACGCGAGGGTGACGCGGTAATTCGGTGAAATTCCGAAGCGGTCGCGCCACTGTGTTCTTGCACCGAGTCCTTGGTGCCGGAAAGCCAGACACCGGCACCTTCGCACCGAACAACTCACGGGACGCGCATCCCTAGGAGGACTCGAATGGCTATCGCGCATTCACCGAGTCGGGCAACTGATTCACTCGGCACGCTGCTCATCGCGGTGGGCGTCGTTCTTCTCGCATTGCTCACGCTGTACCTGGTCGGCTTCGACCAGGGCGTCATCTCGCGCAGCGGGATGTACCTGCATGAGCTCATGCACGACGGACGTCACCTGCTCGGTGTGCCGTGCCATTGATCGGATCGCTCAAGACTTTGCTGCTCCGTGGCCTGCTGGCCGGCCTCATCGCCGGCCTGCTGGCTGCGACAGTGGGCTACTTCGTCGGCGAACCCAAGATCGATGCCGCCATCTCCATCGAAGAAGCCAATTCCGCTGAAGAACATGCGGCCGAGCACGTCAACGAACCAGCCGGGCATACGCACGGCGACGAGGAAGAAGCGCTGGTCAGCCGTTCCGGACAGAAGTTCGGGCAGTTCCTTGCTCTCGGGCTTGCCGGGCTCGCGCTCGGGGCGATCTTCGCTTCGGTCGCATATTTCGCCCGGCGGTACACCAGTTTGTCGGGGCCCAAGCTCGCACTCGGATTGGCATTGGCCGGTTGGACCGCGATTGTCGCGGTGCCCTTCTTCAAATACCCGGCCAATCCACCGGCCGTTGGTGAACCGGACACCATCAACCAGCGCACTCTGCTGTGGGTCGCAGCGGTGCTACTCGGCCTGGTTGCGGTCGGCATCGGACTGTACGTCTACAAACTGCTTGCCGCGCAACTGGATACGGTCCGGCTGATCGCCGGGGTCGCGACGTTCGTGCTCATCGTTGTGCTCGGGTACGTCCTGTTGCCCGGCGTCAACGAGGTGAAGGACGATTTCCCGGCTGTGCTGCTGTGGCAGTTCCGTGCGACATCGCTCGGCGAGACGGCCACTCTGTGGGCCTGCCTCGGCCTCGGCTTCGCGGCACTCACCGAATTCGCCACGCGCGATAGCACTCCGGTACGAGCCTCAGTTGCTACCGCGGGCTGATCCATAGTCCGGACTGCGAAAGGCAGTGTTGGTCTTATGACCGGCACTGCCTTTTCCGTACGGCTACGAAACGACCGACCACGCTCGGTTGCCGTGGCATTCACCGGACTTGTGATCGCGCTGCTGTGCGGCGTCGGCGAGGCCATCGCCTACACTGCCGTGCAATTGGGCCGTCCGAACGCCGATATCGGCTCGCTTGCAACGGGTCTGGCTATTCGCGGCGGAATCTATCTGGCGGTTCTCGGCGTGGCCGTCCGGATGGCGCGCGGTGCCCGCTGGGCCAGGACGGTGCTCACCGTCGGCATCGGCGTGATCGGCCTGGCCTCGCTGATAATCGAACCGCTGGCAGCCACGTTGTCCGCCAAGCAGATCAGCGACCTATTCGACAATCTCACCGCATCAGCGGTGATCATCGGAACCTTGCGCACCGGCCACATCCTCGCCGTCCTGATTGCCATCCCCGCCATGTACCACCCGAGTGCCCGCCGCTACTTCCGGGCATTGGCGTCGCAACGGTAGTGACATTCTCGCACAGGCTATTTGGTAGCGCGGTAGTCACCGGGTGTGCGACAGCATTATTGCCAGCGGGGTCGGACCATGCCGGATTCGTAGGCCATGACGACGAGTTGGGTGCGGTCTCGCGCGCCCAGTTTCATGAGGATGCGGCTGACATGGGTGCGGGCGGTGGCGGGGCTCATGAACAGGCGCTCGCCGATTTCGGCATTGGTGAGGCCCTCGGCTACCAGGGTCATCACCTCGCGCTCGCGGTCGGTCAACTCGGTGAACGCGGCGGGCGGGGGCTGTTTGGCGTGGGCCGAGAATTCGGCGATGAGGCGGCGCGTAACGCCGGGCGAGAGCAGGGCATCACCCGCGGCGACGACTCGGACAGCGCGGACGAGATCAGCGGGCTCGGTGTGTTTGACCAGGAACCCCGTTGCGCCCGCGCGCATCGCTTCGAAGACGTATTCGTCCAGTTCGAAGGTGGTCAGGACAACTACCCGCACCTCGGCGAGTTTCGGATCCTCAGCGATCATTCGGGTGGCGGCAAGTCCGTCCAGAACGGGCATCCTGATATCCATCAGGACCACGTCCGGAGTCAGACTGCGGGTCATGCGGACGGCTTGTTCACCGTTGTCGGCCTCGCCCACCACCTCGATACCGTCCTGCGCGTCGAGCAGCGCGACGAAACCGCCGCGCACAAGCGCCTGATCGTCGGCAACAAGCACCCGAACCGGCCCACCTGTCGAATTGCCACGGGATCCCGTGTTCATCGCGCCTCCTCCTGAGCCCCCACCTGGGACGGTAGCCGAGCCACTACGCGGTATCCGCCACTCGGCCGGGGACCGGCGATGAGCTGGCCGCCGAGGGCGTGGGCACGCTCGCGCATGCCGAGAATGCCATTGCCGCCGCTGGCCCCGGACTTCGATGGTGTGCCGGTGGCGCGAGCATTGTCGATGGTGATCTCGACCGAATCGGCGGCGTAGCGGATGGTCACCGCGGCCGGCGCGCCGGGTGCGTGGCGGACCACATTGGTCAGCGATTCCTGGATGATGCGGGCCGCCGCCACATCGACGACGCTTGGCAGCTTGTGTGCGGTGCCGATTATGCGGGTGTCGACCGTGAGACCAGCCGCGCGAGTGCGCTGCAGCAGTGCGTCCAAGTCCCGGATGCTCGGAGCCGGGCTCCGCGGCGCGGGCGGCCGATCCTCGACGTTGCGAGCAACAGAATTGCCTTGGGGCCGTAGGGACTGCGCAGGCGCTGATTCGGTTTCGGGCTCGACATCGGGGTCGCGCACTTCGGCCGCGCTACCGTTGCGGATCGCGTGCAGCAACGTATGCACCTCGACCAAGGCATCCTTGCTCGCCGTCTTGATCGCCGCGAGCGCAGATTGGGCCTGTTCCGGTTTCTTGGCGAAAAGCTCCAGCGCCACCGAGGACTGAACATTGATCAGCGAAAGACTGTGCGCCAGGACATCGTGCAGCTCACGCGCGATCGCAAGCCGCTCCTCACTGGCTCGCCGTTCCCGCTGCGCCTCCTCATCGCGACGCGCCGCCTCGGCCCGCTGCCTGCGGGCGACAAGCACTGCCTTGCGCTGACGGATCCCCTCGGCGATCGCGACCAGTATCCCCAGCCAGGCGATCATGCCGAAGGCCAGCCACGGGTCGGCCGGATGCCCGACCAGCGCGGGCACCGGCCACAGCAGCACGAGATAACCGATCGGCGCGAGCGGATATGTCCACCAGCGTGATCCGACGATCGCGGCGCTGATGAATGCGATCACCAGCGAAACGAAAATCGGGCCGTAGCCGTAGCCGCGCAGCAGATACACCGCGCATGTCGCGATCGTGACGAGCAGCGCGGGCAGCGGGTAGGAACGGCGTAGCAAGAGCGCCACCGGTCCGATGAGCAACAGCACATAGCCGAGCGCGTCGAGTGAGTGCACTCCGGTCTGGCGCAGGTTGGCATTGCGTCCCCCACCGACCTGTATCACCGCCACGACGAGCGCGAGCACCCAGTCCTGTACGACCGGGCCACGTTTCGATTCCCCTGGCGCTGTCACATGTGCAGCCTATTAGTCCGGACGCGTCATGACGTCCGCCGCGCTACGTATGCCCGTCCTCCGCCCCGAATATATTTCCGATCGCGGCTGCCCACATGGTCGCGTCAGCGGCCGTCAACCGAGGTAACCTCCGCATTTGGGCATTCCGCACACCCCTTCCTCGGTGACAGCTGCGGCGCACTGGCCGCCCTGGTGACTCAATGGTCACGTCAACCGAAGTAACCCCCAGGATTTCGGATTCCCGAACACTCCTTCCCCGGCGACAGCGGCGTACCGCCCACGCCGAGCTGGTGACACATCGGTCACGTCGCGGGCCAACGGTCTATGTGACGCGGGCAAACGGAACACCCGTGCTCCGCGACGGCGGTGCATACGCCTCGCTGGTGCTGATCGTCGGCGCCGCTGCTGTGACCGCACCATGTGCTGGGCGACATCAATCCTCGCGGCCGCTTTCACGGTATTCAGTAGGCCGCCGTACGTACGCCGAGCATCGCCGCGCGACGGATGTGTCCCCCTGGTCGGGGGCGGATTCTCGGTGCATGACAGATTCCATCGTGCTCACCGCGGGGCTGACCAAACGCTACGGCACGCACACAGCCGTCGACGGCGTGCATATGAATGTCGCGCCCGGCGAAATCTACGGCTTCCTCGGCCCGAACGGTGCGGGTAAGACGACCACGCTGCGGATGCTCGTCGGTTTGATCCGTCCTACCGAGGGCACCGCCACCGTGCTCGGACATACCCCCGGCGATCCGGCCGTGGTGCGCCGCATCGGCGTCCTCATCGAGGGCCCCGGCTTCTACCCGTACCTCACCGGCCGCGACAACCTGCGGGTACTCGCGAAATACCGCGGCATCGAGCCCGTCGAGGTAGCGCACGCACTCGACCGCGTCGGCCTCGCCAATCGCGCCGACGATAAATTCCGCAGCTACTCCCTCGGCATGAAGCAGCGCCTCGGCGTCGGTGCGGCCCTGCTCGGCCGTCCCGATCTGCTGATTCTGGACGAGCCGACCAATGGCCTCGACCCGCAGGGCATGGCCGAAATGCAAGAGCTCATCACGACTCTCGCCGGTGATGGTCACACGGTGCTGTTGTCCAGCCACATGCTCAGCGAGGTCCAGGAGATCTGCGACCGCGTCGGGGTGATCTCCGGCGGACAACTGCTCACCGAATCCACGGTCGCCGAATTGCGCGGCGCCTCTTCGCTTTTACTGCGCGCCGAACCGCTGGAGGTGGCATTTCCCGCAGTACGCCGCGTGGTCGGCGAGCGCTCGGCCATGTTGACCGCGGGTGGAATTCGAATCGAGGCGGGTGCTGCCAGCGCCCCGGTGGTCGCGCGTGCGGTCGTCGAATCGGGCGCGGACCTGCTGGAACTGCGGACCGACGAAAAGTCCCTGGAAGAAGTGTTCTTCGAAATGACCCGATTGGAGCCGGTGAAATGATCGGGAAAGACCTGATGGCAAGCACGAAAGCGGAAATGCTGCGACTGCGCAAGTGGCCCGCATTCTGGATCATTCTCAGCACCTGGATCCTGCTGAATCTCACCTTTTCCTACCTCTTCAACTACCTCGCCTACTCCTCCGGCGATATGAAGACGATGTCGAACGGCGTGCCCAAAGACGTGCTGCTGCACCAGATGTTGCCCGCCGCGGTGCCGGAGGTCTTCACCCAGGGCATGGCGATGTTCGGTGGCGCGCTGATGCTCATTCTCGGCGCATTGACCATCGGTAGCGGTTACGGCTGGGGCACTTGGAAAACCGTGCTTACCCAGGGTCCGTCGCGAAACAACGCCATCGGCGGTGCGCTGGTCAGCCTGGCGGTCACGGTAATCGGGCTGGTGTGCGTCGCATTCGTGGCCGATGTCGGGGTCGCATCGATAATCGCGATGACCCAGTCGCAGTCGCTCGCACTGCCCGGCCTGGGGCAGGCGGTGAACGGAATCATCACCGGCACAGCGATTCTCGGCATGTGGACGCTGGCCGGTGCGCTGATCGGCGCGATCGCGCGCGGTCCGGCCCTGGCCGTCGGGCTCGGGCTGGTTTGGGTGCTGGTGGTGGAGAATCTGCTGCGCGGCGTGGTGGCGATCTTCAGTCCGCTCGAGGTGCTCACCGATCATCTGCCGGGTACGGCGGCGGGCTCGATGGCCGGTGCGATGCGGACCGTCGACGGGCCTTCGACGCCGGGTGTGCTCGATATCCTGCCGCGGGCTCAGTCGCTCGTCGCGCTGTTGGTGTACGTGGCACTGTTCGCGGCGGGCACGATGTGGCTGGTGCGGCGGCGCGATATGGTCTGATGTTTCAGTAGCCGAAAACCGTTGGCGGACAGCAGTTCGTCAACGGTTCGGCGCATTCTCCGACAGTACGGAACCGGCCAATTCGGCCAGCGCCGCCGCGATCTGCGCGGAGGTGAGCCCCCGTGTCCGCTGCTGCTGATAGACCTCGGCAGCCAACGGCGCGAGCAGCGAATCGACCATGGCGTCCGGTTCACCGACACCGGCTGCCACCAAGAGCGACCGGACGTGCGCGAACCAGAAGCCGTAGGCGCCTGTCGCGAACCGTGCGCCGCCAGTCTCGGCACCCAGCACCAAATCCGCGTGCTGGTCCAATAATTCGACCATGGCGGCATAGAACGCAGCGAGTCGTTCGGCGGGTGGCGCGCCGGGACCCAGCGGCGGCGCACCGCGCAACAACTGCTCCTGCAGTGCGCGTTCGTGTTCGTCGAGCAGTGCGACGGCGATCGAATTCGTATCCGGATAGCGGCGATACAGCGTGCCGCGTCCGACCCCCGCCGCCTTGGCGATGTCGTCCATCGTGACGGTGCGCGGATCCCGCGTTGCGAACAGTTCGGCGGCCGCGGCGAGCACCTTGGCCCGGTTGCGGGCCGCGTCCGCGCGCTCGGTCGGGGCCGCCGGATGCCCGCTGAGCAGGTCCATATCGCTGTTCATGATCCCGACTGTACTCGACCCTCGCAATAACTGGACATTGTGTCCGGTTATCGGTATGGTGACGACCGGACAGAGTGTCCAGTTAAATCTACGGGAGAAACCATGAGCACGTTGTTGCATCTCGATGCCAGCGCCCGACGTCGTTCCATCAGCCGGGAACTGAGCGCGGCATTCGCCACGGCATGGCGCGCCGAGAATCCGGACGGCAGCTACATCTATCGCGATTTGGCTGCCGAGCCCGTGCCGTTCATCGACGAGGCATGGACCGAACTATGCGATGCCGTCCTCGCCCAACCCAGCACCGACCTGCATCGCCTCGCCGAACTGATCCGCACGCCGGAACAGAGCGCCGCTTGGGCGATCGTGGAGCCACTGCTGACCGAGGTGCTGGCCGCCGAGGCGATTCTGATCGGCACCCCGATGTACAACTACTCGATCCCGGCCGCACTCAAGGCCTGGCTCGATCAGGTCACCTTCCCGCGGATGTCGTTGGGCGACAAGCGTTTTGTCGTCGTCTCGGCACGTGGCGGCTCCTACGCACCCGGCGCCCCGAAGGCCGCCTTCGACCACCAAGAGCGCTACCTGCGCGATTTCTTCGCGGGCCATTTCGCCGTCACCGATACCGTTTTCGTCAATGCGGAACTCGCCAACTCGAGGCAGGACCCGGCATTGGCACATCTGCGCCGCAAGCATGACGAGTCCTATTCGGCCGCAATGGAATCCGCGCGCGCGCTGGCCAAGGGGCACTGATGAACTGGATCATTCTCGGCGTCGCCGGACTGGTGGAGATCATCTGGTCACAGAGCATCAAACCGACGCAGAACTTCACCCGCCCGGTCCCGACCCTCATCTGCTTCGTGCTCGGCGCGGTCGCGGTGTACCTGCTCTCGCGGGCCATGCAGACGCTGCCGGTCGGCACGGCGTACGCGGTATTCACCGGAATCGGCGCAATCGGGGCGATCAGCCTAGGTGTGGTGATCAACAAAGATCCGATGAGCGCCGGGCGGCTGCTGGCGCTGTCGCTGATCCTCGGCGGCATCGTGCTGGCGCGCGTCACCAATCCGGAGTGAGCAGGTCCGGCGGTACAGTCCGAAGCATGTTCGCACCAGTGCGGGTACCCGATCTATCGTCGCGTCCCTTCGGGCTCGAGGTCGAGCGCACGATGGCCGCGCCGCCACCGGCGCTGTACCTGGCCTGGACCGAACGATTCGACCACTGGTTCGCGGCCCCCGGCTCGGTCCTCATGCGCCCAGTCGTGAACGCGCCGTTCTTCTTCGAGACCGACTACCAGGGCATGCGCAGCCCGCACTACGGACGGTTCATTCGTCTGATTCCGGACCAGATCGTCGAGCTGACCTGGGTGACCGGGGCCGGTGGCACCGAGGGCGCGGAAACCATGGTGACGGTCGAGCTCATGCCGATCGACTCCGGCACTCGACTTCGCCTGGCGCACGCGGGATTTGCCGATGAAGCCGCCCGCGACCGGCACTCACAGGCCTGGCCGCTGGTACTCGAGCAACTCGATCAGCACACCGCCGAGCCCGCCTGACCACTGTCCAGCGCGGCGCTCGATTCGGGCTGGCCTTCGCACGCGCCGCTGGGGCGGCGGGGGTAGGTTCGACTGCGAATTGTGATTCACACATCTTCGAAAGGATCGTGATGCCCACACGTACCGCGCGCACCGCTTGGACCGGAGGTCTCCAGGACGGCTCCGGCCAGGTCGAGCTGGCCAGTTCCGGTGTCGGCAAGTACGACGTCTCCTTCCCCAAGCGCGCCGCCGACGATGCCGACGGCACCACCAGCCCCGAGGAACTGATCGCCGCGGCGCACTCCTCCTGCTTCGCCATGGCCCTCTCGGCCCAGATCGGCAATGCCGGCGGCACGCCCGAGAGCCTGGACGTCACTGCCGATGTGACCCTCGGCCCGGATCCGGACGGCGGCTTCCGCATCAGCGCCATCAAACTCACCGTCCGCGGCCGGGTCTCCGGTCTGGACGCCGATGGCTTCGCCGCCGCCGCGGCCGCGGCCAAGGCGGGCTGCCCGGTCAGCAAGGCCCTGGCCGGGGTGGACAACATCACCCTCGACGCCGCCCTCGCCTGACTTCCCGGCTCCTCGCACAGGCGTGTGCGAGGAGCCCAGTGGTTATGCGAGCGCACGCATACGACATCGCCGCGCGCCCTGCGTCACATCCGCACGCATGGTGATTGTCAGTCTGCGGCAAAGGCGGCACGCATCCTTACCAGCTCTTCCAACACTGCTGTCACTACCGATCGGAGGCGCAGGACTGCGCTGGGGAGTACGCGCGCAGACGTAGGGCGAATGTCGTCGGCAGGCCGATGTCCGGGTGGGAGTGTCGGGCGCAGGGTTAGGGCATGAACCTTTTTACCCAACCCGAGGCCATGACCTTCTTGGCCGATCACTATGGCCGCGGATGGCATCCCTGGCCGTTCTTCTGGATCTTCCCATTGCTGTTCTGGGCCACCATCATCGTCGTCTTCATATTCGCGCGGCGACGGTTCTGGGGCCACCAGAGCGGAATCGGCGCGCTGCGTATCGCATTCGCGCGCGGCGAGATCACCGAGGATCAATATCGGAGTCGCTTGGCCGTGCTGCGCGAACGCGACGGCAAGCCGCGCGGTGGTAAGACGCCGTCACGGGAGAACACACCATGAGCATGACCTTCGGCATCGTCATCACCCCGCGATCGGGAGCCGAATGGGTTCGCGCGGTACAAAGCGCTGAACAACAGGGCTACCGGACGATCCTGCTGCCGGACACCCTGAACACCGCTTCCCCATTCCCGGCACTCGCGGCTGCCGCCGCGGTGACCACCACCATCCGACTGCGCCCGAACGTCCTAGCCGCGCCCCTGCGCAATCCGGCCGCCACCATACGCGAAACCGCCGCATTGCAACTGCTCTCGGACGGACGATTCGAACTCGGCATCGGGTCGGGGCGTCCCGATGCGCGTGCCGAGGCCGAGCGGCTCGGCATGCCTTGGGGTTCGGCGGCCCAGCGGCGCGAGCAACTCATCGCCACCGCGCATGCCGTTCGCGAACAGGTCGATCCGGCGCCGCCGATCGTCGTCGCCGCGAACGGTCGTCGAATGCTCACCGTTGCAGCGGATTTCGCCGATCGCGTACTGCTGGCCGCCGGACCGGACGCCACCGAATCCGATCTCGCCGAGATGGTCCGGATCGTGCGGGACAATACCGATCGCGATGTGCGCTTCACCCATCAACTGGTCGGCATCGGTGACGAACTGCCGTTCTGGTTGAGCAAGCGGCTCGGACTCACCGCGGAGGGACTGCGTGCAGCCGGATCGGCGGGTGTGCTCGACGCTGATCCGGCGGCCGTGGCCGAGGTGCTCGAATATCGCAGGGAGAAGTACGGCATAGACGAACTGATCGTCCCCGGCGAACTGGCCGAAGCCTTCGCTCCGGCACTCGCCCGGTTCACAAGCTGATACGAAAAATGCCGCCCACCGGATTTCCGGCGGGCGGCATCTTCTAGCCGTTGCGACTTACTCGCCAGCTGCCTCGGCGGTGCCTTCGCCCGCACCCGTGAGCACGACCTCCGGCTTCTCCTCGGTCGCTGCCGCCTTGGTCAGCTTCGCCTTGCCGGTGAAGGTGAACTTGGCATTCTCGCCGGAGCCCTCGCCGTCCCAGCCCTCGACATCGACCACGATGGTCTGTCCAGCACCGATCTCGCCGAAGAGGATCTTCTCCGACAGCTGGTCCTCGATCTCGCGCTGGATGGTCCGGCGCAGCGGCCGCGCACCGAGCACCGGATCGAAGCCGCGCTTGGCAAGCAGTGCCTTGCCCTGCGGGGACAGCTCGATCTCCATGTCCTTGTTCCGCAGCTGCGTGGCGACGCGGCCGATCATCAGATCCACCATCTCCACGATCTGATCCGTGGTGAGCTGGTGGAAGACGATCACGTCGTCGATGCGGTTGAGGAACTCGGGCCGGAAGTGCTTCTTCAGCTCGTCGTTGACCTTGAGCTTCATCCGCTCGTAGTTCGAACCCTCGGCGTTGGACTGGGTGAAGCCCAGGCCGACCGCCTTGGAGATGTCCGAGGTACCCAGGTTCGAGGTGAAGATCAGCACGGTGTTCTTGAAGTCCACCGTACGTCCCTGGCCGTCGGTGAGACGACCGTCCTCGAGGACCTGCAACAGGGTGTTGTAGATCTCCTGATGTGCCTTTTCGATCTCGTCGAACAAAACGACCGAGAACGGCTTGCGGCGCACCTTTTCGGTGAGCTGGCCGCCCTCTTCGTAGCCCACGTACCCGGGCGGGGCACCGAAGAGCCGCGATGCGGTGAAGCGGTCGTGGAACTCGCCCATATCGATCTGAATGAGCGCGTCATCGTCGCCGAACAGGAAGTTCGCCAGCGCCTTGGACAGCTCGGTCTTACCGACACCGGACGGACCGGCGAAGATGAACGAGCCCGAGGGACGCTTCGGATCCTTCAGACCGGCGCGGGTACGGCGGATCGCCTTGGAGACGGCCTTGACCGCATCCTCCTGGCCGATGATCCGCTTGTGCAGCTCGTCCTCCATGCGGAGCAGACGGGTGGTCTCCTCCTCGGTGAGCTTGAACACCGGGATACCGGTCCAGTTGGCCAGCACCTCTGCGATCTGCTCGTCGTCGACCTCGGCCACGACGTCCAGGTCACCGGATCGCCACTGCTTCTCGCGCTCGGCACGCTTGGCGACCAGCTGCTTTTCCTTATCGCGCAGTCGCGCCGCCTTCTCGAAGTCCTGCGCGTCGATGGCGCTTTCCTTCTCCCGGCGCGCATCGGCGATCTTGTCGTCGAATTCGCGCAGGTCCGGCGGGGCAGTCATGCGACGGATGCGCATGCGAGCACCGGCCTCGTCGATCAGGTCGATCGCCTTGTCCGGCAGGAACCGGTCGTTGATGTAGCGGTCGGCCAGCGTCGCGGCGGCAACCAGCGCGCCATCGGTGATGGAGACCCGGTGATGCGCCTCGTAGCGGTCGCGCAGACCCTTGAGGATATTGATGGTGTGCTCGACCGTCGGCTCGCCGACCTGCACCGGCTGGAACCGGCGCTCCAGGGCGGCATCTTTCTCGATGTACTTGCGGTACTCATCGAGGGTGGTGGCACCGATGGTCTGCAGCTCACCGCGGGCCAGCTTCGGCTTCAGGATGGAAGCGGCGTCGATCGCGCCCTCGGCGGCACCCGCGCCGACGAGCGTGTGCAGCTCGTCGATGAACAGGATGATGTCGCCGCGGGTGTTGATCTCCTTGAGCACCTTCTTCAGGCGCTCTTCGAAGTCACCGCGGTAGCGGCTGCCCGCGACCAGGGAACCCAGGTCGAGGGTGTAGAGCTGCTTATCCTTCAGCGTCTCCGGGACCTCACCGTTGACGATGGCCTGGGCCAGACCCTCGACCACGGCGGTCTTACCGACACCGGGCTCGCCGATGAGGACCGGGTTGTTCTTGGTGCGGCGGCTCAGCACCTGCATGACGCGCTCGATTTCCTTCGAGCGGCCGATGACCGGGTCGAGCTTGCCCTCGAGGGCGGCCTGGGTGAGGTTGCGGCCGAACTGGTCGAGCACCAGCGAGGTGGACGGGGTGCCCGCCTCGCTGCGCGAACCGGATTCCACCGGCTCCTTCCCCTGGTATCCGGACAGCAGCTGGATGACCTGCTGGCGCACCCGGTTGAGGTCAGCACCCAGTTTCACCAGCACCTGCGCCGCGACACCCTCACCCTCACGGATCAGGCCGAGCAGAATGTGCTCGGTGCCGATGTAGTTGTGGCCGAGCTGCAGCGCCTCGCGCAGGCTCAGCTCCAGCACCTTCTTGGCTCGCGGGGTGAACGGGATGTGACCGGACGGGGCCTGCTGGCCCTGGCCAATGATCTCCTCCACCTGGCTGCGCACACCCTCCAGCGAAATACCAAGGGATTCCAGCGACTTCGCCGCTACGCCCTCGCCCTCGTGGATCAACCCAAGCAGGATGTGCTCGGTGCCGATGTAGTTGTGGTTAAGCATCCGGGCCTCTTCTTGGGCCAGGACAACGACGCGCCTCGCGCGGTCGGTGAACCTCTCGAACATCGCTCCCTCACTCTCCTGCTCCGACATTCTGGCGTCCGACGCTTCTGTGGCGTCAGCCTGCCATGAAGCCCGGGGGTTGCGGCCCCGGACTCCACTCTAGTTGGCCGGGGATTACGCCGCCTCCAGTCCACCCTATTGGGGACCAGCGACAGCATGGTCATTCACTCATAACGTGCTTGTTGCGGGATACGTTTCCGCTCGGGTTTTGCCCTCAGCGAAATCGCCGGTTGCCGCTTCCCAGTCGTGGTGTCAGCCGGTGAACGGCGGGACGAACTCGCACGGCACCTCGCGCGCATGCCCCGGATCGAGGGCATTGAGCACGAAGCGAGCGGTGCGGGGACTGCCCGCGATGGCCAGATGTTCGGAGAAATCGGACGCGCAGCCGTCCTGGACGACGATATTCGTGGTGTTCGGCCCCGGCACGAAGCCCGAGTCGTAAGGGACGACGATCTCGTCGAGGCTGCCCATGATGTTGGTGTAGGTGATGCCGGGAACGTAGACGCCGTCGCTGTTGAGATCCCGCAGGAAGGCCGAATCGCGCAATAGCTCGGTGCAGGCCTGGCACAGCGAACCCGCAGCCGCCTGGAAGTAGGGCCCGGCGCCGAGCCGGTCGGCGAACGCGGCCACATCCGCACCGCCGCCCGCATTGGTACCGCGCCAGGCCGGTGCGATTGATACGTATTTATCGATCTTGTCCGCACCGCCGAGCCGCTTGGCGTAGTAATTCGGCATTACGGTGCCCTGCGAATGCCCGACCACATCCACCTTGCTCGCCCCGGTCGCCGCGAGCACCCGATCCACGAACGCACCGAACTGCACCGCGCTCTGCTCGATCGGCAGCATCCCGCCCACCGCCGAGATCGGCCACGGGAGATCGTAGGCGCCATAGGTCAGCGAGAAGACGCAGTAACCTTCGTTCGCGAGCAGCGGCGCGTAGAGCCCCCAATTCGTCTGCGCCCCACCACCGGTACCGTGCGCGAGCACCACCGGATTCGGATGCTCCGCACTGGGTCGACACCCCCAATCATTGGACCCCGGCAGCGAGCCACCGTGATTTACCAGCTCGTTCGGAATTCCGGCAAAGAAGTTGTAGTCGACCGGATACTCGGCCTGCGCAATACCACCCGCACCAATCCACAGCACGGCCAGCACGGCAACGACGAGCGCGGACCCGGAAACACGCCGCATGAAGTCCTCCAAATCTGGAACGTGTTCCAGAACGTAGCGCAACTTATCGTCACCCGGAGGGCAGTTCGAGCAAGTCCGCTGCGAATCCAGTCCCCCCTCGCAGTACTCACCGGTAATGCGGCCGACAGTGTTTCGACCGTCGGCAGGGTGCGAGTTACCGGCGTCGATTCGGGAGACGTACGGCCCTTGCGTCGTAGCGGACTTACTAGAACACGTTGTCGCATCGGCGGGCGAGCCGACGTTGACGGCGGCTCGCGGCGTGCCGGCCGCGCGCTCGCGCAATCGCCGCGACGGGTCCGCGCTGGCCAGTGCGCCGGCGTGCTGGCCGCCGCAGGAAAGGCCGCGCAACAGTGCACGATTGCCGTCCGGGTTACGCAGCAGGGCAGGGCCGGCCAGCGTCCGGTAGCTGACCGTTTTCGGCCCGCAGACGGCCCGTCAGGCGCATTCGCGCGGCCTCGCGCCCGATGGTGGCCCGCATCGCGGAATTGGATGTGACTGCCGCGTAATCGCCCGCGAGAATGTAGTCCGATCTGGCGGATTCGCAGTTCGCATACCGAAACCGCCGTCGGCGAGCCGATCGCTGATCGACCCGCCGACGGCGGCATAGAACTAGGTACCGCGGTCGATTCCTACGCGAGGGAACGCGCACCAGTCCGCTGCGCACCGGACTGCCCGAATCCGTACTGCTGAGCCATGATCGGTGCCCGGTAGTGCTGACCGGCGGCCTGCGGACCGACGCCGGGCATCGACTGAACGCGCGAAACTTGCTGTGCACCAACCGAACCCGCAGCATGCGCGCGGCCGTGCTGGATACCGGCCACGAACAGCGCCCCGGTCAGCACCAAAAATGCCAGCGTGTGCAGAATCGCACGGAGAATATTCCAACGGACCCAAGCTGATTCGAAATCGGCACGCACCTTTGCCAGATCGCCGATCTGCGCCGGATCGCCCGCGGCCGCCAGTTGATCGTTCAGTGGAACATTCAATCCAGAGGTGACCGCGAAGGCGATCACATTCAGCGCCAACGCGACAGCGAGCCAGATCAAGGTAGTGCGGTGTTCCTTGCCCAGGTGCAGTGCCGCCGCGAGGAGGGTGAAACCGACGGTACCGAGGAATCCGAGCATGAACCACGGGTTGATGATGACCACATTGATCTTCTGCATCACATCGATCATCGCGCGATCATCGGTGCGGTTCAGCGCGGGCATCACCGATATCGCATAAGCGTAGAAAACGCCTGCGATCAAGCCGGTCGCGAGAGTGGCCGCCACCAGCGCGGCGAGTCGTAGCGCGAACATGAATTTCTCCTGCCTCGAAACCCGGACCTGGTCCGATTTACTTCGTCCGGTGATGTTTCAAGTACATCGGCAACCGTCGCGGCCAGCCATGGTTCAAGCGCTCGGCCACCTAAGCGAGCGTCCACGCCCTACGGCTTCACAAGTCTCGGTCGGAGATCAATCCACTCTGCATGGCCAAACCGGCCAGTCGGACTCTTTTCTGATTCTGCGGCAGATTTTCCACACCGAACTTGGCGAACAGTGCCCGCAGATGAGTCTTGATCGCATCGACGCTCAGGAATAATTCCTCGGCGATCTGTTGATTCGAAGCCGGCGTCGCGAAACCGGCGCCGTTCTTATATGGACGGCACAGCGCGACCAGCACCGCGCGCTGGGTATCGGTCAGCGAGCGCAGCGTGGGAATAGTGCCGGTCGAGGTCCGTGTCGCATCATCGACAACGCCACCGAAATCGTGGAACGACACCAGCGAGGTACCGACCCGGATCCGATCGCCCGCCATCAGCCGCCGCCGACCGACCAGCCGTTCCCCGTTGACGAAGGTGCCGTTGCGGGACAGGCCGTCATCGACGATCGTCCAGTGCGCACCGAGATATTCGACCGCCGCATGCAGGCGCGAGACCTCCGCGTCCCAGCACAGCGCCAGATCGGCCTGCGGGGAACGCCCGATGGTGACGCGCTGCTGGTCCGGGGTGAGCATGAACTCCTGCTGCCGACCCGAGTCATCAGTGAATCGCAACAGCGATCCGACGAAACCAGTCACTGCGCCGATACCTCATCTCTCCATACCGCCAGTGACGCCCTTCGCACAGTTCCATGGTGCCGCGTCCTGGTACCGCGAGCAAGATCGATTCGACTGCTGACCTTCCCCATATCGAAGGCCTATCACAAACGACCGCCGCCCGGGCGTCGCACGATTTGCCCGGGCGGCGGCCCAAATAAATAAGAACTCAGCCCTTCGCGGCCTTGTTGTACGCATCGGTGATGTCGGCCGAGATACGACCCCGCGCGGACACCTTGTGTCCATTCCGGCGCGCCCACTCGCGAATTGCCGCGCTTTGTTCACGATCGATCGAGACCCGGCTCTTTGCGGCTCCAGGAGCAGCAACCGCCGCCTTGACCCGCCGCCGACCGCTCACCCGCCGAGCACTCGAAACCCACTCTTCCAAGCCGTCGCGCAGCTTCGCCGCATTTGCCGACGACAGGTCGATCTCGTACGACACACCGTCGATCGCAAACTCAATGGTCTCGTCCGCGATGGACTCACCATCGACATCGTCGATCAGGCTAACGGTGACCTTCTTTGCCATGAGATGAACGTCCTCTCGAAATCGTGCGACCCGCATACTAGGCCGATTACCCGAGGCAAGAATACCCCGAATTCGAAAAATTCCAAGACGAGGGCTGAGCTATGCAATCCGATCGTCAGCGAGTGACTGGACGCACAATTGGGAACAGTATCGTTTCCCGGATTCCCAATCCCGTGAGTGCCATCAACAACCGATCGATTCCCATACCGGTACCCGTTGTCGGAGGCATGCCGTGCTCCATCGCAGCGAGGAAGTCTTCGTCGAGTGCCATGGCCTCGTCATCACCTTGTGCGGCAAGGCGCGCTTGATCCACGAACCGGTCGCGTTGGATCACCGGATCGACCAACTCCGAATAGCCAGTTGCCAACTCGAAGCCGCGCACATAGAGGTCCCACTTCTCGGTAACTCCGGGCTTGCTGCGATGCTGTCGGGTCAGCGGTGATGTCTCCACCGGGAAGTCGCGCACAAAAGTCGGGGCGTAGAGCTTGTCACCATACTGGTGCTCCCAGAGTTCTTCGACAAGTTTGCCGTGGCCATAGCCCTTGTCCTCGGGAATTTCCAGTCCGACCCGATCGGCGAGTGCACGCAATTCCTCGATCGAAGTTTCCGGAGTCACCGATACACCAAGTGCATCGGACAGTGATGGGTACATCTCGACCGTGGTCCACTCGCCGCGGAGATCGTATTCGGTGCCATCGGCAAGGGTTACCACCTGCGTGCCGAAGACCTCCTCGGCAACTTCCTGCACCAATTCCCGAATCATCCGTGCGGAGTCATCATAGGTGCCGTATGCCTCATAGGTTTCCAACATTGCGAACTCCGGGGAATGCGTGGAGTCCGACCCCTCGTTACGGAAGTTCCGGTTGATCTCGAAGACCTGTTCCAGACCGCCGACCACACACCGCTTGAGGAACAGTTCGGGCGCAATTCGCAGGTAGAGATCGATATCGAGGGCATTGGAATGGGTGACGAACGGGCGCGCCGCCGCACCGCCGTGCAGCGTCTGCAGCATCGGTGTCTCCACCTCGAGGAAGCCGCGGCGCTCGAGCGCGTTGCGCATCGCGCGCACCACCGCGACCCTGGTCCTGGCCATTTCCCTGGCCTCGGGACGCACGATCAGATCCACATAACGCTGCCGTACCCGCGACTCCTCGTTCATCTCCTTGTGTGCCACCGGCAGCGGCCGCAGGGCCTTGGCCGACATGGCCCAGGAATCGGCCATGACGCTCAATTCACCGGTCCGCGAGGAGATCACCTCGCCGCGCACGAAAACGAAGTCTCCGAGGTCCACATCGGCCTTCCAGGCCGCCAGTGCGTCGGCTCCCACACCGTTGAGGCTGATCATCGCCTGCAGTTTGGTGCCGTCGCCCTCCTGCAGCGTCGCGAAACACAGCTTGCCGGTATTACGCAGGAAAATGACGCGCCCGACCACACCGACCTGCAGACCGGTCTGGGTGTCGGGCTCGAGCTCCGGATAGGCGGCCCGAATTTCGCCGAGAGTATGTGTGCGCGGCACCACCACCGGATAGGCCTCACCACCATCGGCGATCATCCGTTCGCGCTTCTCGCGCCGAATCCGCATCTGCTCCGGAACGTCGTCCGCGGCGGGCGCGGGACGGTTGGCTTGCCCCGCAGGAACCGAACCCGCGGAGCGACCGGATGAAGGCGTGTTCGGGTTGCTCACGTTCGACAACACTAGCGGGCACCGGAAATCGATTTGCGAGCCGCCCGGGCACGACGGACCGCTAACGAATCAGTCGCGCCCGAAACAGTCCTTCATGTCCTGTTTCGCGGCCTTGTTCGGCATGACGAATAGCGGGCACGCTCCGGCAATCCTACGAAAACCATTGCGCGCCCGTATGTTTCGAGATGGAAGTGGTTCGGCCCGAATTTACAGTGTTGCCAGCGCCTCGACCTCGCGGGCGAAGTGCGGCGCACGAACCCCGACACTGAGCAGACTGGCCGCCTTCAATGCTTGATAGCCACCGATCACATCGGTAGCCCGATGCAGACCGAGTTCCTGCAGCGCGGCCGCGGCGAGACTGGAGGTATAGCCCTCCGAGCAGACGATGATCCATTCCACATCGTGATCGGTGGCCAGCGCCAGCCGGGCCGAACTCGACGGGTCCAAACGCCATTCGAGAACATTGCGTTCGATCACCAGAGCGCCCGGCAGTGCGCCCTCACGCGCGCGCTGCGCCTGCGGCCGGATATCGACCAGAATCGCGCCCCGATCCAGCGCCCGCGGCGTTTCGAAGGCATAGATCCGATTCAAGCGAGCCCGCGCGTTGTCGAGCATCTGATCGATGGTCAAACGGGTCATCACATATCACCTTCGGGCTGGTCGGTGAGGACGGTTCGGGAGCGCCGCAGGGTGCCGTGGCCGGTCACCTCGTAATAGGACATGGCGGTGAGCGGCGGTGAATAAGCGTGCACGCTGAGCGTCGGATCGAGCGGCCCGGCCGATTCCACCGCAGCTGGTGCGCGCATCACATCGTGCACCCAGCCGATAGGGAACGAGGCTTGATCACCCGCGATCAGGGTGCGTCGGCGCAGTTCCGTTCCGTTCCAGCGGAATTCCGAAAGCGCACCGCTGAGCACGGTCAATGCGCCGAGCGAGCCGGCGTGATCGTGCAATTCGGTGGATTTGCCGGGGGTCCAGCTGATCAGCCAGACATCGACCTCGTCGTCGGAAAGCAGCCGGGTGGCCCAGCGCTCATCGGTCGGCCAAATTCCGTCGGCCGGCAACAGATGGTCGTAGCGCCCGGCGAGTACGTCTTCGGCGCCCTCGTCGGTCAGCCGCAGCAGATCGGCGGGACGCAGGCGGGTGGGTAATGCGGAAGAGACGGCGCGATCAAGCGGCGGGGTGGCCGAAAGGGCATTACGCGCGGAATCGAGGGAAAGAACAGAAGAACGCATCAGCGAATCTCCAGAAGTATGTCAACGGTCGAGGGACTTGCTCAGCCTCGATCGGTCGAGGCATGTCAGCCTCGACAACACTCCTGGGTGCTCACGCGGGAATACACGGGTGCGAGTGTAGCAGCGCACAAACCGGCGGCAAAGTGGCTCGTCATGCGCGAGCACCCCGGGTCGGCATATCAGGCACCCTTACGGCGCTGATTGCGCTCGTAGACCAGGCGCAACCCGGTCAATGTGAGATGCGGCTCGTGGTGGTCGATGGTCTCCGATTCCGGCACGATCAACGGCGCGGTGTGCCCGGTCCCGACAACCGCGACATCGTCACCGGCGAATGCGTCGAATTCATCGCGAATCCGATCGATCAGGCCGTCCACCAAACCGGCGAAACCGAATATCGCGCCGGATTGGATGGCCTCCACGGTGTTCTTGCCGACCACCGAACGCGGCCGCGCCAACTCCACCCGGCGCAATGCGGCACGCTCGATGAGCGCCTCGCTGGAGATCTCCACACCCGGCGCGAGCACACCGCCGAGAAACTCGCCCTTGGCCGATACCAGATCGACGGTGGTGGCCGTGCCGAAATCCACCACAATCGCGGCCGTACCGAAACGGTGATGGGCCGCAAGGGTGTTCACGATGCGATCCGCGCCGATTTCCTTGGGATTGTCCACAAGCAGCGGAATACCGGTTCGCACACCGGGTTCCACCACTACATGCGGCACATGATCCCAATAGCGAGTGAGCATCGATCTGATCTCGCGCAGTACCGGCGGCACGGTGGACAATGCCGAAACTCCGACGATCTCCTCCACCTGCGCACCGACCAATCCGCGCACCTGCATGGCGAATTCGTCCGCGGTCAGCAGCGGATTGGTGTGGATCCGCCAGTGCCGCACCAACTTCGCGTGATTACCACTGCCCGAGAACAATCCGAGCTCGATGCTCGTATTCCGGACATCGATGGTGAGCAGCATCGGCTCAGACGTGAGCGACGGGCACGGAGGCGCCAGCCCGGGTAGCCACGGCGGGGCCCGGGAACGCCGCATCCGGCACAGCGGTCAATGAGCGCGGGGTGACCAGACCGGAACCCTCCGGGGCATGCGCCGGATCGGAACCGAGATCGGTCGCACGATTGTGCTCGTCGACGAAGACGACCTTCGGGGCGTATTCCTTCAACTCCGCCTCGTCCATCATGCCGTAGGCGATAAGAATGACCAGATCACCGGGATGCACGAGATGGGCTGCGGCGCCATTGATTCCGATCACACCCGAACCGCGCTCACCGGCGATCACATAGGTCTCCAGGCGGGCGCCGTTATCGATATCGACAATGCAGACCTGCTCACCCTCGAGCAGATCGGCGGCATCGAGCAGATCCTGGTCGACGGTCACCGAGCCGACATAGTGCAGATCGGCATGGGTCACCGTGGCACGGTGGATCTTCGACTTCATCATGGTGCGCAACATCGCTGTCGCCTTCCTAAATATCGGCCTGGGCAGGCTGGGAGTCGGTCGCGGCGGTGCGCGAATCGGGGAGTGTGGGATGGCCACCGTCGACAGGTGCGCCGAGTGCGACGGCTGTGTTGTCGATCAGGCGGGTCGAGCCGACCTTGGCGGCGACCAGCAGGCGGGCATTGCCGTTCGCCGGAGCGGGGCCGAGCGTGGACGAACGCAATTCGAGATAGTCGACATCGACACCAGGGGTCGCTTCGAGCACCGCGCGGGCGGCGGCCAGCACAGCATCCGCGCCGAGCGCGCCCGCATGCCGCCCCGCGGCCAGCGCCGCCGACAGGGCCAGTGCCGATTCCCGCTGTGCCGCATCGAGATACCGATTGCGGGAGGACAGCGCGAGTCCGTCGTGTTCGCGAACCGTCGGCAGCGGCACGATCTTGACGTCCATATTCAGATCGCGCACCATCTGGCGGATCAGGGTGAGCTGCTGATAGTCCTTCTCGCCGAAGAATGCCTCGGTCGGACGCGCGATATTCAGCAGTTTGGCGACCACGGTCAGCATGCCCGCGAAATGCGTCGGTCGACTCGCGCCTTCCAGCTCGGCCCCGATCGGGCCCGGATGCACGGTGGTGCGTGGGCCGTCCGGATACATATCCGAGGCGCTCGGCGCGAATACCAGCTCCACACCCTCCTTGCGCAGCAATTCGACGTCGGCGTCGAGGGTGCGCGGGTATTTGTCCAGATCTTCGTTCGCACCGAACTGCAGCGGATTCACGAAAATCGAGACGATGACCACCTGATTGGTCCGCTTGGCCCGGCGCACGATCTCGAGGTGCCCCTCGTGCAGTGCGCCCATGGTCGGCACCAGCCCGACGGTACGACCGACGCCGCGCAGAGCCTTGGAGACCGCGGCGATCGCCTCGGGATCGTGGTGCACGGTCAGCTCGCCGCGGCGATACGCGCTCTGCTCGATACGGGGCCCTCCGTGGTTAGGCACGCTGGCTCCTCTGGTCCTGTCGATCGCGCCGGGCAAAGTTCGGATCCATCACCGGCCGCCTTCCAGCAGCTCGATCAGCGCCGGATTGGTCTTGGCACGCTCGGCCGTGCGCAGCGACATGGCGCGATAGCCCGCGGCCAGGCGGGTATCGACGGCTGCCATAGCGCTCAGATGTGCGGCAACGGCATCCGCGTCACCGCGTGCCACCGGCCCGGTCAGCGCGGACTGACCACGGCGCAGGGCATTGTCGAGAGCAGCGGAGGCCAAGGGGGCGAGCAGACGTTCGGCCAGACCGTTGGGTTGATCGTCGACGATCTGCTGGCCGAGCAGGCCGGGACCCGCGAGTGCGGCGCGCAGTGCTTCGACCGCGTCCAAGACCAGCGTGACCAGGTGATTACTGCCGTGCGCGAGTGCGGCGTGATAGAGCTGGCGATTTTCTTCCTGCACCCGAACCGGCTCGCCGCCCATTTCGATCACCAGCGATTGCGCGATGGCGAAGCCGATTTCGTCGGCGGCGGTAATGCCGAAGCAGGCATTGCCGATGCGGGCGACATCCTCGTCGTGACCGGTGAAGGTCATGGCCGGATGGACGGCCAACGGCAGTGCGCCGCGCTCGGCCAGCGGCGTCAGCACAGCGACGCCATTGGCGCCGGAGGTGTGCGCGACGATCGTGCCGGGGCGGACCACACCGGCGGATGCCAGACCGCGCACCAGCCCGGCCAGTTCGGCATCGGGTACGGCAAGCAGCAGCAATTCGCTGCGTGCGGCCACATCCTCGACCGGCAGGATCTCGGATTCGGGTAGCCGGGTGCGAGCCCGATGCACCGAGGCATCCGAGATGGCGGCCACGCCGAACACCACGTGTCCGGCGCGCTCGAGCGCCGCGCCGAGTGCGGAGCCGACGCGTCCCGCCGAGACGATTCCCACCGTCAAGCGTGCAGGCGCGGGGTCACCCGAAGCAGCGTTATCAGAGTTGACGCTTCTCGAGGTCAACGTTGTCCTCTCGATGTCGTTCCAGTCCCGGACAGCCGGGTACCAGACGTTACGCACCGAGAATATCGGCCCATCGTTCGCCGATGCCACGGGGCACCACCGTGATTTACACCGCAGTGTTTTTGGCCGCGCGGGCGCGACCCGTTCACGGCTCGCTGGTAAGACTCGCTCCGTGGTAGTCGGTGATGGCGGGACGTTCAGCACCGGATGCACGCATGCCGAAAGGGCGCGACTCGCGACTTCGGCGCACACGCTTCGTCCACTCGGCTGCGTCAGGGGCCGCGCCTTCGCACGGACACGAGACCGGCCACCACGAACTCCCCGCCCGTAAGACCCGCTCCATCGGGATCAGCGATGGCGCGGCGTACGGCACCACGTGCACGCATGCCCGATGGTCGAGACCCTACGACTTCGTCGCACCCACTTCGACCACCGGCTGAGTCCAGGGCCGCGACTACGCACGGGAGACGGGCCACGAACTCCCCGCTCGGTCGGGATGGGGGAGTGCGTCGCCGTGGCCGATCGGGCTGGGTCAGCGGCCGGTGCGTCCGTTTTCTTCCGACTGCAGGTTGGCCATGATCTCGGCCACGGAAAGTCGGCGCGACGAATTGCCGGAGTCGGCGTCCGGATCGACGCGGCGACGGCGGCGGGAGGTGGCGGTGCCCAGCGGCGGGACCGTGGTCGTCGGACGTGGAGCGGGCTCCGGATGTGTCGGCTCCGGTGCCGCGGCGTCCTGCTCGGGTTCGGACGCGGACGGCTCCGGTTCCGACGGACGCGGCGGCACGGTGTACTCGAGCGGCTGCAACCGCGGTGGAACACCGGTCTTTTCCGGATCCTCGGTGAACGCGTCGGCCCAGCCGCCAGCCGCGGTGGCCAGCGGGCCGGTGTCGTAAACATCGTCGACCTCGGCTTCGGGGATCTCGGAGTCGTCGAAATCGTCGAGGGAGACGACAGCGGTCTCCGCGGTCACCGGATCGTCGAAGGGACTGGCGAAGCGCGGCGGCTCCGGATGATCCGAGTCGAAGACCGGAGTGAAGGTGCTAGGTGATTGCTGAAACGCCATGTCCAGCCAGCTGTCGGCATTCGCCGAGCTATTGTTGGCCGAATTTCCGGATGCGCTCGGCAACTCCTGAATCCGGGTCGCATCGGCCCGCAACGCGGGTCGATCCATCGGCAGATCACCGTCGAAGAGCCGCTGCAGACTCTGCCGGAGCACGGTGAGTTCGGCGCGCAGGGCGGCCATTTCGGCCGCATCGGCACCCACCTCCGCGCGCACCCGCGCCTCGACTCCGAGCTCGTATTCGCGCCGGGCGGTCACCTCGCGTTCCAACTGGAGCTCATACACCGTTTGCAGGTCACGGACCTTGGCCTTATCGATCGTGGCTTCCTTGCGGTACCGCGTCGCGGCCAAAGCGCCGATCACCGCAGCCCACAGCGCCGCCACCAAGCCGATCCGAACAAACTGCAGACGGTCGCTGAAAACCAGGAAAACGCTGGCAACCAGACCGAGCAGAATCAATACGCCGATGAACATTTTTCCCGCGTCGTCCCGCCGTCGACGAGAGGTGCTGCTACGGGAGGGTGAAACCATGCACGCCAGGGTAGCTTGATCGGCCAGCCGCGCCCAGATTCTCGCGCGGTGATTCCATCCCGATTGTTAGCTAAGTCATTGCTGGATCGTCCGAAGGGTCCTCAGGTGCCCGACAGCAATACTCCAACCACAGTGCCGCAGCTACCAAAGCCACCCCCGCCAGCATCCCGACAATTGCGCCGGGACTATCCGCCCCCGCCGCATTCAAGGTGTCGCGCTGTGGATAAACCCACAAAAGAAAACCCAGCCATACCCCTGCGGCAAGCGAGCCGACCTGCGCGGACGCCTTCGCCAATGCGACCGCGCGGGCCGCGGTGATCGGATGCAGCTGATGGCTGCCGTCGCCGATCTGATGTTCATTGACTCGCGAGCGGATTACGAAAGCGAGTGCCACTTCAATCGCGGCCACCGGATAAAGCGATGCGCCCGCATAAATCGAGATCGGCGGGAAACTGCCATAGGCCATCCGCGTGAGCAGCCAGGCGATAAGGGCCGCGACAACGACATTCGCGATGAGGTCGAAGATCCGGGTCGGCTTCAGTTTCACGACGCCGAACCCTCCGTGGCCGCCGACAGCACGAATTCGGTCGGCCGGACACCCGCGCGTTCGCCCGCGTCGAGTTCGGCGAGCCAATCGCGCACCGGCCGCGCGGTGCCATCGACCTCGAGTTCCGCGTCCGGCTGCACATCCAGCCACGGGATAAGTACGAAGGCCCGGTTGTGTGCCTGCGGATGCGGCAGGGTCAATTCGGGATCGTCACTGCGGTAGACCGCCCCCTCCTCGACACACAACACCACATCGACATCGAGAGTGCGCGCGCCCCAACGCACTTCGCGCACCCGACCGGCGGCCTGCTCCAACTGCTGACCGAAGCGCAGCCAATCGTTCGGGCCGAACCGCGGGTCATCTACCAGCACAATGGCATTGAGATAGTCGTCCTGTTCGACACCGCCCCACGGCGCGGTCGTGTACACGGGCGACACCGCCACCACTCGATCCCCCAGTCCGTCGACGACACTGCGCAGCTGCGCGAGCCGATCGCCCAGATTCGAGCCGATCGACAAGACGGCGCGACTCATCGCTCCACCTCGCTGGCGCGGCGCTCGCTCATGCCACCACTCCGCGCTGCCGCGAGGTGACCACGCGGACATCCGCGAAGGTATGCGGAATCGGCGCGGCTGGTTTGTGCACGACGACCTCGACCGATTGGATGCGCGCATCGGTCATCACATCGTCGGCGATTTCGGCGACCACCTTTTCGATGAGATTGCGCGGCTGCCCCTGGATTATCCGCACGGCGCGCTCGGCTAGAGCCCCGTAGTCGATGGTGTTGGCCAGGTCATCGGTGGCCGCGGCGGCGGCGAAATCGGTCCATACCGTCAGATCGACCAGGAATTCCTGGCCGTCGCGGCGTTCGTAGTCGAAGCAGCCGTGATAGCCATACGCGCGCAGGCCCCGCAGCTCGATCCGGTCGGGCCGGCGCCCACCCGCCTCCGGCCCGCCACCGGTCATCGAATCACTGCGCGGTGCTGCGGTCATAGAACGGCTCCTCGGGGGCTGTGCCCGGCAGCGCGCTGCCAGGCATCGGTCACGGCAATGGCATCGAGCGAGGCACGCACATCGTGGACGCGGACACCCCAGGCCCCGTGCAGCGCGGCCAGCGCCGACACCGTCGCGGTGGCGGTCTCCCGGCCGTCGGGCGGGCGCGGACCCGCGGCATCGGCGAGCAGGGCACCGAGGAAACGTTTACGAGAGGCGCCGATGAGTATCGGCAGCCCGTGGCCGACCAATTCGGGCAGCGCGCCGAGCAGTGCCCAGTTGTGTTCGGCATTCTTGGCGAATCCGAGGCCGGGGTCGAGTACCAGTCGGGACCGGTCGACACCGGCCGTGACGGCCAACTCCACCTGCGCGGTCAATTCGGCGAGCACCTCGGCGACCACATCGTCGTAGTGGTCGGCCGGGCCGGTGTGCCGATAGTCCGCACCCGCCCGCCAGTGCATCAGAATCCATGGAACCTCAGCCGCCGCAACGACTTTCACCATATCCGGGTCGGCGCGGCCACCGGAGACATCGTTGACGACCGAAACTCCGGCCGCGATCGCCGCCTCGGCGACACCGGCCCGCATGGTGTCCACACTCGTCGGCACACCCGCGGCAACCAAACCACGAATGACCGGAACCACCCGCGCGGCCTCGGTTTCCGGGTCGATGCGCACCGCGCCGGGCCGGGTCGACTCGCCACCGATATCGATGATGTCGGCGCCCGCCTCGTACAGCTCGATGCCGTGCGCGATCGCCAGGCTCGGATCCAGATAGCGGCCGCCGTCGGAGAACGAATCGCTGGTGACGTTCACGACCCCCATCACCACACAGGAGCGATTATCGCGCGGCGCGACACTGCTCCGGAGGGTATCGGGGGCGTGCGTCGACACCGCGCGGGGCCTCACTTCCGCAGGATCAGATCGAGGGCCTCGGCCCGCGAGGCGGCGTTGGACTGCAGCAGACCGCGCACAGCGGAGGTGGTGGTGCTGGCGCCGGGCTTGCGGATACCGCGCATGGCCATGCACAGATGCTCGGCCTCGATCACGACAATGGCACCACGCGGATCCAGCTTGCGCATGACGGCATCGGCGATCTGGCTGGTCAGCCGCTCCTGTACCTGCGGACGCTTGGCATACAGATCGACCAGCCTGGCCAGTTTGGACAGTCCGGTCACCCGGCCGTGCGGGCCGGGAATGTAGCCGACGTGCGCGACGCCGTGAAAGGACACCAGGTGGTGTTCACAGGTGGAGTACAACGGGATATCGCGAACCAGCACCAATTCCTGGTGCCCCTCGTCGAAAGTGGTGTTCAGCACCGCATCCGGCTCGGTGAAGAGCCCGGCGAACATCTCTCGATAGGCGCGGGCCACGCGCGCGGGCGTATCGATCAGGCCGGGCCGGTCCGGATTCTCACCGACGGCGATCAGCAATTCTCGGATCGCGGCCTCGGCTCGGGGCTGATCGAAGGGACTGCCGGTCTCCAATGCGATCAAGTCCGGCTCGGCCGGGCCCGCACCGTTGTACTTGACCGGTTCGTCGAATTCGTCGAAAGCGCTGGCATTCGCAACGGCACCGCCGTTCACATGCCCGGGGCCACCGACGTGATTGTTGGCCGACAATCGAGGACACCTCCAAAATCTTGGGTGCGAGCAATCACCCCGCACCCAGATGGTCGAGCCTAATCGGCACGTGTCAGTGCCGACCGTTCGGTCCATCCCAATTGCGGTTCTCGCCCTCGTTATTCCCAGTGCCACTTGCGGGCTCGTCATAGCCGTCGCTGCCGCGGCCCGGCTGACCCCATGGCTGCTGCGGCTGCGGATAGCCGTGGCGCGACTGCGGCTCACCCTGCCAGCCGCCGTAGCCGGGCTGACCCGACTGCTGCTGCGGCTCGTCGCGAGGCGGCCAGCCCGGTGCCGACCAACCGGCCGGGGCGCCGTAATCCGGCCGCGAACCATGCGTCGCGCCCTGTCGCGGGTAGGCCGGGGTGGGCGCCTGCGGCAACGGGTGCGGCTGGGCGTAGCCGCCGTAGCGCGGTTCCTCCTGGTAACCGGCGTCCGGATAGCCATTCGCGGTCGCCGCTTCGCGCTGCGGCAGCTTCGGCAGCAGCGGCTCCTGCGGGGGCCACGGCTCGCCGCGTTCGGCGGCCAGTTCGCCCGGAGTCTTCACCGGTGGCTTATCCGATGGCACCCGCTCGCCGAAATCGTTGAACGCGGTTATGCGCGGCCGCTTCTGCACCGCGGCGAGGATCTCCTCGAGATCCTTGCGGTGCAAGGTCTCCCGCTCCAGCAGCGCCGTGGCGAGCACATCGAGCACATCGCGGTACTCGTTGAGGATGGCCCACGCCTCGGTGTGCGCGGCCTCGATCAGGTTGCGCACCTCCTCGTCGATGGCGCCGGCGACCTCGTGCGAGAAGCCCGAACCCACGCCCATCGACCGACCCAGGAACGGATCGCCTTGCTCCTCGCCGTAACGCACCGCGCCCAGACGTGCGCTCATGCCGTATTCGGTGACCATCGCGCGTGCGATCTTGGTGGCCTGATCGATATCCGAGGACGCACCGGTGGTCGGCTCGTGGAATACCAGTTCCTCGGCCGCGCGACCACCCATCGCCATGACCAGGCGGGCGATCATCTCCGAACGGGTCATCAGGCCCTTGTCGTCCTCGGGCACCGTCATGGCGTGGCCGCCGGTGCGGCCGCGGGCCAGGATGGTGACCTTGTAGACCGGCTCGATATCCGGCATCGCCCAGGCGGCCAGGGTGTGGCCGCCCTCGTGGTAGGCGGTGATCTTCTTCTCGTGCTCGCTGATGATGCGGCTCTTACGGCGCGGACCACCGACGACGCGGTCCACCGACTCCTCGAGTTGCTCGCCGGTGATCACCGCGCCGTTCTCGCGGGCGGTGAGCAGTGCGGCCTCGTTGACGACATTGGCCAGATCCGCGCCGGACATGCCGACGGTGCGCTTGGCCAGACCGTCGAGATCGGCCTCCGGCGAAATCGGCTTGCCCTGCGAATGCACCCGCAGGATGGCACGACGCCCGGCCAGGTCCGGATTGCTGACCGGGATCTGCCGGTCGAACCGGCCCGGACGCAGCAAGGCCGGATCGAGGATGTCGGGGCGATTGGTCGCGGCGATCAGGATGACGCCGGTGCGATCGCCGAACCCGTCCATCTCGACGAGCAACTGGTTCAGCGTCTGCTCACGCTCGTCGTGACCACCGCCGAGGCCGGCGCCGCGCTGGCGGCCGACCGCGTCGATCTCGTCGACGAAGATGATGCACGGGCTGTTCTGCTTGGCCTGTTCGAACAGGTCGCGCACGCGGGAGGCGCCGACACCGACGAACATTTCGACGAAGTCCGAACCGGAGATGGTGAAGAACGGCACCCCGGCCTCGCCCGCGACGGCACGCGCCAGCAGGGTCTTACCGGTGCCGGGCGGGCCGTAGAGCAGCACGCCCTTCGGGATCTTCGCGCCCAGCGCCTGGTAGCGCACCGGGTTCTGCAGGAAGTCCTTGATTTCGTAGAGCTCTTCGACGGCCTCGTCGGCACCGGCCACATCCGCGAAGGTGGTCTTCGGCATGTCCTTGGACAGCTGTTTGGCCTTGGATTTACCGAAGCCCATCATGCCGCCGCGACCGCCGCCCTGCATGCGCGACATCACAAAGATGAACAGGCCCAACAAGATCACCATCGGCAGCACGAACAGCAGGATCTGGGTGAACCAGCTGTCCTGTTTGACCACCGTGTTGAACGGTGCGCCGGACTTCTGCACGGCATCGAAGACCTGGTTGGAGGTCTCACTACCGCCTGGATACTTGGCGATGACCTTCTTCGAGCCGGAGGTGGCGTCGTTCCCGTTGTTCAGCTCGATGCGCAGCTGCTGCTCGCGGTCGTCGATCTGGACGTTCTTGACGTTGCTTTTGTCGTTCAGCTGACTCAACGCCACCGAGGTATCGACGCTCTTCCAGCCCCGCGTGTCATTGCCGAAATAGCTGAACGCATAGATCACGAGCAAGATGCCCGAGACTATGGCCAGGGTGCGAAACACAGTCTTGCGGTTCATAGAGCGTAGGCCGGGCGGCCAGTCCTTTCCGGGTGTCTCCGGTGCATGCCTAGCGTGGCGTTGGGCGCGTCCCGTCCGGTGGTTCGGATGCGGACATGCCACGTTACCGCGTACGGTCTAGTCGATACATCGCGCAGTTCGGCAGCTGGTGTAGTTCGACAGGTAAACGGTCGGGGAACGTCCGTGGTTCCCGAAGTCTCCGGTCGGGTTACGCCAAGTGGTCACAATCATGTCATGTTCGGCCTATCGTGAGCGACGACACATAGCCGCGGTGCGAGCGACGGGGCCGAAGGCGGTAGCTTGCGGAACCACGTAGGCCCCGGCAGCACCGCAGACCAAACAGAGCGCAGGGGGTATGGACATAGTTGAGCTACGGACACCCACAGCGATACTCCGGCACGGCCGGGGACGACTGATCGTGCTACGCCCGGGCAGCGATGGCGAACGTGTACTGGACGTGCCGGTCACCGATCTGCTCAAGGTTCGGCTGAACCGCCGCGCCGATGACGCGGTCGTCATCGAGATCTATCTGCGTTATCCCACACCGGTGCTCACCGGTGTACCCGCCGACCGCACACCGCTGCCGGTATTGATAGCCGACCACGATTTCCCCGCGGCCGCCGAAATCGTCGAGCGCATCAACGATCAGATCCTGGCCAGCCAGCGCATGGATGTGGCCGCACCTGATCTGCAGCCGCCCGCCCCGCAATGGGGTAAGAGCGGGCCGACCCGAGCCGATGTCGATCGAGCCGTGCGGCGGATGGCCCCCAAGCGCGAAGCCAAGGCGGCGATAGCCGCACTCCATCGCTACGTCACCATCGACGAATATGTGCTGGAGACTGCCATCGTGGTTGCGCATCCACCGGCGGGCAGCGGTCCCGGCCTGCTGGCCGCGACCACCGGACGGCTGCTGTTCATCTCCATCGGACCCGGTGACAGGTACGCGCACGAGCTTCCGATCCCGGTCGTCATGTGGGCGCGCACCACCGACGGCCCGATGACCGCTCCCGGTGAGGTCGGCTCGGTGCGCGGCGAGACCGGCATCGATGTGCACGACGGAAACGTCACGTTGCATTTCACCGGCACCGATCGGGCCGATACCGAGCGTGTCACCTGCGCGGTGAATTTCGCCGTCCGGCGCGATTCGGCCGACGGTGCGGCCGGTCCGGCCGATCCGGGTGTCTCCCAGCTTTATTCCGAGTGGGAGTTGCTGGTGGAGCGGCATTCCCTGGGCATGGTCGACGACGGACAGTTCCAGCGCTACGGGCGTGGGATTCTGCGCTCACTCCCCGACGGGCACTGATTGCAGCGTGATCCGCCGCCACGGGCTGGTCGGACGCAACCACAGGCGCAGCAGTTCCATGCGCCGATCCACGCCGCCGTTCTTGAGTTCGGCCAGATCCTCACAGGCCTGCCAGTAGGTCCAGCCGGTCAGGTAGGCATCGCCGAATTGGCGCCAATTCTGGTATTTGCGCTGGGCCAGCGGCAGTGCCCGCATCAGATAGCCCCAGGCCACGTCGGCGTCGAGATAGCCCGCGGTGAAGGCCATTCGGGCCACCGCGACCACGCGGGCCAGATCCCAGGCATGGATATCACTCGGCAGCGGACGGGCCAGATGATCGGTGAAACCGATTTTGATCGCCTGTGACCAGATGTCGTAATCGCGAACCAGCGCCTCCGGATTGTCCATCCCCCGGAACGAGCCCACCTGGCGCAGGAAGGCCCGGTGCCGATCGGCTCGCTCACCGAACCGGTCGCGTTCACTGGCATTGATCGATGCCATCACCAACGGATGCACCATCGCGTACAGCGGCGCGTGCATACCTTCGAGCAACTGCTCCATGGAGGCCTGCGCCTCGGTGCTGTCGGTGATGCCCCACGCGCCGGTAAGCGTATCGATGGCGAGTTCGCGCCGGTCACCGAGCGGATGGTCACGCTCGGGGCCGAGCAGCAGGGCATCGTGGAAGGCATCCCAGCGGGCCGAATAGAACGCGCCGAGAGCGAGCGCGCGCAACTCGTCATCCGATACCGCCGCGCCGGACCAGTGGTCCTCTTCCCGCTTGTCGAGTTCGTCGTAGGGGAATGTTGTCAAGGTGGGGACACCGCGGGCAGGCATACCCCGATTGTTCACCATCGATCTTGGATAAACCTGTGTAATCGCTTGGCTTCGTCGGATCTGTTTCTTGTCCTGCCTTACCCCGACAAAGGGCAGTAGTGTGCTCCCATGAGTAGCAACATCACCCTCCTTCGTGGCCTGGAGCCTGCGCCTACCGAGCAGGAAATCTATGCTGCCGCACTGCAGTACGTGCGTACGGTCGGTGGCGTGTCCGGCCTGAGCACCACAACCAAGGCGGCCGTGGACAAGGCGGTGAACGCCATCGCGGCAGCGACCACGCAATTGCTCGCGGATCTACCGGATGTGCGGGTCGCACCGGTCACCGAACCGCCGCTACGCCACGAACGCGAGGTCGCGGAGGCGGAGTAGTTCTCGACGTTTCACGGTAGGGCGTCCGCGCCGTAGGTGGCGACGCAGGCCAGTGCGATTTCCAGCGGCAGACTGCGCGCTTGGATCGGATGGCCGAGCAGTTCCTCGATCCGCTGGATTCGATAGCGGACCGTGTTTTTGTGCACACCGAGTAATTTCGCCGTGGCCTCCGGGCTGCGCTGGCTTTTCAGATATGCATGCAAGGTTTCGCGCAGTCGGGTGGCGTTGACATCACGGCCCGCCAGCGTGTGCAATTCGCGCCCGATCAGACCGCGCATGGCGGCGTCGTCGGCGCCCGCCAAATAGGCGATCTCCACCTCGCGATATGCGGTGACCCGCGCGCGATCCGCCGGAGCGCGCTCGGCGACGTGCCTGGCCGCGACCGCCTCGTAATGGCCCTGCCGGAACCCGGCGGCCTGCGGCGCGGGCACCCCGAACGCGACCCGCACCGGCGGCTCCACCTGTCCGAGCACCATTCGCTCGATCTCACCCGGAACCGCCAATTCGGCGGCATGGCTCTCGTCGTCCAAACTCGCCCAGGCCCACATGCCGCTCGCACCGGAGGCGACAGTGAGCACGTGGTTGCTGCCGAGCACGGTGGCCAATCGTGTCGCCACCCGATCCAGCAAGCCGCTCGACTCGCTGTCCGGCTCGCCGGTGGCCTCATCGGTCCACAGCACAAAGGCCAAGTGCTGCTTGGTAAGCCGGTAGCCGAGCCGTACCGAGGCCTGGTCGATATCGAGTTCGTCTCCGGCGAGCAAAGCGCGCACGATTTCGGTGCGGCGGTTGAGGGCGGCCCGCATTACGCGCTCGCGCTCCTCCATATACGTGTCGGTGAGCGTCTCCACCGAAATGCTGACCCATCGGGTGGAACGCTCGAATAGCCGCAGCATTACCGCCCGCTCGATTTCGGGTGGCGGTCGGCGTTCGTCGACCGCGTCGGTCATGTAGTCGAGGACCGCCTCCTGCCCAACGTGATAGGTCCGCAGCAGCAGCCGCAGGTCATAACCGCGCCGGGCGAGGGTTCGGGCGAAGGCGTGCGCCTCCTCCGGCAGGGCGAATTCGATGGTGTCACTGGTGAGATTGGCGAGCACCACTCTGGCGTGTGCGCGGGTGCTCGCGGCCAGGTCGCGGCGCATATCTCGATCGGCGAGTTCCGGGATGTGCGCGATGATCGCGTTGTCGAGGCGGTCGACGACCTGTTCCAGAGCCTGGGTGCGCATGGTCTCGTAGACGTATTCGGCGAGCCAGTCGCGGACCACCGCGCTATTAGGACTGATCCGGCCGGTGCTCATCCAGAGTCCGAATTGTGCTTCGAGAACAAAAACGACCTCATTCGTTGACAAATCGGGCCAAGAAAGTCCGCCAACCTTGTGTCACGATCATAGGTCAGTGAACTGATTCACAGCACCGGCGGTGCACAGCACAACGTAGTGGGAGAACAGTGTGACCGATACCGTGCCCGGCGCGGCCGAGCAGAAAACCGCGCGCAAGACCACGGCCGAGAAAGCGGATCCGGAACTGATCGAGGTCCGCAATCCGGGTACCGGCGCGGTGGTCGGCACCGTGCCGAACGAGAGCCCCGACGCGGTCGCGGCCAAGATTCGCGAATTGCGCCTGTATCAGCCGGAGTGGGAGGCGATCGGCCCCGACGGGCGCAAGGAATGGCTGCTGAAGCTGCAGGACTGGATCATCGACAACACCGAGCACCTGGCCGATGTGCTGCAGGCCGAGGCGGGCAAGCCTCGGGTGGACGCGCTGATCGACCCGGCCTTCTCCACCGATCTGATCGGCTACTACGCGCGCCGGGCCGGCAAGTTCCTCGCCGACGACCACCCCTCGCCGCACAGCCCGCTTGCCCGGGTCAAGAAGTTGACCACGGTGTACAAGCCGTATCCGGTGGTCGGTGTGATCACGCCGTGGAACTTCCCGCTGGCCATGCCGGTCATCGATGTGATCCCAGCGCTGGCCGCCGGTGCCGCGGTGATTCTCAAGCCTTCGGAGGTGACTCCGCTTTCGGCTGTCGAATTGGCAAGGGGCTGGGCCGAAATCGGCGCGCCGCCGGTATTCGCCGTGGTCACCGGGGCGGGTGCGACGGGTGCGGCGGTAGTCGAGCATGCCGACTACATCCAGTTCACCGGTTCGACCGCGACCGGGCGCAAGATCGCCGCGGCCTGTGTCGAGCGGTTGATCCCCTACAGCCTGGAGTTGGGCGGTAAGGATCCGGCGATTGTGCTGGCCGATGCGGATCTGGATCGGGCCGCGCACGGCATCGCCTTCGGCGGCATGTTCAACTCGGGCCAGGTCTGCATTTCGGTGGAGCGGGTGTATGTGGAGGCTCCGGTCTACGACGAATTCGTCGTCAAGCTCACCGATGCGGTCAAGAATCTGCGCCAGGGCCTCGACGGTCGCGAGCCCCGATACGACGTTGGCGCGCTGGCCAATGAGAACCAGGCCCAGATCGTGCAGCGGCATGTCGAGGAGGCAGTGGCCGCGGGGGCGAGGGTAACCACCGGCGGCAAGCGCACCGGTGTCGGCACCCTGTTCGAACCCACTGTGCTCGTCGATGTCGACCACACCATGTCCTGCATTACCGAGGAGACCTTCGGCCCGACCCTGCCGGTGATCAAGGTCGCCGATGAAGCCGAAGCCGTTCGGCTGGCCAATGATTCGATCTATGGCCTGTCGGCCTCGGTGTGGACCGGCGATAAGGAGCGCGGCGAGCGCGTGGCCCGTGCGCTGGAGGCCGGGGCGGTGAACATCAACGACGTCTTCGTCAACCTGTTCAGCTTCGCGTTGCCGATGGGCGGCTGGGGACAGTCCGGTGTGGGCGCGCGCTGGGGTGGTGCGAACGGCGTCCGCAAGTACTGCAGGCAGAAGGCGATCACCACGCCGATCCTGCCGACCCAGCAGAAGGAACTGCTCTGGTTCCCGTACCAGATGCCGAAGGTGCTGTTCGGGCTCGCGGCGATGCGTGCCGCGGGGGCTCGTGGACTGCGGCGCATCGATATCGCGGCGATTCTGAAACTCAAGGGAGACAACAAGTGAGCACGGCGAAGATTCGCGGCAAGGTCGTCGTCATCACCGGCGGCGCGCGCGGCATCGGATTGGCCACGGCGACCGCACTGCAAGCGCTCGGCGCCAAGATCGCGATCGGCGATATCGACGAGACCACGGTCAAGGAGTCCGGCGCCGCCCGCGATTTCGAGCTGTACGGGCGCCTCGATGTCACCGATGCCACCTCGTTCGAGAGCTTCCTCGACGAGGTCGAGCGCACCGTCGGCCCGATCGACGTGCTGATCAACAATGCGGGCATCATGCCGACCGGTAAATTCGCCGATGAGCCGGACCAGATCACCCGCCGGATCCTGGATATCAACGTCTACGGCGTAATCCTCGGCTCCAAACTGGGCCTGACGCGCATGCTGGCGCGCAAGCGGGGCCACATCATCAATATCGCCTCGCTCGCGGGCGAGACGCATATCCCGGGCCTGGCGACCTATAACGCCAGCAAGCATGCGGTACTCGGCTTTACCGACACCCTGCGCGAGGAGTACCGGGGTTCGGGTGTCGCATTCTCCTCGGTGCTGCCGACGCTGACGAATACCGAGCTCGGCTCCGGTGTGAGTGGCCCGAAGCTGTTGCGTCCGGCCGAGCCGGAGGAGATCGCCGATGCGATCGTCGCGCTGATCGCCGAGCCGAAGTCCAAGGTCCGGGTCACCGCGGTGGCCGGATTCCTGTCGCGGCTGGTGAATCTGCTGCCCGAGCCGGTGGCTGATGGATTGGCCAGGGCGCTGGGTTCGAGCAATGCGTTCCTCGACGATGTGGATGTGGCCGAGCGAAAGGCCTATGAGGATCGGGCACGCAGCCTCTGAGTGATCGCTGAAGGCGCCGTGGTCGGGTCATCGACCACGGCGCCTTCGCGCGTCGGAACGTCCTCGCAACGGCGGCTTCCGAACGATTCGGACGAGATAGCAAACGCAAATGTGATGAACATCACTTCAGCCGCCGGTAATGGCATCACTCCCGTTGCGGGGCGGTTTCTCGACCGTGACCGGCCACACTCCGGCACTCCCGCAACATGGCCCGCGAATCTGTCACACACCGCATCGTTGCTGGTCATACGCCCAATTAACTTGCATGCGACGTCGAGGCGCACGAGTGCCGGAGATTCGCCGAGTCGATGATGCAAATGACCATGACAAGCCATATGCTGTGTCTAACAAACCTGCCGACTGTTTCGGCTGCCGTATCCGGACTTTCGGGCCTCAATAGGCTGGAAATTCAGGACCGATTCTGATAGCAAGGGGCTATGGACCCGCATTTGCGCGACCTGCGGTATTTCGTCGCCGTCGCTGAGGAACTGCACTTCACCAACGCCGCTCAGCGGTTGCACATCGCTCAACCCACCCTCTCGCGTCAGATTCGTCAGCTGGAACGCCAGCTCGACGTGGTCCTGTTCGACCGCAACCAGCGCAGTGTCGCGCTGACCGTCGCGGGTAAGGAGTTGCTCGAAGGAGCCCGCAAGATCCTGGAGCTCTGGGAGGTCACCAACGTCTCCCTGCAGGAGGCGGGTGAGGTGCTGCGCGTCGGCATCCAGTCCGCGCTCGGCCGCGGGCTGCTCAACGATCTGGAGAGCGCGAGCGGGCACCGCCTCGCACTGCACGCCGCCTCCTGGACCGACCCGTCCAGCGGTCTGGCCGGGCGGCAGGCCGACCTCGCACTGGTCTGGCTTCCGCTACCCGATCCGAATCGGTACCGCTGGCAGGTACTGCGCACCGAGCCGCGCTGGGTCCTGCTGCCGGAGAACCATCCGCTGGCCGAAAACCAGACCATCGACTTCGCCGACCTGCTGGACGAGGCGTTCATCGCACTGCCCACCGAGGCCGGTGCGGTGCGCGACTTCTGGCTCGGCAACGATGCCCGCAATGGCCGTCAGCCCAAGATCGGCGCCGAGGCTGCGACCCCAGAGGACAAGCTCGAGGCCGTGAGCCTCGGCCTCGGCGTCTGCCTGCTGGCCGAGAACAATGTGCCGATGTACCGCTGGCCCGGTCTGACCGCCCGCCCACTCGCCGGACTCGCCCCATGCGAACTCGCGGTGGCCTGGCGCGCCGACGACAACCGACCGACCATCCTCGAATTCGCCGCACGCGCGGTAGAGGGTGGTTTCGCGGTACAGCACCAGCCCGCGATCGCCGGTTAAACGCTCGCCCCTAGCCCTCTCTCAGCCCGACGGAGCGAGTCTTAGAGCGAGGTTCGCGGGCCCGTCTCACGTCCGAGCCGTCGAAGCGCATGCACCGCAGGCGCGAGTCTCGACGGCTCGGATGCGAGACATCAAGGGACACGCAGCGCCGGAGTCGCTGCAATCAAACACTGTTCGCGGCCCGTCTTACATCCGACCCGTCGAAGCATGTGCGCCCGCAAGGCGCGGAACTCGCCCTTCCCGCATGCGTGCACCAAGTGCCGAACGCCCCGCCACCACCAACCACCACGGAGCGAGTCTTACGAGCGACGTTCACGGCCCGTCTCGCGTCCGAGTCGTCGAAGCGCATGCGACGAAGTCGCTAGTCTCGACGGCTCGGACGCGAGACACCAGGGGGCCGCGAACACGCGGCGCCCGCGCCGCCATCAAACACAGTTACCGTTCGCTTCCAGGGGTGGGTCGACTCGAGTTGCGCCGCGAGGCGCAGCACGATCGATTCACTGCCGGGGGGTGCCGCGAGCTGGGCGGCGACCGGCGTTTTCGATCTGGGATGCATGCCCATCGGGATCGACGCGGCGGGCCAGCCGACCAGATTCCACAGCGGTGTGAACGGTGAATACCGAGCGCTGGTAACAACATTCGCGAGCCAACCCAGCATGTGCCAGGCCCTGGCCCGCGGTGGTGGCGCGGCGAGTGTCGGGGTGATCACCACGTGGTAGCGCTCGAAGAAATCCAGTAGGCGAGCCTCGACCCGGTCCACCTGGGCCGGGCGCACCAGCCGAAACCGCTGGACGAGCCGACCGAGTGCGACGTGGCGGCGGGTGCGCCGTTGCAGCCGTTCGGGTCGCACGAGATTCGCGGCTTCGCGCGCAGCGAATGCCAACCAGCGCAGGCCGACCGAGACGAGTGAGTCGCCGTAGGGCAGCGTCACCGATTCCACCAGGTGCCCGGCCGCGACGGCGGCCGAAGCAGCGGTGCGGGCCGCCGCGGTCCAGTGCCGATCGACCCGGAACAACCGGGACGGTGGCGCCACGGCCAGCCCGATGCGTAGTCGGCCCGGCGGTTCCAATTCGGCTAGGTCGGGGCGCGCGGCCAGCACCGATAGGGCGAGCGCGGCATCGCCGACTGTCGTTGCGAGCACACCGTTTTCGACCATCCCGGACCAGGAATCGACGCCTACCTCGGCGGGCACCGTATACCGTCCTGGCTTGATCCCGAAGACCCCGCAGCAGGCCGCGGGAACACGTACCGAACCGACACCGTCGTCGCCGTGCGCCACCGGTACCAATCCAGCCGCCACGGCCGCGGCCGAACCGCCGGACGAGCCACCGGCGCTGCGCGCGGGATTCCACGGGTTCCGGGTGATGCGGCCTTCGCTCTCGGTCGTGCCCCACAGGCCCAGCTCGGGGACCGCGGTCAGCCCTACCACCACCGCACCCGCGGCCCGCAGCCTGCACACCGCCGGATGGTCCGCGGTTGCCGGGCGGGGATCGGTGGCGGTGGAACCGGCCAGCGGCGCTTCACCCTCGACCGCGATGTTGTGTTTTATCGCGATGGGCACGCCCGCCAGCGGCAGCATATCCAGGTCGGGACGCTGTTCGAGGGCGAGCGCCTCGGCCCGTGCCTTAGCAGAGCGAACGACCGTGAATGCATTCGTTTTTCGGTTCCCGGCGGCGATCAACTCCAGGGCGTTATCGACGGATTCGATCGGCGTCAGCGAGCCGTCGCGGACACTTGCCGCAATTGCCGCCGCCGGACCTCGTGACAGGCCGGATTCGCGTGGCATGCTGGAATCCATCGAAGCATGTACGGCATCGGTCTCGCCCACCGCGATCCCATGGGCGGCCTGCACCTCCGGGGCTTCAACAGCCTCCGGAGCGGTGGAATCCGTCACCGTCGACTCCATCGCCGCGACGCCACCCGCCGCGGTCGTCGCAGTATTCGATTTACGGCGCGGCTCCCGGGTAGTTCCGTGGTCGCGCTCGGCTACTTCAGCGCCCGCTACTCGCGCCGTCTTGTTCATGTGCTGGTTCTCCCCCATCGCATGGTTGTCGAATTCGGGTGATCCGCTGTTGTGGCGCAAGTTATCATTTCGATTACTGCTCGGGGGACGATGTCGTCGGGTGTGGCGGAAATTCACGGACACATCCACCGAACGGCCACTGCGGATACTCGACATCCGCTCAGCAGCTAGGTCCGAAAATGAGTGCTGATCCCGAAAATACGCACCGAACCGATCTCGATGCCGAACCGACCAGAGACTGGGGCGGACCGTTGTCGCGTACCGAGAACGAGGTGGTCGAGGCCTTCTCGACCGCATGGGAATCGTCGCGCCGACCACCGGAGATCGGCGACTTTCTGCCCGATGCCGAATCCCTGCGCCGGGCGGCCCTGATCGAATTGATCCGCGTGGACCTGCGACATCGCTGGATCCGCCGGGTCCCTGCGGCGCGCACGACCGGCGCGGACACGGCGGCGGAGCGTGACCACGATGATCGCGGATCCAATACTGCTCGGGACCCGCGTAAACGGCTTTTCGACTACTGCGCCGAGTTTCCAGAACTCGAACCGGGCGGCATTCCGGCCGGTTTGGTGTACGAAGAGTTCGTCATCCGACGGCACAGCGGTGAACGGGTCGATCCGAAGGATTGTCTGCGGGAATATCCGGAACAGGCGGCGGAATTGCGCGCACTGCTCAATGCCGACGACATGGACCAGAGCACCCGCCGAGCGGCGCTCGAGGATTCGGTGCTGACCGAGTTCGCCAGAACTCGTGCGGCCGCTGAGCGGAGCCCGACCGCCCAGAACAACGAAAATACCGAGCTGAACGAATCGACCCAACTGAACCAAACCATTGGCTCTTTTCGTAATACTGAGGTGACCCGCGCAACCGTCGATCCAACCGCGACGGCGATCGCCGATCCGAGCGAGACGGCAGCCGTCGCTCCAACCGCCGCAACTCGAACCACGGCCGGAACCGGCCCGGGGCGCTTCGACGCGCTCGACCGCATCCAGATCGGCCAGAGCATCGACGACTTCGATCTGCTCACGGGGCTGGGCAGTGGGGCCTTCGCCCGCGTCTTCCTGGCCAGGCAGCGGTCATTGCAGCGATTGGTCGCGGTGAAGATTTCCGCCGACCACGGCACCGAACCGCAGACCTTGGCCCAGCTCGACCACGACTACATCGTGCGCGTCTTCGATCAACGGCTGCTCGGCTCCGATGACGCCCGCGATCCGGCCATGCGCCGACTGCGGCTGCTGTACATGCAGTTCCTGCCGGGGGGCACCCTGCTAGGAGTGCTGCGTTGGGTGCGCTCGACTCGGCCTGCCGAGCGCAGCGGACAACTACTGCTCGATGCGGTCGACGCGGCCATGGAGGAGAAGGGCGAAATCCGCCCGACCGATTCCAGCGTGCGCGCCGAGATCGCGCGACTGAGCTGGCCGGAAACCGTGGCCTGGCTGGGCCGCAGAGTCGCCGAGGCGCTGGAATACGCCTCCGCGCACGGTGTACTGCACCGCGACGTGAAACCGGCCAATATCCTGCTCACCGCCGAAGCGGTGCCGAAGCTGGCCGATTTCAATATCAGCTTCAGCCGCAATGTGGCGGGCACCAGCCCGGTGGCGTATTTCGGCGGCTCACTGTCGTACATGTCGCCCGAACAGTTGGAGGCCTGCCATCCCGGCCGCGAGCGCACGGCCGAGGATCTGGACACCCGCTCCGATATCTACTCCCTAGGCGTGGTGCTGTGGGAATTGCTTACCGGCGCGAAACCGTTCGACGATTCCACCGCGACCGAACACGGCGACGATACGGCGCTGGAAGGCATGCTCGAACGCCGCACCGCCGGGGTGGACGACATTGCGCTGCAACGCCTTCCGGAGAACTGTCCGGCCGCGCTGCGGCGGGTGCTGCTGACCTGTTTGGAATCGGATCGCACGCGGCGCTGGGCCAATGGTGGAGTGCTTGCCAAGCAGTTCGACTTGTGCATGGATCCAAGGGCCCGGGATCTGGTCGACCCGCCGCCCGGCAGTTGGCGGCTGAAGCTGCGGGCGTGGCGGCTGGTGATCGTGTCGTTGGCCATCGGCGTCCCGAATATCCTCGCCTCGGCATACAACATCCAGCACAACCAGCATCTGATCGTGGACCGGCTGCCCGAGGAGGCCGGGCGCACATTCATGATCATCACCACCGTGGTGAACGGAATCTTCTTCCCGCTCGGCGCGACGCTGATCCTCTATATGTCCCGAAGAATGATCACGGTGCCGCACGGACTGCGCCGCCACCGCCGCTACGATACCGAGACACTGCGGCTGGCCAGGGCGGATTCCCTGCTGTTCGGCGACCGAGCGGTGTGGGTGGTCTTCTCGCTGTGGGTGATCGCCGGATTCACCTTCCCGATCGCGCTGCAATTGGCGGCCGGGGATGTACCCGCCCGCGCGGTGGTGCACTTCCTCACCTCGATCGTGGTGTGCGGTGCTATCGCGATGGCGTACCCGTTCTTCCTGGTGTGCTTCTTCATGGTCCGCTGCATCTATCCGATCTTCCTGCGACACGGGGAGATCAGTACCGAGGACGCGGTGTGGCTACGCGGTCTGGATCGCCGCGCCAACGGATATCTGGCGGTCGCGGCCTCAGTGCCGCTGCTCGCGGTGGCGGGCGTGACCTTCCTGCCGGCCGAGGATATTTCGAGGGTGATCGGCGCGGTGCGCGTGCTCTGCGTGGGCGGCATCATCGCGTTCATCGGCTCCTACCTGCTCTTCCGCGCGCTGGAGGCCGATCTGCGTGCGCTGGAGCGAGTCGTCGCGCCCGAGGAATCCCTGGACCGGGAACTGATTTCGGCCGGGCGGAAGCGCGCTGAGCCCGCCGCGCTGGAGCCGCGATCGTGACAGCTGCCGATTTCGCTGACCGAAGCGAGACCGACCCCCTATCCATATTCACCGAAGATTGGCAGCGCTGCCTGCGTGGCGAACGGACCGAACCGCCCCCGATCGCGGACTACATCCCCGACGGCGCCCAGGTGCGTCTGGCGGTGCTCATCGATCTGGTCCGCATCGATCTGCGCCACCGCTGGGATCGTGAGGGCCTCGGCAAACGCATCGCCGAGTACCGCAAGGAATTTCCAGAGGTGGAGCACAGTGCGGAGCTGGTCGATCTGCTCTGCGAGGAGTTCCTTGCCCGTCGCCGGTACGGCCCGCTGGAACTGACGGATTTCCTCGCTGAATATCCGGCGCTGGCGCAGGAGGTGCGCGCCCGGCTGGCGGTATACGCCGACGATGACGACACCGCCGCCGATACCGAACGCGCCGCCGCACTGGTCGCCGGTCTGCGGCCGGGTAATCGGATCGATGACTTCGATCTGCTCACCGATCTGGGCGCCGGCGCCCTCGGCCGAGTCTTCCTCGCCAGGCAGCGCTCGATGCAACGCCTGGTGGCTGTGCGGCTTTCGGCTGGTCGCAGGGCCGGCGGGCACAGCATGGCGCAGCTGGATCATCCGCATCTGGTACGGGTTTTCGATCAGCGTCTGGTCACTGCCGCGACACCGGAGGCCCCGGCATCGACCCGTCTGGTCTACATGCAATACCTGCCCGGCGGCACGGCGGCCGGGGTGCTCGCCGAGCGGCGACGCGGCCCGGAATCCGAAGGCGGGGCCCTGCTGCTGCGCGCCATCGATGCCGCGATGGAGGTCAAGGGTGAGATTCGGCCGTCGGATTCGAGTGTGCGCGCCGAAATCTCGGCACTCAGCTGGCCCGAGACGGTGGCCTGGATCGGGCGGCGACTGGCCGACGCACTCGATTACGCCGAACAGCACGGCGTAGCGCACCGTGATATCAAACCGGCGAATGTGCTGTTCACCGCGGAGGGTATTCCCAAGTTCGCCGATTTCGCCGCGCGCGCCGCGGCACCTCGTTCAGTGGCGAATCCGCTTGCCGCCGACCCGGATTCGCTGCCGTACCGCTCCCCGGAACAACTCGGCGAACTGCTCGATCCGGACGCACCGCCCCCCGGCCCGAGTAGCGATATCTACGCCCTCGGCGTGCTGCTGTGGGAACTGCTCACCGGCGCGATGCCGTTCGAGGATCCGCCGATGCCCGCCGATCCCGACGACCGCGTCGAAACCATCGCGACCATGGTGGCCCTGCGCGAGCGCGGCGTCACCGCGGAAACGCTGCGAGAGTTGCCCGCGGACACCCCGAGCGCATTGCGGCGAGTGCTGCTGGAATGTCTGCGGCCCGATCCGCAACGGCGCTGGCGCAATGGCGCCGAACTCGCCGCGCAGCTGGATCTGTGTCTCGACGAGCGCGCCAGAGAGCTGGTCGATCCGGCGCCGACGAGTTTTGCGCATCGGTCGCGTGGCTGGCTCATACCGATCCTCACGCTGTGCGTCGGCGTGCCGAATCTGCTGGCCAGCGTCTACAACATCAACCTCAACAACTCGCTGATCATCGATCGGATGACGGCGGCCGATCAGCAACGGTTCGCCGCGGGCGGCCTGGTCACCAACCTCATCGCCTTCCCGATCGCCGGATTGCTGCTGCTTTTCCTCACCCGCCGCCCGCTGACAATCGGATTCCGCCTGGCCCGCGGTCGCGAATACTCCCCGCGCACGCTGGCCGCCGCGCGGCGCGACACACTGCAGATGGGTGACTGGGCGGTCTGGGTGCCATTCGGTTTCTGGCTGATCGCCGGGCTGGTGTGGCCGTTGGCGCCGGTCTTCTTCGGGGTCGATCTACCGCGCGCGACCTTTCTGCATTTCTATGCCGCACAGGTGGTGTGCGCCGCGATCGCACTGGCGTATCCGTTCTTCCCGATCATGGTTTACGCGGTGCGTTCGATTTATCCACAGCTGCTTGTGCGCGGCGATATCGGCGCTGAGGACGAGGAGCAGCTGCGCAAACTCGCCAAGCGCGGGAACTTCTATCTTGGCGTGGCCGCCTCGGTTCCGCTGCTCGGCGTGGCCAGTGCGACCTTTGTCGAGGCCGCCGATCTGGATTTGGTGATCGTTTCGGTGCGGGTGCTCAGCGTGGGTGGCATCCTGGCATTCGTGCTCACCTATCGGTTGTTCCGGATGCTCGAGGCCGATCTGCTGGCCTTGGCGCGCGCGATTCCACAGCGGACGCGATGACCGGTCCGCGCCCGTTCGGACGGCTGGTCAGCCTTTCCCACGTCCACGATCCGGCGACGGCGCCGCTGTTTCCCGGTGATCCCGAATTTCGGACCGATATTGTCGCGACCGTCGCGAACGACGGTTATTACCTGCGCTATATCCAGCAGGGCGAGCACACCGGAACCCATTGGGGCGCACCGATCCACTTCCATGCCGACGGACTGGCCGCCAACGAATTGGACCTCGACGATCTGCTGCTGCCCGCAGTGAAGATCGACGTGCGCGACCAATGCGCGAACGATCGCGATTACGCGATCGATATCGCGGATCTGCGCGAGTGGGAGGGTCGGCACGGGCCGATACCCGACGGGTCGGCGGTAGTGGCCTGGACCGGGTGGGACGATAAATGGGGGACGCCGGAATTCATCGGAACCGGCGAAAGTGCCGATCATCAACCGGGATTCGCGGTCGAGACGGTTAAATGGCTATTGCGGACCGGGCGGCTCGGGCGGCGTGGCGCGCTCGGAATCGACACGTTCGGACCCGATCTCGGAACCGACAACAGCTATGAAGTGTCCAAGCTGCTGTATCGCGAACACCGGATCAGCTTGGAATGTCTGGCCAATCTCGCCGAACTGCCAGCCACCGGCGCCTGGGTGCTGGTCGGCGGTGCGCTCTACAGCGGCGGATCCGGTTCGCCCGCAACTATATTCGCGATGCTGCCCTGATTACGCGCCGCCGTAGACCTTCGGGTCGAGGGTGCCGATATAGGGCAGGTCGCGGTAGCGCTCGGCGTAATCGAGGCCGTAGCCGACGACGAATTCGTTCGGAATATCGAAGCCGACGTGCGCGACTTCCACGTGGGTGCGCAGCGCGTCCGGCTTGCGTAACAAGGTGACGACCTCGAGCGAGGCCGGATTGCGGGTGGACAGATTGCGCTTGAGCCACGACAGCGTAAGACCGGAGTCGATGATGTCCTCGACGATCAGCACATTGCGGCCCGCGATGTCCTTGTCCAGGTCCTTCATGATGCGCACGACACCGGAGGACGAGGTGGACGAGCCGTAGGAGGAGACCGCCATGAATTCCATCTGGGTGGGAATCGGCAGCGCCTTGGCGAGATCGGTCATGAAGAAGATGGCGCCCTTGAGCACCCCGACCAGCAACAGATCACCCTCGGGGGCACCGGCCGGATAACGCTTGGCAATCAGCTCGGCCAGCTCTTGGGTCTTGGCCGCGATCTGTTCCTCGGTGATCAGCACCGACGCGATATCGCCCTCGTACACGTCAGTTGGTTTCCCTTCCCTGGTGTCTCCCCGGCCGACCCATTATGTGTCATCGGGTCCCTTGCAGACGCAGAGTCAGCCTGCCATGTTCGCGCCCAGCGACCAACCTGCGTCCCGGTGTTCCGCCGCCCACCGCGACGCCGCCCTGCCCGCGCCATGCGGTAACCAGCTCGTCAACCGCCTGTAAATGCTTGTTGGTCAGGGCTTTAGCGCCCCCGGCCAGCAACCAGGCACGGATTGCGCGGCGACGCAAGGCCGCGGGAGCAGTGGCGAGGGTCTCTATCGAGAGGGTCGAGCCATTACTCGCCGGACCCGAACTCGCGGCTCGCAACAGCTCATCGGCCAGCGCATCCAGTACCGCACCGTCATCGCGCAACTGCTCGGCCGTGCGCGCCAACGCCCCCGCAACCCCGCCCCCGAGCACGTCCTCGAGCAGCGGAAGAACCTCGTTCCGCAACCGCACCCTGGTGAACTCCGCCGCCGAATTGTGTGGATCCTCGAATGGCGTCAGCCCGATATCGACACATACTTGCCTGGTCACCGCCCGCCGCACCCCCAAAAGCGGTCGTCCCCACGGATCCGCGAACGCGGCCATGCCCTGAATCGACCGTCCGCCCGACCCACGCCCCAACCCCAACAACACGGTCTCGGCCTGATCATCGAGTGTGTGCCCGAGCAGCACCGGCAATCCACCCCTCGCCCCGTCGAGCGCCATGTACCGAGCTGCCCGTGCCGCCGCCTCCATTCCTCCGTCGTTGCCGACCTCGACCGGCAGCACGTGCGCCGACCGACACCCCAGCGCCAGCGCCGTCGCGGCTGCCTCGGCCGCCACCCTGTCCGATCCCTTTTGCAACTGATGATCGACAATCAGCGCTTCGACCCGATCCGCCTCCACAACGGCAGCGGCGGTCAACGCCAGCGAATCCGCGCCTCCGGACAACGCGACCGCCACATCACCCGTCGCGTAATCGGCCAGCCATCCCCGCACCGCCCGCCGCACCTCGAGCACCGCGTCGGTTTCGGGCAGCCGCCGCGCATCCCCGGGCATCGCTCCCGCCGTACGGCTCATATCCGGAGACTACCGATGACGCACACTGCTGCTCACGAGACGCCTACCGTCTGACGCTCTGGTTTCGATGACCGCGACGACGCGCTCTTCGTCTCGCGAGTACGGCTGACCGATGTACTTCGTGGCCAACTCGTCGATGATCGGCCAGGCCGCATCGCCTTCGAGCCACTCGATGACGCGGCCGCGCACGATGACCGGCTGGAACGGGTTGTCGGCGCACAGTAGCGTCGACTTACGCTGCACCCACTGCGGCAAGCCGATGCACGCAAACGACATCGACCCGCTACCGAGCCCCGGCGCAGCCGTCTGACCGCCACCACCACGACCCCGCACCTGCCCGAGCGACCCGAGCCGTCGCATATCGGCTGAACGCCTCGCAAAAGTTGTGAATTGTGCGAGGCGCTCACTGGGTATGCGCCGCCGAATCGACCGAAGGTCGAGTTCATCGCCAGGGACCGCGCGTTTGCTCGAGACACCGACTGGTTCGAGCCGAAGACCTCCGGACACAACGCATAGACGAGTGATATCCGCTGCGAACTATCCGAGAACGCGGGCTACCCAGCGCTCAGGGGTCTCGATTTCCGTTGAAAGAGGCAGGGTTTCGGCATTGGTCCAGATGGTGTTGAACTGGGCCATGCCGACTTGGGCCACAACCGCGTCGACGAATTTCTTGCCGCGGACGTACTGCGCGACCTTGGCGTCCACGCCGAGAAGGGCGCGCAGCAGGCGTTGAAGGGGATTGGTGGGGCGTTTGCGGCGTTTGTCGAAGGCGGCGCGGATTTGTTCGACGGTGGGGATGACGGTGGGGCCGACGGCATCCATGACATGGTCCGCGTGGCCTTCCAACAGGGTGCCGAGCATCAGCAGGCGGTCGAGGGCCTCGCGTTGCGGTGGGGCCTGGGTGGCGCGCAGTAGACCGACGATGCCGCGGGAATTGGGATCCTCGGGGCCGGTACCGCGGCGACGGTCGCGCACCTCTTCGACGAGGCGGCCGAGCATATCGGCGAGCGGTTCGTCGCCGACCTCGCCGAGGACGTCGACATTGGTGCGCATGTAATCGGCCAGCCACGGCGCGGAGGAGAACTGCACCCGGTGGGTCACCTCATGCAGGCAGACCCAGAAGCGGAAGTCGGTCGGCGAGACGCCCAGTGCGCGCTCCACGGCCATGATGTTCGGCGCGACGAGCAGCAGCGTCCCATCGGGTCCGGTGAACGGGTCGTACTGGCCGAGGATCGCGGTGGACAGGAACGCCAGCATCGCGCCCGCCTGCACACCAGCGGGTTTGCCCACGAGCATGCCCCTGTCCGATGCCGGTCCGGTGCCGGTCAACTGGGCCATCGAATCGGCCGCCGCATTGATCCAACCGGGTCGATCGACGATCAGGGCCGATGGCACCGGTTGGTCATCGAGCAGACCGCTCACCTCGCGAACCGGCCCCTCCGCCCGCACCGACGCCTCGGCCAACTCGCTCACTACCTGCTCGGCCGAATACCGCGAAGTCCGCGGGCCGGACGGCACCAGCGCGGCACCGGTGCGCGCGGCAAGGCGCCAATCGACGGCACCGGAAAATCCGGAGCGTCTGCGCTCGGTCGCAGCGTCCGCATCCGAATTCACGGCCGGCAGACGGCCCGATCCATCAATGCCTTCGATCATGGTCAACCACCCGTCACGAGCATCCACAGTTGCGCAGGGTGCCGGCGATGGCGTCCAATGCGGGCCGGCTCAGCTCCGGTGGCCGATCGTTCGACATCAATGCGAAGGTCAATACCCGCCCGTCGCTATCCAGCACATACCCGACCAACGTGCTCGCCACCGAGAGAGTTCCGGTCTTCGCCCGCACCCATCCCGCACCGCCCCGGTTCTGCGCGACATAACGGCTGCTCAGCGAACCGGTCGCACCCGCGACCGGCAGATCGTCGAGCAGTGGGGCCAGGGTGGTCGCGATGCGGTCGGATTCCGGCTTGGCCTTGGTATTGCTCGGCTGCACGGCATTGGCGCCGCTCGGCTTCGCCGCGGTCGAGATGATCTTGTCGAGCAACCGGGGAGGCACCCGGTCCTCGGTCGACAGGCCGCTGTTGTCGCGCATCGAAAGTCCGTTGAGATCGAATCCACCCTTGCCGAGCGCGGTTTGCAGGGCGGCGACCGCCCCGGTGAACGATGCCTCGTTACCGGATGCGATCGCGATCTCGCGGCCGATGGCCTCGGCGAGCACATTGTCGGAATAGACCATGGTGTCGCGCAGCCGATCCCGCAGCGGCGCGGATTGCACGCTCGCCACCTCCGTCGCACCGGCGGGGGCATTGCCGATCCGCACCTTCGCGGGATCGAGTCCGAGTTCGGTGGCCAGGCGCTGTCCGGTGGCCAGCGCCGGAGTCGGGGTGCGCGGCGAGTACTCGACCAGCGGATCGAGGCGGCCGCCGTCGAGCATTACCGGATCCATCGGCGCGATCGAACCCTCGCCGATATCGACCGGATCCCAGCCGGGTGCCATGGGCGCGCCGGAATAAGCCGAGGTGTCGACCACTATCGTGTCGACCTGATGTCCGGACGCCTTGATCTGCGACACCAGATCCGACAGGCGCGGCCCGTTCGGGTAGTACCCCTTGCCGTCGGGCTGGGCCGTCAGCGTCGGATCCCCGCCGCCGACCAGCACCAGTTCATTGGGCGCGGATCCGGTCACGACGCGAGTGCTCACCCGATGGTCCGCGGGCAGTGTGAGCAGCGCGGCCGCGGTGGTGACGACCTTGGCGGTGGATGACGGAATCATCGGCTTATCGGATTCGGCGCTCCACAGCACGGTCGCGGAGCCAGCATCGGTGACCTCACCGGCGAATGCACCGAGGTCGGGATTGGTGACCACCTGCGCGAGCGCGGCGGCGACACCGGCCGGAGTCGGCGCGGGCGCGTTCGATGGCGCGGGATCGACCTGCGGATCCGGTTCGACCGGCGCGGGCGCGGCGGCGACGGTGAGCCCGCCGTGCCGGAATTCCTCGGTCCACGGCTTGACCGCGATCACCACGCCTGCCCCGGCACCGAGCAGCAAGGCCAGCACGAACGCGACGCCGATCCAGATACCGCGGCGTCGCTTGGTGGCCGAGCCACCGTAATTGCTATTGCTGCCACCCACCACGTGCCCGCCGTCTCTCCGTCTCGTATCGCCCGACCGTCGCACCGTCGCCGGGTCCACCCACCTACCGCACCCGAGTGCCCGCGGACCACACTATCCTCGTTCCGGCACCGTTCCCCCCGAACACCTGTCGAGTCGGCGTTCCGGCGACAGTCACACAAAGGCATCAGTAAGGAGATGGCGTGGAGTTCGACGTCACCATCGAGATCCCCAAGGGTTCTCGGAACAAGTACGAGGTCGATCACGAGACCGGTCGGGTCCGGCTCGACCGCTTCCTTTACACGTCCATGGTCTACCCGGCCGACTACGGCTACATCGAGAACACCCTCGGTGAGGACGGCGACCCGCTGGACGCGTTGGTCCTGCTGCCGGAGCCGGTGTTTCCGGGCTGCCTGATCGAGGTTCGTCCGGTCGCCATGTACAAGATGGTCGACGAGGCGGGCGGCGACGACAAGGTGCTGTGCGTGCCCGCGGGCGACAAGCGCTGGGACCACATCCAGGATCTGGCCGATGTGCCGGAATTCGAACTGGCCGCGATCAAGCACTTCTTCGAGCGCTACAAAGATCTGGAGCCGGGCAAGTTCGTCAAGGGCTCGGAGTGGGTCGGTCGCGCCGAGGCCGAGGCCGAGGTGGAGGCCTCGCTCAAGCGGCTGCAGGAAAACGGCGGTCACTGAGTTTTGTTGGGGCGGTGGATGATTCGCCCCAAAACGAAAAGCGGGAAGTCCGGCTGTTCGGACTTCCCGCTTTTCGATTACGGTGCGGTGCCGCCGATTTCGGTTATCGGCGGATCGGGTCAGTAGTAGATGTAGAGATCCCAACCGCTGTAGGTTTCGACGCACTCGTAGTAGTAGCCGCCGGTGGTGGGTGAGGCGCCGTCCGTGGCACAGGCCGCGGAGGTGGCATAGGTGCCGTAGTAGTAGCCCGTGGCCGCGGACGCGGTTGCTGCCGTCGACACCCCGGCGACGGCGGCGGTGGCGAGAAGACCGGCCGCGATAAAGGACTTGATTCGCATTTCACTGCTCCTGAAAGCGAGGTTGATTGATTACCTCGCTTACGTTAAGGACGATTCGCGCCATGAACAGCCAACCCTAGGGCTCGAACAACCGCCCCCTTGGGCGATTCCACCTCCCCCACCCTGAAGCCGTTCGACGGTGTGCCCGAAGGGTTTTGGGACGAACCCGTCATTCGGCGATCGATATCGGAATGCCAGCCAGCGTGGGTGGCACGATCGACTCGCCATCGATTCCGCGCGTCCCTCGACAGCCGAACCCATCAGGACGCGGAACCCGGGAGTGGCACAGCCGATTCACGGGCCACCGGCACATCGGCCATAGTCGAATCTGCGGCGCCCCTGGACGGCCAAGCACCACCAGGGCACGGCATCCGAGAGTGGCGAGGCCCCGCAAGGGAAGTAGCGCAAAGATCGGTCGGAGTCGAACCCACAACGTCCCTCGACAGCCGAAACCGCACCAGGGCAGGGCATTCTGGACCCACCACGGAAGTAGCACAGATCGGTCCGAGCCGAACCCCGCAGCGCCTCTCGACGGCCGAACACCACCAAAGCACGGCAATCGGGAGCGGGAAGCCCACAAGGGAAGCAGCACAGATCGATCCGAGTCTGTCAGCGGCCAGATAGCTCCCCACCGGCGGCCACTTAGCGTGGAGCTATCTGGCCATCAAGGCAATCCCGCAGCAACAGAGTGGGAAGTCCTTGGTAGCAGCTGTATGAGATGAGACGTCGTGCCGGTTCGACTTGACCTCAACCATGCTCGAGGTTTAATTATCGAGGAATGAGCATTTTGTTCCACAACACCATGCGGATAACCGACGGTCATCTCGAACAGTTCAAGGTGGCCGTACAGCGCGCGGTAGCGTTCGTCGAAGAGCATGGCCCGCAACTGATGGTGCAGGTCTTTCTCGACGAGGACCGCGGGCTTGCACACAGTTTCCAGCTCTATCGCGACTCTGAGGCAGTGCTCGCACACTGGAAGTTGTCCGATCCCTACATCCAGGATGTGATGGAGCACTGCAGCATTCAGTCGTTCGAGACCTACGGCGAGATGTCCGACGCGGTGCTCGGCGGGCTGCGTGCTGGACCCGTCGGCGAGGTGACGGTACGGCAAGCGCTCACCGGCTTCAGTCGATTCTGACCGTCCGTACGGTAGCCGCGAACCGCCCTCACACACCTAGGGCTACAGCCATAGCCGGAGTTGCGTGCCACACCGCGTCGACAAGATCCGATGCTCGGCGGGATGCTGGCAGTGTGCCAGCGGCGGCGCTGGCCGCCTGCGAGGAATCGCAACTGGCCGTACGCGGGAATTTCGCGGTGGCCCCTGACACCGAGCCGAACCCCGAAGCGCCCATCGACAGCCAAACACCACCAAGCCACGGCAATCGGGAGCGGCAAGCCCACAAGGGAAGCAACACAGATCGATCCGAATCGAACCCACAGCCCCCTCCACAGCCAAACACCACCAAGCCACGGCAATCGGGAGCGGGAAGCCCACAAGGGAAGCAGCACAGACCGATCCGAATCGAACCCACAGCGCCTTTCGACAGCCAAACACCACCAGTGCACGGCATTCGGGACCCAACAGGGAAGTAGCACAGATCGGTCGGAGTCGATCCGGCGCGCGCTCCTCGACAGCCGAAACACGATGGGTATGGGCACCGGTCGCCCGGCGACGCGCCCGACCGGATAGGAACCCGGCGTCTCCGCGGCTGGATTTCGGCGATCGGCCCACCTCGCGGCCTGCGGCGTTCGAAGTGGCGGGGTATGGTCACGGGCCGCCGGGGAGTCGGCGGCGGCCCGCAGTGAGCTCGGCTGCCAAATCCTCGTAACCGATGGCCAATTCGGCCAGCGACTCCCAGGCGTCGCCGAGCGCGTCGTCCGCTGCGCTCGCCAGGGCGGCGTAGGCGGTGGCGGTGTAGTGGGCGAGCCGGTCGAGCACAGCGCCCAGCGTTTCGGTGTGCACAGAGGCGCTGCCGCGTGCGGGTGGCAGGTGCGCATGGGCCCAATGATTGATATCGCGCACCAATTTCGCTCTCCGGCTGTCGATCTCAGTGGCTCGGCAGCCGTCGGCGAGCAGACTCTCGTGCAGGCAGGTCAGTTCATACGCGGCGCGCAGCAGCGGGTGCGCGGCGTGTTCGACGCCACGGCAGGCGCGCAGCACCTCACCCTTCGTCGGCAGTGGTTCGATCAGCAAGGTCGCGTACACAGCTTGGCCGCGTCGGCGAACGCGATGTGGTCCATGAAATTTCCGATTCGCCCAGTGCCGGTCTCGAAGTCCTGCTCCCAGGCCACCATCCGGCGTCGAGCCGAGTCGAAAGGCGGTTCCGGAGCGGTACCACCATTCGACTCGGCTCGATGTACACCCGCCACTTCGAGGCAAGACATAGGTGTTTTCGGACACGCCCGGCCGAAGCTCGGGACGCATTGCAGTCCCGGGTGATCCATCAATTGCCTCGATTCGTCTCGGTGAATTCGAAGCGCCCGGCCGAAACTGCGGATACGCGGCAATCCGTTGTGATCCAATAGGTTTCTCGAGTTTCCTACGGCTCTCCGACCGGGCGCGGCAACAGCACAGCACGCGACAAGCGGAGGAGTCAGCGTCTACATGGGGTCTGCATTCGAATCGCGCCGAAAGGCGAGGACAAGTTCCGTGTCCGGGGATCGGTATGTCCGCGGACACATCACACTCGTTTCCGAAAACTGAGGTAGGGGGCCATGACGGATTCAGGAAGTACGGTGCCGCGACGACAACTGGGTCGCCACCTGCGTGACCTGCGCTTACAGGCCGGGATGACGATGCCAGAGGCGGCGCAGTTGATAGAACGCGGTAAGACGACCCTGCAGCGGTTGGAGACCGGGCAGGCGAATCGGATACGGCTGCTCGATATTCGAGAGCTGTGTGCGGTGTATGACGCGGAGGAGGTTGTGACGGCGGGGTTGCTGGGGTTGGCGCAGCAGGCGTCGGGGAAGTGTTGGTGGCATGAGTATGGGAAGTTGATCCCTGAAGACTTCGATGTGTACGTGGGGTTGGAAGCTTCGGCGCGGCGGTTGACTTCGTATGCGCCGGATGTTGTGTTGGGTTTGCTGCAAGCGCCGGACTACTCACGCGCAATGCTGCGACGCGGTTTCCCGAACGCTTCGACCGAAGAAATCGAGCAGCGCGTCGAGCTGAAACAGCGCCGCCAGCGAATCCTCACTCGTAAACGCAAACCAACTGAGCTGAGAATCGTGCTACTCGAGTGTGCACTCCGCCGCGTGGTCGGCAATCGTAAAGTCATGGCGGCGCAGATGCGGCACCTTGCCGACCTGTCAACACTGCCGAACATCACACTTCAGGTTCTGCCGTTCTCAGCGGGCATCCCGCTAGGCGACCCGGTTGGGCTGTTCACGATCATCGAGTTCGGGATGGAGAAGACGAGACAACCAACCGAGCCATCGGTTGTGTATCTCGAAAACCTCACTGGCGATTTGTATCTGGAACAGCAGGACCACGTCGAGCGCTACCATGTGGCTCATGGAGCGATCCGGCGCGCAGCGCTGGATGAGACAGCAAGCCGGAGTTTTCTTCGGCAGCTAGCAAGGGAGTACGCCACGTGACCCACAAGCACGACATCGACCTGTCAAAAGCGTACTGGTTCAAGAGCACCCGCAGCTCGGCCGCCAAAGACTGTGTCGAGGTCGCATTCCTTTCCAGCGGCATTGTTGGCGTGCGCGATTCGAAGAATCCCGACGGCAATGCACTGGTGTTCAGCGGCGGTGAATGGGATGCCTTCACCACCGCCATCGCCAATGGGACGTTCAGCCAGTCTTGAGTGATTGATACGAAACCTCCCGCACGATGTGAGTGCGGGAGGCTTTCGGCGTCTGGTCATCGCCTCATTGCATTGCCGGTCTCCCACGCCAGACGGTAGGGTTGCGGAGCAATGGGGGATTGCGTGTAACCCCTAGGGACGGGTGGCAGCGAAGGGGTTCGCGGATGGTTGGTACAGCGAAGATGCCGCGCGCTGCGGCGCTGATCCTCGGCGCGGCGCTAGTGCTAGTCGGATGCAATGACAACTCAGGGGAGAGCGCTCCGGCGCCGAGCAGCACGAAAGCATCGGCAAGCATGACCGCAGCAGCGACTACATCGAAAAATCCTGAAGCAGCGATCTGGAACCCTTGCGACATACCCGACTCCGCGATCTCCGCACTTGGACTGAATACCGCAAGCAAGGACACTAAGGTCGCCGGAGTCGACCCCACGGGCTGGAAGGTCTGCAGTTGGGTATCGGCGCCGAAGACGTACAGCTTCGGAGTCTTGTCGTCGGAGCACACGCTCGACGAGGTCAAACAACGCACTGACCGGACGGATTTTGCACCTTCGACGGTCGGTTCGCGCCGAGCGCTCCAGTATCGCGATGTCGGCAGCTCTCACGATTTGGGGTGCTGGCTCAGTGTCGAGGTGCCCCATGGGATGGTCGATTTCAGCGTGTTGAACCGCTACGGATCTGCTGGATCCGGTGCCCCAGAACCGTGTGGCGAGGCGCACCGTCTGGCGGACGCCTTGGCCGAGTATCTACCTGCACGTTGAGGAGGGGGAATGATCCGCGGTGTCGATCCCAATGAATGGAAGCGATTGCTCGACTCTGCCAAAGGTGGTGAGCTGTCGCTCGATCCGGAGGTCGGGAAGGGGTTGGACAAGGTCTGTGATGATCACCTTGACCGGCTGAACACGGTGCTCGAGAACATGCGGTTCATCAATCAGATCACAGGATTCGGCACCTTCAATTCGGGTCAGATTTTGGAGAAGAAGTTCTCCGCGACTGCCTCTGGTACCGACCGTTCCCTGGACACCGTAATCAAGCAGCACATCGACTCGGTTGAAACCGTGAAACAGGTTGTAGCGCAGGCCATTGCGAACTTCATCGCCCAAGACCAATACAGCGCCTCCCAGGTCAGGCAGGTGACTCCAGAATGACCTACGAGGACTACCAACGCCGCGTCATCGAGGCCCAAGAGCAGTGGAATCGAGACCGCGACTGGATCTACAAAACCGAGTCGGGCTACCACGGTTTCGACGGTGAGACGCAACCGCCGCACATCACGACTCCGGACAGCTACGACCATCTCACCCTCGAGCAGATGCAGACCGCCGTCTCAGCGATGAAGCCGAAACTCGTCGATGACGCGGTCACCATGTGGGCGAATATCGGCGCGGATCTGACCGGCACCTTCGAGGTCTTCAAGCGCGAATTCGATCGCACCATCAACGGGCAGAACGACCGCCCCGGATGGACCGGCGTGGCCGCGCAGGCCGCCGTGACCGCGGTGAACAACTATTACGAGAAGTCCGTTCCGCTGGCGCAGGCAGCCACGCTGACCAGTCTCAAGCTCGCGGAAATGAAGACTGGCTTGGAGCAGACCCAGGCATTGATGCCGGGCTTGTCCGAACGTCCGGATATCGCGGGAAAGACGCTGCCCAAAGACGGCGTCATGAAGACCGACGAATACACCAGCACCGAGGCCGAGCAGGAGGGGCGCAGAATCCTGCGCACGGTCTACGGCCAGGTCGCGGGGCAGACCGACGTCGGCGTCCCCTACATGCCCACCGCACCGACGATCGTCGACGGCCCCGGCCCCGTCACGCCGGGCCGCGATGCCGGTGGTACGCACGGATCTTCGGGTTCCGACGACGGCTCCGCGGGTACCGGTGGCGACGGTTCGGACGGCTCGGGCAACCCGGGCCAGGATTCGGGCGAACCGACAGGCACCGAACAATCCACGACCCCGTCGACGACAACACCGAACGCCACCACCACCGCCAGCACCACCCCTCAAAGCTCAACCGCGACAATGCCATCTGCTTCCACCACCACCGCGAGCCCGAGCACATCCACCCCGAGCCTCAACACCCCCGGCATCGGAACCACCACTGGCCGCCCAACCAGCACCGGCACCCCCGGCGCCACCCAGGGCAGCCCCGGCCGCAGTATCGCCGGCACACCAGCAACGACAACGACCGCAGCCGCCGCAACCACCCGCCAGAGCACCGCAACATCAGGCCGCTCCGGCATGTCCGGCATGGGCGCCCCCGGCCAGAACAAGTCCAACGACGACGACCGCAAAAAAGCCGTCCCCGACTACCTCATCACCGCCGAACACGGCGAAGAACTAACCGGCCTGAACTCCCACCCCAAAACCGTCCCCCCAGTAATCGGCGAACCCCCCACCAGTGACCCCGCCTACTAACCCCGCCCCACCAACAACCCACCCAATACCCCACCGCCGCGCACCAATTCGCACGCCACGCACGAATTCGCCGGACAAAAACATGCGCGCCACACAAACCCATGCGCATCAGCAGCCCAACCGAGCCAACACGCGCGACTCGTGAGTCTGCGCGTGGCAGCAGCTCGAGCGAGGCAGCGCACGCGGCGCACGGATCAATGCCCGGAAGCAACCGGGCGAACGCGACGCCCCACACCGCACCAACAGCCCAACCCAAACAACACACACGCCACGCGACCCCACGCACGGCAGCAGCACCAACGAAACAAAGCACGCGGAACAAACCAATGCCCGCAAGCAACCACATCCACCAGCCCGCCCCACCAACAACGCACCGCCGCGCACAAATTCACACGCCACGCACGAATTCGCCAGGCAAAAACATGCGTGCCACACAAACTGGTGCGCGTCAGCAGCCTGAATCGCCCCGGCTTTCGTGCGCACCCGTTTATCTGTCTCCAGCCGGTTGCTCGGAGCAGGTCGAATAGTAGTCGGCTTCGTACTCGGCCGGTGGTCGACGGCCGAGCCGGTGCATCAGCCGGGACTCGTTGAACCAGCCGACCTGGCCTGTCCCCGGTGAATGAGTCCGTCCAGTTTTAGGGTCCTTGTTGGCCCTGGTTGGGGCTGGAAGGGACACTGAAGGACATGGCAGGACGGAAACGGCATTCCGCGGAGGACATCGTGCGGAAGCTGCGCCGTGCCGACGAGCTCGCCGCGGAAGGCCGGACGGGCGAACAGATCGCCGCTGACCTCGAAGTATCGGCTGCGACACTCTACAACTGGCGCCGCCAGTACGGTGGCATGGATACCGATGCGGCGAAAGAGCTCAAAGAGCTGCGCGAACAGAACGCGAG
>NZ_JBITGN010000007.1:0-168136 GCF_044457245.1 Nocardia sp. NPDC050630
TGTCCGTTCGTCGGCACGACCGCGAACGATGCGCACCGCGGTCGCGTCCGGGCGGGGGGGGGGGGGGCCCCCAGGCCCCGGCCCCCCCCCCGCCCCCCCACACACCCCCCCCCCCCCCCCCCCCGCGGGGGGGGGGGGGGGGGGGGGGGGGGGGGCCCCCCCCCCCCCCCGGGGGGGGGGGCCCCCCGCCCCCCCCCCCCCGCCGATCTGTGTGCCGAATTTACTTCGGTGCTACGAAGGGCTGGTTGATTGTGGTGAAGTACTGGACCGCGGCGGCGATGGCTACCGGAGCCGTGACGAAGATCTGTCCGGCCAGGGTGCCGAGCGCGCCGACGGCGATGATGCCGCCGATGCAGCCGATCGCGGCGGCGGGCAGGAAGGGACCGAACAGGCCGACAATGGTGGCCGCGGCGACGGTCGCACCGGCGATACCGCCCAGGACACAGCCGACGGCGGCGCCGCCGAGACCGCCGACGAGGGTGCCGATTGTGGCGCCCATGGCGATGGTGTCCTTCATGCGGTTGAAGGCAGCCTGCTCACGGTCATATTCGGACTTCCACGGCGCCTTGTCCTCGTACGGCAGCGCGACCGGCTTGTACACCGCGTGGGCCATATCGAACTGCGGGGTCAGCGTCGCGGTGTGGTCCTGGATATCGGCTGCGATCGGGAAGACGTAGTCGTCCACCCGGAAGGACAGATCGGTGCCAGCGAGGGTGGTGCCGTCGACTGCCTTGATCTTGAAGACGCCATTGTCATTGACCAGCGAACCGGCATCGGTCCTGATGATGGTCGAGGACGGGGTCGTGGTGGTCGTGTAGTTCACGACGCCGTTGTCGGTTTCGGGAGCGGCATTGACCGTCCCGGCCGTGACACCGACCGCCGCGATCATCAGGGCCGAGGTCGCGGCGAATTTCCTCATCAACATGCTTTGGTTCCTAACGGGGTGGGCTGCGGAAGCGACCCCCATGAAAACCGCAGCATGCAAACGGTGCGTGACCTAATCGTTAAGGTTTGCCACTCGATTGCCGTCGAGTCATGCGGAAGTCGATCATGATGCGATCTGCATCACATTCGATGCTTCATCCGCCCCACCGCTATCCGACGGACACCCATGCGCGAAACCCGAACGCCACAATCGGATTCCATCATGCGCAAACACAAACCCTCCAGGGAGGGCCTCCACGGCATGCTCGACTCCAGCTAATCCCTCGCGAAACCGTAATGCCAAATCTGCATGACACAATCGCAATTGTGATGCCGCACACATTGGACGACTCGTGATCAGTGCGCTTCGAGGACAGCCATAGCGGCATTGTGGCCGGGGATACCGCTTACGCCGCCGCCACGAATCGCGCCCGCACCGCAGATGAAGACGTTGGGCACATCGGTAGCCACACCCCAGCGAGCCGCCGGAGTATCGGCGTGCTCGCCGCGATAAGGGAACGCCAGGTCGCGGTGGAAGATATGCCCGCCGGGAAGACCGACCTCACGTTCCAGATCTACCGGCGACTTGGCCTCGATACAGGGGGCACCGTCCTCGTCGAGCGCGAGGCAATCGACCAGTGGTTCGGCGAGTACCGCATCCAGTTGGGCGAGCGCGGCCTGCACGGCCATCGCCTTCGCCGCCTCTGGATCGGACTCGAAAAGTCTTGCCGGAGTGTGTAATCCGAACAAGGTCAGAGTGTGCAGATCGGAATCGGTCGCGAGGATCGACGGATCGGTCAGGGTGTGACAGTAGATCTCCGATGGTGGCGCCGAAGGAATCCGCCCGGCGCACGCTTCGCGATATGCCTGCTCCAATTGCGAATACGACTCGGCTATATGGAAGGTTCCGGCAAACGCCTCGCGTGGATCTGTCGAAACATCGCGCAGCTGAGGTAACCGACGCAGCACCATATTCACCTTCAATTGGGAGCCTTCGGGTTTCGACTCCCCCGGAATTCCGAGCAGCTGCGTGAGCTCATGCGGTGCCGCATTGACAAGCACGTACCGGGCACCGACCACACCGTCCGCATAGCGCACTTCGGCTGTGAAGTCGTCGGATTCGACCTCGGTCACGGCACATCCGGTGATCAGCTCCGCACCGGCCGCGCGGGCGGCGTCGGCGAGTGCGTCGGTGAGCGCGCCCATCCCGCCGATCGGCACATCCCAGTCGCCGGTGCCACCACCGATCACGTGGTAGAGCAAGCACCGGTTCTGCCGCAGTTCAGGATCGTGCGCATGGGTGAAGGTCCCGATGAGCGCATCGGTGAGCACGACACCGCGCACGGTGTCGTCGGAAAAGGTGGACTCGACCGTCTCCCCCAGCGGCCGCTCGAACAGTGCCGCCCAGGTCGCGGGATCATCGACAACTCGCTCGAGCTCCGAGCGCGTCGGCAATGGTCGAGTCAACGTAGGAAACACCCGCTGCGCGAGCCGCCCGGTCGCGCCGTAGAACTCCTGCCACGCCCGGAAATCTCGCTCCGATCCGGTGAGCCGTACGAAGCTTTCCCTGGTCCTGGCCTCGGAACCGGTATCGACCAGCAGTCCACCGTCCCCGACCGGCGTATACGACGAGATCCGCCGACGCCGCGTTGTGAACCGCAATCCCAGATCCTCGATGATCCGGCGCGGCAGCAGACTGACCAGATACGAATACCGCGACAACCGCGCGTCGACACCCGCGAACACCCGCTCCGAAACCGCTGCCCCACCGGTGTGCTCTCGACGCTCCAGCATCAGCACCGAACGCCCGGCTCGCGCCAGGTATGCGGCGGCCACCAGCCCGTTGTGACCACCACCGACCACCACCACGTCGTAGGAGGAGCGCATCGGTCGCATCCGTCCTGCCTACCACGGAATGCGCGATTGCCGAGAGATTACGGCCCGGTTTCCATATTCCCCTGCGATTGACCAGCACTCACTTCACACTTAGCTTCTGGCAAACGCCGTATGAGGGCCGCGTTTTCACCCGGGAGCGATCATGACCGAAGCCACCACACCATCCGATGACGAACGGCGCCTCGCCGAACTCGGCTACAAACAGGAATTGGCCAGATCCTGGTCCGGATTCTCCAACTTCGCCATCAGCTTCACCATCGTCTCCATCCTTACCGGCGGGTTGGCCAGTTATGGCATCGGTCTGGCCAACGGCGGCCCGATCACCATGGCGTGGGGCTGGCCGCTGGTCTCGGTCATGGTGTTGTTCGTCGGCCTCGCGATGGCCGAATTGGCCTCGGCCTACCCGACTTCCGGCGGTCTGTACTGGTGGGCGTCGGAATTGGGCGGCCCGGTCTGGGGCTGGTTCACCGGGTGGTTCAATCTGATCGGCCAGATCGCGGTGACCGCGGCCATCGACTACGGCGCCGCCATCTTCACCACCGCGGTACTCAATGTGATCGGTATCGATATCGGAACCGACCGCACCGCAATTTTTTTGGTCTTCACCGCGATTCTGGTCCTGCACGCCGTACTCAATGCGATCGGCCCGCATCTGTCCGCGGTGATCAACAATATTTCGGCCTGGTGGCATGTCGGTGGCGTGGCGATCTTCGTCGTCGTCCTCGGTTTCGGGGCGAGCCACCATCAGAGCGTCGGCTTCGTCTTCACCGAAACCGTCGACAACAGCGCGGTCGGCTTCGGCGGCGTGGCATTCAGCTTCCTGCTCGGATTGCTGCATGCGCAGTACACGTTCACCGGCTACGACGCATCCGCGCATATGTCGGAGGAGACACACGACGCGGCGCGCACCGCGGCGAGGGGCATCATCAACACCATCGTCGTCTCGGCCGTCGCCGGATACCTGCTCATCATGGCGGTGACCTTCGCCATCCCGAATCTCGACGATGCGCTGGATCCGACGAAGAACAGCGGCTATCCGGTGATCTATATCCTGGAGAACTCGCTGAATTCGTTCTGGTCCGGTCTGCTACTGATCATCGCCGCGATCGCGCAGCTGTTCTGCGGCTACGCCTCGGTCACCTCGGCCTCGCGCATGCTGTTCGCCTTCTCCCGTGACGGTGCCGTGCCGGGATCGGCCTACTGGTCGCGACTTTCGGCCCGCAAGGTGCCGGTGCACGCGGTGCTGTTCATCTCGTTCTTCTCGTTCGTCCTGCTGATCCCCTCGATGCTGGTGCCTGCGGAGAACGCACCGACCGCCTATGCGGCAGCCACCTCCGTCGCCACCATCGGCCTCTACATCGCCTACGGCATCCCGATACTGTTGCGTCAGCTACACGGCAGCCGATTCCATACCGGCCCTTGGCAACTCGGCGCCTGGTACCGACCTATCGGCATTATCGCGCTGATCTGGATCGCGTTGATCAGCCTGCTGTTCATCCTGCCGACCGATGACCGCGGCTATCCATGGAACAGCGAATTCACTTGGAACACCGTCAATTACGCACCGATCACGCTGGTCGGCGTAGTCGGCGCGATCGGCATCTGGTGGCTCGTATCGGCCAAACACTGGTTCACCGGACCCAGGCGAACGGTCGTCGAGAGCGGCGAGTCCGAGGCGCCCGTACAGGCCTGACCTGCCCATATCGGTGGCCCCGCGAGAGGGATAGAGTCGACGTGTGTCCGTGGAGATCGACTTCCGCGCCGTGTTCGAGTCCGCACCAGGTCTGTACCTGGTACTCGATCCCGACCTGTCTATCGTCGCGGTAACCGACGCATATGCCGCCGCGACGATGACCGAACGCCAGCACATCCTCGGCAAGAACGTTTTCGAGGTATTTCCGGACAATCCAGACGATCCGACGGCAGAAGGAGTCCGCAACCTGCGGGTTTCGCTGGAACGGGTGCTGCATGACCAAGTCACCGATGCGATGCCCATACAGCGCTACGACATCCGCAGGCCCGACGGCACCTTCGAACAGCGATTCTGGAGCCCGACCAACTCTCCGGTCCTCGGTACCGACGGCGAGCTGCGCTATGTCATCCACCGCGTCGAGGATGTCACCGATTTCATTCGGCTCGAAGCATCCGATGCGGCGAAACAGCAGGAAACGGCCGCGCTGCGGGCTTCGAGGCAGGAAATCGAACAGGAGGTGTTCGCCCAAGCCCGTGAGGTCGCCGAAACCAGCCGACAGCTCAAGGAGGCCAATGCCGAGCTGGCTCAGTTGTACGCTCGCGCGAAGGAGCTGGACGAACTGAAGAGCCAGTTCGTCGCCAATATCAGCCACGAGCTGCGAACCCCGCTCATGTTGATCTTGGCGCAGACACAAAAGTCGCTCGACCGGTGCGCGCCCGGCGACCGCGATGGCCTCGAGTTGATCTTGCGCAATGCGCGCATACTGCGGCGTCAGATCGACGACCTCCTCGACGCCTCGAAGCTGGAGACGGATGCGATACGACCCGAGTACGCCTGGATCGATGTCACCGAGCAGGTGCGGCTCGGCTCGGCGTTCTTCGAGTCCATGGCCGTTGACCGCGGCATCCGCTTGGCCGTCGACGCGCCGCAGCCCGTTCCCGCCGCGCTCGATCCCGACCACTTGCAGCGCATCCTGCTGAACCTGCTGTCCAACGCCTTCAAGTTCGTCACCGAAGGAGGCGTTATCCGCTGCACCGTGCGCCCCGCCGAGGACGATGTGGTCATCGAGATCGCCGACAGCGGACCAGGCATTCCGGCGTCGCACCGCACCGCGGTCTTCGAGCGGTTCCGTCAGGTCGATGGCGGGGCGACCCGTTCGGTGGGCGGCACGGGTTTGGGCCTGAGCATCGTCCGCGATCTGGTGCGTCTGCACCGTGGTGACATCACCATCGGCGACGCACCGGAGGGCGGGGCGGTGATCGTTATCGAGCTACCGCGAGACGCCCCTCCCGGCACTCCGGTCCGCCGGTCGGACACTGAGCCGACACCGATTCGGACAAGTAGCGCCGCCGACGCGATGATCGCGGAGCTGACGCCCGAACGTGGCGACCGCACCACCGTCGTGGATACCGGATCGGATGAGTCGGAACCGAAGCCGTCGGTCATTGTCGTCGAGGACAACGCCGATCTCAACGCCCTGATTCGGGAAGCGCTTTCCGATTCCTATCGGGTCGTCACCGCCGATAACGGCGGCACGGGACTGCGGCTGGCGCGAACCCACCAGCCGGATCTGATCCTGTGCGACATCATGATGCCGGGCATGAGCGGCGACGAACTTCTGCGCGAGGTACGCAACGACCACGAGCTGCGGAACACCCCGGTATTCATCGTCAGCGCACGCGCTGACGAGCAGTCACGACTGAATATGCTGCGTGCCGGTGCCAGCGACTACCTGCGCAAACCATTCGAGCTCGCCGAACTCCAAGCACGGGTGGACCACCTGGTGAACCTCCGGCTGGCCGAGACGCGACTGCGGGCCTTGCGGGTCATCAACGAACGCGACCGCATCGCCCACGAACTGCATCGCACGGTGATCGATCAACTGTTCGGCATCGGGATGCGATTGAGCGGGATCCGCCCCCTGGCCCGCGTGCCGGCCGTCGCCACCCGCATCGATGCGGCGGTCCAGGAACTCGACGCCGTCATCCATCACATCCGCCATACCGTCACAGGACTCGCCTCGGAAGTCGAGAACGAGACCCCATTCCGCACCCAGATCATGGAATTCACCAGCGAGGCCGCCGAGGCACTCGGCGCACAGTCCCAAGTCTGCTTCGAAGGACCAGTCAACGATCTCGATCCCGCTCTCGCATCCGCCACGCTCGAAGCCGTGGAACGGGTACTACAGACATTGAGCCAGCGGGCGGTCGCCAAGGATATCCGGGTCAATGTCACCCTTGATGATCACCAACTTGCCATCGTTACACACGAAATCACCTGGTCACCAACTGGTCTCGCAATAATGGACGATGCGCCCGGACCATTGCCGGAAACACTTGTCGGCTACGGCGCGACCCTGACGGTCACCACGCCCGCCCCGACCGAAACCGCGTGGTCCCTCGCCATCCCGCGCACCGAGCAGGCGCTGAGCGACTAGCGGCTAGGCCCACCGCTGGGGAGTCGAGGCCCGAAAGCGCCGAACCTATTGTGCGACAATGCCGCGGGTGGACGGCCCCTACGATCCGATCGAGCTCGATCCCTGGGGTAAAGCGAAATATGGGCTGCTCACCCCGAAATCGCTGAAGCAGACCGCATCGCCATTGGTGGCCGAGGCGCGCGAGCAGATCGACAAACTGGCGGCACCGCCCGGCTCTTCGAGGACCGTGCAGCACGCGGTCGAGCTCGCTCGGACGGCATTTCGATTGATGGTCGACCAACTCGGCACCGGAAATCCCTCCGATATTCCTGATCTGACGGCCCTGCTCGATGCGGCGAACCTCTACGATGTGGCCAACAAGTCCGTGGTGACAGCGCATTACAATACGAAATCGGCCGAACTCGCAGAGCTGACCGCCGGTTTGAAAGAGCGCGATACCAAGCTCTCGGGCAAAGTTGGGGATGTCGCGGGCGATAATGCCAAGATGGCCAAAGAGATCCGGGACGAAGCGCAAATGCTGGGGTTGGTACTGCAGGCGGCTTCGTTGGCTGTCTCCGCACGATCGAACAAGTTGACGGCGACTGAGGAAAAATCGCTGTTGACCGAAATTGTCACAAAGGTCCTGCGTGTGGAGAACGACTTCCGCGACCTCCTCGGAACGAATTCGGAACGGGCCGGGAAGATGAGTCCGGTGACCTTGGAACAGCTCGCAGCGATCTTCCCCCACACGCCCAAGAGCAAACTGGAGAAGTATCTGCCCTACCTCGACCAGGCGATGCGTGACTACGGCATCGATACGCCCGAGCGCGCGGCCGCATTCCTCGCACAGGTCGGCGTGGAGACGGACAATTTGAAAACCCTCGAAGAATACGGTGACAAGGCCTACTTCGAGGGAAATTACGGGGCACGTAAAGACCTCGGAAACAAGCAGACCGGCGATGGCAGCCGCTTCCACGGTCGGGGCGCCCTGCAACTTACCGGACGCACCAACTACCAGAAGGCCAGCGATGCCCTCGAGGTCGATTTCGTCGGAAACCCCGACTTGGCCAAACACCCGAAGTACGCCTTCGCCACCGCGGGATGGTATTGGGATGATAAGGATTTGAACGACGACGCCGATAAATCGGACATCGGTGCGATCACCCAAACGATCAACGGCGGCAGTAATGGGAGCGCGGAGCGCAACCAGAACTACAGCCGCGCTCGCAAGGTCCTCGACGCGGATTGAAAATCTCAATCCTCTTGGGGCAGGAACTGTTTCGCGTATTCGTATCCTTCGGCGCCTTCAGCCGCCGCCTTGGCGTAAACCAGATGGATGACACCGGTTTTGAACGTGTCGGACGAAAGCAGTTGCAGCGGAAGCGCGGAATCGGTTTCCTCGAACAATCGCAAACCCTTGCGCACCGCGATCGGGTGCACCAGCAGGTGCAGTTCGTCCAAGAGCCCGACCTCGAGCAGCTGGCGGACGATGGATACCGAGCCGCTGATTCCGATGGGTGCTTCGCCGGGTTCGTCCTTCAGCGCCGTCACAGCCTCCACCAGATCACCCTTCAGCACTTCGGAATTGCGCCAGGTGAAGCTGAGATCCTGGTGCGTGACCACGATCTTGCGCGCGTCGCCGAGCTTCTTGGCCATTTCGGCGTCCACATCCCCAGCGGCCTCCCGCTCCGGCCATGCCCCGGCGAAACCCTCGTAGGTCTTGCGGCCCAACAGCAATGTATCGGCCGCGCCGAGCTGGCTGTCGACGGCCGCGCCCATCTCCTCGTTGAAGTATGGGAAGTGCCAATCCTGGGGGTTTTCGACAACGCCGTCGAGCGCGATGAACAGTCCGGCGGTGATTTTCCGCATCGGTATCTCCTTGGTCGGTTATTGATGCCGTGTCACCAGATCAGACGGATCGGAACCGGAATAATCATCGCTCGCGCTCTCCCCTATTCGGCTGATCGGCGATGCAAGGCGAGTTGGAGTTCGAGCAAAAGACGATCGGCGGGATCGGTGAGGTCCATCCCGACAATGTCCTCGACCCGGCGGATCCGGTAGCGCAGAGTGTTCGGGTGCACCTGCAGTGCCGTCGCGGCATTGCGCACATCGCCGTGCTCGCGCAGGTAGGTCTCGACGCTCTCGCACAGATTCGCGGAGTGCTTGCGGTCGTAGTCCAGCAGCTTGCGCAGGCGCGGATCGTGCAGTTCGGGCCGCGTGCGGACGAGATCGAGGATTTCGGCGAGCAATACCGCGGTGCGCGATTCGGCCAGCGTGGTCACCCGACCCCGCGGATAGGTCGCGGCCGTACTGTCGAGGACACGGTCCACCTCCGAACGCGCGCCCGCGACATGCGCCAGATCCGGTATGGGACAGGCGATGGCGGCGCGCAATTCGAGTGTGACTTCGAGTTGCTCGACCAGCTGACGAGTCCACGCGGTCACCGCATGCGCGGATCGGTATTGCGGCAGTAGCACATACACCCGATCGCCGAGGATGGTTGTCACCGAATCGCCGCGAAATGAGCTGGCGCGCAGGCGAAGCATATTGCCGAAGGCGGCGGGGGACTTCCCGCCGGGAGCGACCGCGAAGCCGACCACCGCTGCCGGACCGGTCAGCGGCAGATTCAACGCACTCGCTACTGCAGGCACGTCCGTGGTCCCACCACCAGTTCCGAACAACCGTTGAATCAGCAGCGCCTCGGTGGATGGCGCGTCCAGATTGCGCGAAATCAGGCGTGCGGCGATGGCCGACGCGCCGCGCAGGATCTCCGCGGCATCCGGCTTGAATGGCCGGTCGCCCTGTTGCAGCCAGATCGAACCGAGCACGCGCGGGGCATTGTCCTCGGCGTGCTCGCGAATGCTCACCACCAGGCGGCGCTTGATATCCAGTTCTTCGTGCGCCGGTATGTCGATGACATCGTCGGTTCCGCGCAGCCGATCGAACACACCCCACTTGCGCAGCACCTGCAGATAATCGCGCGGTCCCTCCCGGCCGAGGATCGACAGCACCCGCAGTTGATCGGCCGCTTGATCCGAGGCCGAATACGCGAGCACATGCGATTGCGGGTCCTCGATGGACACCATCCCGCCAGCATTCTGGGCGACCATCTGCGCCAATCCGAACAGGTCCAGGTCCGCGGCCACCAACTCACCCTCGCTAGCCACGACCACTGCCCACTTTCATACGACTCGCCAATCCGGTCATCCCATCTTTGTCCGCTTGTCCGATTCTGCGGGCTGTTTTGCGGTGTTGACTTCGGCTCACCGTCATATACCAGCACCGCCAGCGATTGCTTGCAGGTCGCGCGAAAAGCACAGGAGGACCCATGGACGCCATCGTGTCCACGCCACGCCCGGCCAATGAGCCGGTCGGCACCTTCGCACCGGGCAGCGCCGAACGCGCACGACTGCGGGCGAAGCTGACCGAACTGGCCGCGACACCGACCGAGATCCACCATGTTATCGGCGGCGAGCACCGGCGCACCTCGGGTAAGAGCATCGACGTCGTACAGCCGCACAACCATGCCGCCGTACTCGGCACGCTCACCACCGCCGAGGCCGGTGATGTCGAGGATGCGATCGCGGCCGCCACCACCGCCGCACCCGGCTGGCGGGCGCTGTCCTTCGAGGATCGCGCCGCGATCTTCCTGCGGGCAGCGGATCTGCTGTCCGGTCCGTGGCGCGAAACCATTGCCGCGGCAACCATGTTGGGGCAGTCCAAGACCGCTCATCAGGCCGAGATCGACGCACCGTGCGAATTGGTCGACTTCTGGCGTTTCAATGTGCATTTCGCCCGCCAGATCCTGGCTGACCAGCCGATCTCCACCCCGGGTGTGTGGAACAAGGTCGAATACCGCCCGCTCGAGGGTTTCGTCTACGCGATCACCCCGTTCAACTTCACCGCGATCGCGGGCAATCTACCGACCGCACCCGCCCTGATGGGCAATACCATCTTGTGGAAGCCGTCGCCTACGCAAGCGGTGGCCGCGTATTGGACGATGAAACTGCTCGAGGCCGCGGGTCTGCCGCCCGGTGTCATCAATATGGTGCACGGCGCGGGACCGAAGATCTCCGATGTCGCGCTGACCGATCGGCGGCTGGCGGGCATCCACTTCACCGGTTCGACCGCGACCTTCCAGCATCTGTGGCGTTCGGTCGCGATGAATATCGCCGACTACAACACCTACCCGCGTCTGGTCGGTGAGACCGGAGGCAAGGATTTCGTGCTGGCGCACAGCTCGGCGGATCCGGATGTGCTGACCACCGCGCTGATCCGCGGCGCATTCGACTATCAGGGCCAGAAGTGCTCGGCCGCCTCGCGTGCCTTCATTCCGAAGTCGGTATGGGCCAAGATGGGTCGCGATCTCATCGATAAGGTCGGCGCGCTGAGCTACGGCGATGTCACCGACTTCTCGCATTTCGGCGGCGCGGTCATCGATCGGCGCGCCTTCGATCGCAATGCCGATGCCATCGCCCGCGCCAAGGCCACCTCGGGTCTGACCATCGCGGTGGGCGGACATGCCGACGACTCCGTCGGATATTTCGTCGACCCGACCATCCTGCTCGGTGACGATCCCACCGACGAGGCCTTCAGCACCGAATATTTCGGCCCGATTCTCGCGGTCCACGTCTACGACGATTCGGTCGCCGGATCCTTCGAGGCGGCGCTCGACCTGGTCGACGGCGGTTCGGCGTACGGCCTGACCGGCGCGATCATCGCCGACGACCGCGGTGCGGTGGCCAAGGCGACCGAAAGCCTGCGCTTCACCGCGGGCAACTTCTACATCAACGACAAGCCCACGGGCGCGGTCGTCGGTCAGCAACCCTTCGGCGGATCCCGCGCGTCGGGCACCAATGACAAGGCCGGGTCGCCACAGAACCTGTTGCGCTGGACCTCCGCCCGCACCATCAAGGAAACCTTCGTCCCGCCGACCGAGCACACCTATCCGCACCAGGCACCCGAGGAGATCTGATGGCTATTTCCGGTCTGCTTCGCCCCGCCATGCTGGCCGCCTCGCGCTCGCCGCGCATGGAACGCACCGTTACCCGCATGTCGACCACCAAGAAACTGGTGGACCGCTTCGTCGCCGGTGAATCCGAGCCGAATGCGGTTGCGGCCGTGCAGAATCTGCTGAGCTCGGGTCGGTATATCTCCGTCGATTACCTCGGCGAGGACACCACCGATATCGAACAGGCACGCAATACGGTGACGCACTATCTGTCACTGCTGTCGTTGCTCACGTTGCTGCGTGAGTCCGGAACCGTTGGACCACTGGAGGTTTCGCTCAAGCTCTCGGCGCTCGGCCAATCCTTGCCAGTGGATGGTCATGCGATCGCCCGCGAGCACGCGCACCAGATCTGTACCGCCGCAGCGGATGCGGGCGTACTGGTCACCATCGACGCCGAGGATCACACCACCACCGATTCGACGCTGTCGATCGTGCGGGAGCTGCGTGCCGACTTCCCCTCGCTCGGCACCGTTCTGCAGGCCTATCTGCGACGCACCGAGGCGGACTGCCGGGACTTCTCCGGTCCGGGCTCGCGAATTCGCCTGTGCAAGGGCGCATATCGCGAACCCGCATCGGTGGCATATCAGAGCCGGGCCGAGGTCGACCAGTCCTATCTGGACTGTCTGCGGGTGCTGATGAACGGTGACGGCTATCCGATGGTCGCTACCCACGATCCGGCACTGATCGAGGCCGCTGGGGTATTCGCTACCACAAACCGGCGCAGCTCCGATGATTTCGAGTTCCAGATGCTCTACGGCATCCGCGACGGCGAACAACGCCGACTCGTCGGCGAAGACCGCCACGTTCGGGTCTATGTGCCCTACGGCGATCAGTGGTACGGCTACTTCATGCGCCGTCTCGCCGAACGACCGGCCAATGTGGCGTTCTTCCTGCGCTCGCTGCGACCGGGCAACCAGCGCTGATCCCCCGCTCGGCGGCCTTGTCTGTGCAGTCGGACAAGGCCGCCGAAGTTTATTTATCCAACTCGCCGATCACAGCGCGTTTATGGTCCGATTAGCTGAGTGCTGCTGAGAATGTGATCTGCGTTACTGATGTCGGGTAGCGCAGAGGATCGAAAGGAAGACCCATGTCCCTCGCGGAGTTGCGCAGCCAGATGTTGCGCCGCAAACCCCTCGAGCAGATCGAGGAGGAGACCGGGCCCGCGGACGAGCAACTGAAGCGCTCGCTCGGGCTGTGGCAGCTCACGGCGATCGGCGTCGGCGGCATTATCGGTGCGGGCATTTTCGCCCTGGCCGGTTCGGTCGCGCATTCAGTCACGGGCCCGTCGGTGCTCATCTCGTTCCTGATCGCCGGTGTCGCCAGCGCGTGTGCCGCGCTGTGCTACGCGGAATTCGCCGGGATGGTGCCGAAGGCCGGATCCGCATACACCTACGGCTATGTCTCCCTCGGCGAGATCGCGGGCTGGTTCATCGGCTGGGATCTGCTGCTGGAGTACATCGCGGTGGCTGCGGTGGTCGCGATCGGTGTCTCCGGATACTTCAGATTCCTACTGGGACAAGTCGATATCACGCTGCCGGATTGGATGATGGGCGCGCACGGCACCGGCGAGGGCCACGTTATCGACGTCTTCGCGGTGCTGTTCTGTCTGGGCACCGCGTGGTTGCTCTCCCGCGGCATCAAGAGTGTCGGCCGCTTCGAGACGGTCGCCGTCGGTATCAAGGTCGCGTTGGTCGTGCTGATCATCGTGCTCGGCGTCTTCCATATCGACAGCTCCAACTACACCCCGTACTTCCCATTCGGTGCGGGCGCGGTGTGGACCGGTGCGGCAACGGTCTTCTTCGCCGTCTTCGGCTATGACGCGATGAGCACCGCCGCCGAGGAATCCGTCGACGGCAAGAAGCATCTACCCAAGGCCATCATCTACTCGCTGGCCATCGCGATGGTGCTGTACGTACTGGCCACGCTGGTGCTGACCGGGATGCAGAAGTACACCGAAATCAGCCCGACCAGCGGTTTCTCCACTGCCTTCGAATCGGTCGGCATGCCGGGCGTCGCGAATATCATCGCGATCGGCGCGATCGTCGGCATCATCACGGTGGTGCTCACCTTCATGCTCGGCGTGACACGCGTGTGGTTCGCGATGAGCCGCGACGGACTGCTGCCGGAGTGGTTCGCCAAGACGCATCCGGTGCGCAAGGTGCCGACCCGGGTGACCTGGATCGTCGGCATCGGATCCGCGACCATGGCCGGTCTGCTCGATATCACCGTGGTCGCCGAACTGACGAATATCGGCATTCTGATGGCCTTCATCGTGGTGTCGGTCGCGGTCATGGTGCTGCGCCGCACCCGCCCCGATCAACCGCGCGCGTTCACATTGCCGCTCATGCCGGTGGTGCCGCTCATCGGCATCGGCTTCTCGATCTACCTGATCTGGTCGCTCCCGTGGGAAACCTGGGTGCGCTTCTTGGTGTGGCTGGTGATCGGCCTCGCCGTATACTTCGGGTACTCGCGAATGCATTCCAAGTTGGAGCGCAGCGGGGACGTCACGCTGGCGAAGTAGAGCGAATCCGGTTGGGCGGGTGGACAAATGGCGACCCGCCCAACCGCAGGTACTGCGGCGACGAAACGCACGATCACTGGCGCGTCGCGTGTGGGTGACCCAGCGTGACGAGACCACCTAGGGTGATTGCCATGACGGCAGTACGAGTGTGGTCGGTTACCTCGACAACCCCCACCGAAGACGACGCGCGAGCCATCGCTAAGGCGGTTGTCGGCGAACGGCTCGCGGCCGGTGCCGAGATCACCGGACCCGCGGTGTCAGTTTTCTGGCATCGCGGCGAACTAGGCGAAGGACTGGAGTGGCGGGTGACGCTGCGTACCGCCACCGCTGGCCGTGAACGGCTGGCCGCGCGTATTGCCGAACTGCACCCGTGGGACAGTCCCGAAGTCACCGCAATTCCGGTCGAGTGGTGTCTGGACAGCTACGCCGAATGGGTCGAGCGCACTACAACTCTGTCAGAATAGGCATCCGTGCGGCAGCGGCACGACGCGCGAGCTCGGCACCGCCCGCGCCTCTGGTGGCACACCGCTGCGCGACTTCTCGCACTCGTGCCAGCGGGCGCACCGATGCGACGCGGCCAGCCAAAGTGAGCGCCTGATCGGCGGCCGTGATCGCACGCGAGTCGTTGCCTGCATCCAGATAGGCGTCGGCAAGCCACGTCAAGTAGAGAGGGGCGACGGTACGAGGACCAGGGCAACTCGGATGAGCGGCTGGCTCGGGTTGTTACTGGCAGTCGGGCTGCCACTGGCGGTGCTCATCTGGGCGATTTGCTGGCCGCGCCGATGAATGGCCTACGTAGGTGATCAACCGATACCTGTGTGGCATCGGTCGATATATAAACGGTGTTGGACAGGCATCAATTCAACGCCATACCCTTCTGACACGTTCGAGCGGAAGTGACCTACCCCACACTTCCGCTCGCACACAGGAGGACACAATGTGCGAAAACAGCAGTTCTGTGGGCAGTTTCGGTTGTATGAGCGAGACCGATGCCGAATGAATGAGCACCGAATTCTGATTACCGGCGCCGGGGGCGGTATCGGCACGCTTATGCGGCCCCGGCTGCGGCGTCCCGATCGCATTCTGCGGCTATTGGATCTGACCGGACTGCCCGCGCCGACCGCAGGCGAGCGGGTCGAGCTCGTCACCGGATCGCTGACCGATCCGGCCACCATGGCCGCGGCCTGCCGGGATGTGGATGCGATCATCCATCTCGGCGGCATCAGTCGAGAAGACAGCTGGGACAATGTTCTCGCCGTCAATATCGATGGCACGCATACGGTTCTGGAGGCGGCGCGGCAGGCCGGTGTGCCGCGGGTCGTGCTCGCTTCGAGTAACCATGCCGTGGGATTCCGCGCCGTCGGCGATGAACCGATTCCCGGTGACGCCGCACCCCGGCCCGATACCTATTACGGTGTCAGCAAAGTGGCCGTCGAGGCACTCGGCAGTCTCTATCACTCTCGCTTCGGCATGGACGTGATCTGCATCCGGATCGGCTCGTGTTTCGAACGTCCACACGATGCGCGCGGACTGTCGATGTGGTTGTCGCCCAACGATTGTGCGCGACTGTTCGAGGCGTGCTTGGCCGCCGAGCGACCTGGCTATCGGGTGATCTGGGGTGTTTCGGCCAATACCCGTGGCGTCGTATCCCTGCGCGAGGCCGAAGAGCTCGGCTACCACAGCCGAGACGATGCCGAACAATTCGCCGCCGATATTCCCACTGTCGGCGATCCCAGTCCGTGGCTTATCGGTGGCCCCTTCGTGGAAACCCCTCTCGGCAAACCGAATCCGCTCTGACCTCACCGAAAACGCAGCACCCGATACAGAGACGGAATCGTCTTTCTCCGAAACTTCGCACCATCAGCATGTGACGCTGATGAGCTTTGCTCCACCGCGAAAGAAGTACAGCACAATGCAATTCAATACAACGGCCGCGCCGAAATCGGCACTCGCGTCCAATGTCAAATTTCTCTATTTCTTCGGCGCTCTCGGCGGCATTCTCTTCGGTTATGACCTCGGAGTCATCTCCGGTGTGCTGTTGTTCATCAAGAAGTCCTGGCATCTGTCCTCGGTGACGCAGGGTGTGATCGGAGGCTGCCTGGCCGCCGGTGCGGTGATCGGCGCGGCCATCGCCGGACGGATCACCGATCGGCTCGGGCGCAGGCGAACCATCATGTTGGCGGCCGCGGTCTTCTCGGTCGGCGCGCTGGGCTGCGCCGTCGCGCCCAATGTGACGGTGCTGGTGATCGCCCGGTTCATTACCGGTATCGCGGTGGGATGTTCGTCGGCGACGGTACCCACCTATCTGTCCGAACTCGCCCCGACCAGGGCGCGCGGTGCATTGTCGACTCTGAACCAGCTGATGATCGTGTCGGGCATTCTGATCGCCTACATCGTGGACTGGGCACTGTCCGGCAGCGGTAACTGGCGCATGATGTTCGCTGTCGCGGCGATTCCCGCGGTTGCGCTGTTGGCGGGTATGTCGGTGCTGCCGGAGACGCCGCGTTGGCTGGTTCATGCCGGGCGCGAGGAGGAGGCGCGGGCCGTGCTGGCGGGTACCCATCGCGCCGATGAGATCGAATCGGAGATCAGCAGTATTCGTTCGGTCATTCGATTGGATGAGCAGCAGAAGGGACGGTTGCGCGATCTGTTGGCACCGTGGGCGCGTCCCGCTTTAGTGGTGGCGCTCATTCTTGCTGTCGGACAACAGTTCTCGGGCGTCAATGCCGTGAATGTCTACGCGCCGACGATGTTCAAGGATCTCGGCTTCGGGAATTCGACTTCGCTGCTGGCTTCCATTGTGCTGGGTGCGATCAAGGTGGCATTCACTGCCTGGGTGATCTTCGTCGTGGACCGTTGGGGCCGAAAGCCTTTGCTGCTGCTCGGCAATGTGTGTATGGCCTCGTCGCTGTTCCTGCTCGGCGCCATTGTGCTCGGCGTGCACAATCACACGATTACCGGACTCACCACGCTGATTCTGCTCAATGTCTATCTCGCGGGTTACGAATTGGGTTGGGGCGCAGTGGTATGGGTGATGATGGCCGAGATCTTCCCGCTGCGAGTACGCGGTGTCGGCATGGGCGTCGGCAGTGTCGTGCTGTGGAGTTCGACCTTCGCCATCACATTCCTGTTCCCGGTGATGAACGATCATCTCGGACTCGGCTATTCGGCCTGGATCTTCGCCGCGGTCAGCGTGGTGATGTTCATCCTGGTGCAGCGATTCGTGCCGGAGACCAATGGTCGCAGTCTGGAGCAGATCGAGTTGGAGCTGCGGGCCCGGGTCAGCGGTAAATCCGCATGAGCGTGGTCTATGTCTCGAATGCCGGCAGTCGCGAAATCTCGGTGCTGCGACTCGATGACGACGGTGCACTGACGCTCGTCGAGTCGCACCCGGTGGCCGGTGCGGTGATGCCCATGGCGATGAGTCCGGACCACCGGTACCTCTACGCATCACTGCGCTCGGCACCCTTCGCGGTGGCGGTATTCGCTACAGATCCGGTGACGGGGCGGTTGACACCACGGTCGACCGCGCCGTTGCCGGACAATATGGCCTATCTGGCGACGGATCGAAGCGGACGCTATCTATTGAGCGCTTCGTATTCGGGCGATAAGATCGCGGTCAGTCCGATCGCATCCGATGGCGGCATCGGACCGCCGGTCGCGGTGGAATCCACACCGCCGCATGCGCATTCGATACTCACCGATCCGTCGAACCGGTATCTGTTCGCGGCATCACTCGGCGGTGATGTGATTCTGCAGTACCGCTTCGATGCCGAAACCGGGCGGATCACACCGAATGAGCCGCCGGGGGTCGAGACCGCGGCTGGGGCTGGTCCACGTCACATCCTGTTCCATCCGTCCGGCTCGTTCGCCTTCGCGACGAATGAGCTGGACGGCACGGTGAACAGTTACCACGTCGAATCCGCGGCGGGCACACTGACGCTCATCGCATCGACATCCGTGCTACCGCCGAATTCCGATGGGCCACCCTGGACTTCGGAGCTGCGCTGCACACCCGACGGCCGCTATCTGTATGTGTCCGAGCGGACATCGAGTACGATCACGGGCTTTCGCATCGAACCGACAACCGCGCTGCTCGTTGCGCTCGGACACACACCCACCGAGACCCAGCCGCGCGGATTCGCCATCGATCCGAGCGGGCGGTTCCTGGTCGTCGCGGGGCAGAAATCCGGGTCCGTCACCAGCTACGCCATCGACCCCGCGACCGGCTCGCTCACCCCGCGACAACAGCGCGGCGTCGGCCGCGACCCCAACTGGGTCGAGGTCGTCGCACTCGGATGAATACCTTCACGGTATCGGTTGATGCCGAGTTGGCGTTGGACGAGTATCAGTAGTAAGCCATAGCCTGCGGAGAGCGCAATCTGCGGGCGAGGCGGAGTGCACGCCACAACGCAGGAGGAAAACGATGTCGATGCTGTCGCTGGAGCAGGTCCGCGGCTTCGTCACGGTGGCCGAGGAGGGCAATTTCCGTCGGGCGGCCGAACGCCTGCGGATGACGCAGCCACCGCTGAGCCGTCAGATCCAGAAGCTCGAGCGCGATATCGGCGTAGAACTGTTCGACCGCACCCAGCGCCAGGTGCAGCTGACCCCGGCCGGGGAGGTCTTCCTGACCGAGGCGCGCCGCCTACTGGCCCTGGCCAATGCGGCGCCGGGCACCGCCCGCCTGGTCGCCGCTGGCGGGGCGGGCACGGTGCGGATCGGGTTCACCGCCGCGTCGGGTTTCGGGTTCCTCGGCCGGCTCCTCAATCACATCGAGGCCGGACTCGACCGCGTCGAGATCGTGCTGCGAGAAATGGTCAGCTCCGACCAGTTCGAGAACCTGCGCAGCGGCAGTCTCGATCTCGCGCTGGCCCGCCCGCCGTTCGACCGCACCGAATTCGATTCGCTGCTGGTGCATTCCGAAGGCCTGATGCTGGCGGTTCCGCAACAGCACAAGCTGGACGGCGACGGTCCGATCGCGATCGAGGAACTGGGCGGGGAAACACTGCTGGTCTATGCGCCGGGCCCGGCCCGCTATTTCGCCGATCTGGTCTCCGGCATCCTCGCCGCCGTGCCCTACACCGCCACCCACGAACTCACCCAGGTACACACCATGCTCGCGCTGGTGGCCGCCGGGCGCGGCTTGGCCCTGGTACCGGAAACATCCACCCATCTGCATCCCGACGGCGTGCGGTTCCGGCCGCTCATCGGTGTCGAGGATCCTGTTGTCCTACACGCGATCTGGCGACGCGACTGCGCCAATCCGGCCATGCGCCGAGTCATCGAACTGCTCGACTCGCTGCCGCCCGCTCCATGAAAGGATCCGCATGTCCCATCTGTCCGCCGACGAGCTGGGCCCGGCACTCGGCCGCGGGCTATTGTCCTTCCCTGTCACACATTTCGATGCCGAACTGGCCTTCGACGAGGCCGCCTATCGCAAACATATCGCCTGGCTGTCCCAATACGAGGTGGCGGGTCTGTTCGCCGCGGGCGGTACGGGTGAGGGTTTTTCGCTGACGCCACCCGAGATCGATCAGGTGGTACGCGCCGCGGTCGCCGAAACCGGTGGCCGGATCCCGGTGGTCGCACCGGCCACCGCGGGTACCGCCGCGGCGATCGAACAGGCCCGCTCCGCCGAAACCGCCGGCGCCGAAGGCATTCTGCTCATGCCGCCGTATTTGACCGAGGCCGGACCGGACGGGCTGGTCGAACATGTCGCGGCCGTTTGTGCCGCCACCTCGCTCGGTGTCATCTTCTATAGCCGCGCCAATGCCACCTGCAATGACGTGACCTTGGCCAGGATGACCGAACGCTGCCCCAATTTGGTCGGGTTCAAGGACGGTGTCGGCAATATCGAGACGATGACCCGCATCTATGCCCGGCTCGGTGACCGGCTCACCTACATCGGCGGGCTACCGACAGCGGAGACCTTCGCACTTCCCTATACCGAAATGGGTGTCACCACATACTCTTCCGCGATCTTCAACTTCGCGCCGGAGTTCGCGCTCGACTTCTACCGGGCCGTGCGGGCCCGAGATCGCGAGGAGGTCTACCGACGGTTACGCGATTTCGTCATCCCGTATCTGGATATCCGTGACCGTGGTCCCGGATATGCGGTCTCGATCGTCAAGGCCGCACTGACGGCCATCGGCCGCCCGGCCGGGCCGGTGCGGCCGCCGCTGACCGATCTCACCGGGCCCGAGCTCGCCGAACTGACCGCACTGGTCGCCACGATCGCATGAACAGCACCATGCCGAGCGCGGCCACCACCATCACTATCAGCAACCGAACCCGCACCCAACACACCATCCAGGCATACCGACTACCTTCGGGAGATCTTCATGGACACCGCTCCTGACGAACTGCAGCGAATCATTGCCGAAGCGACCGCCGCCGCAGGCGGTCTCGCCGACACCACCCCCACCGAACGCGGACGGTGGCTCACCCATATCGCCGACGCCATCGACGCCGCCGCCGATGAACTCGTCCCGCTCGCCGCGGCCGAGACCCATCTGCCCGAAACACCGCGCCTGCGTGGCGAATTAACCCGCACCACCTTTCAGTTGCGACTGTTCGCCGAGGTGCTCGCCGATGGCGAATTCCTCGCCGCCACCGTCGATCACGCCGATCCGAGCTGGCCGATGGGACCGCGGCCCGATATCCGGCGCAGCCTCGTGCCGATCGGACCCACACTCGTTTTCGCGGCGAGCAACTTTCCGTTCGCGTTCAGTGTCGCAGGCGGCGATACCGCCTCGGCACTGGCCGCGGGCTGTCCCGTTGTCCTCAAAGCACATCCGGGTCACCCCCGCCTCTCCGAACGGACCGGCGCGATTGTGCGCGAAGCGTTGACCACGGCCAGTGCCCCGGCAGGCACCTTCGCGGTCATCCACGGCGTCGAGGCGGGCACCAGCGCCCTGCGTCATCCGGATATCGCCGCCGCTTCGTTCACCGGTTCCCTGGCAGGTGGCCGTGCGCTGTTCGATATCGCATCATCGCGACCGCGCCCGATCCCGTTCTACGGCGAACTCGGCAGCGTCAATCCGGTAGTGGTGTTCCCTGGCGCGATTCGCGCGCGCGGACAACAGATCGTCGAGGGTTTCGTCGGATCGTTCACCCTCGGTGCCGGGCAATTCTGCACTAAACCCGGTGTGCTGCTGCTTCCTTCGGGTCATGAACTCACCGATGCGCTGACTGCCGCGGTCGCCGCCGTGCCGCGACGGCCGCTACTCAACGAGCACATCGCCGAAGGCTTCCGATCACGCGTCACCACCCTGCGCGAAAGTCCCGCAGTCACTGCCCTTTCTGCACCCGAGGACCTGCTCGCTCCGACATTACTGAGCGTGCGCGCCAGCGATTTCCGCTCAGGCGGTGCGGCCCTGCAGGCGGAATGCTTCGGACCGGCGGCACTGATCGTCGAATACTCGAATCCCGTTGAGTTGGAACAGGTTCTGCACGAGCTCGAACCCGGACTCACCGCGACCATCGTTGCGGAGAACTCCGAGATCGACGACGTGCGCCCAGTCCTGCCCGCACTCACCGCACTCGCGGGCCGACTGCTGTGGAACGACTGGCCAACCGGTGTCACCGTCAGCTGGGCCCAACAGCACGGCGGACCCTACCCGGCCACCACCGCACCGACCAGCACCTCGGTGGGTACCGCGGCCATCGCCCGCTTTCTGCGCCCGATCGCCTGGCAGGGCTTCCCGGATGAACTGCTTCCACCCGCCCTGCGCGAAGCCAACCCGTGGCGGCTGCCGCGCCGTGTCGACGGAAAGCGAGACTGAGATGTCACCCGTTATCACCGATGTTCGTCTGACCCCGATTCTCATCGCCGACGCTCCCCTGCTCAATGTCGGCGGCGTGCATCAGCCGTATACGCCGCGTCTCATCGTGGAGATCGAAACCGATAGCGGCGCTTGCGGTCTCGGCGAAACTTATGGCGATCGCGTCTATCTCGATCGTGCTGGCGACCTCGCCACCCAGTTGATCGGCATGCCGGTGGCCGCGATCAACGCCATCCGCCTGGTCGGCTCGAACACCACCGGGGAGGTGCTGATCGACAACCCCATCGCGGGTGGTCTGCGCGGCACCCTCACCACCGACAAGGTCCGACTCAGCGTGATATCGGCCTTCGAATCCGCCGCACTCGACGCCCACGGTCGCGAACTCGGGCTGCCGGTGCACGCCCTACTCGGCGGCAAGGTTCGCGACCGGGTCGACTACTCCGGCTACCTGTTCTACAAGTGGGCCGACCATCCGTTCCCCGACGCACCGACCGACGACTGGGGCGAGGTGATCGACCCTGACGGCGTCGTCCGCCTAGCCGAAAAGTTCGCCGCCCACGGCGGATTTCGCTCGTTCAAACTCAAAGGCGGCGTATTTCCGCCCGAGGAGGAAGTCGCCGCGATCCAGGCGCTGGCCAAGGCATTTCCGGATCATCCGCTGCGGCTGGATCCCAATGGCGGTTGGTCGCTGAGCAGCGCAACGACTGTCGCCGAACAGCTTTCGGGCGTGGTCGAATATCTGGAAGACCCCACCGCACGCCGCGAGGATATGGCCGAAGTGCATCGCCGCACCGGAATGCCCTTGGCCACCAATATGATCGTCACCTCGATCGAGGAGGTGCGGCCAGCCTTCGATATCGATGCCGTCCAGATCGTGCTGTCCGACCATCACTTCTGGGGCGGACTCTTCGCCACCCGCGACTTGGCCGCGGTCTGCCATGCCTACGGCAAGGGCGTCTCGATGCATTCCAACACCCACCTCGGAATCAGCCTCGCGGCAATGACCCATGTGGCCGCCACCGTTCCCGAGTTGACCTACGCCTGCGACACCCACTACCCGTGGCAGCCCGAGGATGTGATCACCGAACCCTTCGTGTTCGAGGAGGGCGCCGTCACCGTTCCCGACGCGCCCGGCCTCGGCGTCCAGCTCGACACAGACGCACTCGAGCGGCTGCACAACCGCTGGAAAGCCTTGCCGCAGTGGCACAACCGTGATGACATCGCGGGCATGCGCCTGGTCGATCCGACATACCGGCCGCCGATCTCACCCAAATACTGAGAGATCGATCCAGGCAACAGCCCGCACCGGAAACGAGCCCATGCCGTGCACCGGCGCCGGGAGCGCGACCAGCCTGGCACCGGTGTCGGGGACGGCGTCCAGATTCGTCAACTGCTCGATGATCGGGATCCCCGCCCCGAGCAGGGCGTGGTGACACGGCCGCGTCGGCAGGGACGTGTCGTCGACGTCGAGCGAGTCGATGCCGACCAGTGCCACATTGGCGGCGACCAGCGCATCGGCGACCTCGCCGACCAAATACGGATGCCCGGGGTCTCGATAGTCGGACGAACCCCATCGCGCCGACCAGCCGGTGTGCATGAGCACCGCCTTGCCCCAGAGCCGTGCCGGATCGCCGAGCACATCAGGTCCCACGACGCGGATACCCGTAGCGCGGATCATCACGATCGGCACGTTGAACAGCCGTTCCAGCGGCAGCTCGGCGATATCCGCGCCTTCGGCATGGAAATGGAAGGGCGCGTCGATATATGTCCCGGTCTTGCCGACGGTATCCATGCGCGCGATCTCGTAGGTCATACCGATCAGAGCCGATCGGTCCCGCGCGATATGTGTGGTGATCCGCGGTCCGGGCAGGTCCGGATAGGTGAGCATGCCGTGCGAGATCGGATGAGACAGCTCAACTATGGCCTTGCTCATGGTGCTGACCGTACTCGCCGATCCACGTCCACGCGGCGAGCTACCGCACACTCTCGCCACGGGCATCACGTGCGCAGGCCGCGCTCCAATATCGACCATGCCTGCCGGGATGTGGCCCGCCGGGATTTCAAGTCGGTCTTCGCCAGCAGGGCCGCCAGCATCGCCACCGCTATGACGATGTCGCTGGCCGTGACATCGGCGCGGATATCGCCGCGCTTGCCGGGGTCGTCGAGCATCTGGGCGATCAGGCCGAGCAGCCGCCATGCCGCGCCGAGCAACTGCTCGTCCTCGGTGTTCGACGGATAGATCATGGCGAGGAAGGCCGCGGATGCTGTCAGCTGATCGACGATCAGGGCCAGCACGTCCCCGACCGTGGTCGCCGGGTCGGTGGCAAGTGCTTCGATCTCGACGATATTCTCTTCGAATACCGCGATCGCCATGCTCTCCCTGGTGGGAAAGTGCCGGTACAGCACGCCCTGCCCGACACCTGCCGCGCGCGCTATCAAACTGAATGGTGCGTCGAAACCATTCTCCGCGAACACAGTTCGAGCTGCTCGAATCAGAGCCGCCCGGTTTTCGGCAGCGGCTTTCGGTCCGGGGTTCGCTCGGCGCGACGCTGTCATCCACCCAACGCTACCGCTTGACTCCGCCGACAGTCTCCAGCAGACTATCGAGCCAACCGGACAAGGCCGTCCGGTTAAGTGTGTAAGGAAGAGCATGTCGGTGATCACCCGCAGGACCCTGTTGACCGCGACCGCAGCTGCCGGGGTCGCCATCCTCGGCTCACGAAACACCACCCCGACGCCCGGTATCGCCGCACGGGTCAACAGCGTCCCGCTCACCCGGGAGGAACGCCGGGTCGTGGTAATCGGATCCGGATTCGGCGGCGGGGTGACCGCGCTGCGCCTGGCCCAGGCAGGGGTCCCGGTGCTGCTGCTCGAGCGCGGAATGCGCTGGCCGACTGGGCCCAATGCAGAGACCTTTCCGCACGCCTCGGCGCTCGACAAGCGGGTGCTCTGGTACCGGTCCAGTCCGACCCTGTTCGGTAGGCCACTGGTTTTCGAACCCTATACCGGCCTGGTCGAAGCGGTGCCCGGTGACAATATGACCGCACTGTGCGCTGCGGGCCTCGGCGGCGGCTCGCTCGTCTACCAGGGCATGTCACTGCAGCCCACACAGCCGGTATTCGATGCGAATCTGCCCGAGGAACTCGACTGGGCGACCATGGATCGAGTGCACTATCCGAGGGTGGCCCGCATGCTCGGCCTCGCGGTGGCACCGGACGAGTTGATCGCGGACCGGAACTACACGGCCGCACGCGTATTCGGTGACCGCGTACGACAGGCCGGACTGCCGTTGTCGAAGATCCCGATGCCCATCGACTGGAACTACGCACTCGCCGAGTTGCGGGGTGAGATGAAACCGTCGTACACCAACGGCGACGGCGCGATGGGTGTGAACAACGGGGGCAAACATTCGGTCGATGTCACCTACATCGCCGCGGCCGAGGCGACCGGACGGGTCGAGGTGCAGACGCTGCACCAGGTCACCGATATCGAACGCGCCGCCGACGGCCGCTGGGTCGTGCATGTCGAACGACTCGACACCTCCGGCAATGTGCTGGAAAACAAGATCATCACGACCAATGCCCTCGTGCTGTCGGCAGGCAGTCTGAACACCACCAAGCTGCTGGTGCGGGCCGGTGCGAAGGGGAAGATTCCCGATCTACCCGATGGGCTCGGGCAGCAATGGGGCACCAATGCCGACCGGATCTACGCCTGGACCGACCCCATCGCCGATTTCGGTGCGGCACAGGGCGGTCCGGTGGTCTACGGAAGTAAGAACTGGGACGATCCTCAGGCCGCGTTCACCGTCATCCAGGCATCCATACCGCCGATGCAGATGGACGCCAAGAGCACCATGTTGGTCGGATACGGCGTCAGCGCGGACCGCGGCCGGTTCATCTACGATTCGGCGAACGACGACGCGATCCTGCAGTGGCCGAAGAACGGCGACGCGAGTATCCAGAACAATCACATCGATCCGACCGTACGCCGAATCGCCGGTCCGACAAGCATTTTGATCGACACCAACGCACTGTTCCCGTCTACCTGGCATGCCCTCGGCGGCGCGAGCATGGGGTCGGTCTGCGATCTCGATGGCCGGGTCCTTGGTCAGCGTGGCCTCTATGTGGTCGACGGTGCGCTCCTGCCGGGCAATGCCGCGGCCTGCAATCCGTCGATGACGATCGCCGCCGTCGCGGAGCGAGCCCTCGACCATCTGGTCACCCACGACATCGACACCGCGATCTGACGCCTACGGGCGCGGCCAGGAGTTCGACTACCGCCAGGAGTTTGCCGAATGACCCACTCCCAGAATTGATTAGGCTCCCTATCCGCCACAACCCGCCCCTTACGCGGTGTGCGGGTTCTCAAATCTGGGAGGCCGCAAATTCCCAGTGACCAACTGCTGCCGTAGGTTCGGCGTCGCAGCCGCGCGAGTTTGCACGCAGAGCGGGCGGGGTAAAAAGCCGAACGCTAGATGTCACATGGAGGAAGGGTTCAACATTGCTCAACGCCAAAAAGCCGATCGCCGTGTTAGCGGCCGCGATTGGGATCACTGCCGGGATGGCGGTATTCCTCCCGGGCACTGCATCCGCGGCAACATACGGCGGCCAGTGCGGTGAAGGCTTCAACGTGATCGACAAACACGATTTGAAGGGCGGCACAGTCTTTCTCACCTACAACGGTCGAACCAACTGCGTAGTCACCGTCCGCGACAAGCCCGGCGAGCCGATCTCGATGGGCGCCGCCGTACGACAGTCGAAGGACCACTCCCAGGTCGTCATAAACGACGACCGCACCTTCACCGACTTCGCATACGCCAAGGTCGAAGCCGAAGGCAAATGCATCGACTGGGGCGGCCGCATCAAAGACGACCTCTTCGAAGAATTCGGAGTGCACTGCGGCTAACCAGCCTCTTCACACCGACGGTCTCGCGGCCGTCGGTGTGGCTTGCTACCAGCCCATTGCTGCTCAGCACATTTCTTCGGCTCTCGAATTTTCGAGCTCGCCCTGCCAGCTACATGCGGAGAAGAAGAAGGCCATCCCGCCGCTGGATGACGAGTTGTGCATGATGTGAACGAACTGGACGTCCTCGGGATTGATAGCGATCCCGTTTTTCTTCCTCTGCCTCGCCGATGAGGGCAGCGACCACTGATTCGTCGGCCTCCAGACGACCCGACGGCAAATGCAGGCTCCATCCTGGAAGCCGTTGTTCCGGCGCTGACCGAAGGGAACTTCACTGCCGCGGCGCAGCACGAGGTGAACCTCGCCAATGATTTATGCGGCTGGCATCTGGACCGCGAGCTTGCTTGGCGGCTGCGTCGGTCGCCGACCAAAGCGTTCAGCCCTCGTCGTTCGTTATGACGTCCTCCAGAACCGGTATCGCCTGATCATTGCCCTGATGTAGTGGGTTCGGGCATGGTCGATCTGCATATCTGGACATCGGCGGACGGGAATATTCATGGGCAGCGATCGGCAACCCCACATCGTCGTGATGGGCGTGACAGGTTGCGGGAAGTCGACGATCGGGCGGCAGGTTGCCGGGCTGACGGGCGGGGAGTTCCTGGATGCCGATGATCTGCATCCCCCATCGAATGTCGCGAAGATGGCCGCGGGTATCCCCCTTACCGACACGGACCGGGCACCATGGCTCGAAGCTGTGCGCGACTGGATGGGCACGCGAAGTGCCGGCGTGGTGGCGTGTTCCGCGCTGCGTCGACGGTATCGGGATGCGCTCCGAAATGTCACTGCGCCAGTCGCTTTCGTGCACCTCGACGGTGCGCCAACTACTATTCGGTCACGGATGGCGGCACGCTGCGGACATTTCATGCGGCCCGTCCTACTCGATTCTCAACTCGCATTGCTCGAGCCCCTCGAGTCGGATGAGTTCGGGGTCGTATTGGATGTCGGGGCGGGTCCGAACGAGATCGCGCGGTCGGTGGTCGATTTCGCGCGGAACCGGGCGGTGGTGCGGTGAGTGCGCATCGGAGTTTCGATATCGAGGGCAAGGTCGCCCTCGTCACCGGCTCGAGCCGCGGGATCGGATATGCGCTGGCAACCGGGCTCGCCGAGGCTGGAGCAACGGTAGTCCTCAATGGCCGTGACGTGGCGGCACTCGCCCGCAGCCGGGACGAGATCGCGGACAAGACCGGCTCGGCAGTACACGTTCGCGCATTCGATGCGACAAACTCCGCCCAGGTGACCGCCGCAGCGCAGCAGGTCGAAGACGAGATCGGCCCGGTGGATATCGTCGTGAACAACACCGGAGTCCAGCATCGCGGCCCGCTGCTCGAATTCTCCGACGCAGATTTCCGTCGCGTGCTCGATACCAATCTCTTCAGCGCCTTCTGCGTGGGGCGCGAATTCGCCCGCGCGATGGTCGAACGTGGACGCGGCAAGATCGTCAACATCTGTTCGGTACAAAGCGAATTGGGCCGGGCGGGTATCGCACCGTATTCGGCGAGCAAGGGCGGGCTGAAGATGCTCACCCGCGGCATGTGCGCGGATTGGGCTCCACTGGGACTGCAGGTCAATGCGATCGCGCCCGGCTACTTCGATACCGAGTTGACGTCCGCGCTCGTGAACGACGCCGATTTCAGCGCCTGGCTCACCAGGCGCACACCGGCTGGACGCTGGGGACGTACCGAGGAATTGGTCGGTGCGCTGCTGTTTCTCGTCTCGCCCGCATCGGATTTCGTCAATGGCCAGATCCTGTATGTCGATGGCGGTTTGACCGCCGTCGTCTGATCCACTTCCAGCTCGAAAGGCAACCGTGCCGAATATCAGCCGTCCCCGAATCCATCTCGGTCCCGATTCCGACTCCGCCCTCGCCAAGGGCATCGAGCAAGGCGGCGGCATTCTCGTTCCACTCGCCGACGCGGACGCGGTGGTGTGGACGCAGGGACCGGCCACCTTCCCCGACCGGCTGCCCGATGCAGTGCGCTGGGTGCAGTTGCCCGCCGCCGGCGTCGAACCCTGGATCTCCGCCGGGATCATCGATGAGACTCGCGTCTGGACCTCAGCGGCCGGTGCGTACGCGCGCAACGTCGCCGAACACGGCGTCCTGCTGCTGCTCGCCGGTGTACGGGTCCTCGCCGAGCAGGTACGCGCGACATCCTGGCGCAAGACGGATTTCGATCCACGGGTCGGGACGCTGTACGGCTCGACCGTGGCAATCGTCGGCTGTGGCGGCATCGGCCGCGCCATGATCCCCTTGCTCACCGCATTCGGTGCGCATGTACTGGCAGTCACCCGGTCGGGCGCTCCGGTGCCCAGCGCCGCCGAGACGGTCGCTGCGGATCGGACAACCGAAATCTGGTCGCGGGCAGATCATTTCGTGCTCGCCGCACCGGCGACACCGGACACCGCACACCTCGTGGATGCGGACGCTCTCGCGAGCATGAATTCGACCGCCTGGATCGTGAATGTGGCTCGTGGCTCGCTCATCGACACCGCCGCACTGGTGCGCGCACTCGAGAACGGCTCGATCGGCGGCGCCGCCCTGGATGTGACCGAACCCGAACCACTTCCGGCGGACCATCCGCTCTGGACGCTGCGCAACGCCATCGTCACCCCGCATGTCGCCAATCCCGCGACGGGCCTCACCGCGATGCTCGCCGATCACGTCGCGGCGAACGTCGAACGGTTCGCCACCGGACAGCCGCTGCTCGCGACCATCGACACCCGACGGGGTTATTGACCCGTGCGTCCGGCACTGTTCCTGACATAGTTGGCGACGACGGCGCGCAATATCTCGCGCACGGCCTCCGCCGGTTTGGACAGCGGCTGATTGGTCGGGGTGCCCAGCGACACCTGGACCGTGATCGCCGGTTCGATGCGGCGCAATTCCAGATTCTCGACGGTCATGATCCGGCGGGCCACCGACAACGGTAAAATGGTGGCGCCCAAGCCATTTCGCACTGCCTGCGCCATCAGCGCCACCGACTCGACCTCCCCCACGACATGCGCGTGTTCGAGCGCGTGATCGTATGCCTGCTCCACGACCTTCCGGATCGTGTGCATCGGGCCGGGCAGCAGCAGCGGCAGATCCTTCAACTGCGCGATCGAGACCGCGGAACCGGTCGTACCGGGTAGCCCGGTCGCCGTCGGTGCGACGACCATCAGTTCTTCGGTGAGCAGTCGCTCGAAGGTCACCCCCTTGATCGGCCCGGCGTCGTACAGCAGCGCCATATCCATCCGGCCGGTCATCATCGCCTCGCTGAGCACGCCGCCGAAGTTCTCGTTGATGTGCAGCAGGATGCTCGGATACCGCTCACGCACTGCGGTCAGCAATGGCAGAGCGATCGCGTTGACCGTGCTGTAGGGCGCCAGCCCGACGGAAACACCGCCCGCCAGTTCGCGGCCGACCACACTCACCTCGGCCTGCGCGCTCTGCACCTGACGCAGGATGATCTGCGCGTGCCGGTACAGCGCCCGGCCCGCATCGGTGGGTTCGACGCCTTGTTTGTGCCGGATCAGCAGCTGCTGACCGAACTGAGCCTCCAGGGCCGTCATCTGCTGGCTCAGCGCGGGCTGGGCGATGTGCAGGATATCCGCGGCACGGGTGATGCTGCCGGCATCCACGATGCGCACGAATGAAAACAAGCGTCTGGTATCCACGTCGTCGATCCACCTTTCTCGCAGCAACGTCGTCGCACGCGATGATTTCCGTATTGTTGCTCTGCGGAAACGCGGCGGTACCGAATTCACGGCCGACATTATTAGCCCGCGGCATAGTCGCTGCTCAGACACCATAGAGGTTCGTTATCGCCTCACCCGAAACCGGTATTACCCGCCCCAGGGCGAACCTGCGTAGCGTCCTTTTCACACCGCACGTTCACTCATACGGTGCTCGCAGTTTCCCACCCCGCGGAGGCATCCATGGCTTGGAATATCGATCTCGTCGCCGATATCGGTGAGAGTTTCGGGGCGTGGACGATGGGCGATGACAACGCACTGCTCGACGTCCTCACCTCCGCCAATATCGCCTGCGGCTTCCACGCGGGCGATCCGCAGACCATGGACCGGACGGTCCGTCGGTGCGTTTCCCGCGGCATCGGTGTAGGCGCGCACCCCAGCTTCCCGGATCTGGTCGGTTTCGGTCGGCGGGACATGGACCTCTCCGCCGACGAGGTGCGCACCGATGTCCTGTACCAACTCGGCGCGCTGAACGCCTTCGCCGTCGCGCGCGACACCACGGTGTCGCATGTAGCACCGCACGGCCGCCTGGGCAACCTGGTGGCGACCCGCGCCGACTACGCCGCCGCCGTTGTCGAGGCCGTCGGGTCGTTCGATCCGAACTTGATCGTGCTCGCCCAGGACGGCGAACTCGCCGACCACGCCCGCGCACAGGGGCTTCGCGTCGGCATCGTCGGCATCGTGGATCGCGCTTATCGCGCAGACGGGACCCTGGTCCCGCGATCCGAGCCGGGTGCAGTTATTGACGACCCCGAGGTCCTCGCCCGCCGAGCGGTGCGCATGGTGACCGAGGAAATCATCGAATCCGTCGACGGCACAAGCCTTTCCATCCGTCCGCACACACTGCTTTTGCACGGCGACAACGCAGACGCAGTGCGCAATGCACGGGCGATCCGGACCGCGCTCATCGCGGCGGGTGTGCACGTCGTCGCGCTGCCCGAGGTACTCGCGGATCGCGCCGGTAAGGAAAACGAACCATGTCCGGCGTAGCGGGACTCGCCTTCCAGGTCGCGGCCTGCGGTGATTCCGCCGTACGCGTCACCGCGCAGGGTGCCGACCGAGAAGAATGCTGGCGAGTTGTGCACGCGATCGCCGCGGCGATCGACACTGATGCGGACCGCTTCGCGATTACCGGCGTCATTCCGACCTACGACGCCGTGCTCATCGAATTCGACTGCGCGGCAAGCACTCACGACGATATTCGACAGCTGCTCGCGAATCTCGTACGAGAATCGGTGGCACCGATACCACGCCCGGTCCGGCATTTCGATATCCCCGTGGTCTACGGCGGCGAGTACGGTCCGGATCTCCACAACGTGGCCGACCAGCTCGGGCTGTCCCCGACCGAGGTAATCCACCTGCACGGATCCTCACCACTCACCATGCGCTGCTTCGGATCTCCGGGCGGCGCGCCGATGCTCGACGGTCCCGCCTTTCCGCGGCCGGTACCCCGACGTGTCGTCCCGCGCCCGCATGTACCCGCCGGAGCCGTGGCAGTGGCCGGTCGACAGGCTGTCGTTTCGGCACGGCCCGCGCCCGGCGGATGGCCCGTCATAGGTCGGACCCCGCGCACCATGGTCGACCCGACGACCGAGCCGTTGTCCGCCTTCCGGCCCGGCGACACGTTTCGGTTCCATGCCATCGCGGCCCGCGAATGGGCCCGGTTCGAGGGTGTGCTGCATGGCTGAGACCATCACCGTGACGACCCCGGGGATCACCACTGTCCAGGATCTGGGTCGCCGCCGGGCCTCACGGATCGGCCAGCTGACCGGCGGTGCCCTCGACCAGTACAGCGCCGAGGTCGCCAACGCGCTGGTAGGCAGTGCGCGCACGGCGCCGCTGCTCGAACTGGTCGCGCTGGATTTCGGTGCCGTCGCGAGCACCGATCTACTCGTCGCGATCACCGGTGCACCCGCCGACGTATCCGTCGACGGTGTCACCCGCGCCCAGTGGGAACCGTTCATCTGGGCGGCAGGCACCGAACTCACCGTTCGCGACATCCGCGACGGACTTCGGGTCTACATCTCGGTGCACGGGACGATTTCCGCGAACTATCTGCTCGACAGCTGCGCTCCGGATCCGGTACTCGGTTTCGGTCGACAACTGACGGCGGGTGCGAATGTCGACGTCGAGATCGACGGGCCGCAACTCGACCACCCACAGTTTCGAATTCCGTTGTTCCACTTCGGCATCGCACGCCCCGCGTTCACCGGAAGTTGGACCATCGATGTCACCGATGGACCCGATATCGCCGAATTCGGCAGCACCGCAACGCGACTGTTCGAGACCTCGTTCGTCGTCGGCGACAACAGCAATCACATCGGACTCCGGCTCATTCCCGATGGTGCCGTCCCGCAACGAGCGGGCCGGACAGAGGTCTTATCCCGGGGCGTTCCGATCGGAGCGGTCGAAGTGCCCGCCGGAAACGAACTGCTGGTACTGCACCGTGGCCGGGGCGTGACAGCGGGCTATCCAGTGCTCGCAGTCGTCACCGCAACCGGCTTGTCGCAACTGGGACAGGCCCGGCCCGGTCAGCGAGTCCGATTCCGGCACATCGGCATTCCCGATGCGGTGCGCCGCTACCGCGCGCAGCAGGCCGCGATCGATCGACTACGCACCCGTGTGGCAAATGCCTACGACTGCCTCCGAATTCCCATCCACACCAACCCTGGCCACCGGCCTGGTCTGCACGGTCAGGCCCCGAAGGCGGCAGCTTGCGTAACCACGCAGGGGCCCAGTGCAGACCACATCCGACACAGTCACCTGGAGTAGCCATGACCGACACGATCTCGCCGGCCCCGGCCGGGCCCGTACCCGCCGACCACACGCATGCGGCGCCGTCCGGCTCGATCCGCAAGGTCGTACTGGCCGGCTGCGTCGGCATCTTCGTCGAGCTCTACGACAACGGCATCTTCGCCTTCATGGCAACCGCCCTTGCCATCGTGTTCTTCGATGTCTCCACGTCGAGTGACGCATTGCTGCTGGTCTTCGCCGGATATGCGATTTCCTTCTTCGTGCGCCCGCTGGGCGCGGTGATCTGCGGCGTCCTCGGCGACAAGATCGGCCGCCAGAAGATGCTCGTCTTCGTCATCATGCTGATCAGCGTCGCGACGGCGGGGATCGGCGTCCTGCCGACCTATGCGGCCATCGGCGTCGCCGCACCCGCGTTGTTGATCTCCTTGCGGTTGGCACAGGGATTCTCGGTCGGCGGTGAGGCCGCCGGTGCGATGACCTTCCTGGCCGAACATTCGCCCGAGGGCAAACGCGGATTGATCACCAGCTATGCCCAGATCGCCTCCTTCCTCGCCCTCCTGACCGGCACCCTGGTCGCCTTCACGATGTCACCGTGGTTGAACGCGAGTGCCATCCACGGCGGCGGATTCGGCAGCTGGGCCTGGCGGATTCCATTCCTCATCGCGATTCCGATGGGCCTGATCGGCTGGTACATCCGCCGCGCCATCAGCGACACCCCGAATTTCGGCAAGCTCAAGGAATCCGGCGGCCTATCACGCAATCCGCTGAAAGAAGCGTTCGCGACGCCCGAACACCGCAGGGCCATGCTCCTCGCCCTGTTCATTCCGTTGATGAACGGCTCCGGCTATTACGTCCTGTTCTCCTACATGCCGACTTTCCTCAAGGGCGACAAGATCGGATTCTCCACCGGCACAGCACTTATCGTCACCGCCACAAGTCTGGTCGCGATCAGCATCGCGATTCCGTTCATGGGCGCACTGTCGGACAAGTTGGGCCGTAAGAAGGTGATCGCCGGCGCCGCGATCGCGATGGCCGTCGGCGCTATCCCCTGCTACGCCCTCATCGCGACCGGCAGTTTCGCACTCGCGGTGTTCGGCGCCTGCATCATGGCCGTCATCTTCGCCGGGCACACCGCGGTCATCCATATCCTCATCGTCGAACTGTTCCCGACCCGGGTCCGGTACTCCGCCTACGGGCTCGGCTACAACATCTCCTCGGCACTGTTCGGCGGCACCGCACCGCTGCTGATGACCTGGCTCATCCCGCATTTCGGCATCTACGTCCCGGCCCTCTATGCCGTCGCCACCGCACTCGGCACGCTCGCGGCGGTCAGCACCGTCACCGATCGTGCCCACCTGCCCCTACGCGACACCCTCTGACCACAAGCAGAACGGCCTCACCCGAGACAAGGAGTGTCATGCCCTTCGACGACTACCGAACCGCCCTCGTCACCGGAGCCAATACCGGGATGGGAGCCGCGATCACCGAGACGCTCGCCAAGCGTGGCCTCACCGTGTACGGCGTCGCACGCGACGCCGCACGTCTCGACGAGGTGGCCGCCCGGACTGGGATGATCCCGCTCGCTGTCGATGTCACCGATACCGCCGCACTCACCAATGCGGTCGGCCAGCTCGAAATCGATATCCTGGTCAACAACGCCGGGGTATCGGCCACCGGCAATATCCTCGACGCAGCACCGGAATCGGTCGATGCCATGGTCGATGTCAATCTCCGTGCCGTGCTACATCTGTGTCGGCTGCTGATGCCGGGCATGGCCGAACGAGACCTCGGTCATGTTGTCAATATCAGCTCCATCGCGGGTCTCTACAACTTCTACGGCCACACGGCCTATCACGCGACAAAGGCCGCGATCCACCAGATCTCGCGCCAGCTCCGCAACGATGTCATCGGCAAGCGTGTCCGGGTTACCGAGATCTGCCCCGGCCGGGTGGAGACCGAAATTTTCGGACGCAATCTCGGCGGCACACCCGAGGCGATGCGGGCGGCCTGGGAGACCTATTACGAAGGCTACGAATCCGTTACGACGAAAGACATCGCCGACACCATCGAGTTCGCGATCGACGCGCCGCGGCATGTGAATCTGGGCCTGATCGAGATCACGCCGACCTTCCAGGTGCCCGGTGGGCTCGAATTCGTCCGGCGGCAGGATTGAGGTCGCCGCTACCGATGACCGAATTGCCTTCTCGCACATTGGGAGTCGTGGCACATACCGCGGGCGATCTTCGTGTCGAAGCCATTGCGCTTACACCGCCGCGACCGTCCGATACGGTCGTGGAAATCGCATACGGAGGCATCTGCGGATCCGACCTGCACTACTGGACCCATGGAGCCGCAGGCGAATCGATCCTGAAGGCACCGATGCTGCTCGGACACGAGGTGGTCGGCACGGTGGTCCAGCAGGCCGCAGACGGTGGCGGGCCCGGAACGGGTACCCGGGTAGCGGTACATCCGGCGACACCGGGCGGCAACAGCCCGCGCTATCCCACCGATCGTCCCAACCTGTCACCCGGGTGCACCTATCTCGGCAGTGCGGCCCAATTCCCTCATACACACGGAGCATTCACGCGTTATGCGGTGCTGCCGTCCCGGATGCTCCGACCGCTGCCCGATGGTCTTCCGCTGCGAACGGCCGCCGTAGCGGAACCGGCTTCGGTTGCCTGGCATGCCGTTTCGCGTGCCGGGGACGTCACGGGAAAGAACGCGCTGGTGATCGGTTGCGGTCCGATCGGCGCGCTGGTGGTATCGGTGCTGCGCCGCGCCGGTGCCGCCGCGATCACGGCAGTCGACATCCACGATTATCCACTGGCTATTGCTCGCGAACTCGGCGCGACCACAATGTTGAAGGCCGACGACACCGACACGATCGCCGCGGTGGACGCCGACATCGTCATCGAATGCTCCGGCAACCGCTTCGGACTCGAATCCGCCATTCGCGGCGCCACCCGAGGTGGCCGGGTGGTCCTGCTCGGGCTACTGCCCACCGGACTCGAGCCCGCGCCGCTGTCGCTGGTCATCACTCGTGAGCTCGAGGTCGTCGGATCGTTCCGGTTCAACGACGAGATCGACGCGGTGCTCGACGCACTCGCCGATGGGAGCCTGGTCGTCGAGCCGGTCATCAGCCACGAGTTCCCCGTTCGAGATGCCCTGGCGGCCTTCGCCGTCGCCAAGGATGCCGCGGCCTCCGCCAAAGTGCTGCTGGCTTTCTGATCCCTATGTCGACCTTCCCAGGAGGAAAGCATGTCTCCAGTCGCCCTCGCCACCCGGGTCGAGCGGATTCGAGAATCGCCGAGTTCCGCTGCGGCACAACGGGTTCGCACTCTGCGCGAGTCGGGTCGGGTGATCCTCGACCTGACCGTCGGCGAACCAGATTTCGACACCCCCGATCATGTGAAAGTCGCAGCGATCACAGCCATGGACTCCGGGCTCACCAAATACACGGCGGTGAACGGTATTCCGGAGCTGCGTCAAGCAATCGCGGCGCGGATACTCGACCGGACCGGAAGCACAGTCGGCGACAACGAGATCACCGTCGGCGGCGGAGCCAAGCAGGTCATCTTCATGGCGCTGATGGCGACGGTTGAAGAAGGCGATCAGGTCATCGTGCCGTCGCCGTACTGGGTGTCCTATCCGGATATGGTCTCACTCCACGGTGGCACGCCCATTGTCGTGGACTGCCCCGAATCGGACCGATTCCTGCTCACCGCAGCGGGATTGGCCGCGGCGATCACGCCTGCCACGAAATGGGTGATCCTCAACGGACCGTCCAACCCGACCGGCGCGGTGTACAACACGGAGGAACTCGCGGCACTTGCCGCCGTGCTGGAGCGGCACCCGCACGTGAATATCTTGTGCGACGAGATCTACGACGAGATCGTCTTCACCGGTCAGCGCACCCCGAGCCTGCTGTCCGTGGCGCCGCAACTACGCGATCAGATCTTCGTCGTCAACGGAGTTTCCAAGTCCTATGCGATGACCGGCTGGCGACTCGGGTACGGAGTCGGGCACCCACAGCTCATAGCGGCGATCAACAAACTGCAGTCGCAGAGCTCGTCCTGCCCGTCCTCGATCAGCCAGGCGGCCGCGGCCGCGGCGATTTCCGGTGACCAGAGCTTCGTCGCCGAGTCGATCGTGCGCTACCGCGCGCGCCGCGACCTCATGTTCGACCTGCTCGCCGACGTGGACGGACTCGCACCGGTGCGGCCGCAGGGCGCCTTCTACCTGTTCATCGGATGTGCCGGAATCCTCGGCAAGCGGACACCGGACGGACGAGTGCTGCACGACGACCAAGACGTCGTGCTGTATCTGCTCGAGACCGCCTCGGTCGCAACGATTCAGGGCTCCGCCTACGGCGCACCGTCATACCTGCGCATCTCCTTCGCCACCTCAGCGGACGTGCTGCGCACCGCCGCCGTCGAAATCGCGAAAGCCATTGCGGCACTGAGCTGACCACAGTCCGACCCGATCACGGAGAAACCATGGTTCACGTCACCACCAAGATCGACCGCGCCGACCACGCACTCATCGCCGAACTCGGCACATTCTCAGCGGCCACCATCCACGAGGCCCAGGGCCGCAAGGGCGCGCTCGACTCGGGCATCAAACCCATCGACCGCGACATGTCGTTCTGCGGATCCGCGTTCACCGTCATCTGCCACCCCCGCGACAACATCATGCTGCAGGTCGCGATCAGCTACGCCCAACCCGGCGACGTGCTCGTCGTAGCATCCGGCGACCAGCCCGCCGGGCAATTCGGCGACGTCCTCGCCAATGCGTGTGCCGCCCGCGGCATTTCCGCCCTCGTCACCGACGGCGGCGTACGCGATACCCGAGAAATCCGCGAACTCGGATTCCCGGTCTTCGCGAAGCATGTCTGCATCGAGGGCACCGTCAAGGAAACCCTCGGCCCGATCAATCAGCCCCTCGTGTTCGGCGGCCAGGTCATCTACCCCGGCGATGTAATCAAAGGCGACTGCGACGGCGTCGTCGTCGTCCGACGCGAAGAAGTCCGATCCGTGATCGCCGCCTCCCGCGAGCGCGACTCCGCCGAGGCGACCTACATCGAACGCTACAAAACGGGTGAGACTCCCATTCAGGTCTCGAACCTGGCCGCGATCCTGGAGGCCAAAGGCCTCACCGTCGACCAGTAACCTCAGAACTCGTCGGGGCAGCCGCAGGAGCCTCGGGGGTGGAGTACTGCTTCGAGGTTCAGGACTCCGGGGCGGGGGGTTTGGTCGTCGAGTTGTTGTAGTAGTAGGTCAATTGCGGTTTCTCCCATGAGGCGGGTGGGCTGGACCATGGTTGTCAGGCCCGGGCGGGTGTAGCGGGAGTATTCGATGCCGTCGAAGGCGACTACCGCTAGGTCGTCGGGGACGCGCAGCCCGGCATCGTAGGCGGCACGGAGCATACCCATCGCCTGCAGATCGCTCGTCACGAAAATTGCTGTGGGGCGGGGCGAGTCGGCCATGAGGTCGGCCAGTGCGTGATAGCCCGCCGCACCGCCGAAATCGGTTCGCACGATGCGTCCTTCGGCAAGTCCGGCGGCGGCCAAGGCATTTCGGTAGCCCTGTACGCGGTCCTCGGCAGTCGACACATGTGGGCCGCTCAGGCAGGCGATTTCGCGGTGGCCGTGTTCGATGAGATGGGCGACGGCCTGCTCCGCGCCCGCGACCGAATCGCACATGACGTGCGCGCAACGCGCCGGATCGATGACGCGGTCCAGCGCCACCAGCACCATGCCCGCCTCCTCGCACGCGTCAGCGATGCCCGTCTCCCAGGACGATGAAATCGCAAGCAGCCCTTCGACTCTGCGATCGATGAAGGTGCGCACATAGGCGCGTTCGCGTTCCGCGTCACCCGCGGCATTGCCGACGAACAGCGGATACCCCCGCGCGAAGGCGGCCGCCTCGATCACGGCGGACAATTCGGCGAAGAACGGGTTGGCCCCGTCCGGAATCACCATACCCAGCGCATGTCCGCGGTTCATGCGCAGGCTGCGTGCGGACATATTGGGCCGGTAGCCGAGTTCGGCGATGGCCGCCTCGATCCGTACCCTGGTCGCGGGCGCGACCTGCCGCGGTCCGCCATTGAGCACATAGCTCACCAGCGCCGGTGATGTACCCGCCAGCCGCGCCACGTCGGCTCGTGTGACTGCCATCGGAAATCTCTCCTTGCTCCGACCGTCTATCCAAGCACTGCGCACAAGTACTTGACAGCCGGTGACTCGGGTCACACACTACTCATCAACTCGCGTTGATCAACACGAGTTGATACCTGAGATGGATAGGTCGAACTCACGATGAATGCTCGATTCAGGCGTGCAATGGCGCCGCTTGTCCTCATCGGCGCACTTGCCGCCGCTGCCTGCGGTCGCGGCGGACAGGACGGGAGCGACGGCGATTTCAAGATCGCGATCGTCACCCGGAACTTCACCAACCCCTATTGGGCGGCATTGCGCGACGGTGCCCTCGCGGAGGGACAGAAGCTCGGGGTGAAGGTCACGGTGCAGGCCGGGCAGTCCGAGACCGACGCCGACGGTGAGAACGCCCAGATCTCCACCCTGGCGGCACAGGGCTACGACTGCTTCGGCGTGGTGCCGGTCAACGCCACGAATGTGATCACTCCGCTGACACCGGTGGCGCGCAAGAACATTCCGATTCTCGACCTCGACACCCAGATCGATGCGAAGGCCTCCGCGCAGGCCGGGGTGTCGTATGCGAGCTTCATCGGTTCGGACAATCTCGACGCGGGCCGTATCGCCGGGCAGAAGATGCTCGAGGCGCTGGGCGGCACCGGCAAGGTTGCCATTCTGCAGGGCATCGCGGGCGAACAGAACGGTATCAACCGCGACCAGGGCTTCACCGATGCCGTGGCGGGCAAGCTGGAGGTCGTCCAGAAGGCGCCCGCCGACTACGAACAGGACAAGGGCCTGCAGGTCACCGAGGCGATCCTGAAGGCACATCCGGATATCACCGGCATCTTCGCCGCCAACGACACCATGGGCCTCGGCGCCGCGCAGGCGATCAAGAACGCGGGCCGGACCGGTCAGATCAAGGTGATCTCCGTCGATGGCATCCAAGCTGCGCTGGACGCCGTCAAGGCGGGCACCCTGACCGGCACGGTGACCCAATACCCGTATGCCGAAGGTCAACTCGCGGTGCAGAGCTGCCTGGCCGAGCATCAGGGCAAGAAGCTGCCCGAGCGCGTGGTCTCCCCCATCGCCTTCATCGGCAAGGACAATGTCGAGCAGCAGATCGCGGCGTTCCCGCGTCCGATCGTCGCCTTCGACAACCCGGTGGAAGGGCTGTTGAACAAGTGACCGCGGAGGCAACCGAAGAGCTCCGCGCGCGTGAGGGGCGCACGGAGATCCTCGCCAAGGTCGCCGAATTCGCGGCACCGCTCGCACTGGTCGTGCTGTGGGTGGCGTTCTTCATCGCCACCCCGAACTTCCTGACGGCGGACAATATCGGCGATCTACTGGTCGCCTCGACCATCCTCACCGTGCTCGCGCTCGGCCAGCAATTCGCGATCACCGTCGGTGGTATCGATCTGTCGGTCGGCGCCAACTTGCCATGGGCGGCAGCCGTTCTCGGGTATCTGGCCAGCCACGGCTACCCGATGGCGGTGGCCATCGGGGCGGCGATCCTGGCCGGACTGGTGGTCGGCATCGTCAACGGTGTGCTGGTCGGCCGACTGCATATGACCGATTTCGTCGTCACGCTCGGCATGCTGAGCGTGCTCAACGGCATCACCCTGCTGCTGACGCACGGCAATACCGAGGCCGTGAGTTCCCGCTTCCTGCAGCGGCTCGCACTCGACGGCATCGGACCGGTGCGCTGGTTCTGGCTGCTGGCACTGCTGGCCGCACTGGTCGTGGCGGGCATTATCTTCCGCACCCGGATCGGCACCCATCTGCTCGCCACCGGCGGACGACTCGAGGCCGCGCGCGACACCGGTATTTCCGTGAACCGGATCCGGCTGTTCGCCTACGCCATGTCCGGATTGCTGTGCGGCATCGCCGGTGTCATGCTGGTCGCCCGCAACGGCGGCGCGGATCCGTCACTGCAGACCACCTACCTGCTGAGCTCGATCGCCGCGGTGGTGCTGGGTGGTTCGTCACTGTCCGGCGGCAAGGCGTCGGTGCTCGGCACCGTCTGCGGTGCGGTGCTGTTCACCTCGCTGATCAACGGGTTCACCATTCTCGGCATTTCGCAGTACTACCAGCCGGTCGCCGTCGGCGCGGTGCTGCTGCTGGCCGCCGGGATCGCCCGGTTCCGAAAGTAGGCCGAAAACATGACGATTCCATTGCTGGAGGCGCGCGAGCTCACCAAGTCCTTCGACTCGGTGCGGGCGCTGGCCGGGGTCTCGCTGACGATTCCCGAGGGCGAAGTCACCGCGCTGGTCGGCGACAACGGTGCGGGTAAGTCGACATTGGTGCGCTGCCTGACCGGCGTGCAGGCACCGGATACCGGGCAGATCCTGTTCAAGGGCGAACCGGTGCGCCTGCGCTCACCGGAGGATGCGCGCAAGATGGGCATCGAGACCGTGTATCAAGATCTCGCCCTCATCGACGATCTGGCCGTATGGCAGAACCTCTTTCTCAATCGGGAGTTGGTGTATCCGCTCGGCATCGTCAACCGCAGGGCGATGATCGCCCGCAGCGGTGAGATCCTGCGCGATCTGGATGTCGATGTGCCCTCGGTGCGCACCACTGTGCGCCGAATGAGCGGCGGTCAACGCCAGAGCATCGCCATCGCCCGCGCGGTGGCCTGGGGTAAATCCATGGTGATCATGGACGAGCCGACCGCCGCACTCGGCGTGCGTGAGACCGCCGCGGTCGAGAAGTTGGTACGCGGCCTGCGCGAGCGCGGGATCACCGTATTGATCATCAGCCACGATCTGGCTCAGGTCATGCGGATCTGTGACAACGTCGTGGTGCTGCGGCGTGGCAGATCCGTGGCGGCGCATCGGATCAACGAAGTGAACGGCGACCGGCTGGTCGCATTGATCACCGGTGCCGCACCCGGCAATCTGGAGCTCACCGCGAACGGAGCCGAGTCGTGACGGTTGTCGTCCTCGGCTCGGTCAACCAGGACATCGTCTGTGAGGTGCAACAGCTGCCGCGGCCCGGCGAAACCGTGCTGGCACTGCGCTCGCGAACCAACCTGGGCGGCAAGGGTTCCAATCAGGCGGTCGCGGCGGCACGAGCGGGCGGCCGAGTCGAATTCATCGCCCGAATCGGGCGTGATGCCGATCCTGGACTGCGAAAATCGTTGCGCGAGTACGGCGTCGAGCTCAGCGCGCTGCGTGAGGTGCGGGATGCGCGAACCGGCACGGCCTATATTACCGTCGCCGATGGCGAGAACCAGATCGTGGTCGACCCCGGCGCCAACTTCCGCTGGGAACCCGAATCCGAACTCGACACCATGGCCGAGGCCGATCTGCTGCGCTCGGCCGAAGTCGTTGTCGCACAGTTGGAAGTGCCGCCGAACGTGGTCGAATGGGCCGCGCGGCGGGCGCGCCGTTTCGTCCTCAATGCCGCTCCGGCGACGGCGCTGCCGGATGAGCTGTTGCGCCGGTGCCATCCGCTGATCGTCAACGAATCCGAGCTGTCGGCACTGACGGGAGCCACCGCGCGGACCCCCGAGCAGGCATTCCACCTGGCCCATTCGCTGTGCTCGCGCGGTGTGGAGTCCGTCGTCGCCACCTTGGGTGCCGCCGGGTCGGTGTGGGCGCACCGCTGCGATGTGCCCGCGCCGGTCGTGGGTGGGTATCAGGCTGCGCCACAGGTGAATTCGGTGGACTCCACCGGTGCGGGCGACGCCTTCGTCGGCGCGCTGGCCACCGCACTCGCCGATGGTATGCCGCTCGGCGGCGCCGTGGCCTATGCCACCGCGGCCGGTGCGCTCGCCGTCCAAACACCGGGAACTCACGCCTCCTACCCCACCGGGGACCAGATCGTCACGGCGCTCGCGGCCATCCCCACAGCCCGGCCGCTCGTCTGAAGCCCTCTTCGAGAAAGAATCGCACTGTGCGCACCAGCGGACTCATTCACGCCGAATTACTCGCCGCGCTCACGGCGCTGCGCCATACCGACCTCTTCGCCGTCAGCGACTCCGGTCTGCCGACACCTGTCGGCGTGCCGGTCATCGACCTGGGCATCAGCTACGGATTTCCCAGGTTCGAGCCCGTGCTCGAGCTGATCCTCGAGGAGGTCACCGTCGAAGCGGCCTGGGGCAGCCGTGATGTCGCTGAGCAGAATCCGGAGGCCGCGGCACTGCTCAACGGCCGCCTGAACGCGGAGTTGATCGACCACGACGACTTCAAACAGCGCATCGGGGCGTGCCGGTTCGTGGTGCGCACCGGTGAGGCCCGCCCGTATGCCAATGTGTTGCTGCGGGCCGGGGTGCCCTGGTTGTAGCGTGGGAAATATTGTTATCTCAGAATTTGAACCCAGCGCACGCGCGGCCCGTATCGATTGCGGGAATGGTCAGTTGACCGGTGCTCGGATCGAGGACTGATTCCGCAGGTCACGATACTTTGCGACGGCTCGCAACTCGCTGACATGTGGGTCGGGAGGAGCGGTGGAGATGGATCTTCGCGAGGTCGTATCCGCGGGTGTGTGGGAGCAGCGGCAGCTGCTGGAGCAAGGGGTGCTGACGGCCCGTGAGCTGACCGAGGCGACGCTCGACGGGATCGATCAGGCGGGTGAACTGAATGCCTTCACTCGGGTACTGCACGAACAGGCCGTCATCGAAGCCATCGAGCGGGATCAGCAGGACGTCGGGGAGCGCGGACCGCTGCACGGTATCCCGATCGCGGTGAAGGACGAGATCGACGTGGTTGGCGTCCCGACTACATTCGGCACCCGCGCCAATCTCACCCCGGCGGTCGCCGACGCCGAGGTGGTGCGACGGCTGCGGGCAGCGGGCGCGGTCATTGTCGGTAAGACCACCATGCCCGAGTTCGGGCAGTGGCCATACACCGAATCCACTACCTACGGTTTGACCCGCAATCCATGGGATCTCACCCGCTCGACCGGCGGCTCCAGCGGCGGCTCCGCCACGGCGGTCGCGGCGGGGCTGGTACCGGCCGCGCTCGGCGGTGACGGCGGCGGCTCGATTCGGATTCCCGCCGCCTGCTGCGGACTCTTCGGCCTGAAAACCCAGCGTGGACGGGTGCCGACCGCACCGAACGAACATCTGTGGTGGGCGTTGGGCGTCCTCGGCCCGCTCACCCGAAGCGTGCTGGATTCGGCGATCATCTACGACGTCATCTGCGGAGCCACACCGGCCGACCGTTTCCAGGCCCCCGATCCGATGCTGTCGTTCGAGGATGCCGCGCGGCGCACCCCGGAGAGCCTGCGCATCGGCTACAGCACGAAATCGCAGACGATGCTCGCGAGAGCGGTGCCCGAACATGTGCGCGCGGTGCACGACACCGCCGAACTCCTTGCCCAACTGGGCCATACGGTATTCGAGATCGATCCGGAGTATCCCGATTTCACGGTCGCCTTCTATCCGCAGTTCTATGGGGGCGTGCGCGCCGAAATCCCGCTGATCGACCACCCGGAACGGCTCGAACGCCGTACTCGCCAAACCCTGGCGCTCGCTTCCTGGGCACGTCGACCGGTCGTCGAATGGGCCATGCGCCGCGGTGACGCCCTGGCCCGCAAGGCCGATCGCATCTTCGATAAGTGCGATCTGTTGCTGACCCCCACCATCGCGCACCGCCCGCCGCGGGTCGGTGTCCTCGACAACGCGAATACCGTCCGCGCACAAATCGCCTCGGTCCCCATGGTCGCCTTCACCGGATTCTGGAATGTGACCGGACATCCCGCCGCATCACTACCCGCGGGCATGGCCAGCGATGGACTCCCACTGGCGGTCCAACTGGTCGGACCGTCGAATGGTGAGACCACCATCCTGTCCGTCGCCGCCCAACTCGAACGAATCCGCCCGCATCCCCGCCCCGCTTAGCCCGAAAGTCCCTGTCTCCGCTGGCATTGTCGATAAAATTCACCCCGGAGGTGATGTGCCGTGACAAGCGTGTTGCTGATCACCGGAGACGCGGCCGAAGATTTGGAGGTCATGTACCCCTACCAGCGGCTGCTCGAGGAGGGGTATGAGGTCCGAGTGGCCGCCCCGACCGCCAAGCAGCTGCAGTTCGTGGTGCACGATTTCGTCGACGGTTTCGATACCTATACCGAGAAACCCGGACACACCTGGCCTGCCGATATCGCGCTGGCCGATGTCGATCCGAGTCGCTACGCGGCATTGGTACTGCCCGGCGGACGGGCGCCGGAGTACCTGCGCGGCGATGCGGAGTGCCGCCGGGTCGTCAAACATTTCGTCGATGAGGACAAGCCGATCGCGGCACTGTGCCATGGTCCGTTGATCCTGCTTGCCGTCGGCGCGCTGAACGGTCGTTCGTCGAGCGCCTATCCGGCGTTGGCACCGGATCTGAACGCGGTTGGCGCACAATGGGAAGACAGTCCGGCCCATGTCGACGGCAATATCGTCACCGGTCGCGCCTGGCCAGACCATCCACAGTGGATGCGCGCTTTCTTGGAGGTGTTGCGCGCCAAAGCGCCTGCACCGGGTCAGTAAGGTCTCGCGTCCCGCGCTCACCGAGGTCGACGGCGGCACGCAGGTAACCTGGACCACCACCGCCGAAGCGGGCCTGCCCTTCATCGCCGCCTGGTTCAACCGTGTGCCCCGAACCGGCAATTCCCACTCCTCCGGCAAAGTGCGCGACGCCGCTGAACCCGCCACGGGCCCAAGCGAATCGGTCGCGTGGCGGCGTCGCGCACCAGCCATCAGCGCTCGCGCGCGCCGAGTGTCAGAAATGCGAGACCGAGTGCCAGCACGGCCAACCCGCCCCATGACATGATCGGCAACCGCTCACCGACGACAACCGCACCGAGCACCGTTGCCACGGCAGGCTCGGCGAGCGTCAATGTCGTCGCCACCTGCACAGTCGTGTGCCGCAGGCCGTAACCGAACAGGCGGTAGGCGACGAAGGTGGTGAATACCGCAAGATGCAGCGCCACCGCGATGCCGCGACCAGTGTGCAGCCAGGATGTGTTGGTGCCCAGTACAACCGGCAGCACCAGCAATCCGGCAACACCGAACATCGTACCCATCACCGCATTCGACGAATGACCGTGCGCGATGAGTCTGCCGCCGATCAGCGAATAGACGGCGTAGGTGAGTCCACCGAATGCGGCCAGCACAATGCCGAGCAGATCGACCGGTGCGGTCCCGCCCGTCACTTCGGGTCCGAGCACGAGGACCGCACAGCCGATTACCGCCGCCACGGTGGCACCGACCCACCGCTGGTTCGGCCTACCCTGTCCGGAAACCCAGGCCAGCAGCCCGGCGAAAACCGGCGCGCTACCGAGCGCGATCACCGTGGCGACAGCCACGCCAGTCCGCGCCACGGCCGGATAGAAGGTCACCGGATACCCCGCCACCGCCAACGCCCCGACCACAACCAACCACCGTTCACCGCGCGTACACCGCAACCGCGCACCAGTGGACAAGAACAACAACAGCCCACCGAGCACCAACCCGGCAGATCCGATCGCCGCAGCGGACGCACCCGCGGGAGCCAATGAACTCATGGTTCCCGTGGTCCCCCACAGCACCGCCGCGGTCAGGATGGGAACCGGGCCACTGAACGCCCCGGCACGCGAACCACCAACCGCGACAACATCTTTGATATCAGACAAGGCCATGCACTTCCGTCATCGAATTCGACAGGGATTCGAAACGGGCGCACGACATCACCCCAAGACTGCCCTCGACGAACAGCCCGGACCGCGAATCAGGAATTCAGCAGGTGCGCCCGATCAGGCGCACGGCGGCGGCGTAACGGCATGCCAGTAGATATCCACGCGACGATCCTAACGCGATGACCGGCCCTGTATCGAATGATCTTCGATACAGTTGGCCCGGTGAGGAAGATTGATTCGCCGATCGGACCGCCGATCGGTGCCGTGCGGACCACACCCGGTCCGGCGGTGCAATTGGATGACATCGACCGGATACTGCTCGATCAGCTCGCACGGGACGGGCGCATGACCAATAGCGCCCTCGCCGATGTCGCGGGGATCGCGCCGTCGACATGTCTGGGGCGGGTGCGGTCACTGGTGGAGCGCGGCGTGATTCGCGGATTCCACGCCGATATCGATCCGGCCGCGCTCGGCCGGAATCTGCAGGCCATGATCGCGGTTCGGGTGCATGGCAATGCACGTCCGCACCTCGCCGAGTTCGGAGAGCAACTGGCCGAACTCGACGAAGTGCTGAACGTGTATTTCATCGCTGGCGCCGACGACTATCTGATCCATGTCGCCACCGCCGACACCGAGGGACTTCGGGTCTTCGTACTGCAACATTTGAGCGCACATCCCGCGGTCGCCTCCACCGAGACGATCCTCATCTTCGAGCATGTGCGCCCGCGAACCAGCCCGATGGCTTAGGCGGCTGCTAGCGTCTCTGCGGCATAATTGTGTGCGGCCGCAACGGATTCGGACAGCAGGTGCCCGCGGTGCGTGCTCAGACCGGCGGCCAGGCCCGGATCCGCGGCGACCGCATCGCGCCAGCCGTGCTCTGCGAGCGAAATCGCATACGGCAGTGTGGCATTGGTGAGTGCGACAGTCGAGGTGTACGGCACCGCACCGGGCATATTGGCGACGCAGTAGAAGACCGAATTGTGCACCCGGTAGGTCGGCTCAGCATGGGTAGTCGGGCGCGAATCCGCGAAGCAGCCGCCCTGATCGATGGCGATATCGACCAGCACCGAACCCGGCTTCATCTGTGCGACAAGATCATTGGACACCAGCGTCGGCGCCTTCGCGCCGGGTACCAGCACCGCGCCGATCACCAGATCCGCCTCCCGGACCAGACTCTCCACCTCGAAGCTGTTGGAGATGATGGTGCGCACCTGACCGTGATACTGCTCGTCCAGCGCACGCAGGCGCGCGATGTTCAGATCCAGCACCGTTACGTCCGCGTGCATACCGACCGCGACGGCGATCGCATTGCTCCCGGAAACACCGCCGCCCAGCACTACTACCTTGGCCGGACGCGCACCCGGCACACCGCCCATCAGCACGCCGCGGCCACCGCCGCTGCGCATCAGGTGATATGCGCCGGCCTGGGGCGCGAGCCGTCCCGCGACCTCGCTCATCGGCGCGAGCAGCGGCAGCGATCCGTCCTTACCGGTGACGGTCTCATAGGCGATCGAGGTGATCCCGGAGTTCAGCAGCGCGTCGGTGCAGTCCTTGGAGGCCGCCAGATGCAGGTAGGTGAACAGCAACTGCCCCGCGCGCATGCGCGAATACTCCTCGGCCACCGGCTCTTTCACCTTGAGCACCATTTCCGCGGTACCCCAGACCTCATCCGGGGTATCCAGCACCCGCGCCCCGACGGCCGCGTACGCCATATCCTCGAACGCGGACCCCTGACCGGCACCGGCTTCGATATACACCTCGTGCCCGCGTGACACCAGCTCGTGCACCCCTGCGGGTGTCCATGCGACCCGGTACTCGTGGTTTTTGACCTCGCGGGGAATTCCGATCTTCATCAACACTCCTGTACGTCGATCCGATGGGATTGGCAACATGTGATCGTTCGATCACCTCGGGGTAAGTATGAAGATCATTCAAGGTCAGGTCCATATTGATGAAGATAGTTCTCTAATTCAACAATATGGCGTCCTGATATTCATCCTCGAAGGTCTCTGCGACTATCGGTTCGAAAGATATTCGGAGACCCCTGGACTGTTGGTAGCGGGGGATTCCGGCTCGTGCCGCCCGGTCGCTCGGCGAGCGACCGGGCCCGATCTCAGCCGTTGACCGCGAGCACCAGCTTGCCGGTCGAGGTACGACTCGCCATCAACCGATGCGCCTCGGCGACCTCGGACAGCGGGAACTCCGCGGTGATCGGCAGCTCGACTTGCCCCGTGGTGACCAACCGGAACGCGCGATCGGCGATCTCCCGCAATACCTGCGGCGCATCGGCGGTGAGCCCGAGGATCGAGAATCCGGAGATCGACAGGCCCCTCGGGTAGAGCTCGGGCTGGCCGATCTGCCAGCCCGGCTCACCACTGGCATTGCCGTAGGAGATCAGCCGCCCGAACAGTGCGAGCGATTCGAGACCGCGCCGCAAGGTCTGCCCACCGACCGGGTCGAGCACTACATCGACACCGCGTCCACCGGTCGCCTCCCGGATATCGGTCTCGAAGCTCTCGGCCAGAAAGGCATCGTCGTAGCCGAGCTTGCGTGCGTAGTCCGCCTTGGCTTCGCTGGAGACCACGCCATATACCGCACCCGCGCCCGCCAATTTGGCGACCTGCCCGACCACGGTGCCAACGCCGCCCGCCGCTGCCTGCACCAGCACGATCTCCCCTGGCTGCACTCTGCCAACGGTATTGATCAGCGCATACGCAGTGGGCAGGACCGTGGGAAGGGTTGCGGCCGTTCGCAAATCGACACCATTGGGCACCGCGAACACCGTCGCGGCGGTCACCACCGCAACCTCGGCGTAAGCGCCGCCCTCGGTGATCGCGGCCACCGGCTGGCCGACCGTGAACCCGTCGACATCGGCGCCCATCGAGCGCACCCGCCCCGAAAGCTCGAGCCCCGGCACGAACGGCAGATCCCGGACCCGATACCCGACCGAACGAGCCTGCAGATCGGCGAAGTTCACCCCGACATATTCGACGTCGATCGCGATTTCACCGGGACCCGGCGTCGGCGCATCGAGTTCCACCTCCCGCAACACCTCGGGTCCGCCCAGCTCACTGATCTGAATCGCCCGCATAACCCCACACTCCACTAGAAACACCGACCGGATAGTTCTAGCAGGAAATGGGTTCAGCGGCAGTCCACCACGAGTGCCGTCGCATTATCGGTGCTACCGGCCTGTAGTGCGTTGTCCACCAAGGTTTCCGCGGTTAGAGCCGGGGTTCGACCCGCGACCAGTATCGACTTGATCGCGACCATATCGAGCCGCTTGTGTACGCCGTCGGTGCTCAACAGCAGTCGGCCCCGGCTCGATCCGGTGGCGGCGCGACCGATGACATCCGGACCGGCGGTGCGGGTGGAGGTGGTGACCAGGTGGTCCATGCGGCTCGCCGGGCGCACGCCCCTGGCACGCATGAACTCGGCGACGGTGTGGTCGGTGGTGATCTGATGCAGTACCCGGCCGTTCCAACGGTAGGCGCGACAGTCGCCGACCCAGGCGATATCGCAGGGGCCGTCGGGCTGATCAGCGGCGGGTAGCACGGCGATCACCAGCACACTGTCGGCCTGCTCCTCCGGGAATTCCCGCAGCAACTCCTGCTGGGCCGCGACCACCCCGGCCAGCGCGCCATTGCCCGCACCGACCCGCGCGGCGACCGATGCCGCGGTCCGCGCTGCCCTGGCCGCGGGCAGGCTGTCGCCCACACCGTCGGCGACGACGAATGCGGTGCGGCCGACGGCCGGGTCGGTATAGGTGGCGAAGGCGTCCGCATTGAGTGAACGCCGCCCACGCGCGCTCACCACACCGGGCGTGATGCCGAGCCTTACCGGCTCGGGGCGGACGATGGCGATCGAAGCGGTTGTCTGCAAGGTCTGACCTCCTTGGGCTGGACCTGCCCCTACGCTGCCGATCCGCACAACTCTGTAACTCCAGTGAACCTCGGTTTTCCAAGTACCGTGCCAAAATTACCCAAGGGAACGCTGTGAATCCTGCGCGCACCCGCCGTGGGAGCCCGGTTTCCCGAATACGATGGCTCGGTGGAAAGCGTCGACGGCCTCGATCCGCTGCTGGCGAACCGCGGTAACTGGGATGCTCGTGCCCCGATTCACGCGGCCAGCGAGTTCTATCGCAATCGCGATTCGGCGTATTGGTTCGCGCCCTTCGAATGGGATGCCCTCGGTGACGTGCGCGACCGCGATGTGCTGCACCTACAGTGCCATCTGGGGACGGAGACAATCGAATTCGCCGAACGCGGGGCGACCGCGGTCGGTCTCGACTTCTCCCCTGCCTCGATCCGGCACGCCCGAGAGCTCGCCGCCGATGCCGTCGAATATGTGTGTGCCGATGTCTACGATGCTCCGAAGGCGTTGCGACACAGGAAATTCGATATCGTTTACACCGGCAAGGGCGCGCTCTGCTATCTGCCCGACCTGCCGCGCTGGGCGTCGGTACTCGCCGAACTACTGCGCCCGGGCGGCCTGGTATACATCGTTGAATTCCACCCGCTGCTGCATTCCCTCGGCCCCACGCCTTCCGCTGGCGTCGATCCGGATTCGCTTGTCCTGCATGATGATTACCTCGAAGGGCGCGGGCCTCAGCGTCGCGACAGCGACCACACTTACACCGACGGTCCGGCACTGGCCAGCGACACCACAGTCTACGAATGGCGCCACGGGCTCGGCGAGGTGATCAACGCCCTGATCGGCGCGGGGCTGCGCATCACCGATCTCACCGAAACCGAGATGCTGCCGTGGCCGCGCTGGTCGCGGATGATCCGCACCGATAACGGTTGGTTCCGGCTCCCGCCACCGGATCCCATCCTCCCATTGCTGTACGGATTGGCGGCGACCAAACCGGCCTAGCAGCAACGACTCCCGCAACTTTGCTACGCGATAGCCATCGAACTCTTTACACTGCGACGATCCACATCGAGGGAGCGTCGAGTGTCCACTACCGTTCAGGTCTTGTTCGTTGTCGTCGCCGTGCTCGTCGGCATCATCGTCGCGGTGATTTCCGGAATCCTCTCCAAGGTCAGCGGCTCGCCCGCGGGCATCGTGATCCGCGACGGCGGCGTTGCCTTCGCGGGTACGGCCGGTCTGACCCTGCTACTACTCAAGGCCATCGGGGTGCTGTGAGAGCCCCCGTCACGGGGCCCGCTCGGATCAGCTGCCGAAGACGACGCAAGCGAAGCTGACGTGTACGCCGGTGCCGACTCGAACATCCACCGTTCCGATGGGCGTGACGTCGGGGGCCTGCACGGCGCTGAGTGTGTGCGGACCCGTTGTCTTCGGAATCCAGGTCACCAAGGCGATGCCGCCCAGCGGGCGGACCACTCCGAATAGGACGCCGTTGTCGTAGAAGGAGACGAGTTCCGTCGCATTGTCGACATAGGCCTCCGCAGTGGCCGGACAGTCGGTGCCGTAGTTGGTCGCCAGACCGTAGTTCGAATCCGGCATCACCCCAACCCTGGTCACCGCGGCATTCGCCGTCGGCGCTGTGCACGCCGCGGCGATCGCGGTACCGAGCACGGTCGCGGTCATGATCGTTCGGTAGCTCATAATTCGGTCCTCGTCGTGGGGTGCCGAGTTGCGGAGATCATAGATAGTCCGCCGAGCGCTGCGTCCTGAATCGCCCAGCGTTTTCGCAATTATGTACCCGGCGGTTCGGTTTACGGGTCGATATCCCCGGTCGGACCCGATCCAAGTTAGAACGTGTTCTAACGTGTCGGGTATGGACGTGACATACGAAGGCACGAAACGCGAGCTCGCCACCGATCAGGGCGTGCTGCGCTATCACGAGGCGGGCGACGGGCCGCCGCTGTTACTGCTGCACGGCTCCGGAATCGGCGTCAACGGGTGGCGCAACTATCGCGGCAATCTCGCGGTCTTCGCCGAGCACTTCCACTGCTACCTCCTCGAATTTCCCGGTTTCGGCGTCAGTGATCCGGTGGACGGACATCCCGTGCTGACCGCGGGCGCGGCGGTGCTGCGATTCATGGACGGGCTCGGCATCGAATCCGCGGCCATGGTCGGCAATTCGCTGGGTGGCGTCGTCGGGGCGAATCTGGCGATCCAGCATCCGTCGCGGGTGCGCAAGCTGGTCACCATCGGCGGGATCGGCCCGAATATCTTCAGTTCCAGTCCGAGCGAAGGGATTCGGCTGCTGCAGGAGTTCGCCGACAAACCCGATCGGGACAAGTTGCTGCGCTGGTTGCGTGCCATGGTCTACGACCCCGCGGTGATCACCGATGAGATCATCGAGGAACGCTGGGCGGCCGCGCAACATCCGGATACCCAGAAAACCGCCGCCATGATGTACGGTTCGGCCGCCTGGGCCATGCAGCAGAAATTCCTGGCGAATTCGAATACGCCGCCCTACTGGTCGATGCTGCACAAGGTGCAGTGCCCGACCCTGCTAACCTGGGGTCTGGATGACCGCGTCAGTCCGCCGGATATGGCGCTGGTGCCGATGCGGCAGATCCCCAATGCGGAACTGCACGTATTCCCGAACAGCGGGCACTGGGTCATGATCGAAGCCAAGGCGGCCTTCGAACGCGCCACCCTCGAATTCCTACGCCGCTGAGTCAGCGATCCGGATAGACCCTACGCCGGACGGCACGCCTTGGCAGTGACCGGAATCTCGGGATATTCGGGCAAGGACTCGTTTGTCTTCGGCGCCATGATCCGTGCCAGACCTGCCATGGACTCCAGCACGGGCAGCCGCGTGAGGGTATTCCGAATTGCCATGCCCGAGCGGGTTTTCGGCACCATCAGCCGCAGGTTCGGTCCGATCTGCTGTTTGCGCTCGACCAGTGCGCGGTGACTCTGCTCGTAACGGTGGAAACCGGTGCGGTGCTCGCCGTTCGCGGCGGCGAGTGCGCCCGCCAGCCGGTATGCGCCGACGAGGGCGAGTTCGGCACCGGCTCCGGAGGCGGGCGAGGCGCAATAGGCGGCGTCACCGACGAGGGCGATGCGGCCGGTCGACCAGCTAGCCATCTGGACCTGCCCGAGGGAGTCGAAATACAAGTCCGGATCGGCGAGTGCGCCGTCGAGCAGTTGTGCCACATGCCATGCGGATTCGGTGCCGAACCGCTCGGTCAGCAAGGCGCGGGCGGCGGCGGTATCCCGCGGATCGAGGTCGAGCAGTGGGCTGCGGAACATGAAGTACGCCTTGGCCTGTGCGTGCTTGCCGGAACGGTAGATACCCGCCATCGTGCCTGGCGTGTTGTAGACGCTGACCCAGCGGTCGGGTCCGAGCGTGGCATCGGCGTTGCCGAAGGCGAAGTAGTGGTCCAGGTGACGGACGAAATTCGATTCGGGCCCGAAGGCCAAGCGTCGCACGGTGGAGTGCAGGCCGTCCGCGCCGATGACGAGGTCGAACCGCCGTTGGGAGGCGTGCTCGAACGTGACGGTGACGCCGTCCTCGTCCTCATCGAGGGCCCGAATCGACTCGCCGAACAGGTATTCCACGTCGACGTTGCGATCGTGCAGGATCCGGACCAGATCGCCGCGCATGATCTCCACCTCGGCGCTACCGTATTTGTCCTTGATTTTCTGCATATCCACCTCGGCGATGGGATCGCCGGTGGCGTTCACGAACCGCATACCGGCGACATCGGCGGCCGCCGACCGGATCTGCGCCATGATGCCCATGCGCTCGGCGACCGAGATCGCTTGATCCCGCACGTCCACCCCTTGGCCACCGATGCGCAGTGCTGCCGCGCGCTCGACGACGGTCGGCTGGAAGCCGTGCCGTGCCAGCCAATACGCCAATGTCTGTCCGGCGATGCTCGCACCTGAGATCAGAATCCGCATTGCCTACTCCCTGTCTCGAAATGTCTGACCGCTGGTCAGTATGGCCACTGTATGTCGCTGACCAACGGTCAGTCAAGCGGTAGCATCGGTCACCATGGCCGACGATTCACGTGCCCGCATCCTGCGGGCCGCGCTCGACCTGTTCGCCGAGCGCGGATACCACACGGTTTCCGTGCGCGAGATTGCCGAACGGGTCGGGCTGACGAAAACCGCTGTGCTTTATCACTTCCCGAGCAAAAGCGAGATCGTCGCCGCACTCGTCGAGCCGCTGCTGGTCGACAGTGAAGAAGTGCTCGAGGCCGCGACACGCGGGCGGGACGCCCAGGCGCGCCGCTGGGCGGTGGTGGCAGGGCTGCTGGAGGTGTGGCTTTCACACGGTCAGTTGTTGCGGATGCAGATGCAGGACCAGGCATTATCCGCCGACGAGGCCACCTTCGCGCGATTGCGGACCATCGCGCTCTCGGCACAGGAACTGATCGCCGGGCCGCATGCCGATTTCACCATCCGCGTGCGGGCCGCGCAGGTCTATGCGGCACTGAGTGATCCGGTAGTCATCTTCGCCGACCGGCCCGCCGACGAGTTGCGCACGGCGATTCTGGATGGCGCACGGCGATTACTCGGCGATTCCGCCGCTGGCGCCCCTGTCCACATACCCGCCGCCGAGGTTCCGCCGACCCGCCCGAACCGCCGTGGCCGCCCCGGCGCAATGACCTCGGACATGATCGAATCCGCCCGCGATATGCGAGATTCCGGCCGTCCGATCGACGAGATCGCCGCCGAGTTCGATGTCTCGCGTGCCACGCTCTACCGGCACTTGAGCAAGACGAGCGAATTATGAGATATTTTCGAGACGCCGGGTTCGAGGTATTCTGCTCCGCGAGCACGTCGACAGGGATGTAATGACACTACGTACCTTGGCCACAGCCGCCGCGCTGACACTCCTCTGCGTGGGCGCGGCGACCGGCTGCGGAAAGAATGCGGCCGGGCACCCGGTAGCGGCGAGCAGCACCAAGGCAACCGGAACAACGACTTCCACGCCATCCACCACCGCCGGGCCATCCGCGCCCGCGGATTCGGTAGGCAAGCACGACACCATCGTCACCGGCCCCGACGCCGAGCCGCTGATGGCGAGGATCCGCGCCACCGATCCGTGCTCGATGTTGGACCCGGAACCGTTGAAATCGATGAATCTCGGGGTGAAGTCGGCGACACGTGCGGGGCCGGGGCTCGCCGGGTGCCAACTCAGGGTGGGCGATCACGTGGGCGAGCCCGACTCGAAGGCTGGCCTCTACCTGTTCGAACTGTCACTCGGCGAGGTGTACGAGGACACGGACCGTGCGCAGGACAAGGTCGAAACGGTCAACGGACACACGATCTACCGATCCCATCTGTCCGATGATCCCACCTTCCCCGACACCTGCTATTACTACGTGCCTGCCGGGCACACCGGCTACGCACACCGGATGCGGTTGCGCAAAGTTCCAGCCGACGGCGCACCGGACAAGACGCCATGGCCCGAAAAATGCGCTGTAGCAAAGGATTATGTCAGCAGAATCGTCGATCGGCTGGACAGCCTGACACCCCGCGACAAACCATCCGATGGGACCGTGCTGTACGGCAAGAATCCCTGCACGGCCACGGATGCGGTAAAAGCTCAGTACAGCGATTGGACCTCGAGCTCGACCAGCTGGATCGCTCCGTATTACTGCCAACTGAATTTCACCCAGCCAGGTGCGAAATACAGCCTGCAGGTCGATCTCGAATACCGCATGGATACCGAGCAGAAGGCACCGTCCAGTCCCGGCAATGGCCCTTACCAGGCAGCGGGGTTGAACGGCATCATCCTCCGATCGAACGTGTACGGCCCTGTCCCGTCCCGGTGCGCCGTCAGCCTCACATACCGGCCGAGTAGCGACGGCCGCCTGAACGGCCATCTCATCAAGCTTGCGGTCGATTGGACCGCGGTCCCTCTTGCCCAGTACGGCGACCCCGATCACCCGACGGACGGCAGCTGGCCACCACTGCCATCCGACGCCTGCGCCCACGTCGACGCTCTGAGCACCGCGGTGGTGCGCGCCGCTGGCTAACCTCTCGCCACGAAGTCTTTGGCTGACGCGACCACCTGGACGGCCCGGAGGCTCCCGTCGGCCAGGCCAAGGGTGGCCTGTCTACTGATCGACGGCCCCCTCCCCACCGACCTCGTCGCCATCGAGTTCGCGATCGGCCGAGTGCACAACCCCATCGACCGAGGCCTGCTCGATCACGGACCCGACACCTTGCGAATCACTCCAGGGGCGGCGGTGCGGGTGATTGACCGACCCGGGATCGCCGGTGAATATGAATCATGCGTGTCTGCCAGATGTACGGATCGAGAACTACTCGGTGGGCGTCGGGCAGGTCGCGCTGATCCGAGCCTCGAGTGCGAGATGAATCCGACGTGGCACAGGCACGCGTCTTTTACGAATTACTCACCGCGGAAGCCGAGTCCCTGGCCGCGGCACTGCGGCCACACCTGACCAGGCGCGGGCTACCCGGCGCGAGCACCGAGGCACGGTTGCTGGAGCGCGACCTACGCGAGGTGCGCCGGTGCCTGGAACTGCTGCGCGACCGATTTCCGGAAATGGGCCAGGGCGCCGTCGTCGACCGATGACGTGCGTCAGTTGCGCATTCGCGGCATATCGCACCGACAAGGGGACTAACCTGCGGCGCATGGCAGTTACCTGGCCGGACGAAATCGATGATGTCTTGCGTGGTGATCTCACCGCCGGATTGGCCTATATCACTCCGGCCGGTGGGGCGGTGGTGACGGCGGTGTCGCCGATCGGGATGCGCGACCGAGAGCGGGGGACGGTGGGGTTCACGACCTCGCTCGGCTTCGGGCGCAAATTGGAGCGGATCAAACGGGAGCCGAAGGTCGCGCTCGCGTATCACGCGCGTGAGCATGGTCTGGGCGATCAGCACAACCAGAGCTTCGTGCTGGTGCAGGGCATCGCGAGTTTCGACGCCCAGCCCGACCAGGATGCCCTCGATCGCCGCGCCGAGCAGGCGACGCCCTATATGGGCGCACCGCGACGCGGTCGCTTCTGGGATCGCTGGCTCAGCGCCTATTACACCGACAGAGTTGTGGTGACGGTTGCGGTCACCCGAATCATCACCTGGGCGAATCCGGATGCGACCGGCGAACCTGAGGTGTTCGGCGAACCGCTGCCCACCACCGCTGATTCGCAGCAGCCGCCCGCCAAAGGCACCGGCCCCCGCGTGGACAGCGCCAAGGCTGCCGCGCGCGCCAGGAAATTGCCGCACTGCCTGCTCGCCTACCGCCAGTCCGACGGCTATCCGGCCGTGGTACCCACGAATATCACCGGATCGAGCGAGGCGGGCGTAAACCTCACGGTCCCAGCGGAAGTCGCCCAGGGCGGCCGCCGCGCCGGTATCCTCGCCCACTCCTATCGCCCACAACTCGTCGGCCTCGAATGTCGTCAGCACACCGGCTGGATCGAAATCGACGGCACCGACGCGACTTACGCACCCCACACCCAATCCGGTTTCATCGCACCCCCGAACAAGACACTGCTGTTGCTGGCCAATGGATTGATGGCCCGGCGCGGACTGGCCCAAGCCCGGAAACAGGGCCGCATCGCTGCCTTGCGCTGACCCCGGGAAGGGCACGAACCCCCTCCCGATCGAAATCGGAAGGGGGCCCGGCTTTTCAGGTGGAGTAATTCAGCGTAACCGGCAGCCTGGCATGCCCATTGGAGATGAAGCTGACCACCGTCCCCAACTCGGACAGATCCGCCGCCAGCCGCATATTCGGAAATCGCGCGAAGATCGCGGGCAACGACACCAGTGCCTCGAGCCGAGCCAACGGCGCACCTAAGCAATGGTGCACGCCGTACCCGAAAGCCAAGTGGTCCTTACTGTCTCGCGACACATCGAATTGATCGGCGGTGTCACCGTGCAGTTTCGGATCACGGTTGGCCGCCGCGTAGGACGCGAGAATCGGCTCACCCTTGGCGATATGCACCCCATCGATCTCGATATCGTCGACCGCGAACCGCAGCGGTAGATGTGCGACCGGCGCCTCGAACCGCAGCGCCTCCTCGACCAGATCGGCCCAGGTCGCCCGTTCCTCGACCAGCGCCACGCGCTGCTCCGGATTGGTCAGCAGGGCGAAGATCGCTTGGTCGAGCAGGTTGACCGTGGTCTCGTGCCCGGCACTGATGACCAGCAACAGCGTATCGATCAGCTCCTGCTCGGTGAGCTGGGATCCGTCGTCCTCGTCGCGGTGCGAGATCAGCAGACTGGTCATATCGTCGCCGGGATGGTCGCGCCGAAACGCCACCAATTCACCGAGGATCCGATACATCTCCATATAGTTCGCCTGCGACTCCTCCGGCCCCAGTGAGGTGTCGAAAATGCCGTCGACGCATGTGCGCAAGCCCGGGTTGAGTTCCTCGGGCACACCCATCAATTCGGAAATGACCTGGATCGGCAGCGGATACGCGAAACCCTCACGCAGATCGACCGGTTCGCCCACCGGCGTCCTCGCGAGTTCGGCGAGCAGTTCCTCGGTGATCCGCTCGATCTGCCCGCGCATCGCCTCGGTGCGCCGATGGGTGAATGCGGGCGCGACCAACTTGCGCAGTCGCTTGTGGTCCGCACCGTAGGCGGTGAACATATTGTTCACCGCGACCCACAGGAAAAGCGGCCAGTCCTGCGGAATCTCGCCATTGATGAAGGCGGGCCAGTGCTGGCTCGCATCCTTGGACACCCGCGCGTCGATAAGCAGCTTCTTGAGCAATCCGGCATCGGTCACCGACCAGGCCCGCACACCGGCGGGCAATTCCACCAGCGCCACCGGACCACGCTCACGCAGGCGTGCGGATTCGCCCTGGATATCGGTTCCCGTCAGATCCAGGGTTATAGGTTGTTGCGCCACAGATCTCCTTAAAGCATGGTTAGCGGAGGGGATTCGGGAAAGGTGACGGGCAGGGATACGAGGGCCCGATGGAACGGACCCGGGCGCCAGCTGAGTTGTTCAGGCTCTGTTGCCAAACGCATTTCGGGGAGTGCGTCGAGCAATTGGTCGATGGCGTCCTGGACGATGAGATAGGCGACCGAGCGCGCCGGGCAGGAATGCGGACCCACACTCCACGCCAGATGCGAACGGTTGGGTCCGAATTCGCTAACGCCGATGGCGGGATCGTTATTGCATCCGGCCATGCTGATCACGACTGGCTGATGCGCGGGCAGCCAGACGCCGTCGATCAGGATCGGCTGTCTCGGATAGGAGACACAGTAGTTCGCCATCGGCGGGTCGGTGAACAGCACTTCGTCGAGTGCGTCACGGGTGGAAAGACTTCCGCCGTGCACGCTGCCAGCGAACCGGTCGTCGGTCATCATCAGCAGCAGAGTGTTGGTGATCAGATTCTGCTGCGGTTCGATGCCCGCGCCGTAGACGGTGACGAGTTGGTGGATCATCTCCTCATCCGAGAGCGCGGCCGAATGCGCGATCAGCCGCGAGGTGATGTCGTCGCCGGGCACGCTGCGCTTCTGCGTGACGAGTTCGAACAGCGCGTCGGTGAGCATCGCATTGCCCTTATCGGCATTGACACCCTCGAAGATCGCCGCCATCCCGGTGGCGACCTGCTGGCCGATCTCCGCCGGGCAGCCGAGCATCACATTCAGCACCTGGAAGCTGAGCGGAAATGCGTACTGGCTGATCAGATCGGCCGCGCCGTCACCGCAGAAGGCATTGATCAGCGGGACGGCGACCTCCTCGACGATGGCATGCAATGCGTGCAGATCGATGTCGCCGAGGCTGGCCGCATTCGCCTGCCGATAGCGCAAATGCTCGTTTCCCGCGCTACGCAAGGCATTCGGCCGCCATTCCAGCATCGGTAGCACCGGACATTCACCGGGAATATTTTGCTGCCAAGTGCGTGGATCCGCCGGAAAGTGGTCGGGATCGTTCAGGATTCGGATCGCGGTGTGATAGCCGATCACCAAAGTGGCGGGTACACCGGGCGATAGCTCGATCGGCACCAGAGATCCATACTGGCTGCGCATTTCCCGGTACGCGCGGTGCGGATCTGCGGCGAACTCCTCTGAGTAGAGCGGTACGCGCGGGCCGTCGGTATCGATCGGCGACCCGAACGCGGGGCCGGGCTGGTTTGTAGCTTTGTGCAATGCGTCGGTTACTTCCGGGACTCCTGGCGATGGAATAGGAACTCGACGAGCGTGATCAGCGACCGCAGACAGGTGCTGCGCTGACGCGCGTCGAGCGAGGTGAGCGGAGTATCCGGCGCGAGATCCAGTGCGTCCCGGATCTCTTCGAGCGGATAGCGCTTGGCGCCTTCGAACTGGTTGACCGCGACCGAATACTGCACTCCGCGCTCCTCGAGCACGGACAGCACCTCATCGGCCTTCTCGATGCGCCGGGTGTCCACCAGGACCAGGGCGCCGAGCGCACCGCGCGCCAATTCCTCCCACAGTGGGACGAAACGCCGTTGCCCCGGCGTCCCGAAAAGGTACAGCGCGAGTGTGGGATTCAGCGTAATGCGACCGAAATCCATCGCCACGGTCGTCTGCGATTTGCCGGGTAACCCGGCCATATCGTCGACGCCGACACTGGCCTCGGTGATCGTCTCCTCCGTGCGCAGGGGCCGGATCTCCGAAACGCTGTTCACGAATGTCGTTTTGCCGACGCCGAAATTGCCTGCCACCAAGAGCTTTACCGACCGGGTCACGGTCTCCGGCACATAGTCGACAGTGCGCTCAGGCCGGGAGAGCGCGGAGCCCATTGAGTACCTCCTCGAGCAGGGTGATCTCCGGCATGACTTCGGCCGGGGTCGGAGTGGCCAGGTGGTCGCTGTCCAGCAGATCGGCGACGACGATCTTCACCACGGATGGCGGCAGGTCGAGATAGGCGGCGATCTCGGCAATGGACAGCGCACTGCGACGGCTGCACAGGTTCAGCACCTGGCGCGCATCGGGTGTCGCACCAGGTGCCGGATCTTTGGCGGCGACGACCAGGGTGACCAGGTCCAAATCACGACTGGGACGGATTCGCCCCCCGGTGCGCACATAGGCCCGGACCAAGTCGGGGTCTCGCCGGGACCTCGTCATGACGTCAAGCCGCCCTCAACCCTTCCGCGCGGCTGGGCGCCTAACTCGTGCCCGACCCGCCCGGCGAGTTCATTCATGCGGTGCGCGACCAGCCCGATATCGGTCTCGGCCGTCGTCGAAACACCGAGCAGCGCACCTTCACCCGCCGCGGTGATGAGGATCATGCCCTGGTCGTATTCGGTCATATTCTGACGCACACCATTGTCGAGACCACCACAGAATTCGCCGAGCGCTTTACCTAGGGAGCGCAGACCCGAGGCCGCCGCGGCGAAACGCTCGGCATCATCCTTATTGACACCGTCGGAGTGCGCGATCCGCAGTCCGTCGTCGGACAGCAGCACCGCGAACCGGACGCCGGGAACATTGCTGAGATCCTCGAGTAGCCAACCCAGCCTATTGCTGCTGTCGGTCACCGGTGTGCTCATCAGGATGACATCCCTTCGCTGTTATCGGATGCAGCAGCCTCACGGCCGCTCTTGGAACCCATCTGCCAGGCGGAGGCTATTTCGGGACGAGCCTGTCCCGCTTCGGATTCGGTGCCGGTCTGCGCGGGCACCGAAGACACCGCCCGACGGCGTCGCTTCGGTAGGCCGCCACTGGTGATCTCGTGCACAGCGAACTCCTCGTTCTCGGCGGGTTGTTCGCCCACCCCGGCCAAGACCGGAACCGGGGATAACTCGAAGGGCTTATCCTCGGCTGCAGTGGTCGGCACGGGTTCCGGGGCCGGGGTGACGGCGGGAACGGCCGGTTCGGCGTTCGTCACCGCGGTGACGAGCAGCGCCTCGGGGATGTAGACCATCGCCCGCATACCGCCATAGACGTTCGGGCCATCGATGTAGACGGTGAAGCCGTAGCGCCGGGCCAGCGCCGCGATGCCGGGGAAACCGACGCGGGGGGACGGGCCGAGCTGGTGGATGTCGATCGGGCGCTCATTGGCGAGCACCTGCCTGGCCTCCTCCATCTGCTCCGCGTTCATCCGCACACCGGCATCGTCGATGATGACGGTGACGCCGTGGTGGCCCTCCTGGAAGGTCACATCCACATAAGACGTCGGCGGGGAGTAGCGCAGCGCATTGTCGAGCAGCGTGGCCAGGGTGTGCACGAGCGGTTCCACCGCACGGCTGATGACGATGCGGTCGAGCTGGTTGGCCCGCACCCGCAGGTAGTCACGCACACGCCCGATCGCGCCGCCGACCACATCGGTGAGCGACTGCGCCGGCCAGCGCCGACCCGGCAGACCACCACAGACGATCACATACGACTGCGCCTGCCGCAGCATCTGCTGCACGGTGTGGTCGATGCGAGTCAGGGTGGCGTAGACCTCGTCGTCGCGGTGCTCGCGCAGCGCGGCGCTCACCACCTGACTGACATCCGCGCCGAGGCTGACCACGGAGGTGCCGAAGGAGCGCACCGCCGCACTGGTCGCGGCCCGCGAGGCGGATTCGATCTCGGCTCGAGTGCTCTCCTCGGTAGCCTTGATCGCCTGCTGCGCCTTTTCCTCGGCTTCGCGCGCGGCCTGCTCGTGCGCCTCCGACTGCACCAGGCGCAGATCATCGGCGTACCGCTCGGAAATCCATTGCAGGCACTGGACGAACCGGGAATTCTCCTGACCCGTCGGCACCTCGATGGCCGAAACCGGTGCCTCGAAACGGCGCACCGCCTCGGTCATCGCCGGCAGTGTCTGGCCGGCGAAGTGCTCGAGGGTTTCCTCCTGCGCCCGATTAGCTCTATTGAGGGCGTCGGCGCGGATCTTCTGTTGTTTCGCGTATTGCGCTACATACAACGCCGCCGCCACGGCAATAATGAGAGCGGGGGCGAGGATCCATGAAAGCACCACGGCGATATCTTGATTCATCAGCTCTCTCGTCGTTGCGACAGCCGGAGTCACTGCGCGTTGTCTCGCCTTCCTCGCGACGCCGACCAGGATCAACATTCGTCGAATGCGGCCACATCGACACCGGCACCAACCCCAGAGTGCCCGCACGGCAAGCGATTCGAAGATCACCGACCGCCCGGATCGAGCCGAATAGTAGCTCGGCACCCGACGACCCGCCCACAGTAGCAGCATCGCGGAGAAGTCTCTCTCGATCCGAGGACCACATTCTGATTCCTCGAACCGCCGGTGCCCCCATCGCATTTCGGGTACTGCCCGATCGGTATGACCGAATGCCATAAATAGCGAACCGCGGGTACCGGATACTATGCGCGAATGGCAAAGCTGAAGGTGTCCGTCGACGTGCCGATTCCCCCGCAGGAGGCCTGGTCACATACCTCCGATCTAGCCGGACTCGACAAATGGCTCCTCATGCACGAAGCGTGGCGCAGCGAGGTGCCCGCCGAACTGACCGTCGGTACCCAATTGGTCGGCGTCGCATCGGTCAAGGGACTGCGTAATCGGGTCACCTGGACGGTCAAGGCCGCTGAACCGCCGCGCCGGCTCGCATTGAGCGGTGCGGGCAGGGGCGGTACCAAATTCAAGCTGGAACTGCTGGTCGCCACGAAAGACGCGGGCTCGGAGGTCACCGTCGATATCGATCTGGGCGGCGCACCGCTGTTCGGTCCGATCGGTTCCGGGGTGGCGCGGGCGTTGAAGGGCGATATCGAGCGCTCGTTGGAGCGTTTCGTCGCGCTCTACAGCTGAGGGAGTTCGACGTGCCACATGCCGAGGCCGCGGACGGTGCCCGGATCGCCTATCAGACCGGTGGCGCCGGCCCGCCGCTGCTGCTGCTCACCGGGCAGGCCAATAACCACCATTGGTGGGATGGCGTTCGCGCCGACTTCGAGACCGCTTACCGCACCGTCTCACTGGACTATCGCGGGACCGGTGACAGCGATAAACCGGATATCCCGTACAGCACCCTCGGATTCGCCGAGGACGCGGTCGCGGTGCTCGACGAACTCGGCATCGAACAGGCCGCGGTGTACGGCACGTCCATGGGTGGTCGAGTCGCGCAGTGGCTGGCCGCCCGGTTCCCCGATCGGGTGCATACGCTGGTGCTCGGCTGCACGTCACCGGGTGGTCGCCACGCTGTCGAGCGGGGCGCGGAGGTGCGCAGGTCACTGGCCCAGCCCGATCCGGCGGCGGCGCGGCAGGCGCTGTTGGAACTGATGTACACCCGGGAGTTTCTGGCGAGCTCCGCGGGCCCGTTCAACACGCTCGGCGATGCGAGCATGCCCGCCTACGCGAAGCGCAGACATCTCTACGCGAGTAATAGACACGACGCATGGGATGTGCTCGCCGATATCACGGTTCCGACGCTGATCGTGCACGGGACCGAGGACCTGTTCAATCCAGCGGCAAACGCACCGTTACTCGCAGAACGGATTCCGGGTGCGCGGCTGAGATGGATCCCCGGGGCTCGGCACGCCTACTTCGACGAATTCCGAAGCATCGCAAGCCCTCTCGTCCGGGAATTCCTGGACGCGAACCGTCCGTAGTCCGAGTTCGCCTGGCGCACAGGCGAACTCGGACCCTGCGACTAATGCACCAGCGCGGGTGCGTCCGCGACTTCGGGCAGCTGCGGCTTGGTCCGCGGCAGGAATGCCGCAGGCACCAGGGTCAGCACCATGAGCACCACCGCCACGATGTAGGTGTGGCTGAATGCCGTCGCGGCCTGGCTCAATCCGGTCTCGACCGCACCGGGCGGCAACTTCGCCGCGATCGAGGGATCATAGTTCGACGCGATCGCGGGCTTGGCGAACGGATGCTGGTTCAGCAGGCTGCTGAGCACCACCGACATCGTAGCGGTGCCGATCGACCCGGCGGACTGGTTGATGATGTTCATCAGCGTCGTACCACGCGCGACCTGCTGGTGAGTCAGCGTCTGGATCGCCGCCGTCATGGTCGGCATCATGGTGCAGCCCATGCCGAGGCCCATCACGAACAGTGCGCCCAACATGAACGGATACGACGTATCCGACTTCAGCTGCACGAAGAACAGCGTGCCGAGTGAGATCAGCGAGATACCGGTCATCACGATCTTGCCCGGTCCGATCTTGTCGACCAGTCGACCCGCGATTGGCATCGTCAACATCGCGCCGAGGCCCTGCGGGACCATCAGCAAACCGGCCGCCATGGCCGTTTCGCCGCGCACCTGCTGCAAATAGGTCGGCAGCAGCAAGCCCGCGCCGAAGAAGGCGGTCGCGAACAGCACCATGGTCAGCACCGCGAAGGTCAGCGACCGGTTGCGGAACAGGTGCAGATCGATCAGCGGATGTTCGGTGCGCAGCGCGTGCAGGACGAACAACACGATGAGCACCAGACCGATGGCTGCCGGTATGAGCACCTTGGCCGCGATGACCGTGCCCTCACCTGGAATCGAGGAGACGCCGAACAGGAACAGCGCAAGCCCCGGCGAGGCCAGCAGCATGCCGAGGAAGTCGAAGGATTCCGACGGCTCCGGATTATCCGCGGGGAACACGATGAAGGCGAGTACAAGTGCGATGACACCGACCGGAACATTGATCAGGAAGATCCACTTCCAGCCGTAGCTGTCGATCAACCAACCGCCCAGGATCGGACCGCAGATCGGGCCGAGCAGCATCGGCACCCCGAGCACCGCCATCACCCGCCCGACGCGTTGCGGACCGGCCGCGTGGGTCATGATCGTCATGCCGAGCGGCATCAGCATGCCGCCGCCGAGACCCTGGACAACGCGGAAGGCGATCAGCGTCTCCATACTCCAGGCCTGGCTGCACAGCACCGAGCCGAGCACGAACAGCGTCAGCGCGAGCATGTACAGCCGTTTGGTGCCGAACCGGTCCGCCGCCCAACCGGTCAGCGGGATGACGCTGGCCAGCGCGAGGGTGTAGCCGGTCATCGACCAGGCCGCGATCGCGGTGGTGGTGTGGAACTCGTTCTGGAATTTGGGGATCGCGACGGTTACAACGGTGATGTCCAGGATCGACATGATCGCGCCGAGCACGACCACCCCTGCCACCTTGAAAACCGCGATGTCGAGCTTGTCAGTCGCGGGATCCGCTGCGGCCGACGTGGTATCCGGAGGATGTGTCACCGCTTAAGCCTTGCACCTCAGCGACCAAATCACCAGCCTATTCTGCGACCTTCGCCACACCTGGGGTCTGCCATGATCTCGCGGGGGTAGCGGAGCCGGATGATGGCCGACGTGACTTCGCAGATCTTCGATGCCGAGTTCGCCGCGAATCCATGGCCCATGCTGCGGCGATTGCGTGCGGACGGCGGGGTGCATCGGGTACGGACACCCGACGGCCCGCCCGCCTGGCTGGTTACCCGGTTCGCCGATGTCCGGGCCGGACTGCTCGACAATCGGCTCTGCACCCAGCCGCGCTATGCCGGGGAGACGGACTACCGCGGATTCGTGGTGCCCGCACCGTTGGACCTCGGATTCCTGGAGAGCGAACCGGCCGACCATGCTCGGTTGCGGCGGGCGGTCACCGCCGAGTTGTCGCCGCGACGGCTCGCCGAATGGGCGCACACCGCGCCGGCATTGGTGTCGGCTGGTCTGGCGGAGGTGGAGACAGGCGTCACGATCGATCTCATCGATCGGTTCGCCGTTGGGCTGCCCGCGACTGTGCTCGGCGAGTTGCTCGGGTTGGCCGCACCGGAGCGCGAGGCGTTATTACGTTGGGCGCGTTCGACATTGCTGCCGAGCGCTACTCCCCCGCGGGCTCGTGACACGCTGACGACCATGCGCTCCATCGTCATCGCGACCATCGAGGGGGCGCGGGGCGACACTGTGCTCGGGCGGCTGGTGCGTTCGAGTACCGAGACCGGTTCGCCGAGTGCGCACGAGCTGGCCTCGATGATCTTCTATCTGCTGTTCGTCTGGTACGAAGTGCTCGTCGACCTGATCGCCGGATCCGCACTGGCGCTGCTCACTCACCCGGATCAACTCGCGGTGCTGCGCACCATGTCCGATACCCGACCGGCGGTGGACGAACTGTTGCGCTACCTATCGCCGCAGGTGGTTTCCGGGCCGAGATTCGCCAGCACCGAACTCGATATCGCGGGGCGCACCATCTGTTCTGGTGACACGGTGCTGCTGTGCCTGGCGTCGGCAAACCGCGATCCGGACATCTTCGAAAATCCGGACGATCTCGACCTCACACGCAGCAATAATCCGCAGTTGGGACTTGGGCACGGCGGACATACATGCCTCGGCACCGCTTTGGTTCGGACCATCTCCGGAGCCGTGCTGGAGACGCTGTTACTGGACGGCCGGGCCCCGACGCTTGCGTGTGATCCGCGAGATATCCAGTGGCGCTCAGGTTTTCGGCACCGTGGGCCGCTCGTTTTGCCTGTCGTGTTGCCTCGATAGCTCGACGAGCAGCGCTTCTCAGTCGCCGGGATCTTCTGCGCGTTCTGCCCCATCCGCAACACGGTATTCGTCGCGAGGCGCCGACGACCTCGCCGTGGGTGCCCCGTCGGCGCGGTCGAGACCGCCGAGGCGAGTGCTCCCGAGCTTCGGGGTGGCTACCGATCAGTCCTGCGGCCCCGGCGACTTCCAAGACGGATCCCGGCCGAACCATCCCGCTAGCCGATCGTAGGCGGGAGCGTCAGGCGGTACGGGCACCTCGAGGTCGAAAGCCTTATCCGGGCCACGGAATTCCGGGCGCAGCATCTTGTGCGACCAGGCAAGTCCGTACTCGGCGACTTCCTGGTCGAGGTCGATGGTCTGGTCGGTCGCGCGGGCGAGATCCCAGGCGTGCATGGCCAATTCGGTGATCTGCTGGTCGGCTCGGCTGCGCAGCGGCGCTTCGGCGCCGCCCGGCAGCGGAACCGGGCGTTCCAGGTCCGCGTGATGCCAGACATCCAGGACGGGCGCGGCGGCCGAGCGGTACTCCGCCGCCCAATTCGCACTCAACTCGGCGGGCGGCGCCCCCCAATCGGCCATCTCGCCGCGCGCCGAAGCCAGGAAGTTCCGCAGGCTCTGCGCGATGACATGTCGCACGAGCGCCTGCACATCCCAGCCGACACAGGGTGTCGCCAGCGTCGCCTGCTCGGGCCGAATCGCCGCGATGACCGCACCCATCTGGGTCAATGCGCGGTCCAACAGGTCCACGGTTGGGTCAACGGTATTCACGCCTGTCGATTCTGCTCCGCGACCGCCGCGCACAACGCGGAACGCGCAACTCGGCCGACTACACCGATGCCCTCAGCGAGGAGCGGATCGGCGGCCTCCAGATCAACGGACGCGATAAGGCGCGAGTGGACCGAGTAGGGGCGACACAGGCCTGGCACATGCCCTCAGCGCGGAGCGGGTTCGGCCACCTCCGGATCAACGGACGCGATAAGGCGCGAGTGGACCGAGTGACGGCGACACAGGCCTGGCACATGCCCTCAGCGCGGAGCGGGTTCGGCCACCTCCGCATCGACAGACGCAATAAACGCGCAACTCGGACCGAGTGACGGCCACACAGGGCTGGTACATACCCTCAGCGCGGAGCAGGTTCGGCCGCCTCCGGATCAACGGACGCAGTAACGCGCGACCGGGACCGCGTAACGGCGACACCAGTCAGGCAAAGGACACCGCCGAGGATGGTAGGTGCGCCGGGCACCTCGTCGAGCGCGAGCCACGACATCAGCACGACGAGCGCCGGGACCGCATAGGTGGTCACGCCCATCTTTCCGGCAGTAGTGCGGGCAAGTGCGTAGGCCCAAGTGGTGAAAGCCAAAGCCGTCGGGAAGACGCCGAGGTACACCAAGCTCAGGGTGGACGACAGCGGTGCGTCGGCGGCCTCGATCACCAATTGCCACGAGAACGGCAAGCACGCGACAGTTCCGATGACCGAGCCGAAGGTGACCACCTGCAATGCTGATGCGGTCGCGAGCGCCGGTTTCTGCGCAATGGTCGATGCGGCCCAGACGACAGCCGCCAGCAGGCACAGTACGACACCGAGCACCGCCGCGCCGCCGCCATCGGATGTCGATACTCCGACGACGATGGTTCCGGCGAACGACACGACCAGCCCGATCATCAGCCGGACCGGAAACCCTTCCCGCAGGATCACTCCGCCGAGCACCGCGATCAGCACCGGACCGATGCCGACGACCATCGCGGCGGTCCCCGCGTCGACATTGCGCTCACCCCAGTTCAACGCCACCATGTAGACGCCGAACCACAACACCCCGGAGGTGACGATGCCCGGCCATGCGGCCCGCGGCGGCAGGCCCTCACCCCGGATGAAAAGCACCGTCACCAGCGTGATCGATGCGGCGAGCAATCGCCCGAGCGCCAGCGCGCCCGGCGAGAAGTCGTGTCCCGCACTGCGAATGAACACGAAGGCCGAAGCCCACAGGACCACCGTCACGGCGGCTGCGGCAATGGCTTGCCGCTCGACCGACCCATTCGCACGCACCATGGGCCGAACCTAGATCAGCCGATCGACAAGTTCCAGCGGTTTTCGGACGCGGACAAGCCGGTCGGACGGGTAATCGGGAGCTCCGATCGTCCTTCGACCAGCGACTACAACGCGAGCAACGCCTCGATTACTGGCGACGGCACCGCCTCGGGGCTCGCACAGGGGAATTGCGCCAGCAGCTTCCGCGCTTCGTCGCGGGACAGCCCACCATCGCCGGTGAGTACCTGCAGTGCGTGCGCTTCGGGCAGGGCTGCGAGCCACGCGATGGTGTTGCTTACCAAGGTCTCCGGATCGATCTCGCCGTGGACCCGCAACCGGGCCACGCCGCCGTCGGGGTACACATCGAGCCGGACGTGGGTGACCGGTGCGCCGACTCCGATCCGGAAGAAGTGACGCGCATCCGGCTGCAGCCGCGTGCGTGGCAGCAATTCGGTCCATGTCGACGGATCATCCAGATTCGCACCGGAATCGGCATCCGTCCCACGCAGCACCGCCCAACCCGGCGCATTGCCGACATAATTCGAGGTGTCGATCTCCACGCGCCGAATCGTCCCCCGCGCCCCCAACCGCACTGTGACATGATCATTGCCCGCATCGCGCCGACGCGCACCCTCCCAGCCCTCGTCCATCTGCCGCGAACGGCCTGGCAGCAGGATATTGGTCGGTGCGGAGAAGAACATATCGGAGCAGTCGACCACGTCACCGCCGTGTTCCAGGGCGGCGAGATCGACTGTGCCACTGAGGAAACGGGGATCGGGCAGCGGCGTTCCGTGGACACGGAAGCGGGCAACGCCGCCGTCCGGGTAGATCGAGAGCCGGATATGGGTGAAGCGGCGCTCGTCGGTGACCTCGAAGAAGTTGTCGGTATTGCCCGCGATATCCGACTTCGCGACCAATGTCACCCATTCCGCCTGCTGCAGTTCGGCCGGGGACGGCTGCCCCTCCACACTCGTCGCCTCGACCGAGGCGAAGGGCGGGAAATTGCCGATGAACCAGGAAGTGTCGACGACGACACCGTGCACCCGGCCCGGTACACCGAGCCGGACGACCGCGTGGTCATTGCCGGTCTCGCGCCGACGTCGCGTTTCCCAGCCGTCGTAGGTTTTGCCCTTGTGGCCGAAGTCCTCGGTGCTGAAAACCGCACGGCCGGGTCGGATCAGGTTCTCCCGCTCGGCGAACAACTCATCATTGGCGTAGACAACGCTGCCCGCGAGCGCGCGGGAGGCCAGATCGGGTAGTCGGGTGAAGGCGGGGGCGGATTGATCGGTCATACTTCTCCTCGGGCCAGGAGCCGCCCCTGCGGCTCGTCATCGATATCGATTCGGTTGCCGCGCAACCAGGTACCGCGGACCGCACCCGCGAGTGGGCGGGCCGCGTACGGTGTGACGGCGTTCTTGTGGTGCAGGCGATGCACGTCGACGACGAAGGCGTCATCGGGTGCGAAGACACAGAAGTCCGCGTCGTAGCCGACCTCGATGGCGCCCTTGCGGTGCAGGCCCGCGTGTTCGGCGGGTGCTCGGCTCATCCATCGCGCGACATCGACCAGAGTGAATCCGCGCAGTCGCGCTTCGGTCCAGACGGCCGAAAGTCCGAGCTGCAGTGAGGAAATACCGCCCCAAGCGCGGGCGAAGTCGCCGGTATCGAAGCATTTCAGGTCGGCGGTCGATGGTGAGTGGTCCGAGACCACCATATCGATGGCGCCATCGCGCAACCCTTCCCAGAGCAATTCGCGATTGCCGCTCTCTCGGATCGGTGGACAGCATTTGAATTGTGTCGCCCCGTCCGGAATTTCCTCCGCGGCGAACGACAAGTAGTGCGGGCAGGTCTCGGCGGTGATCCGGACGCCGTCGCGGCGGGCCGAGGCGATCATCGGCAGCACATCCGAACTGGACACGTGCAGAATGTGCACGCGGCAACCGGTCCATCTAGCCAATTCGATTACCTGGGCGACGGCCAAGTTCTCCGCACCGCGCGGGCGCGAACGCAGAAAGCCGGAGTACTTGTCCCCCCGGGGAATCGGTGCATGTTCGATGGCGTGCGCGTCCTCCGCGTGCACGATGAGCAGACCGTCGAACGAGCGGATCTCCCGCATGGCCAGTTCCAGCTGAGCAGCGTCCAGTGCCGCGAACTCGTCGACGCCGGAGTGCAGCAGAAAACATTTGAAGCCGAATACACCTGCGTCGTTCAGCTGCCGCAGATCCGCCACATTTCCGGGGATCGCTCCGCCCCAGAAGCCGACATCGACGTGCACCCGATCCTGCGCGGTCTTGCGTTTCACCTCGAGTGCGGCAAGATCGCAGGTCGGCGGAATGCTGTTGAGCGGCATATCGATAATGGTGGTGACACCACCTGCCGCGGCCGCCTTCGTCGCGCTCGGGAAACCCTCCCATTCGGTGCGGCCGGGATCGTTGACGTGCACGTGCGCATCCACAACGCCGGGCAGCAGTACCTCGTCGGCGGCCAGTTCGACGATCGTTTTCGCGGTCAGGATGGAATCCAGCGGCTCGATCGCCACGATCCGGCCGTTGCGCACGCCGATCGAGCCGCCGGCCTCCCTCGTCGTCCCGATGATCCGCTCCGCGCGGATCACCAGGTCCAATTGTGTGGGGACCGGTGCGATCGTCTGGATCTCGGAGTTCTTCCGCATCACACAACTCCATCGGAAATCATCGGAATCTCCCGTCGAATGTCGTTGCGCCGCAACTATTTCGGTAGGTAGCCGCGACAATGTCATCGGCCGTCCGCGACACTGCGCTCCGCAGATGCCACCCCGGCGGCGTGGCCCGCAGGCACCTGGTCCGTAGCGACCTCCGGCAACCGGTGCACAGCAGAGGACCGCTCCGCCCTGGCCGCCCCAGCAGCGGGGCCGGTAGGCACCTGATCCGAAGCGACCTCCGACGACAGGTGCCCAACAGAGGGCTGCTCAGTCGAGAGATCTGGCGGCAGGTGTTCGGCAGACGGTCGCTCCGCCGTGTGATCCGGCGGCAGGTGTTCGGCGGCGATCCGCATACCCAGCCGTTCGAGCAGCAGTTCGACCTCCGCGAAGCAGCGCGCGATATCGGGTTCGATATCGGCTAGTGCATATGCGGCGGAGAACCCAGCCTCATGCAATCGGTTGGCGGGCAACGTATTCCGGCCACAGACGGCGACGACTGGCACACCCGAGAACCCGGCAGCCGTAGCGACGCCAGCGGGAGCCTTGCCGTACAGGGTCTGCTCGTCGAGCGCGCCCTCCCCGGTCACCACCAGATCCGCATCGGCCACCCGTTCCGCGAAACGGACCAGCTGCAAAACCAATTCGATCCCGGGACACAGCCGAGCACTGAGCACCGCGACGGCCGCGAATCCGACCCCGCCCGCCGCACCGGCACCCGCACGATCGCGCAGATCGGTGCCGGTCGCGGCCGCGACGCAATCCGCCCAGTGGGTGAGCGCCGAATCCAGCTCCGCCACTTGGTCACCGTTGGCTCCCTTTTGCGGACCGTAGACGGCGGCCGCACCGCGCGGACCGGTGAGGGGATTGTCCACATCACATGCGACGGTGATCTCGACCCCGGCGAGCCGTTCCCGCACCGCCGCAAGGTCGATCGTGTGCAGCCGCGCCAATGCCGCACCACCGTCACCGATTTCAGCCCCGTCGGCATCGAGCAGACGGGCCCCGAGCGCCGCGAGTAGCCCGGCACCGCCATCGGTACCCGCACTGCCGCCGATGCCGAGCACCACCCGTCGGCAGCCCGCATCGGTGGCCGCGGCGATGACCTCGCCGGTCCCACGGCTGGTGGCCGTCAGCGGTGCGAACTTCCCACCCGGTAGTCGCACCAGCCCGGATACGTCGGCCAGTTCCACCACGGCGATATCGTCGCGACGGGCATACGCCGTGCACACCGGTTCGCCGGTGGGTCCGGACGCGGTCACCAGGACCGCCTCGAAACCCGCGGCCATTGCGGCGGCGACGGTGCCGTCCCCGCCGTCGGCGATCGGCACCACCGCCACCTCGGCACAAGGCCGGATGCGGTGGATACCGGCGCGGACAGCGGCACCGACCTGCGCGGCGGTCAGCGACCCCTTGAATTTGTCGGATGCGATCAGGACTCGAGTCATCGCGGCTCAGTCCAGTCGCGCGGTCGCGGTCGGGACGTCGGCCGCGGACTGTGCGAGTTCCTCGAATTCGACGATATTGTCGATCTCGAGTCCCATTGACACATTCGTCACCCGTTCGAGGATGACCTCGACGATCACCGGCACCCGAAATTCGGTCACCAGCTTCTTCGCCTCATCGAGGGCCGAACCGATCCATGCCGGATCGAGTACCCGAATCGCCTTGCAGCCAAGGCCTTCGGCGACCTTGACGTGATCGACGCCGTAGCCAGCGAGCTCCGGGCTGTTGATATTGTCGAAGGCGAGCTGCACGTAGTAGTCCATGTCGAATGCGCGCTGCGCCTGACGGATCAGGCCCAGATACGAATTGTTCACCACCACATGGATATACGGGATATTGAACTGCGCGCCGACGGCCAATTCCTCGATGAGGAACTGGAAGTCGTAGTCACCCGAGAGCGCGACCACGGTTGCTTCGGGCTCGGCCGTCGCGACACCGATGGCCGCGGGTACGGTCCAGCCGAGCGGTCCGGCCTGGCCCGCGTTGATCCAGTGCCGCGGCCGGTAGACATGCAGCAGCTGCGCCGCCTGGATCTGCGACAGACCGATGGTGCTGACGTAGCGCACATCGGGCCCGAACGCCTTGTTCATCTCCTCGTAGACGCGCTGGGGCTTGATCGGCATATCGTCGAAGTGCGTCTTGCGCAGCCCCACGTGTTTGCGGTTGCGGCACTGCTCGGCCCACACACTACGATCGGGCAGCCGCCCGGCCGCATCGAGTTCGCGCGCGACCTCGACGAAGACGCGCAGGGCGGCACCCGCATCGGAGGTGATCCCGTAATCCGGGGCGAATACGCGACCGATCTGGGTCGGCTCGATATCGACGTGCACGAAGGTGCGGTCCTTGGTGTAGGTGTCCACACCGCCGGTGTGCCGGTTGGCCCAACGGTTTCCGATGCCGAGCACGAAATCGGATTCGAGCAGGGTGGCATTGCCGTACCGATGTGAGGTCTGCAGGCCGACCATGCCCGCGTGCAGCGTGTGATCGTCGGGAATGGTGCCCCAGCCCATCAGTGTCGGCACCACCGGAACACCGGTGAGTTCGGCGAATTCGACCAGCAGCGCGGCGGCATCGGCATTCACGATGCCGCCACCCGCGACGATCAGCGGCCGCTGCGCCGCATTCAACATCTCGATGGCCTTGACCGCCTGCGCCCGCGTCGCGGCCGGGCGGTGCACCGTCAGCGGCTCGTATGTCTCGATGTCGAACTCGATTTCGGCGAGCTGCACATCGATCGGCAGATCGATCAGGACCGGACCCGGCCGCCCCTCCCGCATCAACCGGAAAGCTTTCTGGAAGGTCCCCGGTACCTGTGCGGGCTCGAGCACCGTTACCGCCCATTTGCTTACCGGTGCGGCGATAGCGGCGATATCGACGGCCTGGAAGTCCTCCTTGTGCAGCTTGGCCACCGGAGCCTGACCGGTGATGCAGAGGATCGGAATCGAATCCGCGCTGGCGGAATACAGCCCGGTGATCATATCGGTGCCCGCAGGCCCCGAGGTGCCGATGCAGACGCCGATATTGCCCGCCGCCGCCCTGGTGTATCCCTCGGCCATATGCGAGGCGGCCTCGACGTGGCGGGCCAGCACATGCTTGATACCGCCGTGTGCGCGCATCGCGCTGTAGAAGGGGTTGATCGCGGCACCCGGCAGGCCGAATGCCTGTGTCGCGCCTTCTTTTTCGAGAATCAGAACCGCGGCGTCCACGGTGCGCATGCGTGCCATGGTCAGTACTCCCGGCCCGACAGCGCTTCGGTCACCTTCAGCAGCCCCGAGTGGTCCAGTGAGCCGTGACCCATCGCACGGGCGGCGGCGATCAACTGCGCGGTCAGCGCACCCAACGGGATCGATACCCCGGCGTCGCGGGCGGCCTGCAGGATGATGCCCATATCCTTGTGGTGCAGGTCGATTCGGAAGCCGGGCTCGAAGTCGCGCTGCAGCATGGACGCACGCTTGAGTTCGAGGATCTTGCTGCCCGCGAGTCCGCCCGCTAGCACGTCCAGGCCCTTTTCGGCATTCGCGCCCAGATTCTCCATCAGCAGGATCGCCTCGGCTATCAGGGCGTAGGTGCCGCCGACGACGAGCTGGTTGGCGGCCTTGACCACCTGACCGGCACCGTTGGGTCCCACGAGGGCGAAGGTCTTGCCGACCGTCTCGAAAATCGGTGTTGCCGCGGCGAAGTCGTCCTGGTTACCGCCGACCATGATCGATAGCCCGGCATTGATCGCGCCCGGCTCACCGCCGGAGACCGGAGCGTCGAGGACCCGCAGGCCATTGTCCGCGCCCTTCTCGGCGATCCAGCGAGCGGTCTTGGGCGTGATAGTGGAGAAGTCGATGTACAGCGTGCCGGGCGCGGCGTGCACCAGCACGTCGGCGAAGACGGCCTCGACGTGCTCGTCCTGCGGCAACATCGTGATGACGATGTCGGAGTCCCGCACCGCTTCCCCCACACCGGAAGCGGCCGAACCGCCCGCGGCCTTCAGCTTCTCGAGTCCGGTCGGACCGATGTCGTAACCGGTCACCTCGTGCCCGGCGGCGACGAGGTGACCCGCCATCGGGGCGCCCATGATCCCCAGGCCGATAAAACCGATCTTGCGCCCACCGGTCGCCCGACCGTCACCCCGCACGGAATCGCTACGCGATGCTGCAGTCATTTCATCCACTTCCAATCCAGCTCGGGGTCTTTGTATTCGAGGCCGATCCAGCCGTCGTAGCCGCTCTCGGCCAGGGTTTCGAAGAGCGCGGCGAAATCGAGTCCGCCGGTGCCGGGTCGGCCACGGCCCGGATTGTCGGCGACCTGGACGTGGCCCAGCTGCGCCGCGTGTGTGCGGATCACCGAATGCAGGTCCTCGCCCATGCGGGCCAGGTGGTACAAATCGCACAGGAAACGCACGTTCGGTTCACCGGTCTGCTCGATGACCTGCACGGCGTGTGCCGCGCTCACTATCGGATAGTCCGGCGATTCAAAGGAATTGAGCGCCTCTAACAAGACCGTGGCACCGATGGCACCGGCCGCCTGCGCAGCCGAACTCAGGTTCTCCAGTGCGAGTTCGTCCTGTTTCTCCGGACTCTCACCCTCGATGCGATTGCCGTACAGGGCGTTCAACGCGCGGCAGCCGGTTTCTTCGGCGATACCGACGGCGACATCGATATTGTCGCGGAACCGGGTGACCTCACTCGGAACCGAGATCAGCCCACGACCAGCCGGGATCAGGTCGATGAAGTTCAGACCGATCAATTCCACACCGGCATCGCGGATCGCGCCCACGAACGCGTCGATCTCCTTATCGTCCGGCGTCGGATTCTCGCCGAACGGCCACCAGAATTCGACCGCGTCGAATCCGGCCCGCTTTGCCGCGGCGGGGCGTTCGAGCAGCGGGAGGTCGGTGAACAGGATCGAGCAATTGACATCGAATTTCGGGAACGCGAGGCCCCCGGCCTGCTTACTCATTCAGCTCCTTGACGGTATTTCTTCCAGCTGCCGATGGCGGTGATATCGATCAGCTCCGGATACGAGGTAGGCGCGCGGCGCAGCAGCATCGACAGGACCGAACGGCCGTCCTCGAGTTCGATGGCGCCGAGTTCGAGTTCGGGTGGTTCGGCAGGTAGCAGCCGCTGTCGCAGCACTTCCATGGGGATATCGAAGAGTTCGCCGGAGATCGAATCGCCGCCGTCGGCGACGGGATCCAGACCCGGGAACCGATCGCCCACCGAATAGAAACGGTAGCGCGGCGCGGTTTTCACTGCACCGGCGAAAGGCGCGCCGTCCAGCAGATGATTGAGCGGTTCGCCGCGCATGGCGGAACCATTCAGAAATATCAACGGCATTCGGTGAATCCTTTGTTCGCAATTTCGTCAATTATGTGACCCGGCGGCACTGCCGGAATAGCGGCGATTAGCCCGAAGCCGATCGGATATCCCGAAGTCGATTTCGTAGGATGCTCCAGCCTCTTACCGAAACCGCGCTCCCCGCGTACCGGGATGGCGATGCACGGCTCACCAGACGGGCAGCAGGTCCCGGTGGATCGGTCCGCCGGTGGCGGTGAGCGGTTGGGCCGAGCCGCCACGGCGCACCGCGACGATCTCGGCGGCAATGGATACCGCGGTCTCCTCCGCGGTCCGCGCGCCGAGATCCAAACCGATCGGCGAATGTAGGTGGGCCAGTTCGGATTCCGTCACACCTGCGGCGCGCAGACCGGCCATGCGCTCCTCATGGGTGCGACGGGAACCCATCGCGCCCACATAGGCCACCGGCAGGCGCAGCGCCACCTCGAGCAGCGGGATATCGAATTTGGCATCATGGGTGAGCACACACAGCACCGTGCGCGAATCGACCTGCGTGCGTGCGAGATAGCGGTCCGGCCACTGCACAACGATCTCATCGGCCTCCGGAAAACGGGCGCGTGTGGCGAATACCGGGCGGGCATCGCAGACCGTGACGTGGTATCCGAGGAAGCGGCCGATCCTGGCGACGGCGGCCGCGAAATCTATTGCGCCGAAGACGATCATGCGCGGTGGCGGTGCATACGATTCCACGAAGACCGTGACCGCCCCGACACCACAGCCGATCTCGCGCACACCGGTCGCGCCGGTATCGAGCATCGCCCTGGCCTCGGCCATGACCATCTCGTCCAAGGCGGCGCCGACCGTCCACCAGGACCCGATCGCCGTGGCCGTACCGGTTCTCAGATCCCGTACCAGTGCCACCGCCTCGTCGGTGCGCAGGATCGCCTCGACGGCGACCCGCTCGACCGCGGTGATCCGCTGGACGAAGATCTCGAGTTCGCCGCCGCAGGTCAGTCCGACCGCGAAGGCGTCATCATCGCTGTATCCGAAGGTTTCGCGCACCGGCCGTCCGGTGCGCAGCACCTCACGGCAGAGTTCGTAGACCGCGCCCTCGACGCAGCCACCGGAAATACTGCCGATGACAATGCCGTCGGCGTCGACCGCCAGCGCCGCGCCGGGCGGCCGAGGGGCGCTTCCGGTGACGCCGATAACGGTGGCCACGGCGTAATCCTTCTCCCCCGCATGCCATTTCCGCAGTTCTGCCGTGAGGTCGCGCATGGTGCTATCCGCCGAGGAGTAGTTCGATGGCCGAGATACCGAAGTATCCGGCGAACACGAGGCTCACCACTCCGATCAGCCAGTGGACTTCCCGGAATTTGCCGCGCGCCAGCTTGATCACCACGTATGCGATCAGGCCCGCGCCGACACCGTTGGTGATCGAGTAGGTAAACGGCATCAGCACGATCGTCAGGAAGGCGGGCACCGCCACCTCCAGATCGTTCCAATCGATCTTGCGGGCCTGGGTCATCATCAGCGGACCGACGATCACCAGCGCCGGTGCGGCGGCCTGGATCGGCACCACGGCCGCGAGCGGGGTGAAAAATACCGCGAGGCAGAACAATCCACCGGTGACCAGGCTGGTCAGTCCGGTGCGGGCGCCCTCACCGACACCCGTCGCGGATTCGACATAGACGGTATTTCCGGCCCCACCGCTGATACCACCGATGACCTGGGAGATACCGTCGATGGTCAGGACCTTGCCGATACCCGGCATGGTGCCCTGGTCATCGAGCAGTCCGGCTTCGTCACAGACGCCGAAAACCGTTCCCATGGCGTCGAAGAATCCGGTCAGCACCAGGGTGAACAGCACGACTCCGGCGACCAGCCCGCCCGCCTCGGCGAATCCGCCGAAGAGGTCGATATTCAGGGCCAACCCGAAGTCGGGTGCGGCGAGGAATCCCTTCGGCTTCTCCGGCACCACCGGACCCCATGTCTGCGGGTCGATCTTCGCCAGCGCGTTGACGCTAATGGCGAGCACCGTCGAGATGGCGATGCTGATCAGGATCGCACCGGGCACCTTGCGGATGAACAGCGCCAGCATCACCAGCAGACCGACCGCGAAAATCACCACGGGCCAACCTGATAGGTGACCGCCCGCCCCGAGGGTGACGGGCGGACCGGTCTGCGCGCCGTGTCCGACCACCCCGGCCGAGACCAGTCCGATCATCGCGATGAACATGCCGATTCCGACGCCGATCGCATTCTTGAGACCGAGCGGGATGGCATTGATGATCATCGTCCGCAGCCCGGTCGCGGCCAGCACCACGATGATCACGCCCATCAGCACGACCAAACCCATGGTCTGCGGCCAGGTCATATGCGGTGCCGCCTGGAAGGCGACCACCGGAACCACACCGAGTCCGGCGGCGAGCGCCAACGGCACATTGCCCGCGACACCCATCAGGATGGTGCTCAGTCCTGCGGAAAATGCGGTGGCCGTGGTGAGTTGAGCGATGCTCAGCTTGTCACCGTTGACATCCGCGACGCCGCCGAGAATCAACGGCACCAAGAGGATGACGTAGGCCATGGCAACGAAAGTGGTAATGCCGCCACGAATCTCGCGGGAAACGGTGGTTCGGCGTTCGCTCAGCCGGAAGAACCGGTCGAGCGCAGACCTTCCGGTCACCGGCCCCGGTGTGCTGGGCTTGGTCTGAATCTGGGTCATTGGCGTGCCCTCCTCGGGGCGTAGCCGACCTACGGTCCGGCGGCTGCCCTTTCGGACTCCGGCCGGAACGCACGGTTCGGGTACTGCTGTTGTGGAGTCCGTCCGGTTCAATGGAACCGGCTGCTCCTGTTGATCAACTGCTCCGGATGATGTCTTCCGGTCGCACCGGCACTCGGTTGATGTGCACGGTTCCACCCCGTGATCGGCAGGCGTCACGGATCGCCGCGGCGATCGCGGGGGTAGCGGAGAGCGTGGGCGGCTCTCCGGCGCCGCGCAGCCCGTAGGGGGCGTGCGGATCGGCATTCTCCAGAATCTCCAGCCGCTGTGACGGCGTATCGAGAATCGTCGGGATCAGGTAGTCGGTGAAGGAGGGGTTGCGCACCTTACCGTCTTTAACCTGGATTTCCTCCATGACCGCCAGGCCGAGCCCCTGGACCGAGCCGCCGTGGATCTGGCCCTCCAGGGACAGGCGGTTCATGATCTTGCCCACGTCCTGGACCGCGTCCAGGGAGACGACCTTGACCAGGCCGAGGTCAGTGTCCACGTCCACCACCGCGCGGTGTACGCAGAGGGCCAGCTGGGTGTGGCTATTGCCCTGTCCTGTAATCGGATCCATGCCCGTGGTGGGCCGGTGGTGGTACTCGCTGGTCTCTTCGATAACCCCCTCATCCAGGACATCGACGATCGCCGCGAGCACCTCCCCCGTGCGCGAAACCACCTTGCCGCCGACCAGCCGCAGTCCCGAGGAGGCACCGAACTCGGCCTGGGCAAGGGCGAGTACGCGCTGGCGCACGGCCGCACAAGCCGCCTTCACCGCGCCACCGGTCATGTAGGTCTGCCGTGAGGCCGACGATGAACCCGAGTCGCCGACCTGGTTGTCGGCCGGGTGAATGGTGACCCGCTCGATGCCGAGTTCGGTGCGCGCGATCTGCGCCTCGACCGTCACCAGACCCTGGCCGACCTCGGCGGCAGCGGTGTGCACCAACGCAACCGGTTCTCCCGCAATGACTTCCAGTCGCACCCGCGCCGTCGAGTAGTCGTCGAAGGCTTCGGAGAAGCAGATGTTCTTGATACCGACGCCGTAGCCGACACCTCGCACCACGCCCTCGCCGTGCGTGGTCTGCGACGCGCCGCCGGGCAGGTTCCGGATATCCGAGGCATCCAGTTCCGGGGGCATCGGCATATCGCGTAGCTGCCCGAGCATTTCGGCCATCGGCGTCGGTGCGTGCAGCACCCGACCGGTCGCCAGCTTGGAGCCCTGTGACACCGCATTGATCTGGCGCACGTGCACCGGATCCAGATCCAACGCCTCGGCGACCTTGTCCATCATCGACTCGTGTGCGAAACAGGCCTGTACCGCGCCGAATCCGCGCATCGCGCCGCACGGCGGGTTATTGGTGTAGACGCCGTAGGCGTCGATCTCGATATGCGGAATCTCGTACGGCCCCACCGCGAGCGAGGACGCGTTACCGGTGACATTCAGCGTCGCCGAGGTATACGCGCCACCGTCGAGGACGATGAGAACCTTTGCGTAGGTGAGTTTTCCGGCATCGTTGGCACCGTATTCGTAGAGCATCTTCGCCGGGTGTCGGTGCACATGCCCGAAGAACGACTCCTCGCGGTTGTACATCATCTTGATGGGCTTGCCGGTGCGCATGGCCAGCATGCCCGCGTGGATCTGCATGGACAGGTCCTCGCGGCCACCGAAGGCACCGCCGACACCGGCCATGGTCATGCGGATCCGGTCCTCGGCCAGGCCGAGACACGGCCCGATCTGGGACAGATCGTTGTGCATCCACTGGGTGGCGACATAGAAGTCGAGCCCGCCGTCCTCGGCCGGTATCACCAGGCCGGATTCGGGCCCGAGGAATGCCTGGTCCTGAATGCCGACCTCGTATTCTTCGGTGACCACCACGGTGGCCAGCGCACGGCCCACGGTGATATCGCCGACGCGCACCGGCTGGTGCCGGGCGATACCGCCACGCTCCTGCACCGCGAGCCGTTTCGGGGCCGAGAGCACCGCCATTGGATCGGTGATGGGTTCCAGTACCTCCCAATCGATTTCGATGGCGTCGATGGCGCGTCGAGCGATCTCGGGGTGGTCGGCGGCGACCAGGGCGATGGGCTCACCGTGATGACGGACTTCGCCGATGGCCAGCACCGGCTGATCCCAGGTGTGGTCGAGCCCGTACATCTTGCGGCCCGGCACATCCTCATGGGTGAGTACGGCGTGCACACCGGTCATGGCCAGTGCGGGCGCGATATCGATCTCGCGAATGATCGCGCGCGGATGCGGGCTGCGCAGCGTCGCACCCCAGAGCATGCCGTCCATCCAGAGATCGGAGGCATAGGCGAACTCGCCTTTGACCTTCAGGGTGCCGTCGGGGCGCAACGGGCTCTCCCCGACGCCGCCTTTACCCGGCGCGGCAACCTCTTTCGGAAAACGGGTGGTCCGTGGGACAGTCATCATGCCTCCTGTCGCATGAGCCGCTTACGGGCCGCGTCACCGGCCCGGCCGACGACATCCTGGGCTACAGTGCGCAATTCATCGTTCTCCACGACGGTGCGCCCACCGACGAGCAGCCTGGCCAGCGGCGGTGTTGGTCCGAAAACCAAGGAGCAGACCGGATCCTCGATCGCCGAGCGGAAGCCGTCGACCCGCCAGATGGCGAGGTCGGCGAGTTTGCCGGGTTCGATACTGCCGATCTCGTTGTGACGGCCCAGATTACGGGCTCCGCCCAGGGTGCCGATCTCGAGCGCCTGGCGCGCGGTGAAGGCGGTAGGGCCGTGCACCGCGCGCTGGAACAACATGGCCTGACGCATCTCCCCAGCCAACGAGGTCAATTCGCTCGACGCCGCACCGTCGACGCCGATACCGACCGGAGCACCGGCGGCGACCAGATCGCTGACACGAGCGATACCCGCGCCGAGCCGGGCGTTGGAGCTGGGGCAATGCGCCGAGCCGCTACCCGTTTCAGCGAAGCGTCGGATATCGGCGTCGTGCAGGTGCACCGCGTGCGCGAACCAGACATCCTCGCCGAGCCAGCCCAGCTTTTCCATGTATTCGACCGGGGTGCAGCCCAGCTGTTCGATGCAGTGCTCTTCCTCATCGAGCGTTTCGGCGAGATGGGTATGCAGCCGAACATTTTTGGCGCGTGCCAGCGTCGCGGAATCGATCATCAGACCTTCGCTCACCGAGAACGGCGAACACGGCGCGACGGCGACCCGCAGCATCGATTCGAACGATGGATCGTGGTATTTGTCGATGACTTCGGCGGTGTGAGCAAGGATTTCGTCTCTGCTCTCGACCACCTCGTCCGGCGGCAGACCGCCGTCCTTCTGCCCGCGGTCCATGGACCCGCGGCACGGGTGGAAGCGCAGGCCGATCTCGCTCGCCGCGCGCACCTCGGCCTCGAAGAGGTCGCCGCGCCCCTTCGGGAAGATGTAGTGGTGGTCGCTGCTGGTGGTGCAGCCGGTCAGTGCCAACCAGCCCAAACCCGCGGCGGCCGCGCCGTAGACGACGTCGGCGTCCATGCGCGCCCAGGTGCGGTAGAGACCGGTCAGCCATTCGAACAGGGTGGAATCCTGGAACAGGCCCTGACTCGCCCACTGGTAGAGATGGTGGTGGGTATTGACCAGGCCCGGGGTCACCAAACAGCCGGTGCCGTCGATCTTTTCGGCTCCCGGTACGATCGGTGCCGGTCCCGCGCCGAGGGCAACGATGCGGCCCTCGGAGATGACGACATATCCGGACGCGATCTCGTCACCGACAACCGGTGCGATATAGGCGTTCTCGATGAGAGTCTTCATCGGCCCGCCTTCCGTGCCGCGGCCAGTCGCACCGCGTCGAGGATCTTCTCGTATCCGGTACAGCGGCAGAGATTTCCGGCGAGCGCTTCGCGGATCTCCACATCGGAGGGATCGGGATTGCGTTCGATGAGATCGTGTGCCTGCACGATGAGACCCGGTGTGCAGAAACCACATTGGACCGCACCGGCCTCGACGAAGGCTTCTTGCATCGGGTCGAGTTTCGCGCCGTTGGCCAAGCCCTCGACGGTACGCACCGAGCGATCCTGCACCTGACCCGCGGCCACCAAACAGGAACACACCGGTGTACCGTCCAAATAGACTGTGCACGAACCACATTCGCCTTGCTCACAGGCGTTCTTGGAGCCGGGCAGGCCCATCCGCTCGCGCAGCATATAGAGGAGGCTCTCGCCCTCCCACACATTGTCGACGGTCTCTTGCGAGCCGTTCACGTCGAAGGTCACACGCATCAGGCCGCCCTCCTTCTTTCTGCCAGGTAGTCCGTCCAGGCCCAGGACAGGGTGCGGCGAGCCAGCACCGTCAGGGCGTGTTTGCGGTATTCCGCCGTGCCTCGAACGTCATCGATCGGCTCGGCCGCGGCCGAGACCAGCGCACCGAAGTCGCGGACCACATCGAATGGCAACGGAGCCGGGTCATCCCAGTCCAGCGCATCGGCGAGGAACTGCTCGGCGGGCGTCGCGCGCAGCGGCGTTGGACCGGCGGATCCGATGCCGGTGCCGACAGTGCGGGTGTTGGGATGCAATGCGATCGAGAATGCGCAGACCGCGATCACCATGGCATTGCGCGTGCCGACCTTGGAGAAGTATTGCGGCCCGGTGGCGGGTTCGAGCCGGATGGCGCGGATCAGCTCGTCGGGCTCCAGGGCGTTCTTCTTTACCCACACGTAGAAGTCATCGATCGGGATGAGCCGGGTACCGCGCGCGGCCGACTCGACCTCGATCACCGCATTGCCTGCCAACAGCGCGGGATGGGCGTCACCGGCCGGGGACGCCCCGCCGAGATTGCCGCCGATCGTGCCGCGATTGCGGATCTGCGGCGAACCGACCGTGCGCGAGGCCTGAGCCAGACCGGGCAGTTGGTGGTCGAGTCGGTTGATGATGCGCACGTACGGGACGCCAGCACCGATCCGGATCCAGCCGTCGGGCTCGGTCGAGTAATCGAAGAGTTCACGACAGCGGTTGAGATCGAGCAGTGCCACCGGACGGCCGTGGTCGAAGTTCATCTCGACCATGACATCGGTGCCGCCCTGGATGGGTTTGGCCTCCGGATTGGCGGCCTTGAGCTCGAGCGCCTCGGTCCAGGAATCGGGTCGTAGGAAATCCATCGTCACTCCCATGCCGGTCCGGCCGCGGGGGCGTCCTCGGTGAGTACGGTGCCCTCGATCAGGCCGTAGGGGCGGTCGGCGGCGAAGAACACCTCGTTGTCGTTCTCCAGTCCGAAGCCGGACAGATCCACCACGAAATGGTGCTTATTGGGCAGCGACAGCCGGACCTCGCACACCTCGGGGACCGCGCCGATCACCCGGTCGCCCATGGCGTACAGCGTCTGCTGCAGCGAGTAGCTGTAGGTGTCGGCGAATGCCTCGAGCAGCGCGCCGCGGACCGCACGGTAGGCCTTGTCCCAGTCACTCGGTTCGCTCGCGAAGCGCCACTCCGCATTGACCTCGGTGGCCAGTACGCGGTCGTAGGCCTCCTGCAGCGTCGTGTACTTGTCCTTGATGTAGCCGTGGAATTCCGAGCCGGTGGAGTTGAGTACCACCAGACCCGTCAAACCCGAGACCACCCAGGTGCTTTCGCCGTCGTAGTGCACCCGCGAAGTGCGGGTCTCCTGGCCGGAGCGTACGAACGAATACTGCTTATCGCCGGGTCCGACCACGATGCGCTCCCAGGCGTACTCCTCCAGGCAGACCCGCGCGTGATGGATGGGTGGCTGGGAATCGACGAAATGCCGTGCCAGCAAAAGCCCGAACGCTTCCGGCGAGGTGACGCCGTATTCCTTGGCGAAGGCGAATACGGTGTTCTTCTGGGTGTCGGTCGGCAGGACCGTCGCGTTGTCACCGGTCAGGTGGACCTCGTCCATGTCACCGGATAACGCAACACCGACGTTCAGATCCCGGATCTCATGGACACCACCGGTTTTCGTCACCCGGACGACCCGGTTTTCCGCTTTGCCGTATCTATTCGGCCCGAGCTTGATCGACATGGTTCAGCTACCTCGGTAGGTCGAGTAGGAATAGGGACTGAGCAGCAGCGGCACGTGGTAGTGCTCGGCTGGGTCGGTGACCAGGAAGTCGATGGTCACCGACGGGTAGAACGGACTGAAGTCACCGGTTTCGAAAATCAGACGGTGCACCCCGGTTTCGAGTGCGGGCAGATCCTCGAGGCGCCCGTCGTCGTCGGTGCGACGCTCGGCGAGCACGGTGCCGTCGGCCTTTTCCAGTCGCACCGCCAGCCCCGCCGCCGGACGACCCGATGCCGCATCCAGCACATGGGTGGACAGACTCACCTGTCCTCCAACAGTTTTCGGATCCGGAGCCGGGTGATATCGGCGAGTTCGCGTTGCGTCGCGACACGTTCCCCCTCGGCGGTATTCGCCAGTCGCCTGCGCAGTTCGGCCCGGATCTGCTCGGCGGTGCGGCCCGCGGCGCGGATCAGGAAGACATGTCCGAACCGCTGCTCATAGGCCAGGTTCGCGGCGGCGATGTCATCGAGAGTCCGCTGGTCCGCCCCCGCCGTGCCGGATTGCTCACCGGCGGACCACGTGGCCTCGCGCTCGGGCGTGCCCGCCTTCGCCCGATCGCCGATGCGCGGATGCGCCGACAGCGCCTCCTCGATATCGGGCCAACTCAACTCACGTATCCCGGCGACCGCGGCGGCCATCAGGCTCGTGCTGTCCACGTAGGGCCGGTGCGCCGCCACCTTCTGCGCCCAGACGTGTGAGGCGCAGCAGCTCAGCAGTTCCGCCTCGGCCTGCTCCGGAGGCAGCGCATTGAGCCATCCGATCTCACCGGACATCCGATCTCCCATCGAGCTTGTTTGTGCTGGGAGTAAGTACACCCGCCGGTCATCCGCGCTGCTAGGACCCAGAAATCCGAAGTGTGCGCCAGTTCACACAGCCTCGTTTGTGTGAATATCCAAAGCGTCCACCGGGTAGGCGCGAGCTGGGCTGTTAGCCTCGGCAACTGTGCGACTTAGATCACTTCTGACCATGAATCTCGGTCTCGAGCTCGTCACCGGCGAAGCAGAGCTCGACCGTTTCGTGCGCTGGGTAGTGACCACCGACATGCTTGATCCGAGTCGCTATCTCTCCGGCGGCGAGCTGGTGCTGACCGGGCTGCAATGGCGGCTCGCCCCGACGGACAGCGAGACCTTCGTGCGCGCCCTTGCCCAGGCCGGAGTCGCCGGACTCGCCGCCGGCGACGCCCGTTACGGCGGCGCGCCGCCCGATGTCATCGAGGCCTGTCAGCGGCATCGGATACCGCTGTTCCGCGTCCGGGAGGATGTCGCATTCGCTCAGGTCACCGAGACATTGACCCGCAATCTTTCCACCGGGCGCGCCGCCGACCTGACCGCCATCCTCGACCGGCACCGCCAGCTCGTCTCGGGTACCGGACTCGGCTCGGTGCTGGAGCTCATCGAACGTGACCTCGGCATGCGCTGCTGGGTCGTCGCGTCCACCGGACGAGTGGTGGCCGGGCCAGCCACAGCACCGCCGGTCGCGGTCACCGCCGCTTTCCTGAACGCTCGCCGCCTCCCCCATGTGCTGACCCACGAGAAGGCGCGCTACTCACTGTTCGCCGTCGACGAGCACAGCACCTCACGCGCCGCCGACTGGTTCCTGGTCTTCGAAGGCGATTTCAAGGATTGGCCGGAAGAACGTCGCGCCCTGACCGGTGAGCTGGCCGCGGTCGTATCACTCGAACGCGCCCGCCTCGACGATCGCCAGAGCGCCGAGGGCCGCCTCGCCCAGGAACTGATCGAACTGATCGTCTCCGATGCCAAACCCGCCGAGATCATTTCCCGCCTGGAACTGACCGGCCTCGGCCCAGCGGAAACCTATATCGCGGTGGCCGCTGGCGCAGATGCCTTGCGCCCCGGCGAATTACGCGTCCTACTCCGCGAAATCCTCTACGGCAAAGGGCCTGCCGCAGGTGTGGTCGACGGTGAAGTCATCGCTTTGATTCCCGCGGACGGCTCGGTGATCGGCGAAATCCACCACGCCGTCAACGCTTTGGAGCCCGGACTGCAGGGTGCTCATCTATCGATCGGTGTCAGCGGCATCGTCGACGGCGAAGGCCTGCGCGGCGCCGTCGAAGAAGCCCGCTATGCCCGCCGTCTGGCCGCCGACCGTCCTGCCCCCACCAGCGTCGTCGGCCACGACGAGCTGGCCACCCATATGCTCCTGCTGGCCAGCGTGCCCGACGAAGTCCGCCGTATGTTCCGCCTGCGCCTGCTCGACCCGTTGAGCAGCTACGACCAGGAAAACCGCGCCGAGCTCGTGCACACCTTGGAAACCTTCCTCCAGGTCTCCGGCTCGTGGACCAAATGCGCTGAGCTACTTCACGTTCACGTGAATACCCTGCGCTACCGTATCCAACGGATCGAGGAACTCACCGGCCGCGATCTATCTCGCCTCGAAGATCGCGTCGACTTCTTCCTCGCCCTCGCACTCCGCTGAAGGAACCCATGGACAGCACGGATCTATACATCCCGACTCGGCTCGGAACCCTGCACGTCGTCACAACCGGGCACGGTGATCCGCTCATGATGTGGCCCAGCCTGCTGATGGACGCCGGTCTCTGGGACGCTCAGGTCGCCCACTTCGCCGAGAATTACCTGACCATTGCGGTGGACCCACCCGGTCACGGAAAATCCACTCCACTGACCCGCGGCTTCACCTTCGACGACTGCGCGGGCTGTGTGGTCGACATCCTCGACCACCTCGAATTGCCGCGGACCCACTTCATCGGAAATTCATGGGGCGCGATGATCGGCGGCACCTTCGCCGCCGAATTTCCGGACCGCATCCGGTCCGCGATCTTGATGAACGGCACGGCCTCACCGGCCCCGACCGGTCAGAAACTCCAGTACGCGGCGCTGCTGGTCCTCATCGGAATCCTGCGCGGCATCCGCCCGCCGCTCACTCGATCGGTCGTGCGCGCCTTCCTCGGACCGACTACCGAAGCCACGCGCCCCGATGTCGTGCGCCGGGTCCTGGAAACCGCTCGCCGCAATGATCCGAAGTCGGTCGCTCATGCCGTCCGATCCGTCGTGATCGAGCGATCGGATCAGCGCGACCGCTTCGCCGCGATCACCTGCCCCACGCTGGTCGTCGGCGGCCGCGAAGATCGCACCTTTCCGGTGCCCGAACTCGAGACCATGGCCCGGTCGATTCCCGGCGCGGAGCTCGCGGTTATCGAGGATGCCGCGCACCTCGCCGCGGCCGAAGTCCCCGAGGTCGTCAATCAGTTGGTCGAAACCTTCCTGGCCAACTGCGCCGAAGCACGCTGATTCGCACCGGTCTTGCGTACGGCTGTGCCGGGGCGAACTATTAGCTGTGCGGTGGCCGCGTTCGCGGGCCGTGCGGTCCGAGCACCCTCGGTGGACCACGACGCGTCAGCCTCGCGACAGAGCGGAGTGCTCACTCCATACCAGGAGGACTCGATGTTCATCCAAGTTATTCAGGGAAAGGTCGCCGACGCCGATCGGCTGCGTCGGTGTATGGATAAGTGGAACGAGGAATTGCAGCCGGGAGCCGTCGGTTATCTCGGGACGACCAGCGGGTTGTGCAACGACGGGACGTTCATCGCATTGGCGAGGTTCGAATCCGAAGAAGCGGCGCGGCGCAATAGCCAGCGGCCGGAACAGGCCAAGTGGTGGGCCGAGACCGAACAGTGCTTCGACGGACCGGTGCAGTTCATGGATTGCCCAGAGGTGACGCAGTGGCTGGGCGGTGGCTCGGATCAGGCCGGGTTCGTCCAGATCATGGAGGGCCACACTCGCAATCCGCGCCGCATGCGCGAACTGCTCGCCGAAGGCACCGAGCGCATCCACGAACTGCGCCCCGAAATTCTCGGCGGTACCTTGGCGACATATGGCAGCGACGGTTACGTCGAGGCCGTCTACTTCACCTCCGAAGCCGAAGCACGCGCCCACGAAAAGGTGGAGATCCCAGACGATCTGCGCGCCCTGTTCGAGGAGGAAAGCCAACTCATGGGCGAAGTCGAATACTTCGACCTACACGAACCGAGGCTGGTCTCGAACAAGCGCTGACCCGACCGGTCGGATACCAGTAACGCCCGCGCACAAGTCACCGTGCGCGGCGCTCACTGGCTATGCGACACCTCGACCGATAGCCACATCCCGCCAAGACAATTGGATGTCGGTGGTCGGCGCTAGCGTGGCGGCGTGAACCGTACGGATCGGCTATATGCGATCGTCGAGGAATTGCGGGCGGTGGCGCCACGGATGCGGACCGCCCGAGAGTTGGCGCAGCGTTATGAGGTGAGCATTCGAACGATCGAGCGCGATATCGCGGCACTGCAGCAGGCGAGTATTCCGATCTACGCGGATGTCGGCAGGCGCGGCGGGTACGCGTTGGAGAAAAGCATGTCGCTACCGCCGCTCAACTTCACCGCGGCCGAGGCGGTCGCGCTCGCCGTGGCCTTGGCGCGCAGCGAGGCGACACCTTTCGACCAAGCCGGGCGCAGCGCATTGCGCAAGATTCTCGGGGTGATGTCGGAGCGCAATGCGACCGCCGCCCGCGACCTCGCCGCGCGCGTTCGATTACTGGAACCGGTTGATGCGCAACCCGTCCCAGCGATTCCGTCGGTCATCGGGCAGTCGATCGAGGCGGGACGGGTGCTACGCATCAGCTATTCGGACCGCTTCGGCGCGGTCAGCGAGCGGGACGTGGAGCCGACGGCATTCCTCAATGGATCGCACGGCTGGTATCTCATCGCATGGTGCCGCTTACGCGCGGAGTCACGCTGCTTCCGGCTGGACCGCATTCGCGCGGTGACCATGACCGATACCCCGATGTTGCCGCGCCCGCTCAACCCAACCGATATTCCGAAGGATTGCGAACTCCGGACCGTCGCGCTGTGAGATGACCAAACACCGACAGGGGGTTGTCGCCGCGCCGGGTGATCGTGATCGGGCAACACAAGACACATACCCGATCGCGAGGAGAAGACACGGTGAGCACTCCCCCTTTCAACACGGTTGCCTGGTTCCAGGTCGGCAGCGATAAACCGCAAGAGGTCGCGAAGTTCTACGGCGAGCTGTTCGGCTGGAGCTTCGCCGCGGATCCGAATGCCGACAGCTACGACTTGGTCAGCTACCCCGCGAGCGAGACACCGAGCGGCGGCATCGCGCACACCCCCGACGCCTCGGCCAATCACGCGACCTTCTTCGTACTCGTACCGGACGTGGCGGCCACGGTCGCCGCCGCCGAAAAGCTGGGCGGAAAGGTATCGGTCCCGCCGGTCACCGGCAAGGATGGTCTCGTCTTCGCGCACATCCGCGACACTTCCGGAAACGACTTCGGCGTCTTCAGCCCACCGCCGCAGTCGTGATCCGACGGGGACCTCGACCATCGGCCGAGGTCCCCCGGTCGGCTCGAACTTTGTTGCGGGGAGCCAAAATAAGACCACATCTCGAGTCCATCGCAATTCGGCAGCTATCCGATTTATCGAATGGATGGCTGCCGAATGCGCGGGCTAGCCTCGAAGACCATTGCGCTGCCCTATCGGATGCTGACGACCATCAATCGCGGTTGGACTCGAGAATCGAGGATCCCGATGAGCATTTCCCCGGGTCATGGCGTCGGGCCGCCTATGAATCGCACACGTTGGTCGGCCGCACTGGGCGCACTGATCCTCGCAGTGGCGCTGAGCGGCTGTGCCTGTTCGTTCGAGGAGTATCCGGACGGCGCGCGGGCCGCGGTCGAAGAGTTCACCGAGCTGCTGAACAAGCGGGATGCGGATAAGGCCGCGAAATTGACCACCCAACCGACCAATGCCGCCGCATCGCTGCGACAGATATTCCAAGGGCTCGGCCCCGGTGCTCCGGACTTCCGGCTATCGCAATTCATCGCATTGGATACCGCGGAGGGAATCTTCGCACTGCAGGGCGCGTGGACATTCGGACCCGATCGAAACTGGACATATGACGCGCAGGGCACGGTACGAAAGTTGGCGACCGGATGGCGCATCTCCTGGGAGCCCACCATCGCTATGCCGCAACTGGACAACACCCGCACAGTCAACCTGGTGAAGGCCTACCCAACGCCGCCACCGGTGGTGAAAGACGGTCTCGGGCAAATGTTGATGACCGAGCAGATCATCGCCGTGGTCCGGCTCGATCCCCCCCGCATCACCGATCCGGTCGCCACCACCGACGCGTTGGCCAAAGCCATCGAACCGATCGCCCCGCTGATCACCGGGGCTTCCTTGCGAGCGCAACTCGCCGCCGCCAAAGGTCAACCGGTCGTCGCGGTGAATCTGCGGCAGGACGACTTCGCGGTGCTCGAACCGGACATCACACCGATTCCCGGGGTGGTCGTGCAGCCGCAGCCACGGCTGATCTCCGCCGACCGCCGAATTCAATCCCCCATGTTCGACGCGCTGCGCACGGTGTGGCAGGACAACCGGGATAGAACCGCAGGTTGGGCGGTGCAGCTATCGGGACCCGACGGACTTCCGGTCGCCAATATCGCTGGACAGCAGGGCACACCGGCGCCGGACGTGGCCTCCACGCTGGATCCGTACTGGCAACGCGCCGCCCAGAACGCGGTGAATTATCTCGGGAATCCGGCCGCCGTCGTCGCGATCCGGCCCGCGACCGGAGCCATTGTCGCCGCCGCCGAGAACAATGCGGCAAGCACGGACCAACCGGTGGCCTTCGCCGGGCTCGCCCCGATCGGCGGCATTACCGAACTACTGCGCACGGCCGCGGCCACCAGCGCGCACAAACCGCCGCAGAACGTATCTCTCGACGAGATCGGCCAGACCGCCCGCACGCTCGGGCTCGGCGTCGACTTCGAGCTGACGGGTCTGGACAAGGTGAGTTCGCGAATCCCGGCCCCGGGCACCGACGAGGTCCGACGCGGCGGCCGGGCGAGCGAGATCCAGGCCAGCGCCTACGGCATGGCGATCCTCACCGCCGCCATCGCCAATGGGCGCATCACTCCACCGATGATCGAAGTCGGACGCCCGGCGAGGACTTCAGCCGGATCGAGTCCGCTGCCCGCCGCGGTGGTCGACCAACTGCGCGGGCTGATCGCCGGCGGCGGATATGTCACCACCGCTGGCGGGCAGGGCTGGCTGCTCGCCAATACCGGCGAGTTGGCCTTCGCACTCCACGTCGAGGATCCGGACAGCAGCACCACCGTTCGGAACGCGGCGGAACGCATTTTCCATCCGGATCTCGAATAGGCCCACAGCTCACAGCCAACACCCAGCTTGTCTCGAGCTCTGGCCTTGCTCCGCGGGTCACGCTTATGGAATGAGCAGAGCAGAGCCGGAAGCGCGCATTCCCGTCATCGACGATGAGCCGATGATGGTCGAGCTCCTTGCGGTCGGTCTGCGATTCCAGGGGTTCGAGGTGGTCCCGGCGATCAGCGGGACGGACGGGCTGAACAAAGCACGCTGGTTCCGGCCGGATGCGCTGATCGTAAACGTGATGATGCCGGGCATGGACGATTTCGGGCTGTCGCGGCGGCTACGCGCGGACGGGGTCGATGCGCCGGTGCCGTTCCTGTCCGCTCGCGACGATGTCGACGACAAATTCACCGGGCGCAGCGTCGGCTATGTGCTGCGCGCACCGCAGCCGAGTCGGATATGAGACTGCGCGAATCACTCACCCGGCGGGTCTCGGCCATCCCGCTGCGCGTTGGACTTGTTGTCGCCCTGGTTTTCCTGGCGGCAATGGTGCTGGTCTCCACCGGTTTCGCGGTGACCTCCGCGTTGAGCCGGTCGCTGACCGCGCGCACCGACGAGCAGCTCTACGATGCCGCCCGCTCCTGGGCCCAGCCACGCGAGATGAAGCAGGTCCGCACGAATGACGGTGCGACGGTGTGGGTGCCGGCCGATCTGCCGCAGGCGCCGACACCTCGACTGTTCACCGATCAACCTCGCCGCTTCTACGAGTTGCACCAAGGCCCCGACGGACAGATCTATCCGGGCACCTCGGTCACCGTCGCGAGCGTCGGTACCACACCGGATATCGACGGGCGATCGGCATCGGTCCCCACAACCGTCGGCTCGACCGACGGATCCGAGGTGCGGTGGCGTGCCCTGACCACCAGCAACCAATACGGCTCGACGACCATCGCGCTGCCGCTCACCGATAACCAGGAGACGGTATCGCGATTGATCTACTTCGAACTCGGCACCGGAGCGGCCGCGCTGATCGCGCTCGGGGTGGTCGGGTATTTCGTCGTGCGACGCAGTCTGCGGCCGCTGCGCACTGTCGAGCAGACCGCGGCGGCGATCGCGGGCGGCGACCTGCACCGACGCGTTCCGGTGCGTGGTGTCGATACCGAGGTCGATCGGTTGGCGCGATCGCTGAACGCGATGCTCGCCCAGATCCAGCACGGCGTCGCAGCCACCGAGGCCTCCGAAGAAGACGCCCGACGCTCCGAACGACGCATGCGCCAGTTCATTGCCGACGCCAGCCACGAATTGCGCACCCCGCTCACCACGATTCGCGGTTTCGCCGAGCTCTACCGGCAAGGCGCGAGCACGGATGCGTCCATGGTGGTCGGCCGCATCGAGGCCGAGGCCGAGCGCATGGGCCTACTGGTCGAGGACCTGCTCATGCTCGCGCGCGTGGATGCCAAACGCCCACTCGACCGCAGTCAAGTCGATCTGCTGACGCTCGCGGGCGATGCGGTACACAATGCGCAGGCCATGGCGGCGCGGCAGCAACCGCAACGCCCGATCACGCTGGAGGTCTGTTCGGGCGTCGGCACCATGGATGTGACCGGCGACGAGGCGCGTTTGCGTCAGGTGCTGGCCAATCTGCTCGGCAATGCGCTGGCCCACACTCCGGCCACCGCCGCGATCACCGTGCGGCTCACCCCATCCGCCGATGACGTGCGCATCGACGTCATCGACACCGGCCCCGGCCTGACGCCGGAGGCCGCCGCCCGAGTCTTCGAACGGTTCTATCGCACCGATGACTCGCGCACCCGGGCCAGTGGCGGAACGGGTTTGGGGCTATCGATCGTGCAGGCCCTTGTTGCGGCCCACGGTGGTCGGGTGAGTGTGGACAGCCAACCGGGCAACGGCGCGACCTTCACGGTGATACTGCCGCGTGCGATGCCCGCCCGGTAGCTCACAGAGTTGGCACAAGTTGCGCTGCGGGTGGTGCGGGCCTCGGCCTTTCATGCGGCAGCGGCGCCATCGCGCCGAAGTTGTTGCGCACCTCGGCGCACACCTGGATGAACCGCTCCACCTGCATATCGGTGAGCCCAGCATGCAACGAGAAGCGGATGCGCGCGTGTTCGGGCGCGGTGGCGGGCCAGCACAAGATCGAACCGAAAACGCCGCGGGACTCGAGGAAGTCGCGGATCGCGCTGGTGCGCTCATCCGAACCGGTCTGCAGCGCGACGATATGGCTGGCCGAGCCCTCCAGATCGAATTCCAACGCCATCAGCGCCCGCCGCACGACCGCGGAGATCTCGCGCAGCCGGACCCGCCGCCATTCGTCGGTGCGAACCACGTCGAGCGTCGCGGCCAGACCGGCGACATCGTGTGGCAACAGTGTCGCGGAGAACACCGCGGGATCGGATTCCATCTTGAAGTAGTCGACGAAATCGATATTGTTCACGGCGACAAATCCGGCGCGTCCCGCGAAAGCCGTTGCGAGGCTGGCGATCCGGAAAGGCACCCGGTCGGTGAGGCCGAGCGCGACCACCATGCCTGCACCGTAGGGTCCGTCGGTGCCGAGCGAATGCGATTCGTCGACCACCAGCACGCTGCCGGTTTCGTCGACGACATCGCAGATCTGGGTCAGCGGAGAGCGACTACCGTTGCTGCTGTAGATCGAATCCACCGCGACGACGCCGGGTCCGTGTTTGCGGATCTCGTCGCGCAGATGGCCCGGAAAGTTGTGGCGAAAGGAATATACCGGCGCGCCAGCGGTTTTCGCACCGTGCCACAGCGACATCTGCGCAAGGTGATCGATGTAGACCGGCGTATGCGGATCGGCGATCGACTGCATCAGTCCGACATTCGCATCCCAGCCCGACTGACACAGAATTCCGCCCTTCGCCCGCATATGCTCGGCAAGCGTCGTTTCCAGCGCGATCTGCGGATGGTCGGCACCGTGTAGGAAAGCGCCCGATGGCGGCGCTCCCCCGCTCGCGTACTGCAACGCCGCGCACATCGCACCGACGACGTGCGGCTCGTGGGCAAGCGCGAGATAGTCGTTGCTGGACAGCACGACGTCACCCGGCCTCGGTTTACGACCGTGCAGAATATGCCGTCCGCCCCATGCGATCGCGACCCGTTCCCTATGGAATCGGTTGACGCGAAAGAATATGCGGTCGGCAACCGACATTGTCATCTGAACTCCTTTCACTGCTATCAGCTACTACAGAGCGCACACCGAGCAGATTGAATCACTCCGCATCGCCAGATGCGCCGAAATCGCGAACTCGACGCGGCATCTGTCGCCCTAACAGCGCCCTAACAGCGACAACGGGCACGATGGTCGAATGCGGGTACTGGTGGTCGAGGACGAACGATTGCTGGCCGAGGCGATAGCCGATGGGCTGCGGCGGCGTGCGATGGCGGTCGATGTTGTGCACGATGGCGCGGATGCGCTGGAGCGAGTCGCGGTGAACGACTACGACGTGGTCGTGTTGGATCGCGATCTACCGAAGGTATCCGGGGATACCGTCTGCACCTCGCTCACCGAGGCGGGCAGCGATGCCAGGATCCTGATGCTGACGGCTGCCGCGGCGGTGGCCGAGCGGGTCGCGGGCCTCGGACTGGGTGCCGACGACTATCTGACCAAACCGTTCGCATTCTCCGAATTGGTGGCCCGCATTCAGGCGCTCGGGCGGCGCGCGCGTCCTGCGACACCACTGGTGTTGGAGCGAGCCGGGATTCGGCTCGACCCGCACCGTCTGACCGTCACCCGCGACGACGAGCCGGTTTCCTTGTCGCGCAAGGAGTTCGCGGTACTTGCCGAATTATTGCGCGCCGATGGCGGGGTGGTGTCGGCCGAGCAGTTATTGGAGAAGGCATGGGACGAGAACATCGATCCGTTCACGGGGGTGGTGCGATACACGATCATGATGGTGCGCCGCAAGCTGGGCGATCCGCCGGTGATCGAGACCGAAGCGGGCGTCGGGTATCGAATCCGATGAGGGGCCGCACCATTCGGCTCCGGCTCACCCTGCTGTACGCGGGCGCGTTCTTCATCGCCGGGGCGATTCTGGTCGCGCTGATGTATTTCTATCTCGACCGATCACTGGATCGACGACACGGCATGGGTGCCCAGATTCTCGTGCGCGAGTATCTGGCCAAGCGGAACCGGCCGATCGTCACCGAGGAGTTGTACGCGGCGCTGACCGCGCAGGCCGCCAAGGAGCGCCGCGACACCTTGGAGGCGATGCTCGTTTGGTCGCTGGTGTGCCTGGGTGCGATCGGGATCGTCGCGGGCGGATTGGGGTGGCTGCTGGCCGGGCGGGCGTTGCATCCGCTGCAGCAGATCACCGCGACCGCGCGCCGCGTGGCCGATCGCAGCCTGCACGAGCGGATCGCGCTGACCGGACCCGAAGACGAGATCAAAGATCTGGCAGACACTTTCGACGCCATGCTGGAGCGGTTGGATCGCGCCTTCGACGGTCAGCGGCGCTTCGTCGCCAATGCCTCACACGAACTGCGCACACCGTTGACCATCAATCGCACGTTGATCGAGGTGGCGCTGGACGATCCCGACGCTCCCGAGTCGACGCGTCGGCTCGGGGTAACGCTTTTGGAGGTCAACAGTCGGCACGAGCGGCTGATCGACGGATTGCTGGTGCTCGCGAGCAGTGAGCAGCGGCTCATCGAGCGCAGTCGGGTCGATCTGGCGGAGGTGGTCCGTCGGGTGGTCGCTGTCGCGGGCGATGCCGCCGACCGGGCCGGTATCGAGATCCGCACCGATATCGAATCGGCTCCGGTCTCGGGTGATCCGGTATTGCTGGAACGTCTGGCACAGAACCTGGTGGACAACGCGATTCGCTACAACGTCGACAAGAACGGTTGGGTTTCGATCACATCCGTGAGCACGGGAGGCAATGCCCAACTCGTGGTGGAGAATACTGGCCCGGTAGTGCCTGCCTTCGAAGTCGACGGCCTCTTCGAACCTTTCCGCAGACTGGCCACCGGGGAAAGGGAGGCTGAATCAGCGCATGCACCGAACAGCCGGGGCGCGGGGCTGGGGCTGTCGATCGTGCGATCGGTCGCGCACGCACACGGTGGCGAAGTCCGTGCGACCGCGCGACCCGAGGGCGGACTCGCTGTCACGGTCACCATCGAGAACCGAACGGGCGACGCCGGATAGCGCCGCCCGCGTTCGACTCAGTAGTTGTGGCAGGTGTTCGCGATCTGGCGCAGTTTGTCGATCTTCTGCTGGCCCTCGGGGGAATTGCGCTTCTCTTCGATCTTGGTCCGCGCATTCGGGTGGTTATCGAGCCACTGCTGGGCGCGCTGCTTGCGCTGCTCGACCGGCAGCCCGAGGAATTCCTGCAGCTTCGCCTTGCGATCGGGATGGCTGTCCAGACGTTCGGCGAGCTTGGGCGCCTCGGCGTGAATGGCCGCATCCACCTGCGCGAAGCTGCATGTCGTCTCGATCAGTCCGCCGCCGATGCCCGGTTGCGCCGAAGCGGTTCCAGGAACCAGTAGCGCCCCCGCCGCCAGCAGACCGCCGAGCGCAACGGCGGTTCGCACGAATCCGGTACGGGTGTATGTCATGACGAATGACCCTTTCCATTGGCGATCGGATCACGGCAGGCAGTGCCGCGACCCGATGCACAGTTCACCAGGGTCGGTGTTTGCACAGCGCTAGGAATGGCGCACCCGGGCGAGCCACGCAGCCTCGTCGACAATGCTGCCCGGCGTGAGACCGAGTTCCTGCGCCTCGACGACCGCCTCGCTGACGCGTCCCCGGTAGCGTGCGACCGCCAGGTCCTGCAACTCCCAGCCCGCACCGAACGCGTCGGTGATCGCGGAGCGGCTGATGCGCGGGCCGAAGCCTGGTTCGGCGTCCGAGAGCGCGAGGATGTGAAGATACCCACCGGGCTTCAGGACCCGGTGCAGGCTGCGCAGATACTCGGACGGATCGCCGTTGTCGTGCGCGAAAACGTGGAAGAGCGCACTGTCGAGGATGGTGTCATAGCGGGGCTCATCCCCGAGATTCAGCGCATCGGCCACCTCGAACCGCGCGGCAACCCCGCGCTCGCCTGCATTTGCCCTGGCATAGGCGATCGCACTCGGTGCCAGATCCACTCCCAGCACGTCATAACCGAGCTCGGTCAGCCGAATGGTGTGCTCACCGGCACCACACCCGACGTCGAGCACCGCACCCCGGATCCACCTCTGCTCGATGAGTTCGAGCACCGCGGGCTGCGGCTCCCCGATCACCCACGGCGCGGATCCGTTGTCATAGGCAGCATTCCAGAATTCAGCCGGTCGATTCATACCCCCAGCCTTCAACCTCAACCAGGGTTCATGTCAACCCTCGCCGGGCTACATTGCGTTGATGACCGATTCCCCGCACCTGCGCCTCGCCCGGCCCGAGGACGCCGAATCCATCGCGGCCATCTGGTACGAAGGCTGGCGCGATGCCCACCTCGGCAATGTTCCCGACGAACTCATCGCCGTCCGGCCCCAGGATTCGTTCGGCGTACGCGCCGCTGAGCGAATCGACGACACCGTCGTCGCGATCATCGCCGACCAGGTAGCCGGTTTCGTCATGACCCTCGACGACGAAGTCGACCAGGTCTATCTATCCCGCCACCACCGCGGCACCGGAATCGCCGCCTCCTTGCTCGATGCCGCCGAGCAGCGCATACGTGCTGACGGTCATTCCCGCGCCTGGCTGGCAGTAGTTCCGGGCAACACCCGAGCCCGCGCTTTCTACACGCGCAACGGGTGGGTCGATGAGGGACTGTTCAGCCACCAGGCCCCTGGGCCCGATGGGCCGGTATCGGTTCCTGCTCACCGCTACGTCAAGGAGATCGCCTTTTCGCCGAAAAGCTAGGCAAGTCTGTGGTCCCGCCAGATTCGCATTATCGAGTACCCGGCCATCGGCATCCGCGCCTCCATCATTGGCGAGTCCGCGTCGTTCAGCGAGCAGGGCTGGGGTCTCACTGGTGTCCAGCTGCCCTGTCATGTGTGCTGAGCTAGACCAGTTTGTCGCGAACGTTGCACGGCGGTCGAACGCTCGCTCAGGCTTCTGTGTCGCCAACGCTGGTCGACTCGTCCCCGATCGTGTCGCTCTTGTCGACATCCAGGAGCCAGCCGTCCTCACCGACTCGACACAGCCAGCCATCGGCTGCGCGCTCGTAGATCGGCAAACTGTCGACTGGCGCAAGGTCGAGCTTGAAATGCGTTTCTTCGTGAAAAGCAGCCAGCAACGCGCGCACAGACGCAGCGATCTCATCCCGAGAACTCTCGGACATCTGCCTACGCCTCCAATGGATTCGGCAGGTCCTTGCAGTTCATGAGCGCCGCCCAGTAGTCGTCTCGAAGCGCGTCCCACAGATCACCGTGCTTGGGCAGCAAATCCCGCGCGGCGGCCAAATCGGTATACGGATCGAACACGACCGTTCCGGGTTGCACCCCCGTCAGCGGCGCGCGCGACGGCAAGCAATACGCGGCGAACGACTCGGAAATGAACTCGACACGCAAGACCCGAGCCGAACATTCGACCAACCGCCACACCGCAACCTTGCAACCATCCTGAGTCTGCGTGGTACGCAACCGATATCGTCGCATCATGCGCCCTCACGGTGTGCGGCTGGCGTGGACTTGGTACCTCGGTGTTCCTTGTGCCCACACTGCCCAGCCCACTCGCGGATGGCATCCGCAAAACGCTCGACGACATCGGCCGTAGCGTCGCTGTACGCAGCAGGCGGCCCGACAAACGGATATCGCTGTGGCAGTTTCGAATTCACCATGATCCCTCCCCCGTAGCTGTGGCCCAGGCATCCGGCACCCCGGATGCCACTAAAGCGTCGCCCACCAGCCAGTTCAATCCCAGCCACGAAACCGCACACAAGTAATACGCTTCTGACACCGAGCGTTGTGGACGCGAACAGGGGTGGCCATGATCGTCAGCAGGTGGACAGGTGCGGAGGTGAAGGCACTTCGGATAGCGGCGCTGCGGATGACGCAGGACGAGTTCGCCGCGCAGGTCGGCTACGAGCCGCCGACGATCAGGAAGTGGGAGAAGGCGACGGCATCCCGACCGGTGCGGGGAAAGTCTGCGCACGACCTGGACTCTGCCCTTGCCCGGCTAAGTGATCAACAGGCGCAACGGTTTCGGGCAGCGGTAGCCGACGATAGCCTGGCGGCGGGTAAACCACGCATTGCACGGGAAGGCGACGAAGTGAAGCGCCGAGAGTTCGGAGTCGTGCTCGGGACGGCGATTGCGCTCCCTGCCGTAGAGTCCGCCCCGATCCCGAGTCGCATCGGGATTGCCGAAGCTCACCGCCTCGCGGCGAACGTCGAAGACATTGCCCAGCGCGAGCAGATCGTGGGTGGCACAGCACTGGTACAGACAGCAGTAGACGAACTCGAGCGGGCGAAGGCTGTCCTGGAAACATGCGCCTTCGACGAGCAAGCAGGCAAGGCATTTATGCGCGCCGCAGGCGAGCTTGCAACAATCGCCGGCTGGTTGGCCTACGACTCGGAGATGCACCCCCTCGCGCGTCGCTGTTATGCCGACGCGTTCGCATTGGCCAACCAGGCCGGCGACGAAGAGCTGACCATCCACGTATGTTTGAACGCCGCGCACCAGGCGACGACTCTGTCACGCTCCGGCCACGGAAACCCCCACCGCGCGCTCGGGCTCATCGGCCGTGCGCGGGACCTGAGCCGTAGTCGCTCGCCAGGTCGCGTCCACGCACTGATGGCGATCCGCGAAGCCCAGGCATACGGCGTCCTCGGCGACCGCACCGGATTCGGCAGAGCTGTTGCCACTGCGTGGCGTGAACTCGATTTCGCGTTCGAGCACGAATCGCCAGAGGAGTGCCCGCGGTGGCTCCGGTTCGTCACGACTACCGAGATCAGATGCCATGAGGCCCGCGGTATCGGAGACCTCGGCAACTTGGCAAAGGCGGCAACCCTGTCCGCAGGACTCGCGCTCGAGCAGGCAGGTGCCCGCAACGCCGCAAACTATCGAGCAGGCTGGGCCGCAGCTTTGGCGAACGCGGGGGATATCGAAGGCGCAACCGATCAAGGGCTTTCGGTCCTCACCAACCTCGAGCGAGAGGTCTCATCAACGCGCACACTCAAACTCCTTGCGCCAGTTCGTGATGCGGTGGAGGGGCATTCCGACGAGTTCCGGCAACGATTCGATGATCTGGCGAAGGGCCACACGGCATGAATCCGGACCAGAAGGCGACAGTCCTGGAGTTCCATCATCTTTCGGCCGAACAGGCACGGGAACGACGCACGCAGGTCGAGGACATTTTCCGCGGTTCCTACGTTCATGCGATCGAGGCGGGCGAAAAATTCGAGGCGCCGGAGGCATTCATGCACCGCTTCGACGCATACACCGCCCCCAACCGCGGCGCTGGTTTCGAGCTGGTAATCGCGGAGCTCGACGGGCTCGCGTGTGGCCAGGCGTGGGGCTGGCCGCTGCACGAGAACACCGCGTGGTGGCGTGGTCTCCAATTGGATGAGGGCAACGCTATCGAGTTCACCGCCGAGAATGGTTCCCGCACATTTGCGCTCAGCGAAATCATGGTGCGGTCCGAACTAACTGGCCTAGGCATCGCCCACGCGCTACACGACGAGCTCCTCGGCAACCGACCGGAACAACGCGCGACGCTGCTCGTCCGCCCCGACAACACCCGCGCCTACAGCACCTACCGCAAGTGGGGCTGGCACCGGGTAGGCATCCTCACACCGAGCTGGCCCGACGCCCCGACCTTCCACGTACTGATCCGCGACCTGGCCGCCTGAACACACCGCGCAGGCCAGCAAGAAGGAGTGACAGTGCCACCGACCCAGGTCGCCGTGTGCGGGCCTCGCGATTGCACCGACGCCGATGCGGCGAACGCGCGCAATATCGGCAGGCTCCTCGCCGAAGCGGGTGCGACCGTGTTGTGCGGCGGCGGGCACGGTGTCATGGCCGCTGTCGCCGAAGGAGCATCCGCTGCGGGCGGACTCGTCATCGGCGTTCGGCCCGACACCGACCCGGACGGGATCTGCGACGGCCTATCGGCGGTCCTCTACACCAACATGGGGGAAGCCCGAAACGCCATCCTGGTCTGGTCCGCCGACGCGGTGATCATCGTCGGCGGTTCGTGGGGCACCCTTTCCGAACTCGCCCTCGCCAATCGTCGTGGCGGCGTTCCGGTGATTACACTCGGCGGCTGGCAGATTCGCGACGCCGAAGACAACCCAGTCGAGGCAGCAATCGTTGCATCAAGTCCGGAGGCTGCAGTCCGAATAGCACTCGCCGAGGCGTGACAGGCACCGCGCACAGGTCTCCTCCAACCGATCAAGCAATCCCGCGTCGGGATCACCGAACCGAGTTGGCCAGACGCACCCACGTTCGACGCCCTGATCCGCGAGCTGACCGGGAATGCCCAACGTGAACCACTTCTGGGAAGAGGTGACGGGCGCTGCCGAGGCTTCCCGCTACGCTTCATCGGTGACTTTCACTACGAATGAGCAGCAGTTCCTCGCGGAGGCCGGAATCGGTCGGTTGGCCACGGTATCGCCCGACGGCGTCGTGCAGAACAACCCGACCAGCTATCGGGTGAATACCGACGGCACCATCGACATCGGCGGTATGCGCATGCGCAACAGCCGTAAGTACCGCAACGTCGAGGCGGGCAGTCGGGTCTCGTTCGTCGTCGACCAGCAGGTCTCGTTGGACCCGTATGTTATTCGCGGCATCGAGGTGCGCGGCACGGCCGAGGCGCTCGACGACCAGGAGCCACCGTTCCCTCCCCAGGAGCGCTCGATCATTCGGATCCATCCCGAACGAATCATCTCCTGGGGCATCGACAGCGGCTCCTTCGATTTCACCAGTCGCACGCCCAACTAAAAGGTCACGAGCGTGCCCCCTTGGGGGCATGCGGCGCCGGCTCGAGGGCTCGTTTCGCCCTAGCACGACAGTTGTATTTCGTTGTGTCACAGTCGTTGTCGATGATATCTGATTTGTCGGACGCGGGTTTGGTGGCGTCGGCGCCAGCGGGAGACGGCGAGTGCGTGGGTGGGGGTGCGAGCTGGGTGGAGCACTATCGCCTGGAGACGGCGGATTTCGCCGACAGTGATCGGGCCCAGGGGCGTGGGCTGTTGGGTCGGTGGCGGCGGTGCCGGAACACTGGCGTTGAACCCCGGCCGAGCGCGTGCCCTTCTTGACGAACCCGCGGCTCTGCCCGAGAGAACACCCGCTACCCGCGCGAACACCTCATCGAAACCCGCTCGCCAAGCCGAAACATCCTCGGCCACAACATCACCCAGCACCGGCGACAACTCCCCCCAAAATCAACTCTCTTGCAGCACAACGAAATACAACTGTCGCGCGAGATCGATACCCACAGTGGCCCACCGGATTCCAGCCCGACCGCACAAGCAGGTCTTGACAGTACGGCGCTACGTACCTCAACGTTGTACACGTAAATGTTGTGCACCTGTTCGATGTGCACATGAATAGTGGACCTCGATATTGTGCACTTATTCGATGGCGAGGAATTGAGCTCATGAAAAAGTCCGAAGACAAGGCACCCGCTCAGCCGACGACCCAGGATCGCGTCGTGATCAAGATCCGGCGCTTGGACAAGAAGGAAACGACCGGCAGTACCTCGGTGTCGGGCGCGTAGACGTCACCGTAGGGTGCGCCTTCCACCCGGAGAGTCGCGTGGAGGTGCACCCTGCCTGGTTGGCCAGCGGGCGATGCCGCACCTCGGCGAGCGAGTCCGATATCGGGAGTCCCCTTGATGGACAGCACAATACGCGCCTCGGGCATGGTGCGTCCGCGGGTCAAACCGGAGCATGTCCCGTATGTCACCGTGGACGGCAATGTCAGGATCGGCGCGACGGTCCATGGCGTCGGTGCGGAGATCGAAGATCCGGACGGTTGGGTCTGGGTCCTGGTCGGGGCGCTGGACGGAACCCGGTCACCCCAGGAGGTGCTGACCGTAGTGAAGTCCAGCCATGGGGATGTATCGGATGCTGACGTAGCCGATGCTATGCAGCAACTCCTCGACGCCGGATTCGTCGAGGACGCCGGCGTACCCGTTCCGGCTCAGCTGTCCGAGCGTGCGCTGGAACGCTACTCGCGCGGCATGGCGTTCTTCCACTGGCTCGACCAGACACCCCGCTCGAGCCCCTGGGACATCCAGATCGAATTGAGCCGATCCCGGGTTCTCCTGATCGGCCTCGGCGGCACCGGCGGAGCCGTCGCGCAAGGGCTCGTCGCCTCAGGCGTCGGATATCTGCACTGCGTCGACTCCGACACCGTCGAACTGTCCAATCTCAACCGGCAGGTCCTCTACCGCGAGGATGACATCGGGAAGTCCAAGGTCGACGCCGCGATGGCGCATCTGCGCGCCCTCAACTCCGATGTGGAGGTCACGGGCGAACGGCGGCAGGTCGACAGACCGGCCGACCTTGCCGACCTGCTCCGCCCCGGACACGACCTCGTCGCCCTTTGCGCCGACCAGCCGCGCGCGATCCGCAGATGGGCGAACCGTGTCTGCCTGGCTGCGGGTATTCCGTGGGTGACCGGCGGCTATCACGGCCCCATCACCTCGGCCGGCGCCTACGTCCCCGGTAAGGGGCCATGCTGGGAGTGTCTGCACGATCAGGAAATCGAGCAGGCCGATATGCGCCTCCCCCCGGACGTGCCTTTGGACAGCCTCGGGCCGCGACTGCCCTGGCAGCCCGCCAACGTCGTTTCCGCCGCTATCACGGGCAACCTGCTCACCCACTTCGCACTCGCCGTGCTGACCGGCGCGCCGCCGGTCGAGCCAGGCTTTCAGTACGGCGTGAACCTCGCTGCACCGGGTCTATCGGCTCTGACGCGATACCCACGCCGACCGGACTGCCCTTCCTGCGGGGATACCCTGTGACCGAACGGCCCGTGGCCGACATCCTGCCGGCAAGCCGGATCCATCTGTACGACTTGGCGATCCGCCCCGATCATGGGGAATGGATCGTCGGCCGGTTCGAGACCCGCCAGTTCGTGGCGCTTCCGAAGGCGGGCGCGGTCGCGATCGACCTGCTCGGTGCGGGGCTCACCGTCGAGCAGGCGGAAGTACGTCTGGCTGACGAAGAGGGCTGCGAGTTCGATGTCCTGTCTTTCGTCCGTGAACTGATCGCGCTGGGCTTCGTGGCCGAGATCGACCACCACCCCGTGCCATCCGAGGTGCCGCAGCCCGCGTCCTTCCCCCGAGTGCGCCCCGAGCACGTCCGATTCGCGTTGAGCCCGGTTCTGCCGGTGTTGTTCGGCAGCTTGATGCTGGCGGCAGTGGTGGCACTCGCCCTGCGGCCCGACCTGCTGCCAAACTTCCAGGACCTGCTCTGGAGCCCGCAGGGCAGTCTGGTCCTGGCAGTCGGCTTCGTCGGCGGATGGTCGTTGGTCTTCGTCCATGAGCTTGCGCACTTTGTCACCGCACGGGCCACGGGCGTCCACGCTCGGATCCAACTGGGCACGCGGCTGCAATTTCTGGTGGCCGAGACCGATATCAGCGGGATCGAAATCGCCTCGCGCAGGCATCGATTGACAGCCTATTCGGCTGGCATGGCGGTGAATCTCTCGGTCGCCGCGACAGCGGTCTTGCTGCTGACGGTGACCGACGAGACCACAACAACGCATAAGATCCTGGCCGCGGTTATGGTGCTGGCGTTGCTGGCGCTGCCGTTCCAGTTCTTGGTGTTCATGCGTACAGACGTCTATTTCATCCTGCAAGACCTTACTGGCTGCCGCGACCTGTTCGGCGACGGCAAGGCGTATGCGCGCTACCGAGGGAATCGGCTGTGGGGTGCCATTACCGGGCGCGGGCAGGCTCTGCAGGACCCCAGCCGTTACCTGCCTGAACACGAACGTCGCGCAGCACGCGTCTACAGCGCTTTCCTGGTATTCGGCACGACGCTCTGCCTGGCCTCGATGGCGGCGTTCACCATACCCGCCGACTTCACGCTCATCTCCCGCGCCGTGACCCGACTCGGCCCCGAACAGCCGATGACGACCAACTTGGACAGCATCGTCGTTCTCCTCGTCCTTGGCACAGTGCACACTCTCTGGGCGGTGACATGGTGGGGAAGGCGTCGGTGAACAACATCGCTGACGGTACCGTGCTCTCGCGATCCACCGGAGCTACCGAATACACCAGCACCGGGAGCACACCCGTACCGGTAAAGGAATAGCTGGCCGATCAGTGCAGGAGGGCAGACTCCGCTGGACTCGTCTGCCCGGGTCATCCGCTTACGTAGCCCTGCGGACGGCTGGGTTGCCGCTGCTTACGGTGCGCGCCACCCGAGCAGGGGTCCAGGCCGTGGCGCACCGCTGCCGCCCCAGCCGCGTCTACCAATCACTGGGCCGGACGCAATTGGCTGGCGCAGTACTGCTGTTGCTCGGAGCCGTGCTGGTCCAAAAGGCCGGGCCCGAAAGGGTTTCCGCAGACCCCGCCCGACTACGGACTGCCTCGATCTGATGGACGACCGCGTAGGCGCGGGCCGGGCGCGTTCCACCGCTGTCGGCCCGATTGACTACCGATGCATCGCGGATACCTAATCCTGTCGGCGATCCCGACCGGCGAAAGCGCTGGTACGAGTGCGGTTTGCGTGGAATGTGCGGCAGGGCCAAGGGCGATAGGTAGTTAGTGGCAAACCGGCCGGTATCGACTGATGCGTGGTTTCCCCGAATCTCGGAACATTGGTGCGGACTTCATCTCGTGGACGAGAACGGCGACCATGAACGAAAAGTTTCCTCCATCCGATCGATGTCGGCGCGACAGTGTCGCTGGGAAGGCGCGCCGATGAGCCAGGTCCCGCAGGTCCTGGGAGCTCTGCTCTTGCTCGCGGCCTTCGCCGCCGCCCAAGCCGGACTGGTGGACGACACCAAGATCTCCTACCTCGCGGCCAACGCGGTCGGCAGCGCCATACTCGCCGCTATCGCCTATGCCGACCACAATTGGGGTTTTCTGCTACTCGAAGGCACCTGGGCACTGGTATCGACGATCTCGTTGGGCCAGCAGAATTTTGGCGCACGGGCTGGGCGCGCGAGCGCTACGAGCAGGCCCACAGTCTGTCCAGCCGAGTTATCGATGCGGCCGAGCAGGTCGGTAACGCTGATCGGTGACGAACTGAGTAACCCGCAGCGTCTCATTCGCCTGCTGCGCAATTCGTACGCGACCTCGCAGGGACGGCAGTGGCTCCAACCACACGTCATCTGGTGGGCGTTGACGTTCCTGCGGGACAACGGGGTGCGGGCGGATTTCGACGTTCTCACCGACCCCGAATTGCGCCGCAAGATAATCGAAATGCCCCTTCCCGTGGGACACGGAGCGGTGGAGCCGGCCGGGCATGCCCAGCAGAATTTCGATCTGTGGTGGTCGATCTTGATCGACATCGCCCGAACGGTCTACACGCCGCGCTGGCGACGTCTTCTCTCCGGCCGCAGGCGCAGCCTGCCGAATTATGCCGAGCTGCGCGACCGCACAACAAGTTTGGGCATACATCCGTGGATGTCCAGCGCTACCTACGAAGAAGTGTCGGCCATAGCCCAGTCGCTGGCCGTGATCGATGAATACACCCACCGCGGTGGGGCCGATTCGGACAAGGTCATGAGCGAGGTACTGCTGCCAGAACTACTACTGGCCGAAATACATTGGCTGAAGGCACCGAGCGGCCGTCCGGGCGGCACCGACGCAGCCGGCGCGGACATCGTACTGCTGCGACGATACGCGACCGTCGTGAACCGATGGTCCGACGGTCGTTACCTGGACCCGTACGATCACATGTACCTACGCGCCGGAGACGTGCTCGAGAGCCTCCCGCCCGAATGTCCCTCATCCGTGCCGTGCGCCGCCGATATGATTCGGCAGATGTACGACACGATCCGTCGAGCCGACGCGTCACCCGCGCGCCTCTGATCGCATCTGTCGCCGACCAGGCCGACGGATAGGACGGCGGCTACCTCGACTATCGAGGGGGCGTCGGGGATGTTCCCGCCGGTCCGACAACGACTCGTCGGCAAGTTCGCCATGGCGGTTCCGGGGCCCACCGTGCTACTCCTGCACAGCTATTGATGGACGCCGAGATGATCGGCCCGCAGATGCGCGTGAACTTCGACAGCGCCCAGATTAGAGCTACTCGGATTCCGCGAACAGGCGGGGTGGGACGAGGCCGAGACTGTGCGCTTTGCGCAATGCCGAAATGCGGTCGCGTACGCCGAGTTTGCGGTAGATGTTCTCGGTGTGCTTGGACACCGTCGCTTGCGTAATCGCGAGTCTGGTGCCGATGGCACGAGCGGTCAGGCCTTCGCACAGCAGGGTCAGGACTGCCAGCTCACGTGGAGTGATCTTGTGTTCGGTGGGGTCCCCCGGTCCCGTGTAGGCGATGACAACTGTCTCGTGGGCTTCGACGGTGTCGAGCAGTGATCTGGCGAGCACGGCGTATTCGAGGTCGCGATCGCTGAATCCCACACCGCTGCGGCTCATGATGACACTTCGGATTCGGCCAGGCCGCGTGGACAGCGGCAAAGCGAGTTGGCGGTCGATACCGATGGCCTCCTTACCGGCGCGATACCCCTCTCCTTTCCACCAACCGTCGTCGGTGACCTCGTCCATGCTCAGCGGTGTCAGGTCCCGAGTGTCTGCGTAATGTCGAAGCAACGGATGGGATCGCATGTGCGCGTGGATGAGTGCGTCCAGTGGGGCCTCGTGCAACCAGTCCGGGGCACCGGTGAGCGCGTGACCGGTGCCTGCGTTCCAGTTCAAGTCGACCAGCACGGCCAGGTCGCATGGCAGGTCGGTGGTCAACCTGTGCATCAATAGCGGCCAGACCCGCACCGGCTGTTTCTCGGTGATGATCTCCAACGCTAAGTCGTGAATCTTCTTGGCAACCCCACCCGGCCGATCGGACACTCCTGCATTGTCCACCAACAGATCTCGCATATCAGCCGAAAGACAAGACTGCTATACGCAAGTCTGCGTATAGCAGTCGGCGCGGCGCGAAAACTACCGTTGTATTGCACGTAACCAGTTGACCGACAAGCGCTTTCGAGGAAACTGAGGCCGTAGGTGTCGGGAGACTCGAAAAGGGGAGAGAGAATCATGATGCGACGGATCAGGGTAACAACAGGCTCGATATCGGGGGCGCACCGAGATGCACGTTCCCGTCGTCAGCGGCTGGCGATCTCGGCGGCCACGCTCTTAGCTGCCGCAGGCATAGCGGGGACCACTCTCACTGCCGCACCCGCCGCGCAGGCGGACGTTGCGTCGCTGTACCCGCTCTACACCTGGTGGAATCCGGACCGCGGCGACAACTTCACCACTGGCAACCGCAACGACGAGAACAGCGCCACCGCCGCCGGCTACCTGCCCATCCGCAAGGAAGCCTTCGTCTACGAGACCCAGCAGCCGGGAACCGTACCGCTGCACCTGTTCTGGAGCAACAGCCGCCAGGACAACTTCAGCACAGCGACACAGGCAGGTATCGATTCCGCCTACAGTGCCGGATATACCCACATCGGCATTCAGGGATACATCAACACCAGCCAGGAGCCCGGCACACGCCCGCTGTATCAGTTCTGGAGCGAATCGCGCCAGGACAATATCGTCGCAGTCGATCAGACCACCATCGACTCCGCTTACAGCGCAGGCTATGTCCTCGTCCGCGTCGAAGGCTATGCGCCGTACTACTGACGCCCGACACACCCGGAGACGATTCCGAGGATCCGCATCAGCCATTACGGGCGGTGACCGCTAGCCGCCCGCAGTAGTCGCAGCTGTCCGATCTCGGTGGCATTCTTCATCAGTTCGGCGTTCACCCACGCGATGGCGTGAGCCACGGATTTGTCGGGGTCGTTCTGCCATGGAAATGCGGTTGGCGCGTCTAGATCGGATCGGTCGAGGACCTGCAGCCAGTCCTGGCGCAGATTGTGCAGCCAGTCAATGCTCGCGGGTCCCGGTCCCGGCCACATGATCTCGGTACGGTCCGGTGGGGTGTGTCCGCGCATGGGGTCGATCGTCACGCTCCACTTCGACCGGGCTCAGCCGAACAGACCGGCGCGCGCCGCGGTCAACGCCACCGCGGCGGCCGCGTCGGCGGTGCTGTCGTTCACCGGCTCACGGGTAATCAGCACACGGAAATAGATCGGCGCCACAAGCGTTTTGATCAGTTCGACGGGGTTCGTGCCAGCGGGGAGTTCGCCGCGTTCGACCGCACGCGTCGCGACGGGCAGCGCCTTGCGGATGCGGTCGCGGAAAGCATGGCGCGTCCGGTCGGGTGGCGCAGCATTGGAGAGCATGACAGCGAGGACCGCCCGACCGGACGGGCTACCGATCCACGCGACCAGACCGCGCGCCAACGCGCGAAGGTCGTCCTCTATCGAACCCGTCTCGGGGATAGGGATTTCCGCTTCGACGCTCTCGGCCAGCGCATCGGCGATCAGGGCATCCCGGTCGGCCCACCGCCGGTAGACGGTGGTCTTGTGCACACCGGCACGCTGGGCGACGTTCTCGACGGTGAACGCGGCGTACCCGTGCTCGCTCAGCTCCTCGACGGCCGCGGCGAGCACGGCGGCACGCACTTTCGGTCCGCGTCCGAGGGGTGCGGCAGAACTCATTGCAACTCCTTGTTGCGATATCGGCATAACCCGGGCATGCTGACCATATCGCAACTCGATGTTGCGATATCGAGATGGGAGTTCCGATGTTGTCGAAATCCGTTCGGGCCGCGGCACTGCTGTTCCCCGGCCTGCTCGCCGGGGCGTTCGGGTACGGCGCGGTGAACGTGCTGTACGCGTTTCGCGAAGTACCCCTTGATGTTCGGTTCACCTTTCATACCGCGCTGATGCGGGTCAACGGGCCGGTGATGCAGTCGCTGATGGGGCTCGCTGTCCTGAGCACGCTGGTGCTCGCGGTGCTGTCGAAGTCATGGCCGCGGTGGGGCGCGGCGGGCGCCTCGGCGCTGACATTCCTCTCCTTCCTGGTGACCCGCTTCGGGAACGTACCGATCAACCAGCAGATCAAGCAGTGGGCGGTGGGGACCCCGCCCAGCGACTATGCCGACATCCTCCGGCGTTGGGAACTGTTCCATTTCACCCGAACCGGCTGCGCACTTCTCGCATTCATCCTGGTGATCACGGTCGTCGTCGGCGCCATCCGGCCCCACAACGAGGCCCCGCGCCCGAGCTCAGCCGCGGACGAACCCTCGGCCGAGGCCTCCGTAGCGACCCCGTGACGCACTGTCCGCCAACGCGGGTCGATGCGCCCGGATTTTCATGGCAGCAAGCATCATTCGACGTATCCACGTGCTCGATGGCGGCTGCTCGGAGCCCTCTGCCCAGCAGAATGAACCTCGCGGAATGGTACGAGGTGGTCTCGAGTCTGGTCACCAATCGTGATTGCGCGCGAGCTCTGCTTTTGCTTGCGATATCAAGTCGGATTGAAGTGGCCGACAATGTGCCCACCAATCGGGCTAGGCCACAGGGTCGCGCACAGCGTCGTGCAGGCCCCGGGCATGGGCGACCACACGGTCCCGCAAGGCATCTGAGCAGATGAGCTCGACCCGCTTCTCCGCTAGCCAGACGCTCTCGATCATGCGCTTCATGTCGTCCGGAGCGCCGCCTCGCTCTCGGACATCGAGCTCTCCCTGTAGTCCTGCGCGGTCGCGAAGTAGTCGAGGATGGCGGACTTCAGTTCTTCCCGATGCGCCAGACGACTTTCAGCGAGGAACTCGAGCTTCGCCTCGCGCGCCGAATTCCGTTGCACCAGAAGCGTTGCCGATGCACCGAGACCAGCGCCCAGCAAGGGCATCAAACCCGTTACCAACGTCGAAACCACACCAGAAGACATGGGCCCGATTCTTGCAATCGGCAGCCCCCCGCGGGTCGATTCCGCGCGCTACTGTCGTTTCCAGCTGGCGCCTCATCGCTGTGCTCAACCGCGCCGGGCAAGCGCTGCCACACGAACAAGGCGACCTCGTGGAGGCGCTCATCACCGAATGGCTGCGCCGCGTCCAGGAGTATTGCTCGGCGCAAGAAGACGGCCGAACTCCCGCTAGCGGCGAGCAATAGTCGGCTCGGCGGCTGCGGCGGCGTACGCTCCGCGGATGAAGGAGATCGGTTCCAGGTCGCGGACTTTGCCCGCACCCCCACACACGGTCTGGAAATCGCTGACCGAGCCCAGGCAGCCGAGCGCACGCCCCTGGCTCGACCTGCTGCCGGACGAAGTGAACCCGATGGTCTTGAACGCCGATGAACCCGCAATGGTCGTGTGGTCATCGTTGTGGCCGAGCAGGCCCAACGACCAAGTGCGTTTCAACCTGACGGCCGTCGACGGCGGGTGCACATCGCTGCGGTTCACGCTGCTGGCATACGGGCAACCGCCTGACCAGAGCAAAGTTGGACACCTCCGCCGTCGCCTGAACCAGCTGCTGTTTGCCGATCTTCGTTACTCCTTCGGACAGTGATCGACAACGTCTGTGAATGCGGGTTGCTCGCTTACTCGCAGATCGGTTGGCAGCCAGCATCATTCGTTGTCCCCGTATGCCGAGCGCGCATCGGTCCGCTGTGATGACTGTCGACGGCGGCCCCGATCTCGCGTCCGGGATCGCGCGCGAAATGGTTACGCCGAACTTCGATGACCGGCCGGAGCGGGTGTGCCGAGTCCAGTGAGCGCCTGCGGCAATGGACCCAGGTGCAGCACGCCGAGGCGTTGGGTGGCACGGGTCAGGGCGACGTAGAGTTCGGCCGCGCCGCGCGGGCCGTCGGCGAGGATCCGCTCCGGCTCCACAACCAGGACGGCGTCGAATTCCAGCCCCTTCGTCTCCGATGCGGGCACCGTGCCCGGCACGCCCGCTGGGCCGATCACGATGCTGGTGCCTTCGCGATCGGCTTCGTCGCGTACGAATCCCGCGATGGCAGTGGGCAATTCATCCTCGGTAACCTGTCTGGACCAGGGCTGGACACCGCACGCGCGGACCGACTCCGGCGCCTGCACTCCGGGGGCGAATTCAGCGAGCAGTGCGGCGGCGACGGTCATGATCTCCGCCGGGGTGCGGTAGTTCACCGACAGCGACCGGTAGACCCAGCGACCGGGCACGTACGACTCGAAGATCGTGTCCCATGAGGTCGCTCCGGCCACCGATCGGCGTTGCGCGAGATCGCCTACCACCGTGAAGGACCGGCCAGGGCAGCGCCGCATCAGGACCCGCCAGTCCATTTCGGACAGTTCTTGGGCCTCGTCGACAACCACGTGTCGATAAGTCCAATCCCGGTCCGCGGCAGCGCGTTCGACGAGTTCACGGGTATCGCGCTCGAGGAAGCGCTCGGCAAGGTCCTCGGCGTAGAGCATGTCCTGGGCGAGCAGGCCGATGTCGTCGTTCAGGTCCTCACGCGCGATGAGAGTGTCGAACACGCCTTCGGCATACTCGGCCGCGGCCTTGCGTTCCCGCTCAGCGGCTCGTGCGGCGGCCTCGTCGGCCGCCTTGTCACGGCCGAGCAGGTCGACCAATTCGTCGAGCAGCGGCACGTCCGACACCGTCCAGGCCGCACCATCGGCGCGCCACAGCGACTGGTCCGCACCAGCCGCACGCAACCGTTCCTGGGACGAATACAGCTGTGCCAGTATTGCTTCCGGCGTCAGTATCGGCCAGAGTTCGTCGAGTGCGGCGGTGAACTGGTCGGTGTCGGCGAGCTCGGCCACCAGGTCCGTCCGCAGGTTCTCCCATGCTTCGCGGTCCTCGCGGGTCAGCCAGCCACGGCCGATCCTGGCGATGGCTCGTTCGGTGAGTACATACGTGATGATCTCGCTGAACACCGAGCGGGCCTCGTTGTGTGGCAGCCCGCTCGCGCGTGCCTCCTCCCGCGCCCATTCCGCGGTCTCGGTGTCGATCCGCACAGTGACGTCCTTCAGTTCGATCTGCACCGGATGCTGCGGCACCCGCTGCCGATCGGCGATGGCCGCCGCGAGCACGTCGAGGATTTTCAGCGAGCCTTTGAGCCGCACGGCGTCCGGGGTGTCCTCGGCGGTAACGCGCAAACCGGGCACTAGATCGCCCGTGGTCATGAACACGACATTCGTCTCGCCCAGTGACGGCAGAACGCGGCCGATGTGGTTGAGGTATGCCGGATTCGGCCCGACCACGAGCACACCGTGGCGCTCCATCCGCTCTCGCTGGGTATAGAGCAGGTACGCGACGCGGTGCAGCGCCACCACCGTTTTGCCGGTGCCCGGGCCACCCTCGATCACCAGCACCCCTGGGTGGTCGAGCCGGATGATCTGGTCTTGTTCTGCCTGGATCGTCGCCACGATGTCGCGCATGCCCGCACCGCGCGGCGCATTGACCGCCGCGAGCAAGGCCGCGTCCCCTCGCTCGCCATCACTCGGGCGGCCGAGCACCTCATCGGTGAATTCGACAACTCGACGTCCGCGCGTGTGGAACTGGCGGCGGCGGCGCATGTTCTCCGGTGTCGCGGCGGTCGCGACATAGAACGCGCGCGACGCCGGCGCCCGCCAATCGAGCAGGAGCGGTTCGTACTCGTTGTCCGCGTCGAAGATGCCGATTCGGCCGATATAGGAATGTTCGCCGGAAACACTGTCCAACCGGCCGAAACACAACCCGTTGTCGGCCACGTCCAGCCGCTTGGCCTCCTTGGCCAGCGCGCGCACTTCGAAATCTCGTTCCATGGGCGTGCCGCCGGTTCCGCGCAGCGCGGCGGTGTAGTTGCCCTTCACTCGCGCGCGTTCGGCGTCGAGTCGCGTATAGAGCTCGGCCACGTAGCGCTGCTCGGACTGCAATTCGAGTTCATACTCTCGCGTTGTCAAGTTCCCCTCCTTCTCCTGGCTCGACGAATTCACTCGGAATGCGCTTCTCGACCGAGCGCAGCGGGCAGCGGCGTAGGGGCCACTAGTCCCACCATCGGTTCGACGTCCCCGCGCCACCCATACGTCGACAGCAACACACGCACTTCGTGACTCCCATTTCCGCAGGTTCTGGCTTCGGCCAGTGATTCTGCGGCACGACCGGGGTCTTGCCGCAAGCCCCCGGGTGCGCTATAGATTGAATATGGCGGGGGATGTCTGCTCCATGGGGAGGTGCACTACTTCATGAGACTGAGCAGACCGAGGTTCGGTTCGAGTGCGCCGTCTTGGCCGAGCGCCAGGAAGTCCGGCTCGATGTCGGAGAGCGCGAGCTTCCCGGCGCGTACCGCGCGGTAGCGCACGAACGACCAGAGGAAAACGTCGAGATTGTCGAAGCGGGTGCCGCCTTCGAGCACCTCCTCCTCGTGGAACCATACGGCCACTTGACCATTGGTGAGGACGACATACAGATTGCCGCCGCCGTCCGCACCGATCGAGTACACATCGTCGTCGGTCAACTCGGTCGTGTAGTCGGAATCAACGATGCCGCAGTCATTTCCGGCGAAATCGAATCCGTAGGACCAGTCGAAGATGTCCAAGAACTGCGCCAGCTCGCCCGAGCGCACCCGACGATCGAACGCGGCCAGCGCCGCCGCGTCCGCAGCAGCCAGGCGCGCGAGAAACGGTGCCACCGGCCGGGTTTCCTCGGGAACCTGGACGAGGTCGGCAGCGGGAAACCAACGCGCCAGATCGGTGTCGAGGTCGCGATCGGTGTAGCCGACCAGGTCGGCGAGGTTGAGCGTCACGCCGGGATTGTAGAAGGACCCGGGGACAACTAGCCGCGTCGATCTTGCACAGCAATGGATTCCACTCGATCCGAGTAGGTGTTGAGCCCGCTGATCTGGCCGATTAGTCGGTCGTTGGTCGGTCGTTGGTGTGTCGGCACAGAGTTGGTGGCAAGCCGCTCGCAAGGCCGACACCGATACTCACGAAGGACATCACCATGAAACTCACCTACCGCGCCAACGCCGTTCGCCGTCTGGTTCCGCTCGCCGCGGCCGTGCTGACACTCGGCACAGTGGCGGGTGGCGCGATGATCTCGGCCGCCCCGGCATCGGCGACACCGAGCTACGACTGCCCCGGCGGAAAGTTCTGTGGCTGGGACGGCGCCAACGGGACCGGCGACATGCTCTTTCAGTACAACGCGGAATGTTTTCTGCACGACATCGGCAACGGTGGCGTCGGCGACCGTTTGACCTCGTACTGGAACCGCACCGGGGTAACCGTCGCGGTGTACAACTGGACGGGCGAGCGCTGGCAGCTGCTCGCATCCGTCCCGGACAACGCTCGGGGCACCCTGCCGTCCAGCGCGGACAACAAGGCCGATGCGGTCGAGATGTGCCGCTGAATCGCGCCGGTATGTGAGTGCGAAGTAACTTCGCACTCACATACAGCGTCCGCACGGTCGCGGGGACGAAACCGATCGGGTATCAAGGGGTACGAAGTCATCGCGAAGTGTGTTGCCGCGGGATAGCATCAGTCGATTCCCACGCTGTCGAGGGCCGCGACCGCCGGGACGCCACCTGGAATCCCATGCGACGCATAGAGAACGGCCGCACAGATGTATGAAGATCCGGACCTTGCCCAAGCACAGGTCTTCTTGGAACTGCTGGCGAATCGGGGCGAATCGCTGACCCGTGAACTGGGACGCGCCCAGCGCCTCACCCCGGCATACCGCGCAGAACTGGTAGTCGAGCTGCGCGCAATACAACGATTCATCGACCGCCTGCACCGCCGGTTCCCGGAAACCTGCCCTGGTCGCCTCAATGGTGAATTCCAACGGACCACATCGGGGGCGCAGCCGAGATCTCGGTGAAAAGCCATGTCGCGAACCGGCCTTTCGAAAGGCTTGTGCTTGGCTGATCCCGTGCGGAAACGGACTTGGCTTTCGACGACCGGTCTCGTACTCGTGCTGCTGTGGGGCGAGTGGGAGAACTGGCGCGCATCCCGCAGACTGGTGGGTTCGGTTACGGGTGCCTCCGAAGTCGTCGTGGTTCTCGGCTATCGCAATGCGAGCCCACGCGCGAACATCATGAACCGGTGGCGGGTACGCGCAGGTCTGCGTTCCATCGACCCCGCGGTCAGAACTCGTCTCGTGCTCTGCGGAGGAGCGTGCGCGGGTCCGCAGACCGAGGCTGCTCTGATGGCCCGATACGCCACCCAGACCCGCGGGTACCGCGGCGAGCTCGTTTTGGAAGACCAAAGCCGCACTACTTGGGAGAACATCAGTTTTGCGATCCCCTACCTGGAGGACGTCGATCGGATCAAAATCGTCTCGATTCCCCTCCATGCCGAGAAGGCACGACAATACCTCGCCCAGCAGCGCCCGGAGCTGGCGTCGCGTCTGGTGCGGGGCGCGGATTATCGGTTCGGTGAGTGGATGCTGGTAAAGCCAGTGGTGGCGATCTACGGCCGGTGGAAGGACGCCCGCTCACGTGTCCGGAAAAGCCCGCGCGATGGCATCAGCCGTTGACCTCGATCGGCAATTTCGACAGGCGCGGGATCCAATGCGTCATCATCGTCGAGATGACCCGCACCGCAAGAACCGCGACGCACATGCGGGCGGTCACGCCTGCACGCCAGGCGATCGCGGTATTACGTCGGAGGTAATCGACGCGCCGCAGCGACGCGGGCATGGTGGCGGGCATGAACGAACTCGGGACGACCACCACTCGGACTGTCGTCGAGGAGTTGCTGCGCCGGATCGGTGCGGGCGACCCGGACGCCACCGCCGCACTCTATGCCCCGGTCAGCGACTGGAAACTCAATTGGCCGGACAATGAGCACAACCGACCCGCCACCCCATGGATCCGCCACCGCGCCACCCGCGCCGACGCGGCCGCGCATTTCCGTGAAATCGCTCACCACCATGTGCCCGAAGAGGTCGGCACCGTGGTCGAACGCATTCTGGTCGACGGCCCAGATGCGGTGGTACTCGGTGAAATCCGCCAAACCGCCCGCCCCACCGGCCGCGCCTACCGCTCCCGTTTCGCGCTACACCTGACCATCGAAAACGGCCTCGTTACCCGCCACCACGTCTACGAAGACAGCCTCGCCGTCGCCCAAGCCTTCGACCCACGGATACCCGTGCACGACCAAAGCGGCTCGAACGCATTGTGATCCCGCCCGGCCTCAATTCTCGGATTGGTTGGCAGCCAACATCATTCGAAATCCGTTCCTGCGGAATGCCACAGCCTGCAGTGAGATGCGCGGAAGCTGGAAAACATTCGAAACGCCGATAGGCGAACAGCGACGGATCCAGTTGGGCGCCAACCTGTCTGCTGCGCACACTGCCGACCCCCGACCGGTACCCCAGTTCTCGGGCACCCGTTGGCGCACAAGCCAATCAGCGGGCGATCCGGATCAGGGGTAGCGCAGTGGCAATCAGCCGCGCAGCAGACGATTCGGTCGCGGACTAGGTATTGCGGGCCGGGACGTTGCTGACGGCGCCTGCTCACGCGAAGCCGAAGGCTGGTGGGGTGTTTCAGGTTTGCGAGGTTGGTTGGATGATCTCGCACAGTGTCGCTGCTGCGCGAAGGAGGGCTAGTTGTCGTTGAGCGATGGTGTTCAGGCGGTTACCGAGTGCCTCGAGCGAGTGACTCACGTCGTGGAGGTCCCGGATCGCCGTGATGGCCTTGTGGACGTCGGTGATGCGGTAGCCGGCGGCTCGCAGGGCCGTGGTGATGCGGGCGTCTCGGATTGCTGCAAGGTGGTAGCGCCGGGCTGATCCCGCTCGGGTGATGATCCGTTCGGGTGCTACCAGACCGACCTGCTCCCAGAAGCGGAGTGTTGAAGCTCGCAGCCCGAGCGCCCTGGACAGTTCGGTGATGGTCATAGCGTCTGCTTCGACCGGGTCGGCGTCAGTTGTCGCTTCGTCATGTATCGCCTTCAACGCCGCACGGGCAGCCAGCGCTTGTTCTCGTTCCTGGTTGAGCCGTGCGTGGAAGGAGCACACCAGGGCTGCGGCCTGGTCGGGCGGCAGTGAGCGGATCGTGCGCATCGCGCGACGAGCCTCGACCGGTCCCACGGCGTAGGCGAGGCCGCGGTAGGCGTGCAGGTCGCGGATGTGGTCTGCGGAGAACTGCCGGTATCGGTTACCCGCTCGGGTTGCGGCGGGGATAACACCGAGCCTCTCCAGGTCACGGATCTGCTGGGCCGAGTAGCCGGTCGCTGCCGCCACCGCGGTGACAGTCAGCAACTGCGCTGCCAGGTGTTCTCGAGCATGTATCAACCCTCCATAAGCACTTCAAGTTCACGCTTGAACCATGAGTATGGACCAGATTCTCGAGACGATCCGAGGCTTCGACGGGGTGCTCGAGCTTGCTCCGGCCGATGGCGGCCCGTTCCCGAAGATCGCCTGGGGAGACCACTTCTTCTATTACGCGCCCGATGGCCAACTGCCGCAACGCGAACAGCCCTACGCCACCATCGTGACGAAGAACTACCCCGATGACAGTTCGTGTGACCTCGACCGCCCCGACCGCTGGCGGCTGAACATCCACGTCGGCAGCAGCGCCTTCACCGAACTCGTCGGTGCGCCTCCGCAGGCCAGTTCGGCGGCGGTCGACTTCACTGCCCTCGACGCCGTTCTCCCTCATCCTGTGTATCGCAGACAGGGCTGGATCTCGATCATCAACCCGGACGTGCAAACCCACGAGCTGGCGGTCAGCCTCCTGCACGAGGCACATGACGCGGCGCGTCGACGAACGGCCCGCCGGAAGTCCACCACGTCCGCCGATGACACCACCTCAGGCAACGATCGGTGACTCATCGCAACGCCCTGTTGTCGATCGAGGGCAGTCGGCGCCGCATCACAATCGCAATGCGACACCGGCCGATGCCATCGACCAGATGGAGGCATGGCGACGCCACCACAAATGGTCAGCTGCCCGCATCAGCGTCACGGCTCACGACCGGCGTCACCAACGTCTGGCCCTCCTACACCTAGGTGGGAATGGCGCCGAGTTGTCGCAGCTGCGAGAAGACGTCGACGACACCCCAGATCTCAGCGATTCGGCCGTCGGCGAAGCGGACGATGAAGATCTCGTTGTACGCAACGGATTTGCCGGTTGGCGGCAGTCCCCGATACTCACCCTGGTGGGTCCCGGTGACCGTGTTCCGGAAGACAACCTTGTCCCCCTCGGCGATCACATCCTCGACCGCAACGTGAATATCGGGGAACGCACGAAGGAGCACCGCCCACACCTGTTTTAGCGCCTGTGGCCCCGTCGTACCCATCGGCACCGGCGCGTGGAACAGCATGTCCGGCGTGACGACCTCATCGATCGTCTTCGAGATGACCTCCAGATCGCCGCTGTTGACGGCGTCATGGATGCGGTTGAACGCCGCCTTATTAGTTGCTGCTGTTGACATGTGGCTTCTCCTCGATTGACATGAACGGGTTTGCCGGACCGCTATCGGCTGATCCGACGCGGAACCGCCACCGTGACGAGCTTGTCCGGGTTGCGGATGGCATAGAAATTGGTGATCTTGCCGTCGATGATCTCCATCAGGAAGACGCCTTCCAGGTAGTCGTGGCTGTAGACGGCCATGGCGGGAGTGTTGTTGCAGTTGAGCATTTCGATCCGCAGGTTCGGTGTCCTGCTCGCCTTGTGGAACAGGTCCACGAGGCATCGGGCCACCTTCTGCGCACCCACTACCGGTCTGCGCGTCGCGATGGCCTTGCCGCCGCTGTCGGCGGTCCAGGCGACCTCCGGAGCGAGTAGCGAGAGCAGCCCCTGTGCGTCACCGGTGGACGCCGCTGTCATGAACTGCTGGGTGATCTCCGCTATTTTCACTGTGTCGACGGGCTCGAAGCGTTTACGCCGCGCCTGCACGTGCGAGCGGGCGCGATGGGCAACCTGGCGCACCGTCGCCACGGATTTGTCCACCGCCGCGGCGATGTCGTCATAGTCGAAGCCGAATACCTCGCGGAGCACGAACACCGCACGCTCGTCGGGAGTGAGTGTTTCCAGGAGTACGAGCATCGCCATCGACACCGATTCGGCGAGTACGACGTCGGCTGACGGGTCGTGCTCGTCGAGCAGCAGCGGCTCGGGCAGCCACGGGCCGATGTAGTCCTCGCGACGGCGCGCGCCGGCCCGCACGGCATTGAGGGCCTGCCGAGTCACCAACTGTGCCAAATACGACTTGGTATCGCGCACCGTCGCGAGGTTCACCTCGGCCCACCGCAGATAGCTGTCCTGCAGCACGTCGTCGGATTCGGTTGCCGAACCGAGGATTTCGTACACGATCGTGAACAGCAGTGGCCGCAGCACGGTGAAGCGCTCGGCGTGCTCGTCGGTCGTCACGAGGACGCGACCACCGGCGCGGCGGAGGTCGGCCGCGCAGGACGCGGGCCGCCCTTCGGCCAGATCAGGGAACCCGGCTTGCGGGCCTCGCGACGGATCTTCCACACCGCGACCTTGCAGGTCACCTCCTTGATCCGCGCACCCATGCGGCCGCCGATATAGAGGTTCACCGCGGTGTCGTCTTTGCGGGCGAGTTGTCGGATGCCGACGCGACGACCGAGGCTGACGCACGCCCCGGTGAGGGCCAAGTCGAGCATCGCGGGTTCGGTCCCCGCGATGTGACTCAGCACAGTATTCGCTGCCTGCGCCCCGAGCGGCCCGGCGCCCTGGCAGCTCATCCGCAGCGGTTGGCCCGATGGTGCTGCGGCGTCGCCGGTCGCCACGATCCGGTCGTCGTCGATGCTGGTCAGGGTTTCGTCGGTGAGCAGCCGACCGAGCGCGTCGGTTCGCAGCCCGCTCTCGGCCGCCAACTGCGGCACGCCGAAACCCGTCGTCCAGATGGTCAGTGCGCTCGGTCGCGCCACACCATCGGCGAAGACAACCGCGTCCGGCCGCACCTCGGTCACCACGTCACCCTCGAGCACGGCGACACCATGCCGCGATAGGCAGTCGGCGACGTACCGGCGACCCGACACGCTCAGTGCGGGCATCAGCGTTGCGCCACACACCAGGGTGACCGTGCGTCCTTGTTCGGCGAGTTCGGCGGCCGTCTCGATGCCGGTCGGTCCGCCGCCGACCACGGTGACGGGAGCATCGAGAGGCAACTCGTCCAGCCTGGCACGCAGCCGCTGCGCGGACTCGAATTCAGCGAGGGGGAAAGCGAACTCGGCCGCGCCGGTCACCGACGGTATCGCCGCTGTGCTGCCGACCGCGTAGATGACGTGGTCGTAGTCGAGCGTGCGACCCGACGCCAGGCGCACCGTGCGGGCAGCGGTATCGATGCGCGTGGCGCTGTCGACTACCAACCGGATGCCCTCGCCGAGCAGTGTGCCATAGTCGATCGTCGCATCGCCGGTTCCGGCCACGAACTGGTGCAGGCGGACCCGATCGACGAACTCCGGACGGGGATTCACCAGCGTGATGTCGATATCGGTGCGCATCCGCAGATGGTTGGCCGCAACTGTCCCGGCGTAACCGCCGCCGATGACGACGACCTTATGGGGTGTGTCGTGTTCATTCATGCCCACAAGACACCGCCCAACCCTGAAACATGACATGGATGCGACGTGACGTGCGTCACTCATCGCTGGAGTACGGCTCTGAGCAGCTCGGCGGGCGTGCCCGTGGTCGTATCGAGTGCATCCATCCACATCGACAGCAGGGCGCTCCGTGTGCCGGGCTGTGGAAGTCGACGCTGCCCCGCCGCGGCAATCTGTCGGAGCACGTCGTTAATCTGCGAGGATGGTCAGACCTGAGTCGGCGCTGCGTCGCCTGTTGCGTGAAACAGGAAAACTGTTGCAACCGTACGGGTTTCACGGCTCCGACCCCAGGTGGATACGGGTCGAGCCAGGCGGTGTCGCCGCCGTCGGCCGCACTCGAGTTTCCCGCACGTGGACCAGTGGGCAGCAGGTCCTCGGATTCGGCTTGGAGCTGAGTGCCACCCCAACGGCCTGGTGGGAATACCTCAATTGGCGCAACGCACAACTTGGCGTGCCGCCCACACCGCTGGAAGAGGCCACGGGCCCCGATCTGATCAACACCCACCCCCTGCCCGACGAGCTGACCGCATCGTGGTCCATACGACTCGATCCGGAACAACCCGGCCAGCATGTCCTGCAACTCGATATCGACGCCATCCGTACCGAACTCCCCCGGCGCGTACACGCCTACGCGCGCCGCGCATTACGGTTGGTGGAGCCGGACCAGTACCTCGACGAACTGCTCGCCCATCCCGACCCGCGCATCGGCACCTGGGAGGCGATCGTTGTCCTGCTCGCCGATCGGGGACCGGGACCCCACCTGGACGACGCATTCGATCAGCTCCGAAAGCATTGCGCGGAACGAAATGCGGCCGCATACGCGGACGATGTCATCGCGTACGCACGAAACCGCGCCTTGGTTCACTGAGGCCGGGCACTGCTACTTGTGGTAGGCATCGTCGCGGATGACTTGGACACCGCGCCATCCCCAGTAGACGCAGTGGCGCTGAATGAGGCCGTCGGCGATCTCCATCACCTCGACGAAGTCCATTTGCTCACCCGTGGGCGTCTGGCGGGGGTATTCGAAGATCATGGTGCGCGCGCCGTCGGTCAGGTAGCCCGTTCGATAGTAGGTGCGCAGCGGCGGTTTGCGCGCGGCGACTTGTTCGAGCACCGGCCGAAGTTCGTTGTGGCCGTGTACGACTCCGCTCTCGGTGCCCATGGTCAGTGGGACGGCGGGGCTTTCGAGCACTGCGTCGGGGGCGTACAGAGCCAGCAGTCCCGCTACGTCGTCATCGGACAACGCTTTGTCCCATTCGTAGTAGATCCGTTGTGCTGCTTGCGCAAAGCTCTCGTGGTCGTCCATGACTCTCCTTCCGTCGTCATAGTCGCACCTACCCGATACACGTCGAGATAATCCGACCCGCCGCGATACCGACAACCGGCACGAAGCCAATCGCCAATACCGTTTCGCGGCCGGTCGCCATGTCCGGGCGCACCGCTGGAGGCCACGGTGCACCGCAGGTGGTCACGTAGTGGTGGGCACGGGACAAGTCAGTGTGCGCCGAGCGCATCCAGGATCATCGGACGCGCCGACGCGAGCGCTTGCTGCCAATAGGGCCAGGTGTGCGTTCCGTTGACGATGTCGAAACGCGCGGGGATGCCGAGTTCGGTCATCCGATCACGCAGCATCTGGGCGGAGGTCAACGTCATCGCTTCGAGGGCCATCCCGTTCACCGTGTTGCCGATTCCGTACGGCAGGTCGAGCGGGCCGGGCTGGCCATTGCCGGTCCAGACGTAGACCGGCAGCCCGCGCAGCGATTCCGCCTGGACAGTGGCATCGTTGCGGATCCAGGCGGGGTCACCAGCCGGACCCCACATATCGTCCACATTGAAGTTGCCCTCGTCCCACATGGCAGCGCGCATCGCTTCGTTCCAGAGTGGGAAAGTCGGGTGCACGAAGCCGGAAAATGATCCGGCGAACTTGAATTGGTCGCGATGCTGCCCGGCCAGTATCAGTGCGGCATTGCCGCCCATAGAGGCACCGACGATCGCGTTGTTGGTGCGCGAAACGCCGTACCCCGCCAGGAATGCGGGCAACTCCCGGGTGAGGAAGGTTTCCCATTTGTACGTCGTCTGCTGACCATTGGTACTGCTGGGTCGGTACCAGTCGGTGTAGAAGCTCGACCGGCCGCCGACCGGGAACACCAAAGTGACGTTGTCGCCTGCGAATTCGCGCAGCGCGTCGGTGTCGCTGGTCCACTGACTGTGATCGGTGGGCGCACGGAGACCGTCGAGCACGTAGACGGCCGCGCTGCCGCCTCGGGCCGCCCACTGCACCTGGACCTTGACCGGTCCCATACTCGACGGCACGAACAGGTCCTCGAAACCACCCGCGGGTGTGGCGCTGGCTTGTGCCGCACCGATCGATGAGAGCAGAACGGCGGCTGCCAGCGCAGCGCCGGTCTTGCGCAGCCAACCCCAATGATTCCCAGACCGTGCTGTACCCACCCGCACACCTCCTACCGATCGGAAAGATCATCATAGTTTGCGCGACAATGCTCTCGCCTCAGCTGACCGCCTTCGCAATGAGCGCGCCGAGCCGTTCCTCATCGTCGGCCGTCAACTTCGTCCATGCGAAGGCGGTCGGCCAGATGGTGCCTTCATCGAGGGCCGCGATGTCGTTCGATGCCGAACGTCGCGGTACCACGACTCGAATTTCTCGGCGGTTCGGAAGAAGCAGACGACCTTGCCGCCCATGGCATACGCGGCCATACCGTACCAGAGTTTCGGTGCAAGAGCTGGTGCCTTGGCCGATCCCGCACCGGACTTCTTCGAAACCGATCAATCACTCGGAGCCGGAGTCGCCCGGCGGGCGGAGCGCGTCGCGGATGGTGTCGCGGAGCCAGCGCTGCGCCGGGTCGGCGTCGAGGCGGGCGTGCCAGAGCAGTCGCACTTCGACATCCGGTAGGGGCGCGGGGATCGGAAACCAGCGCAGGCCGAGGGCTTGGCCGTACTGTTCGGCGAGCCGCTGCGGCACGAGTCCGACGTACCGACTCGAGGCGACCAAGAGCGCGGCGACGGCGGAAGTCGGCACGACGGCGGCCACGCGGCGTTGCAATCCCGCGGCGTCGAGTGCGTCGTCGAGCGGCCCGCGAGCGCGGCCACGCCGGGAAGCCGAGACGTGCGGATGGCGGCACAGTTGCCGCAAGGTCGGGCGGCGGCCCAGCGGGCTGTCGGCGCGGACTATGCCCACTATTCGTTCGCGATACAGCACAGCCGACCGAATGTCGGGAGCGACGATGTCGCCCGCGCCGATATCCAGATCGACCGAGCCATCACGCAGCGCCTCGATGCTCTCGCTGCCCTCCGCGACGAAGCGCAGCGTTACGCCGGGGGCGACCGCGGCCGTGGCATCGACCGCCACTGCCGCCAGGGTCGCGGCCACACCGTCATTGATGCGAATCGTGAAGGTGCGCTGCAATTCCGCGACCGTGACGTCGCGATCGGCGCTGATCAGTGCCGAGGCCTCGTCCAGCAGGGACCGCACCCGCGGCGCGGTGCGCAGCGCGAACGGTGTCGGAGCCATCCCACGACCGGCGCGCACCAGGATCGGATCACCCATCGCCCGCCGCAGTCGGCCCAAAGCCCGGCTGGTCGCTGGGATGGACAGATGTAGGCGCTCGGAGGCCCCCGTGACGCTGCCGTCCTGGAGTAGGGCGTCGAATACGCGCAGGAGGTTCAGGTCGAGCTGTTCTGACACAGTTGCATGATACGCAAGTATCAATTGTGAAAGTTGCGTGGCACGGAGAATACCCACGTCCATACGGTCGTGGCCATGCACCTGAATAACACTACGGACATGCCATCGCGGCCAACCGCGCACCGCGGCCTACTCGCGGTCATCTGCGCCTGCGTGGTGCTCGTCGTCGGTATGGTCGCCGCGATCAATCTCGCCGTCCCGATGCTCGCCGCCAGCGCACTGCACCCGTCCGCGTCGGCACTGGTCTGGATCGTCGATACCTACGTGATCGTCTTCGCCTGCCTGGTTATCCCCGGTGGCGCGGCGGGAGATCGCTTCGGGCGCAAGGGTGTTCTGCTCAGCGGGCTCGGACTGTTCGCGGTGGGCGCGCTCATCTCGGCAGCGGCACCGAACGTGGCGCTTCTGCTGGCGGGGCGCGCGGTCACGGGTATCGGTGCTGCTGCCGTCCTGCCCAATACACTTGCCGTCCTGCTGCATGCTGTTCCCGCCCAGCGCAAGAGCGCGACGATCGCGGTCTGGGCGTCGATGACCGGTATCGGTGGCGTTGTCGGCAATGTCGGTGGGGGGGTGATCCTTTCGGGCGGCTCATGGCGTTGGTTGTTCGCCGCCGCCGTGCCGATCGCGCTGCTGCTCGCCGCACTTGTGGCACGTATCGCACCGGTGTCGCCGCGCCATGACCGACGTCTCGACCCGCTCGGCGCGGTATTGCTCGTCGGCGCGTCGGTCGCGCTGCTGCTCGGCATCGTCCAAGGTCCGGAGGCGGGTTGGGACAGTGGCATTGTCATCGCCGGATTCGCCTGCGCGGCAGTCTTGTTCGCGGTGTGGACGATTGTCGAATTGAAAGTCGAACACCCGCTGCTGGATCCGCGATTGCTCCGTCTCCCGGCCCTGCGCAGTTCCTGCCTCGGCATGACGGCGGTGTTCTTCGGCATGTTCGCACTGTTCTACGTCAACGCGTCATTCCTGCAGTACGGCAAGGGATTCGGCGTGTTGCGTACCGGTCTCGGGATAATCCCGTTGACCATCCCGATCATCCTCGGCGCGAAACATGTCGGACGACTGGCACAGCGCATCGGACTCGACGCCACCACCGCGCTCGCCTTCGTATTCGTCGGCGGCGGACTGCTCGGCCTGTCCACGAGCGATGCGCGGACTCCGTATGTCGCATATGCCGCGTGGCTCGTGGTGATGGGAGTCGGTGTGACGCTGGCACTTCCGACATTGTCGGGGGCGATCGCAGGGTCGCTGCCGCCGGAGCAAGCCGGGGTCGCAGCGGGATTGCAGGCCACCACCCGGGAGTTCGGCAGCGCGCTCGGCGTCGCGGTTATCGGTACGGTGCTCACTGCACGGTTCGTCGCCGCACTACCGCCGGATATCCGCGCCGACCACGATCCGCACACCGTGGCACAAGCTCTCGCATCCGGACACACCGATGACGTTGTGGCAGCGTTTGTTTCGGGTGCCGACGACGGGCTACGGGCAATCGGCGTGCTCGTGCTCATCTCCGGCGTGCTCGTCGTGCTGCAGTCGCTGCTGTCCCGACGTGGATCCGACCGTCGGGCCAAGGACCTCGATGCGTCCTCGCCATCGAGTAGTCGGACTACAACGTCGTCCCCCTCCCTAGTCGATCACACCTCGTGAGCCTGGCGAGGCCGCCGATGGCACCGCGCGTTCTGCGGAATCTTCTTGCCACAGATGCGACATCATCACCGGATACCGCACCAGCCGGAACTCTGGTCCCAATGCTCGTCGAGCCGCATCGCCGTCTCCCGACCCCACGTCATAGGCCGAAGGCTAACAGGCCGTTAGTCGTATCGGGCCGGTTGCGAGGTGGCCCTTGCGGGCGATTAGGGCGGAGCGGAGGTACCAGAGTCCGCTGGGTTCGGCTGGATCGAATCCGGTGAGGTGGGCAATTCGGCGGAGCCGATAGTCGACGGTATTCGGGTGGACGCGTAGTTGGCGTGCCGCGCGCGTTCGGCTCAGGCCGGTTTCGATATAGATCTGGAGGGTTTCCAGCAGGCCCGGGTGTTCGTCCAGTGGGGTGAGTCGGGTGGCGAGCGCATCGCGACCTACTCCGGGGCGGGTCAGTTGGTACTGCAGTGCCAGTTCGGTGAATCTGTATACGCCAGGCTCCAATTCGAGCTGTTGCACGGTGTCGAGGAGTTCGTGGGCATGACGCGCGGCGGTGGGCACCTCGTCGGGTGGGGCGGCGACAACGGCGACTGTCAGCGGCACCTGCGTGGCGCAGGACATCCGTTGCACCGAACCGTCGAGTGCGGGATCGGCCAGCACCGTCGACGGGACGAGAATCGTTCCGCCGTCTACGGATAACAGCGACAGCGCATGGCCTCCGAAGATGGTCGCGAGTGCGGCCTGCAGGCGGCGCAGCTTACGGCGTGCGACGACCTGTCCGTCGAGCCGCGGGTGACTCTCATCAGGATGCGCCGGAATCGCGACGGCGAGCACCGAGTACTCGTCGGCGATCGGTAAGCCGCCGTCCCGCGCCGCCGCGGAATCGAGCCGACCGGCGAGCAATGCCGAGGTCAGGCTGTGCGCTGCGGTCTGATGCTCGGCGGCGACGGCCTTGTGCTCGAGCACGTAGGCCTTGCTGACGGTGGCGGTGATCAGGCTCGACAGCTCCAGCACCCTGGCGGTGCCCGTGACGACACCTCGCACGTCTGCCGGACCCGTGCGAGCGAAAATCAGATCCAGCCCCACCTCGAGTCCCTTGTGAACAGCATGCAGAACGGTCTCGACCGGGATTCGCTCACGGGCACATCCCGCGGCCGCGATCGCCAGCCGGTCGGTGCTCGTCGGCAGCACATGCCCCTCCACACCGTGGATCAACCACCCGAGGCAGATCCGGACCACGGCCTTCACATCACGAACCAGCGTTTGACCCGGCATCGCACCGCACTGTTCGTCCGACTCCGCGAGATGTGTCATCACCTCGCGGGTCAACCTCTCGATATCGCGCGCGGACAGCGAAATCGGCCGCTCCAGCCCATTGTGTTCGGGCCGGACGAGACTCTCGATCGCCACGTATGACCTCCTTGTCGCCGTAGTCACGCGGTCACTACGCCCGGGTGAACAACTGCCGCGCCGAGAACTTTGCTGTTACCGGCTGTCTGCTGTATCAGGAAACGTTAAGCCGAGCGGTAGCTCAGCTTCTACTCCTCTTTGAGCAATCCCCAACGGCCACAGACATACTCGACTACCAGGCGAAATGCTGAGTCTCGATCCATGTCGAGGAGCGCTCACCCACCAATAGTTGGGGAGGTGCTCACTTTTGAAGCCGCCTCAGGCCGACTTGGCCTTGATCTCGGCCTCGGCCATGGCCGTCATCATCCGCGCGGTCATCTCGATCGCCTCTTTGCGTTCCCGGCTGTCGACCTCCAGCGCCGACGCACGGAGCACTGCGGCAAAACCGGTGTTGATCAGCACGAATGTCATCACGTCGTACTCGTGATCGTCACCGGGGCCGAGCAACTGGATCACCAGCAGCTTGACCAGCAGACGCAGTCGCGGCTCGAATTCGGGGATACCACTGCTGTAGAACTGGACTCCGGCTACCAGCGCCCGCACCAACCGGGCGTTGGCCACCAGTTCGTCGGTGATGACTTCCAGGATGCCGGTGATCATCTCCAGGATCGGCTTGTCCGACAGCCCGAATATCCGCTCGGTAAAGCGCCTTTCGACATTTTCGAGCAGGCGCCGCAGCAACTCCTCGACGATGACCGAGCGGTCGGCGAAGTACCGATAGACGGTGCCGATGCTCACCCCGGCCTCGGCCGCGATCCGGTTCGTCGAGGTGTTGGCGATACCGCGCTCCCCGAAAAGCTCTGCGGCGGTGTCGAGTATGTGTTCCCGGGTCGCCCTGGCGCGTTCCTGGGTCGGGCGACGGCGCTGCCCAACGGTTTTCGGCGGCATCGCACCACTCCTGCCGAGCTGTCCTGAGAAGATGAGCGGCGCTCAGTTTAATGGCCGCATCAGTTTCCATGCCGCGAATTCCGGATCCGATGACGCCGCCATGGGGTGGAATGTGGTGAGTCCAGCTATAGGAGCGTGGCCGATGGAGGTGCGATAGTGGTCGGTCGAGTGCCGAAGAGTCGTCTCGCGCGGGGCGGCCGAATGGGCCGATTGGTCGCCGGACAAGCCGTCCGGGAAGTCGGTACTCGCCTGGCGATGATCGGTCGAACGGAACAGGCCCGGCAACTGCTCGCCGAAAAATCCACACTGCGCACCGCACAGCAACTCGTCACCGTGCTCGGCGCCATGAAAGGCGCGGCGATGAAATTCGGACAGATGCTGTCGGTACTCGATGTGGATCTGCTGCCGGAATCGCACCGTGCGATGTTCCGCGACAAACTCGCCGAGCTACGCGATCAAGCGCCCGCATTCCCGTTTCCGGCGATGCGACAGGTGATCGAGGACGATCTCGGGCCATTGGCGCGGGCATTCGCCGACTTCGACGAGAACGCCATCGCCGCGGCCTCGATCGGCCAGGTTTATCGCGCGAAGTTGCACGATGGACGCACCGTCGCGGTGAAGGTCAAATACCCGGGCGTGGACGAGGCTGTCGAGGCGGATATGCGCAATCTGGCGATGATCAGCAGACTCTGGAAATCCATTCTGCCGAGCGCGGCCGACAGCGATGTACTGGAAGAAATCGCCCGCAATATCGGCAGTGAACTCGATTACGTGCACGAAGCACGAACCCAGCACCGGGTCGCCGCACGCTACCGGGGCCATCCGTTCATCACGGTCCCCGACAGCGTCGAAGAGCTGTGCGGGCACCACGTCCTCGTGACCGAGTTCGTCGACGGCAAGTCGTTTCAGCAGATCCAGGACCTGCCAGCGACCGAACGCGATGGGATCGGCGAGCTGATCTATCGCTTCTATGTCGGTTCGCTGTTTTCGGATTTCGAATTCTGCGGTGACCCGCATCCCGGCAATATCATGCTCGCCGCGGACGGTCGCGTCGCGTTCGTGGATTTCGGGCTCTACAACAAGATGGATCCGGTGCATGTCGAACTCGAGCGTGCGTGTCTGCGGGCCGCCGGTGAAAATCGGGCCCAGGACCTTTATGCGGCGTGGGTGGATCGCGGCATCATCGACCCGGAATCGGATGTCACGGCAGCCGAATGCCTGGAGTATGTGTGGGCGGCCGCGGGCTGGCATCTGACCGATGAGGAAATCACGGTGACACCCGAACTCGCCACCGGCGCAGTGATTCTCGCGGTCGACCCGAGGGCCGTCGAGTTTCGCGGTATGCGACAGCAGTGGCTTCCGCCGGAGCATGTCTTCTCGCGGCGAGCAGATCTGTTCACGCTCGCCGTATTGGGACAATTGCGGACGACGAACAATTGGCACCGAATCGCCCGGGAGTGGCTCTACCACGAACCTCCGGTAACCCGGATCGGACGGGCGACAGCGCTGTGGCGCGCCGACCGGTGACACCTTGGTGGTGATCCGCTCCACCTTGGGGGAAAGAGCTCAGCACTCGGGGACCTGATATCGGCGGGCGATGCGGCGGACAGTTAATCAAGTCACCGCAACCGAACCGGAGCCCTCGATGTCGATCACCAGCACCCCCGCCGCCTCGGCGGAACGTCGTGCCACGGTCTCGACCGAGGACGGCGTGGAACTCGCGGTTCGCGAATACGGCCCGCGCGACGCCGAGCTCACCGTGGTCCTGCTGCACGGGCACTGCCTGCGCACCGCTTCGTGGACCTACGTACGTCACGCGCTGCTGCGCCGGTACCCGGGCGCCCGGATCGTCTGCTACGACCACCGCGGCCACGGTGATTCCGCCGCCGCATCCCGGCGGACCTACCACCTCGAGCAGCTCGGCAACGACCTGCGCGACGTTCTCGATGCCGTCGCCCCCACCGGACCGGTCGTCCTCGTCGGCCACTCGATGGGCGGCATGACGGTGCTCACCTACGCCAGTCAGAACCCGCACGAGATCGGCACGCGCATTACCGGGGTCGCACTCATCGCGACCGCCGCGAGTGGACTCGCCGACGCCGGCTTCGGACGCCTGCTGCGCAACCCGGCCGTTTCCGCATTCCAGGCGGCCGTCCGACGCGCGCCGGGCCTCATGCACCATGCGAAGCTCATGGCCTGCAAGGTCTTCGCCCCGATCATCCGTACCGCCGAATTCGGCGATCGCAAGGTGAGCTCGCGGGTGCTCGCCCTCGCCAACGCGATGCACAACGAGACGCCGATCGTGACGATGGCGAGCTTCCTGAGCGCCTTCATGGTGTTCGACCAGACCGACGCCCTCGCGGTCCTGTCGAAAATCCCGACCCTGGTGCTGTGCGGCAGTGCCGACCTGATGACGCCGCCGCCGCATTCCATCGCGATGGCCGCCGCCATCGAGTACTCGGATTTCGTCTTGGTCGACGGTGCCGGCCATTCGGTGATCCTCGAGCAGCCGACGGCGGTCACCGAGGCCATCACCCGCCTGATGACGCGCGCCCGCGGTACCGGCAAGGCCGCGGGCGCGCACCTCGCCCTCGTCGCGTAGCGGGGCGGCGAGCAATCAGCGCGAGTTGAGCCGGACCACCGGCTTCAAGCCGTTCACCGATACCCTCTCGCAGTTTTCGTGGTACGCGTACGGATCGGGTGCAGGCTATCGAGAGGTCGATCGACCGCGACGGCGTTGTATGGCGTGGTCGGCGACTGCGGTGTGGTGAACCGCGCGTTCGGCAGGTACAGCCGATCGCCGAATGCCGCGATGGTTGTCGGTGTGTCGAAGCGCGGATCGGTCAAGCGCCGCTCGACCGTGCCGGCCGTACCCGCCGCGTCGAGCGCGATCACGGCGATCGCGTTGCGCCGGTTCTGGACGACGAACAGCGTGCTGCCGCGCAAGAGCAGTCCGTCGGCGTCGGGCACGGTCTCGGTGCCGAGTTCGATCCGGCGCGTCACGCCCGTCGCCGGGTCGACGCGGAACAGCTGGCCGGTCACCGACTGAACGATGATCAAGCCCGTGCCGTCGGGGGTGCGCACGATTCCGTTGGCGTTGAAAGCTCCTGGTACATAAACGATGTCGCCGGTCAATGCGAGCCGCCGCATTGCCTCCGGCGGTGGTAGGGCACCATCGCGACCGACTGGTAGCTGGTACAGCACGGGCGTGCGCGAGTCGGTGAACCATGCGCCCGTGGCGGTGAGCACCACATCGTTGACGAAGGTGTCCGGCGGCGTGCCAAGTCGGTAGCTGGCCGACACCGCGCCCGTCCGGGTATCTACGACACGCGCATCCCCAGCGGTGCCACCGGCGACGAACAGCCGACCATGGTCGTCGAGCTGGAGCCCGAGCGACGGTGTGCCCGGACCAGGGCTCACAATGGCGCCCTGCCCGGTGAGCAGACTGACGCGGTAGATGGAGCCGTCTGCCTGCGAGCCGAGGTAGGCCACCGGCAGCACCCCGATTGCGACACCTTCTGGGCGAAATCCGGCGGGTAGGTCGATCGAGGTCGGGAAGAAACCATCGGCTGCCGCCCGGTGCACGGGTACCGGCACCACGACGCCGACACCGGTGAGCGTTATCGAGATACCCAGGATCAGCCTCAGTAGGCGACGGTGAAATGTTGTGTATCGCATGGGGTTTCGAGTTCGTCGAGGACTGCCACGGCGAGATCTTCGGCGGAGATTCGGGATGCGCCATCGGCATCGGTGATGAGGGTCGTGGTGCCACGCCGGTACCTTCCGGTGCGAAGTCCGGGTTCCAGGAGGGCGGGCGGACTGAGATAGATCCAGTTGGCGGGGTGGGTTCGGCAGGCTTCCCATTGCGCGACGCTGGCGGCGGCGATGGGGCGGATCGCGGGCGGCACGTACTCCGGACTGTCTATGACGAGCCGATCGGGATGCCTCGGGTTTCGCAGCGGTGCCGCACCGCCGACAACGAGGATGCGCGCGTCAGCTGCCGCGGCGGCGTCGAGTAGCGCCGTCGTGGTCGCGGCGGCAGAGTCTTCCTGCCCTGGCGCCGGACGGGTCGCCAGCACGATCGCATCGGCGCTATCGAACAGAGCGCTCAACTCGTCGGCGTCACTTGCGACCGAGGTCGTTCCCGGTGGCAGCGTGGTAGGCCGCTGGTTCCGGAATACCGCGATGAGGTCGTGGCCGCGGCTTGCGGCTTCGTCGAGGACGCGCGAACCGACCATGCCCGCGGCTCCTACTACGGCGATTTTCATCGAATTGTCCTTTCCAGTCCGGCGCGCATGGGCGCGGGAAGTTGACCGGCGACGATGGCGGCGAGTGCGAGGCCGAATCCGACGAGTTGGATCGGGCCGAGTGTCTGGTCGAGCAGGACTGCGCCGAGCACGGCGGCGACCAGGGGTGAGAGCAGCGACAAGATGGAGACCGAGTTGACGGGCAAGGTGGTGATGCCGCGGAACCACAGGACGTAAGCAAGCAGTCCGCCGAACAGACCGAGCCAGAGGTAGCCGAGGATGGCGGGCGGATCGATGGCGGGAGGCGCTCCCTCGAACAGGAAGGTGACGGGCACCAGGAACAGGCCACCCGCGGTGAGTTGCCAGCCGGCGAAGGCCGTTGGACTCGCTTCGGCGGGCCGTCCCCAGCGTTTGGTGAGCGTCACGCCGAGCGCCATCGTGGCCGCGCAACCGAGGCCCGCCACGATCCCGATTGCGTCCAGTGCCGCATTCGGCCCGATCACCACCAGACCGACGCCAACGAGCCCCACCGCGCCCCAGCCGATCCGCCAGGCCGATGGGCTCTCGTGCAGGACCAGCACAGCCAGGATCGCCACGATGAGTGGCTGAGCCGCTGCCAAGGTCGCGGCAACACCACCCGGCAGACGTTCGGCCGCAACGAACAGCAGTGGAAAGAACAGCCCGATATTCAGAACTCCGAGCGTCGCGGCCTTTCCCCACCACACTCCGCGCGGCACCGTCCGGGTAACCGCCAGTGCGATCAGACCGGCGGGCAGCGCACGCAAGAGTCCCGCGAACAGTGGATGTCCCTGCGGGAGAAGTTCGGTGGTGACGACATAGGTCGTGCCCCATGCCAAAGGCGCGGACGCCGTCAGCGCGGCGCGCGACAGGTTTCCGGTGGTGGTTGCTCCGGAAACCCGCTGTGCTGCTGGATTTTTCACACTCGCCATTTGACCGCCAATTAATTGATGAGTCCAACACATGTTTGTCACTGGATCAATCTCGGTACAAGATTGATCCATGGAGCTCCAGCAGATGCGCTATGTCGTCGCGGTCGCCGAGACGAACAGCTTCACCAGAGCCGCCCAACGGTGTCTGGTCGTCCAGTCCGCCCTCAGCCACCAGATCGCACGCCTGGAACGCGAACTCGGCGCGCGACTCTTCGAGCGCACCAGCCGCCGGGTGCGCCTGACACCGGCCGGTGCGGCATTCCTGCCCGCCGCCCGCCAGTGCCTGGACGCCGCCGAGCGCGCGGCGGCCGAGGTCGCCGCGGCCGTCGGGGAAATACGCGGCCGCCTCGCCGTCGGCCTGATTGCGACCGTCGCCGCGGTCGATATCCCGGATGCGCTGCGCGAGTTCCGTCGGCAGTATCCACAGGTGCGCATCGACTTGCGGGTGGGCGCGAGCGATGACCTGATCGAACAGGTCAAGGACGGCACCGTCGACGTGGCCTTCCTTGGTCTGCCCACCACGGCGCACCCCCAGGGTGTCGCCGCCCACGAGCTCGCGCGTGACCGCCTCGTCGCCGTGGTCGCGCCGGATCATCCGCTCGCCGACCAAGCGCTGGTCGACCTGCGCAGACTTTCTTCGGAGGTTTTCGTGGACCTTCCGGCCGGGACGGCCGGACGCATCCAATCCGATCAGGCCTTCGCCGCCGCCGGTCTCGACCGCGACGTCGCGTTCGAGGTGACCACCGGGGATTACATCGCCCGACTGGTCAGACCGGGCCTCGCCGTGGCTATGCTCCCCGCCGCCTACACGCCCCAGCTCAGTGGCGTTGTCACCATCGAGGTGACCGACGCACCGGCCCGCATCGAGTACGTCATCTGGAGCCGTATCGGCCGGACGCCCGCGGCGACCGCTTTCCTCACTATCCTCGGAATCCCCGCAACCGACCGCCCACCAGGCTCATAAGACCAGCGTTGTTGCACGGCTCACATCCTGGGACACCCCTTGCATTCAAGACAGTTGTGCTTACACAATTGTTGTGTGAATACAACTGTTGGAGAGTTGGCGCCGCGACGGAAGTTGGTGGTGTTGGCGACGTGTTGTCTGAGTCTGCTTATCGTGTCGATGGATTCGACGATCGTGAATGTCGCGGTGCCCGCTATTCGGGTAGATCTGGGTGCGCCACTGGCTCGGCTGCAGTGGATCATCGATATCTACACGCTCACGATGGCGAGCCTGCTGATGCTCGCGGGCGCGACGGCGGACCGGTTCGGGCGACGGCGGGTGTTCCGGATCGGGTTGACGGTGTTCGCACTCGGGTCGCTGACATGCAGCCTCGCACCGAATATCGAAACCCTCATCGGGGCAAGGTTTTTGCAGGCGATCGGTGGATCGATGCTGAACCCGGTTGCGATGTCGATCATTACCCAGGTTTTCACAGGGAAGGTGGAACGTGCTCGCGCGGTGGGCATTTGGGGTGCGGTGGTCGGCATATCGATGGCATTGGGACCGATGGTCGGCGGCGTGCTGATCGATGGACTCGGGTGGCAGTCGGTGTTCTGGATCAACCTGCCGATCTGTGTGCTCGCACTGGTCTTGACGACACTGTTCGTGCCGGAATCGAAGTCGGCCACGGTGCGCGGGCTCGATCCGATCGGGCAGTTGCTGGCCATCGCATTTCTGTTCACGGTGGTGTTCGGGTTGATCGAGCGCTCGCCCGCGGTATTCATGGTGTCGGCGCTCGCCCTCGTGGCCTTCCTGTGGCAGGAATCGCGACGCTCGGATCCGTTCATCGATCTACGCTTCTTCCGCAGCGTGCCGTTCGCCTCGGCGACGGTGACCGCGATCTTCGCCTTCGCCGCACTCGGCGCATTCCTGTTCACCTGCTCGCTGTATCTGCAAGAGCTGCGCGGTTATTCGGCCGTGCACACCGGGGCGCTATATCTGGCCATGGCGGTCGCGACACTCATCTTCTCGCCCCTGTCAGGGCGTCTGGTCGGGCGCTACGGAACCAAACCCTCACTGGTCGCGGCGGGCATCGCGATGACCATCGCCGCCGTGCTGCTGACCCGGCTCGATGTGACGACTCCGATCTGGCAACTGGTCATCGTCTTCGCGATCTTCGGAATCGGATTCGGCATGGTCAATGCGCCGATCACCACGGCGGCGGTCAGCGGGATGCCGCTGGATCGCGCGGGCGCCGCGTCGGCGGTCGCCTCGACCAGCAGACAGGTCGGCGTGAGCATGGGTGTCGCACTGTGCGGCGCGCTGACCGGCGCCGGTCTGTGGTGGCTGATTGCGGTTTTCACGGCCGGAATCGCCATACTCGGCATTGTCGCGAACACCCGCTGGGCCGCGCGGTCCCGCGATCGCGTCGCCCCGATACTGGAAGAGAAGGTCCCCGCACATGCCGGATGACGTGCCAACCGCCGACGATGTCTGGGCCCAGCTCACCCAATTGGTGATGGATACCCGTGACTCGTGGAAGCGGGCGGTCACCGAGCGAACGGGATTGCCGTTCAGTCGAATTCGCATTCTGCGCCGCTTGCGCCCCGGCCCGCTCACGCTCAACCAGATCGCGCAGGCGACCGGCATGGACGCGCCCGCGACCACGGTCGCGGTCAATAATCTCGACGAACTCGGCCTCGTCGTGCGCGAGATCGACCCCACCAACCGCCGCCGCAAACAGGTCTCCATTACCAATGCGGGCCGCGCCGTACTCGCACAGGCGATGGCCACCCCCGACCCCGCCCCGGCCACCGTCGCCGCCCTCTCCCCCGACGACCTGCACACACTCCACCGGCTCTTACGCAAGCTCGAACACTGACCGTCGGCACATGGGCATTTCCCTGTTTCCGAGCGGCACATGTGCTTGAATCGGCTGTAGAACGTGTTCTAGCTCTGGGAGGTGGCCATGGCCACGCCGTCGATTCCCGCCGGATTCGATTTCACCGACCCGGACCTGTGGGCGAAACGCAGACCCACCGAGGAATTCGCGGAACTGCGTCGAACCGCACCGGTCTGGTGGTGTGCCCAGTCCGACCGGTCCAGCGGCTTCGATGACGGCGGCTATTGGGCGGTCACCAAGCTCGAAGACATCAGGGAGATCTCGAAACATCCGGAGATCTTCTCCTCCTCCGCCAACAGCGCGATCATCCGGTTCCAGTCCACCATCACCCGCGAGCAGATCGAGATGCAGCGGCTGATTCTGCTCAATATGGACCCGCCCGCCCACACGAAGAATCGGCGCATCGTGTCCAAGGGCTTCACACCGCGCGCGGTGGAGGCGCTGCGGGCGGCGCTCACCGAGCGCGCGGCCCGAATCGTGCACGAGGCGAAGAAGTCGGGTAGCGGTGATTTCGTGGAGCAGGTCGCCTGTGAATTACCGCTGCAGGCCATTGCCGAACTACTCGGGGTGCCACAGCAGGACCGCAAGAAGCTGTTCCACTGGTCCAATCAGATGATCGGCGCCGACGACCCGGAGTACGCCAGCGATGCGCAGACCGCACAGCTGGAATTGAGCGGCTACGCCTGGACCATGGCCGAGCAGCGGCGGGCCTGCCCGGCAGAAGATATCGTGACGCAGCTGGTCAATGCCGATATCGAAGGTGAGCATCTGGGTTCGGACGAGTTCGCGTTCTTCGTGATCCTGCTGTCGGTGGCGGGCAATGAGACCACCCGAAATTCGATCACCCACGGCATGAAGGCCTTCGTCGACAATCCGGACCAATGGGAGCTCTACAAGCAGCAGCGGCCCCGCACCGCGCCGGATGAGATCGTCCGCTGGGCGACCCCCGTCTCGGTATTCCAGCGGACGGCGATGCGCGATGTGGAGCTCGGCGGACAGCTGATCCGCGAGGGTCAGCGTGTCGGGTTGTTCTACAGCTCGGCCAATTTCGACGAGGATGCCTTCGAGAATCCGTTCACCTTCGATATCCTGCGCGATCCCAATCCACACGTCGGCTTCGGCGGCGCGGGCACGCACTACTGCCTCGGCGCGAACCTGGCCCGACTCGAGATCGATCTGATGTTCAATGCCATTGCCGACACCATGCCCGAATTGAGTCAGGTCGCCGAACCGGAACATCTGCGCTCCGGCTGGCTCAATGGCATCAAACGGTGGGAAGTACGTTTCGATTGATGCACGCGACCTCGGCAACGCCGTTGCGAGCGCGCATCATGTACCTATGGATCCTGAACCAGTGCGGGTGCGGGTGATCCTGTTGTTCGGCGATCGGGCGCAGGTGCAGACACCATGGCATCCGGCACATTCGCCAATGTGGATACCGGCGGCCGATATCGCCGAACAGGCCGGGCTGCCGCAGAACGAATTACCGGGACGGGAGTTCTGGGCCGTCGGTGATGAGCACGAGCTGACCGGATTTCGGCTGGTCTTCGATCCGCGGCTCTGATAAGCAGCAGGCGGATTGTGCAGAGGATGCGCGAGTGCTGCGGCTATCATCACGCAATTTCCGAACGCCGCAAGCGTTTTCAGCCCAACGCCTGGTGCGAGCGGACACGCCGCACGTCGAGCTGACATGGTCGACCGAAGTCGACCATGGATCAGTTCGGCACAATGTCGTACTTCAGCAGCTCGAAGCCGGTGGGCACGGTGGCGCTCATGGAAATGCGATCGCCGGACCAGGTACCGATCAGTGCGAAATCGCCACCGGCGCAATCCGCGCCTTCGGCGGTGAGCATCGGCAGCGGGTGGATGCGATGGCGGTCGTCGCCGTGTCGGACCGCCGCCTTGTCCACATAGGTGCGTTTGTCGTGGTTGAGGATGTAGCGGCCGATGAAGCCATGCTGGGGCGCGATCAGCGGGGCAACGGAGGCGGCCTTGTCATACAGACTGACCTGCTCCCCTACTTGCGGTCCGGCCCACACCACGCGCGTCGGCACCGTCAGGAGGCGCTCCACACCCTGGACGAAGTCGTCGCCGATCCAGGCGCGTTTCAGGAAGCGGACCTTGGGTTCGAGATACCCGATCAGCTTGTGGTCGACGTCCAGGAAGACGGCTCTGCAGAACGGCCCCACGGGGGTGTTTTCCTCTCTGGGATAACGGCTTTCGGACAATCTAACCGTGCCAGGCGCGCCGTCGCTCGGCGGGCGGTAACAGTCGAGTTACCGGCATGTTGAGGTCTGGCTCGAAATCACCTGAAAGGGGTGCCGCGACGCACGAGCTAGGCTCGAACGATGCGATACGCCATTTCGGTTCCGCAGCTCATTCCCGACGGATCTTTCCAACCGGAAAATCTGCGGACCTACCTGGATCGAGCCGAGGCCCTCGGCTTCGAAAGCGCCTGGACGACCGAGCAGCTGCTCGGATCCGCGCCCAATCTGAGTCCGATCGAGTTGTTGACCTACGCGGCCGCATGCAATGAGCGGCTTCGCTTCGGATGCGCGGTGTTCGTGACGCCGCTGCACAATCCGGTGCACCTCGCCAAACGCATCAGCACGCTGGATCAGCTCGCGCGTGGCCGACTGGAGATCGGCGTCGGGATCGGCGGGCGCAACCGGATGTTCTCCGCCTTCGATGTCGACCCTGCCGACAATCTGGTGACCCGCTTCAATGAGGGCCTGCGCGTCATGAAGGCGCTGTGGACCCAACCGCGAATCGATTTCGAGGGTGAGTTCTGGCAGCTCACCGATGCCACCATGGAGCCGAAGCCGTTCCAGAAGCCTTATCCGCCATTATGGTTCGGCGGCAGCACACCCGCGGCCCTGCGCCGCGCGGTCCGGCACGGCAACGGATTCTTCGGCGCCGGTTCCAGCACGACGGCCAAATTCGCCGAACAGGTCCGGTACGTGCGCGAAACCGTGGCCGAGAACTCCGGCGCGCCATCGGATTTCCGCATTGCCAAACGCGTCTACATCGCGGTCGACGACGATCCGGCGCGTGCCGAACAGCGCATGGCCACCGCCCTGACCGACTTCTACGGCGACTTCGGCAAAACCCTGCTCCCCGTCGCCGTCCACGGCACACCGAAGGACTGCATCCAAGGCCTGCGCGAAGTGTCCGACGCCGGGGCCGAGATGATCCTGATCAACCCACTTTTCGACGAGACCGCTCAGATGGAGCGCATTGCCGCGGAGGTACTGCCGCAGGTTGATTGAGCAATACCGGGGCACGCCCGCTTCGACCACTTCAACGGCGACATCCGCAACGACAACTCCACCAACGCCATCGCCTACGCGGCTTGAAGAGACCGCTCCAGGGTCAGCGGGGGTCGGGGGCCTCCGCGGTTTCGTAGCCGAGGCGGACGTCGTGGGCTACTTCGCCGCCGGAGACTGTTACTCGGGTGGTGACCGGCGGGTAGCCGCGCGCGATTACGGTGTAGTGGCCTTCGGGGAGGTCGGTTACCAGATAGCGGCCGTTGGCATCGGTGCGGGTGGTGGCGGTGAGATCGCCGGATGCGTCGAGGACGCTGATCTGGATGTCCGGCACGGCTCGGTCGCCGTCGGCCCAGGCGGATCCGGCCAGCACGGCCATCGATGCCATATCGATGTCGTGATGTAGGAGACCGCTGTCGGGAATGGTGAGGGTGGTGGCACTGGGGCGCATATGTTCGGCGACGGCCACCAGGGTGTAGGTGCCCGAGACGACGCCGTGGCAGACATAGGCGCCGTCGCTCGCGGTTATCGCGGCACCGACGACCTCGCCGTGGATATCGGTGAGTGTGACGGTGGCACCGGGTAGCGGGGTACCGCGACCGGCCGAACGGACCACACCGGACAATTCACCGGAGCCCGTCAGCGTCAGATCGAGCAGCTGTGGTCGCTGTCCGATGGCCACGCTGACCGCCTCCGGCCGATGTCCGGTCGCCGACGCGATCAAGACATAGTTGCCCGCGGCTGGCGCTTCGATGCGGTAGCCGCCATCGGCATCCCCGGTCGCGCGCGAAACCTGATGTCCTCGTTGGTCGATCAGGGTCAGCACCGTGCCCGGCACCGGTCTGCCGTCTTCGCGCCCGATCCGCCCGCCGATCGACGCGCCTTCGTAGTCGAGGACCGAATGCGACTGCGGCACAACGGCGGCCACATACACACCATTGCCGTCATGATTTACCGAAATGCGGCCGACCGCACCCGCCAGCACCGGTTCGGGTTCTGGTTCGGAGAGCACCTTCGCCGCACCCTCCCAAACCTGCGCCTCATCCCAGCTGGATTCGGACTCCACAGCCGCCGACTCCACAGCGGGTACCGGATTGTCCTGCAGCGGAATCTCTTTCATGAACATCAGCACCAGGCACGCGAGCAGAGCGACTCCCGCCGCGGCATAGAAGACGCCGTGCATCGCATCGGTGAACCCGATCAGAATCGGCACCCTCAGCTCATCCGGCAGTGCCGCGATTCCGCTGGTATTGCTCTGCATGGTGCTCAGCTGCGCGGCATCGAACCCGGCGGGCAGCGCGCCACCGAAGGCGTCGATGATCCGGTGCGGCAACAGGTTGAACAGAATGGTCAGGAATACCGCGACACCGAGCGTGCCGCCCATCTGCCGGAAGAAGGTCGCCGATGCGGTCGAAACACCCATATCCGAACGCGGACCGGCATTCTGCGCCGCGATGATCAGGGTCTGCATACAGCAACCGAGCCCGAATCCGATCACGCCGCCGTAGACCATCGGCTGCCAGAGCGGACTGTCATAATGCACCTGCCCGTAGAGCCCCGCGCCGACCGCGATGATGAATGTCCCGATCACCGGCAGGATCTTGTAGCGCCCGGTCAACTTGGTGGTCAAGCCGGCCAGCTGCGAACCGAACATGATCCCCAGCACCAGCGGCAGCATCAGCAGACCCGATTTGGTCGGCGAATATCCGCGCACCACTTGGAAGTACTGCGGCACCATGACGATCGCGCCGAACATCGCGATACCGACAATGAACCCACCCGCGATGGTCACGCTGAAGGTCGAGTTCTCGAACAGCCGTAGCGGAATCAGCGCCGCATCCTTCATCAAGAATTCGACGAGCAGGAACAGCAGCAGTCCGCCCGCACCGATCCCGTAGCAGATGAGCGCGTGCTGCGAACTCCAGCCCCAATCCCGGCCCTGTTCGGCGACGATCAGCAGCGGCACCACACATGTCGTCAATGCCACCGCGCCGAACCAGTCGATGCGGTGATCCTGGCGCTGATGCGGCACATTGAGCACCTTGGCGACCACACCGAGCGCGAGCACACCGATCGGCGCATTGACCAGGAACACCCAGCGCCAGCCCTCGAGGCCCCAGAGCTGGTCGTAGTTCGAGAAGAAACCACCGAGCACCGGACCGAGCACCGTCGCCGAACCGAAGACCATCATGAAATAGCCCTGGTAGCGCACCCGCTCCCGGGCGGGCACGATATCGCCGATGATGGTGAACGCCAACGACATCAACCCGCCCGCACCGAGGCCCTGGAAAGCGCGGAATCCGGCGAGTTCATACATCGACGTGGCGAAGGTGCAGGCCACCGAGCCGATGACGAACAATCCGATCGCTGTGAGATAGAACGGCTTTCGACCGTAGATATCGGCCAGTTTGCCGTACAGCGGGGTGGTGATCGTCGCGGTGATCAGATACGCCGTGGTCGCCCAGGCCTGTTCGTCGAATCCGTCCAGGCTGTTGGCGATCCGCACGATCGCGACGCTCACGATGTTCTGATCGAGCGCGGCGAGGAACATGCCGAGCAGCAGTCCGGACAGGATGGTGAGGATCTGCCGGTGCGACAGTGACGTACCCTCACCGGCACCCAGGTCCGGCGACGTTGCCGGGGCCTGGCTGGTCGAATTCGTCATAATTTGAGCCCTAGTTCTGATCGGCTATCCGTGGTGGAAGTGTCTCGAAACCTGAGTCGAGCCGGTCGAGCGATTGGCACACTGCGCCACAAGCGATCCGCCCCCACGCCGATCACCCGTAACTAGTTGCGCTCGCTAATATACATACGGCCACTCAGGGCGAAACGGCCTGGTCGGGTCATCCCGGCACCAATACCTCAGCGGCCGAGCGGATCCGGGCGGCACTGCACCGGATCACTGGCAACGGCTCGACCGCAGCCGAAGATCATGACAGGTTCGGCGTGATTCGACGGGTCCCAGATCTGGCCGACGCCGAGCAGAACAGCAGCGCAGGCCGCGCCCGCCACGGCGGTCGCGGTACCGAGCACCAGCCACCGCAGCAGATCTTCGAATGCATCCTCAAACTCTTGGCATACTTGGTTCTCTGCTGGTCAATAGGGGTTGAACTCACCGCGCCAACGCGGGTTCAGTTCGTCGGCAAGCCGTTTGGGGGCCGAGATCCTATTCGGGTTGCCGTCGGAGGTATAACGCTGGTCGGGATGCTGGTCGAGGCGGTCGAGCCAGTAGGCCGAAGCGAAGTCAACCTCGGTCTTTCCCGACCGGATGCGCGGCACACCAGCGGGATCGACCTGACCGAACGGGGAGGGTGCTGGCTCGGCGCCGACCAGCAACACGGCTTCGAACGCGTAGTTCGTACCGTCCCAGCTTCCCGCGGTGACGAGTGCACGGTCGCTGGGAAAGATGCCGAGCGGTAGGGCCATCGTGCGCACGCGATCGCCGGGCGCCGCGATCGCGATCGCGCGCAAGTTCTCGACCAGCTCACGCTGCACACCGGTGCTGTCCAACCGACCGAGATTGGCGTGGCTCGCGGTGTGCGCACCGATTTCGTATCCGTGCGCGGCCAGCCAGGGCAGTGCGCGCGCGTCACCGGCGAACGGCTCGTTATTGACATAGAACGTCGCGGTGGGCCGGAAGTCCGGATTGCATGCGCCGAACTCCTCGAGTATCCCGATCGCGGTATCCGGAGCCACCGTGGCGTCCTCGGTGAACCGGAACTGGGTGCTGGTGGAGTCGTCGAAGGTGAGCACCACCGGATGGGTGCCAGCAGGGATGTCGATATGGCCGCGGATGTAGTCGGCGACGGTCACCGGCCGGTAGTTCTCGCGGTACAGGCGCTCGAGTTCGGCGCGGAACTTCTCCGGAGTCTGGTCGTATTCGCCGACCGGAGTCGATGTCACCTGGTGATACATCAGGATCGGGACGAGTCCGAGTTCATTGGCTCCCACCGCGATCGGGTCGGGCGTCGAGGTGGCCACCGGAACCTTTTCGATGGCCGCCGGGGCCGGATCCGCCGCTGCCCCACATGCGGTGAGGGTCGCGAATATCAAGGCCGACAGGACAACCCGAGTTCCGCTAGCCCTGCACCGCACCACCGATCGAACGGTACGCGGCGGCGAGGAATCTCGGTTGCGAATCGGCATAACCACGCCCGATGGCGCTGTCCGAGGTAGATAGTTGGGCAATAGCGACAGATGAAAGTTGGTGTGCGCGTTGGACAAATTGGTCCCGATCACCGGGCGATGGCGGCTGGCGGCAATAGCGGTTATCGCAGCATTATCAATCCTCATCGCATCCGTGATCATCGGCGCCCATCGGTCCGAACCCGCGGGTTCGGCGCTGACCGGATTACCGGACGGAGTTGTCGGCGCGAGCACGCTGACCGGGCTCGCATTGCGCGTGGATGCCCAGGGCCACAACCCGAACGATATGCGGCTCGAACTCGACGGCAAGACGGTGAACGGCACGGTCGAGGGCGATTCGGTGGTGTATCGGCCCGGTCAGCTCGCCGATGGCGATCACAAGTTCACCGCCGAGATCCCACGCGCGGGCATATTCGGGCTGTTCAGCGCCGGTCCGGGGGTTACCGCAACCTTTACCGTCGATACCGAGGCGCCGAAACTCGAGCTGACCCAGCCGGGCAGGGCCGGATCGTATCGTCAGCCGATTACATTGCGCGGCAAGGAATCCGGTGCCGTGCGCGTCTTCGTCGGCACACAGTCGGTCACGCCCGCCGCGGACGGCACCTTCGAGATCACGCTGGCGCGCACTCCCGTCGGCGGTGAGGTGACCGCGGTCGACGCGGCGGGAAATAGGGCGACGCAGGCGATTACCACATCGGTCGATATGCCTCGAGTCAAGGCCGCGCACATCACGGCGTACGGATGGGCGTACGACGGCTTGCGCGAACCCATTCTGGATATGGCGCGCGAGGGGCGCATCGATACCGTTCAGCTCGATATCAAGGATGAGGACGGGGTTATCGGTTACGACTCGCAAGTGCCGCTGGCACGGCAGGCGGGTGCGGCCGCAAATATCTACGATGTGCGCGCCGCACTTCGACAACTGCACGATATGAACCTGCGGGTGGTCGGGCGGATCGTGGCCTTCCGTGATCCGACCATGGCCGAATGGGCCTGGCACGCAGGACATCCGGACTGGGTCATCCAGAATCCCTCCGGTCAGCCGTATGCCAGCAAGTACGGTGCGATCGCCTTCACCAACTTCGCCGATCCGGAAATCCGCAAGTACAACATCGATCTCGCCACCGAGGCAGCCGAACTCGGCTTCGACGGAATTATGTACGACTATGTCCGGCGGCCCGATGGTGCGCTGTCGCAGATGCAGTTTCCGGGGCTGACCGTCGCGCCGAGCGCATCGATCGCCGAATTCCTGCACGAGAGCCGGGATCCGGTGCGCGACAAAGGCGCGAATCTCGGTGCCGCGGTGTTCGGTATCGCTGCGACGCGGCCGGATGAGATCGCACAGGACATTCCGGCGATCGCTCGGTATGTCGACTATGTCGCTCCGATGCTGTACCCGTCGCATTGGAATCCTGGTGAGTACGGTGTCGCGAACCCGAACGCCCAGCCGTACGACATCATTTTCCGGTCGCTCGCCGATTTCTTCGGACAGACCGAAGGTACCGGCGCGAAAGTCATTCCGTGGCTGCAGGATTTCAGCCTGGGAGTGAACTATGGCGATGCCGAGGTCAAGGCGCAGATCGATGCCGCGGCCGCGGCGGGGACGAATAGTTTCTTCCTGTGGAATGCGGCGTCGCGGTATCACTCATGGGCGGTGGCGCCCGGTTGATTCCTACTGGTCCGCGTGGCAGGTGACGTCGGCGGCGGGCAGGGTGCCCTCGGCGAGGTAAGTATTGATCGCGTTGTTGACGCAGGCGCTCAAATCCGGCCGGAAGGTCATGTGGATGCGGATGTCCTGCAGTGTGACCAAGCGGGATGCGGAGAGGTACCGATGTAGTCGGACACCGTGGGTGTACGGGGTTCGGGCATCGCCGGTCGCCTGCAGGATGAGCACCGGAACCGAATTCCGCACGGTGGTGGCAGGTTCGACGGGCCTTGGCCAGAATGCGCACGGCTGGATGTTGTTGGCCAGCGGACCGAATATGGGCTGGGTGGCCCGGCTGGTTTCGATATTGTTCGCATACCACGCCGGATCTGTCGGTGCCGCGGCATCACCGCAGGTGATCTGGGCGAGGACGGAGTTCTCCTCGGATCGCAAGGCCCGCAAGACGATTTGCAGGCGTGGCGCCCGCGCGGCTACGGGTGGGCCGCCCGCCGCATCGGCGATCTCACGTAACGATTCGGCCAGCGCTTGGTTGCGCCGGAAATCGGTCACCATGTTGTGCAAGAGAAATGGAAGCCAGTGATCGTCGATCGGGAAGTCGTCGATCACGATCGGTTGGCGTGCCGACGCGACGATCAACTCCGTCACCCATGCCCGCACTTCGACCGGGGACGACCCGAAGTGATAGGTATCATCCTGTCCCGCAGCCCAATTCGACCATTCATCGATCGCTCGCTCGTCCGAGGGACCCCAATCCTGGACAAGGCCGGTCCAATAACGATCCGGGTCGATTGCGCTGTCGAGCACCATCCGATCACTGCGTTCCGGGAACATCTGGGTGAATACCGCACCGAGATACGTGCCGTAGGAGACGCCGTAGTAGCTGAGCTTCGGTTCGCCCAGCGCCACTCGGATGACCTCCATATCGCGAGCGGTATTGCGGGTGGTGAGCTGGCGCACCTTCACCGGATCATCGGCCAGACATCCTGCGGCCATATCCGCCGCCAGCGCGGTTTCCCGCGCGAAGCCCTGCGAATCCAGACCCGCCGAATGGATCATTTCGCCGACCGGCCACCCGCAGCGCGGCGTGCGCCCGGAGTCGCCGATCCCACGCGGATCCATACCGATCACATCGAAACGCGCCCGCACCTGCGCAGAGAGCACGTCACCGAGCAGATCCACGGTGTCGAGGCCCGACGCACCGGGCCCGCCCGGATTGGCCAGCAGAATGCCATGACGCTGATCCGGATCGGTGGCTCGCAGCCGCGATATGGCGATCTTCAGCGTGCGATCGGAGGGCCGCAGATAATCCAGCGGCACCAGCACATCCGCGCATTCGGCCCCTGCCTTGTCCAGATCCTCGAGACCGCAAGCATGCCAGTGCAGTCGCTGGTGATAAAACCGGTATTCCGGATCGACCTGCGCCCCGGGCACGGTGATCAACGCCGCCCCGACCGCTACCAGCACCAGCCACCGCAAAAGCGTCGCCGACAACCCACCCACCTCTCACCCGCCAAATCCCGCAACTTCGTACCACACCCACATGCGGGACACCCTTGCCACATTTGGTGGTGCCGCCGATACTCCAAGGGGGCCGCGCCACCGCAGGTTCCGCATCGAGGGGAGGAACCAATGCTTCGAAACCCATTGAATTCACTACGGACAGTGGATGATTCGCTCGCCTACGGGCAGCCGTACGAAACGTCCGACGGCACCACGATCATCACCGCCACCAGGACGGGCGGCCTGCTGCGCACCGCTCGTCCGGTGGGCGCGTTCGTCGTCCACGAAGGCGAAGTCAGCTGGACGCCCGCGGTCGATGCTACCCGGATCGCGCTGATGGGTGAATTGATCGGTCTACTGGCCGCGGTCATCGCCACACTCGCGGTGCTGCGTAGGCCGCCGTGGCCCGATCTATCGCGGGTGGTGGCAATCGGACGGGACTCGCGACACACTTGATCCCGTGAATCGCATGCCACTCGGACATATGGACCGGGGCGGTCCGCCGTGACCGCACTCGCGCGCGGGGAAAATCGCCCCGCACCCGGCGACCGGATGATCGTGACCGTCACCTGTGCAGCGCCGGTCGATGTGTCGGCGCTCCTGCTCGGGGCCGACGGGCGGGTCCGCTCCGATGCCGACTTCGTCTTCTTCAATCAACCGGCCGGACCCGGCGTCACCTATCGGCACGGCCGCGGCGCCGGCGATATGGTCGATGTGCAGACCTCCGCCCTGCCCGCTGATGTCGACAAGGTCGTGGTCACGGCCAGTCTCGACGGCAGTGGGCCGCCGACCTTCGCGGGCGCGAGTTCGCTGACCGCGACGATCGGATCCGACGCGGCAACGCTGACCTTCCCGATGACCGGGCTCAGCACCGAGACGGCCGTTGTGTGCGTGGAGATCTACCGGCGCGGCGGTGCGTGGAAGGTGCGCGCGGTCGGGCAGGGCTACGACAATGGGCTGGCCGGAATCGCGACGGCATTCGGTGTGAATATCGACGACGAACCCGAAGCGGCGCCGCCCGCTGCGGCCCAGCCGCAGTACCGGCAGCAGGCCCCGGCGCCGCAGTATCCAGCCCAGCAGCAGGCCCCGGCGCCGCAATATCCAGCCCAACCGCAGGCCCCGGCGCCGCAATATCCAGCCCAGCCGCAGTACCAGGCTCCGATGCCGCCCGCTGTGGCACCGCCGCAATACCCGGCCCAGCCCCAGTACCAGGCTCCGCCCGCCTATCCCCAGTCCGGCGCCGTGCCGCCACCACCGATTGCACCCCAGCAAGGAGCGCTGCCGATGCAGAGCGAACTGTTCGATCCGAGCCACGCCGAGGTCAACGGCATCGGCATCCAGAAGCAGGGCGGCAAGATGATCAAGGTCGCCGTCAATGGCGAGACCATGGCGCGGGCCGGCTCGATGGTCGCATACCAGGGCGATCTGCATTTCAAGGCGCTCGGTTCGGGCGGTATCGGCCGGGCGATCCAGCAGCGACTGACCGGCGAGGGTGTGCCGCTGATGCAGGTGACCGGTCGCGGCGACCTGTTCCTCGCCGATTCCGCCGCCGACGTGCACACCGTCGATCTCGACGGCACCGATGGGCTGACCATCAACGGCTCGAATGTGCTCGCCTTCGATACCTCGCTGTCCTACAACATCCAAAGGGTCCAGGGCGCAGCCGGTTTCGCCAGTAACGCGGGCTTCTTCAACTGCGTGTTCACCGGGCGCGGTCGCATCGCCATCACCACACACGGCTCGCCGGTCGTCCTCAATGTCGACCAACCGACCTACGCCGACCCGCAGGCCGCGGTGGCCTGGTCGTCGAGCCTGTCCACCGGCATCAAACGCAACGACTCCTTCGGCCTCGGCCGCCTCATCGGCCGCAGCACCGGCGAGGGCCTCACCCTGTCGTTCTCCGGGCGCGGTTTCGTCATCGTGCAGCCCTCGGAACTGCCGCCGGGCGGGTTCATCGGCGGCACCGGTGGCGGTCAAGAGGCTGGACAGAGCGGCGGCGTGCTCGGCGGCTTGTTCGGATAACCGCCCGGTGCTGGAACCGGCTGGGCCACAGCCGGTTCCAGCGTCCCGGTCAGTTCAGCAGACCCCGCCGGACCAGCAGCGGTTCGATTTCGGGGGCGCGGCCGCGGAAGGATTCGAAGGCCGTCAGCGGGTCGACCGAGCCGCCGTGGGAGAGCAGTTCGCGACGGAAGGTCTCGCCCTTCTCGCGGATGGACGCATCACCCTCGTCGAACCATTCGACGGTGTCCGCGTCCAGCACCTCGCTCCAGATATAGGAGTAGTACCCCGCCGCGTAACCGCCGGAGAAGATGTGGGCGAAGTAGCCGGTCCGGTAGCGCGGCGGAATCACGTCGATGGCCAGACCGGCCTTGCGTAACGCTTCCTCTTCGAACGCCTCGGCATCGGTGTCGGCCAGCGCCTCGGGGGCGGGTACGCGGTGCCAGGCCCAGTCCAGCAGTGTCGCGCCGAGGTATTCGACGGTCTTGAAGCCGGTACCGAACCGCGCGGCCTCGGCCATCCGCTCGACCAGTTCGGTGGGCATCGGCTCGCCGGTCTCGATATGCCGGGCGTAGTTGGCGAGCACCTCCGGTCGCGACATCCACATCTCGTTCACCTGGGACGGGAATTCGACGAAATCCCGAGGGACTTCGGTGCCGGAGAAGAACGGATACGTCACATCCGAGAACAGTCCGTGCAGTGCGTGCCCGAACTCGTGGAACAGCGTGCGCACATTGTCCCAGGTGAGCAGGGCAGGTTCGCCCGCGGGCGGCTTCACGATATTGAGGTTGTTGACCACCACCGGCCGCTTACCCAAAAGCCGTGACTGGTGGACCAGTTCGTTCATCCACGCCCCGCCGCGCTTCGACGGTCGCGCGAAGAAGTCACCGAGAAACAGTCCGAGCGCACTGCCGTCGGTGTCGAATACCTCGAAGATCCGCACCTCCGGGTGGTATCCGACCAGATCCTCGCGCTCCTGGAAGGTGATCCCGTACACCTGCTCGGCGGCGAAGAACACTCCGTCGCGCAACACCCGCTCGAGCTCGAAATAGGGACGCAACGCCTCCGCGTCTACCGAAAACCGCTCGGCCCGAACCTTTTCCGACCAGTACTGCCAATCCCATGAGCGCAGCTCCTGGCCGCCCATGGCCTGTGCCAACTCGGCCGCCTCGCGCTCCGCATTCGCCACCGCTGGTGCGATCAAACGCCCGAGCATGTCCTCTACTGCCGCAGGGGTTTTGGCGGTCTGATCCGCCACCGTATAAGCCGCATGATCCGAATAGCCGAGCAGCGCGGCCCGTTCCGCTCGCAATGCGGCGATCCGCACGGCGAGCGTGCCGTTGTCACCCAACCCGCGACCCAGTGAAGCCGCCATTACGCGCTGCCGCACGTCGCGGTCCGCCAGTTCCGCCAGCACGGGTTGATTCGAAACGTTCTGCAACCGAAGCGCCCACGCGCCCTCGCGCCCCAACTCCCGAGCGTTCTCCGCGGCCGCGGCCACTGTGGCCTGCCCCAGTCCCGCCAACTCCGCCGCCGACTCGACGACCACGGTCGCATCATTGGTCGCCGCCAAAATATTCTGCCCGAATTCCGTTGCCGCCGCAGCGAGTTCCGCATTCAGCTCACGCAACCGCGCCTGCCCCGCCGCATCCAGGCGAGCCCCCGCCCGCACGAACCGAATGTGGTACTGCTCCAACAGTCGCGCTTCCTCGGGATCCAATCCCAATTCCTCCCGGCGGCCGTAGAGGGCCTCGACCCGCGCGAAGAGCTGAGGATCCAAATAGATCGCGTCGCGATGCGCCGCGAGCTTCGGCGATACCTCGGCCTCGATCGCATCGGTGGTCGCACTGGAATCGGAGCTCGTGATATTGAAGAACACATTCGCGACCCGGACCAGCACCGCGCCCGAACGCTCCAAGGCCGCAATGGTATTCGCGAAACTCGGTTCCTCTCCGCTCGAGGTGATGGCGGCAACCTCAGCCAGTTGCTCCGCCATCCCTCGCTCGAACGCAGGCAAATAGTGCTCCGTAGCGATCTCGGCGAACGGAGGAAGTTCATACGGCAGCACACTTGGCTCGAAGAACGGGTTGCTGGTCATAGGTCAACCCTATTGACCTATGACCAGCTTCGCACTGCTCTGGGGCACCAGTCGCAGCAGGCTGTCGGCTGCGATCGGTAATGTCGAGCGGGTGAGTGGCTGGGTGCGGCGAAAGTTCTACAGGGTCGGACGATTCGATCGAGCGGTCGGCAGCGCGGTCGCCGAGTTACCGGCCTCGATGCTCGACAGCGGCCTGCTGCGGCTCACCAAGAGTGCCGATTTCAGTGCGCTGTGGCTGGCCAGCGCCGCACTGCTCGCCACCCGCCAGGGCACACCGCGGCGGGCGGCGCTGCGCGGGGTCGTCTCGGTCGGGGGCGCGAGCCTGGCCGTCAACCTCGGTCTCAAGACGCTCATTGCGCGGCGCCGACCGGCCGCCGAACTATTGCCCGCATACCGGCGGCTGGCGCCCGCCCCGAAATCCTCCTCCTTCCCCTCCGGGCACAGCGCCTGCGCGGCGGCATTCGCCACGGCGGTCGCACTCGAAAGTCCGCGCACCGCACTCGTTGTCGCCCCGCTGGCAGCTACCGTCGCGTACTCGCGGGTGCATACCGGCGTGCACTGGAGCTCCGATGTGCTCATCGGAGCGGCCGTGGGTTCCGGCATCGCATTGGCCACCCGACGCTGGTGGCCGGTACGTGAATCGGACGAGGCACAGGCCCGGCTGGTCCGTGAGGCGCCCGCGATGGTGGCGGGCAAAGGTCTTGTGGTGTTGGTGAATCCGGTTTCCGGTGATCCGAGCTACGATCCCACCGCCGATATCAGCGCGGCCCTGCCCGCCGCCACCGTACTGCGCACCGAACCCGACCTGGATGTCGCCGAACAACTCGAACGAGCACTCGCCGAACACACCGAGCCGGTGTTGGCGATCGGCATCGCCGGTGGTGACGGCACCGTGGCCGCGGCGGCCGCGGTGGCGCTGCGGCACGAGTTGCCGCTGGCCGTCATACCCACCGGCACGCTCAACCATTTCGCGCGTGATCTCGGCGTCTACGACCTGCTCGAGGTGGTCGATGCCACCGGTGCCGGTGAAGCGGTCGCGGTCGATATCGCGCGCGTCGAGTACGGCGACGAAACCTGTTCGCACACCAGGCATTTGATCAATACCGCAAGCATCGGTGCCTATCCGGACCTGGTGCGGCTGCGCGAGAAATGGCAGGTGCGCTGGGGCAAATGGCCCGCCTTCGCGGCCGCGCTGGTGGTCACCCTGCACCGGGCCGTACCGATCGAGATCTATCTCGACGATCGCTGGCAGCGAGTGTGGTTCCTGTTCATCGGCAACGGCCCCTACCACCCGCACGGCGCCGTACCCGCCTTCCGCGACCGGCTCGATGCCGGACTACTGGATGTCCGCTGGCTGCGCGCCGATCTGCGTTGGTCGCGCACCCGTGCGCTGGTGGCACTGCTGCTGGCCGCGATCGGCCACAGCAAGGTCTACGGCGAGCGCCGCCTACCCGAGCTGCATGTGCAATTGCCCAGGCCGGAGGCGCTGGCCACCGATGGCGAGGTGATCGGCAAGGCCACCCACCTGCATTTTGCGATGGCGGGGCAGCTCGCTGCCTACCGCCGCGACGAATCGAACCCCCGCTGGGCCGACCGGTTCCGCCCGCACCACCGCCGCGCGCCTTGGCTCCGCGATGCCTTCCGCACAAACCGCACGCCTACTGCGTAGGTCCTGGCCGCGCAATAATGACGGAAGTGTGACGCGCTGCTCGGCGGGGACTTTCCGTATCGGACCGCGGGTTGTACGTGGGGCCTATATAAGGAGGTCAGGTGGCACAGGAATACAACCGGAACCCGACCGCGGTAGACGCGCTGTCGCCCGAGCAGTACCACGTCACACAGGAGAACGGGACCGAGCGGGCGTTCACGGGTGCGTACTGGGACAACCACGAGCCAGGTCTCTATGTGGATGTGGTGTCCGGTGAACCGTTGTTCGCCTCGGTCGACAAGTTCGACAGCGGTTCGGGATGGCCGAGTTTCACCAAGCCGATCGATAGCGACCATGTCGTCGAAAAGCGAGATTTCAGTCATCTGATGATCCGCACCGAGGTGCGTTCGGCGCACGGTGACAGCCATCTCGGGCATGTGTTCACCGACGGACCGCGCGCGGCGGGTGGCCTGCGGTATTGCATCAACTCGGCGGCCCTGCGGTTCATCCACCTCGATGACCTCGAGGCGGAAGGTTACGGTCGGTACAAGACCCTGTTCACTAAGGAGGACGCGTGACGGACACGCGAAAGGCGATTCTGGCCGGCGGCTGCTTCTGGGGCATGCAGGATTTGATCCGTAAGCAGCCGGGGGTGATTTCGACGCGAGTCGGCTACTCCGGCGGGCGCAACGATCACCCCACCTATCGCAACCATCCTGGCCATGCCGAGGCCGTCGAGATCATCTACGACCCGACCCAGACCGACTATCGGGCACTGCTGGAGTTCTTCTTCCAGATCCACGATCCGACGACGAAGGACCGCCAGGGCAACGACATCGGTACCAGCTACCGTTCGGCGATCTTCTATCTCGACGACGAGCAGAAGCGCGTCGCGCTGGACACCATCGCCGATGTCGACGCCTCGGGCCTGTGGCCGGGCAAGGTGGTCACCGAGGTGACCGCGGCGAGTGAGTTCTGGGAGGCCGAACCCGAGCACCAGGACTACCTGCTGCGCTACCCGGACGGCTACACCTGCCACTTCCCGCGACCGGGCTGGAAGCTGCCGAGACGGCAGGCCGCCACGCAGTAGTTGGTCTTGTGCCGCAATTCGTTGCGGCACAAGGTGCGGTCTGGACGGCGACTAGAAGAATTGCGCGGCGACGAATCCTGTCAGCAGGACACAGAATCCGCCGATTTCGCCGACGATCAGTGCGACCAGCACCCAGCGGAAAGTGGGCGGCGGATTGTGCATCTGGTTGTCGGTGTCGCGGCGGATTCCGTGGTTGACGTAGTTGGCGATCGTGATGACGAACATCAGGATCAGCACGGTGGCGGCGGTGGCATTGACGGCGGTGGGCCAACCGGATAGTTCGACGAAGATCGCTATCATCGCGGTCGCGAACGAATAGAGCAGGGCCGAGCGGTGCGCGATATCGACGTACGGGTGCGCCCGGCCATCTGGTGCGCCGACCATCGCCAACCACTTCCACACTCCGAGGCCGAGCGCCGTCACGAAGAGCAGGCCGGCGGCCAGCAATACCAGTGCAGTCAGCGTGCCGATGGTCATATCCGGACACCTTTCACCGACGTTGTCATGTCAAGCGTCGAGTATGTCTGGACAAGTGACCATCTGCCACCGGTGGGAATGATCATGAACTCCCGGTGAGAGATTCGAACCGAATTTTCCGGCACTTGTCACTACCGCCGTGCGGCGAAAGCGCCCGACGAGGTGCAGCGGAGGCTCAGTTCGTGCCGGAAACCCTGGCCTGACCTGGCGGAGCACCGGTGCCGGTCAGGATGGTGCGCAGGACCAACTCAGGGTCGTCGATCATCGGGACATGCCCGACACCGGGCAGCACCTCGAACGTGGCATCCGGTAGCCGCTGCTTGGCGATCTCGCCATTGACCGCTACCGGAAAGATCCGGTCGGCCTGTGACCAAGCCACCGTGATCGGGCAAGGCAGTCGCTCGAAATCCGCGATCGCATCCTTGGTACCGAGCAGATCATCGGTGACCGTGCAGCCGAGAAGATCCGCGACAATCCCATTGGCAGCCGATGATTCGAGGCGGTCACCGTGTTCGGCGATCACCCGCAACGCCAAGCGCCGCACCAGCGATGACCGCAGTGTCAGCGGTGCGAGCGGCCGGGTCAGGCGTGCGAAGGTGACGTTGCGCGCGATGGTCGCGGAGGAATCGGCGTGTCCGATGCCGCCCGCATCCCAGAATCCGGCCGGTGAGAGCGCACAGACCGTACGAGCACGACCCCGGCGCGCCAACTCGATGGCCGTCCACCCGCCGAGCGAGTTTCCGGCCAGATGTGCTGTCGCCCACCCTTTTTCATCGAGCAGTCGTTCAACCTCGTCGACAAAGTCGGTGATCCGCGCCGGACGCCGCGACACCGCCGCCCCACCCCGATGCCCCAGCGCGGTCGGCGCCAGCAGCTCGAACTGGGCAGACAGCGGCGGAATCAACGGATCCCACACCCGCGCCGACATCGCTACACCGTGCAATAGCACCAGCGGCTCACCGCTCATCGGACGCGGCCCACATTGACGTTCATGCCTATCTCCTCATCGCTCCGGAACAGATCTACATCAATGGGCCGCTTGACGGCGAACGGCGCAATGGAATCGCGTGGAGCTACCCGGCCGAACGGTTCTCCTGCCACCGCCGCACTGCCGTCTGTACCGCCGCTTCGTCTTCGACGGCATGGGCACCGGATGCGCCCGCGGCACCGAGGATCAAATCACCGTCGGTGACCAGAACACCACCGGCCCACGGGACGAAGTCGCCGCCATAAAGATGTTGGATGCTATCGACGATCCCCCCTGGCAGGTCGATCGTGCCGGAAGCGCGCAGTGTGTACAGCGCGGTCCGCGCCTTGGCCACAGCGATTCGGCTGGTCATCGGCATAGCGCCATCGCCGCGCCGCAGGACGATCACCTCTGCGGCCAGGTCGACAACCGCGACAGCCAGCGGCGGGAACCCTCGCTCCGCACCGACCGCCAATGCGGTTTGCACCAGCCGATCCGCATCTGCCAACGTCAACCCGGGAAGTCTCGGAGCACCAGCCACGAACACGAAACTAACGACGATAGCCTCGGCCGTCAAAGCATTCCGCGATGTTTCAACGGCGGGTTCTCCCGGCAGCAACGGTTACGGTTCCAATGCGTGGGAACTGGCTCGCGACAAATAGCCAGCTGCACCCCAGGATGAGAGCATGATCGAAACCACGGCGGTGTTGGGAGTGGCCGCGACCGAGTTGGGAATGGTGCTGACGCCGGGCCCGAACATGATGTATCTGGTGTCGCGCACCATATCGCAGGGACGACGAGCGGGTCTGGTATCGCTATCGGGTGTGGCCGTCGGATTCATCGTGTATCTCGCGGCCGCCACCGTCGGGATTACCGCGATCTTCGCAGTGGTGCCGGGGTTGTATCTGAGCATGAAGCTGGCCGGCGCGGCTTATCTGGCGTACTTGGCGTGGAAGACGTTGCGCGGCGGCATCTCTGTGTTCGAGCCCTCCGATCTGCCCGCCGACTCCACGCGCAGGCTCTTCAGCATGGGGCTGGTCACCAACCTGCTCAATCCCAAGATCGCGATCATCTACATGGCGTTGATCCCGCAGTTCGTGACTCCAGAACAGGGGCGAGTCTGGTTGCAGAGCCTGCTGTTGGGCGCAGTGCAGATCGGTATCGCGCTGACGGTCAACGGCTTGATCGTGCTGGGAGCCGCCACAATCGCCGCGTTCCTGACCGGCCGCCCGCTCTGGATGCGGGCACAACGCTGGGTCACCGGCACAATGCTCGGCGTCGTCGCCGTTCTACTAGCTACCGACCGGACCCGCCCGGTTCCGGCCTAGGCGGACCGACGCGAATAACACGCTGCTGGCGGTAAGTAGCCGAATATCGGATGTGTCGTCCGGGTTGTCGCGGTCCCCAGGGTGGCCGACCGGACAGTCCCGACGGGATTCATCCTGCGGTTCAGCAGTTCCTCTGGGAGCGGGTTGCGTTGTGTTGCTGCAGGTTACGGCTCGAGCACGATTTTGCCGTGGGTGTGTCGGCGTTCGAGTTCGGTGTATGCCTGGCGGACCTGTGCCAACGGGTAGACGTTCGCGATCGGGACTTCGAGTTGTCCGTCGGCGATCAGGGCGGCCAATTCGGCGAGTACCTCGGCACCCGGCGGGGGGTTGGTTGCGGGTTCGGTTTTGACTCCGTACTTCGCGGCTGCTGCGAAATCGGCGATGGTGTCGATCCGTTCGACCGCGACGCCGAGAGCCAGGGCCAGTTCGACGTACCCGCCGCCGTGGGTGTCGATGAAGGCATCGATGCCGCCCGGTGCGGCGGCCTTGATCCGGTCGATGACGCGGTCACCGTATACGACCGGGATCACACCGTGGCTTTGCAGCCACTCGTGGTTGTACTGGCTCGCCAGGCCGATGACCGTGGCTCCGGCACGTCGCGCGAGCTGAACAGCGAGCGAGCCGACTCCTCCGGCTGCGGCGGAGACGACAACGGTCTCCGCTTTGTCGAGCTGCACGGAATGTACTGCCCCCCATGCCGTCACGCCGGCGACGAACAGGCCGCCCGCCACCTCCCATGAGACGTTGCGCGGTTTGGGTGTGAGGTTGTCGACGTCGACCAGGACCAACTCGGCCTGAGCGGCTCGCTTCTCGGAGAACCCGATCACTTCGTCGCCGACCGAGAATCGGTCGACTCCGGCGCCGACTTCCGCGACAACCCCGGCGAGATCGCTGCCCTGCCCGGACGGAAAGGTCGAGGGAAAGATGTCAGCCATCGCGCCAGTTCGGATGGCGGCCTCACCGGGGTTGATGCCTGCCGCTTCGACCCGCACGAGGACCTGCTCGTCCCCGGGCACAGGGCGGTCGATCTCGTCGACCCGCAAGACCTCGATTCCGCCGAACTCGTCGTATCTGACTGCCTTTGTCATTGTCGTGCTTCTCCTCCGACGCGCGACGCGCGGCTGACTTCGAGAACGGGAATGGTGGCCACCGGGGTGCCCGTCACCAGGGCACTGTTCCGGCGTCGTCGAAGAATCCGCCGGTCGGGCCGTTGTCGGGCAGGGTCGCGAGGCGAATCGCGATGGTCGCACCCTGTTGCGGTGTACGGACGCCGCGAAAACCGTTGAGGTCGGTGGCAGTGAAACCCGGGCAACCGCTGTTGATCAAGATATTGGTGTCGCTCAGCTCTTTGACGTATTGGATCGTGACGGCGTTGAGAAACGTCTTCGATGCCATGTATGCGGTGATGGCAAACGAACCGATCTCGGTACTGGGCAGACCGGGCGTGGTTTGCAGGGTGAGAGAACCGACGCTACTGGACATGTTTACGATGCGCGGAGATGCGGAGTCGCGCAGCATCGGCAACATCGCGTTGGTAACGCGAATGACACCGATCACATTGGTTTCCACGACGGTCCGCAGGGTCGCGGGATCTACCGTGGTGGGTGTCTGTGGATGATCGCCGACGATTGCCGCGTTATTGACCAGGACGTCCAGACCTCCGGCGTGGTCGGCGATAAAACCGGCCGCCTCGGTCACACTCGTATCGTCGGTCACGTCCAGCGGCACACCGAACGCATCGGCCCCCGCCGCGCGCAGCTTCTCCACCGCGGTGTCGCGGCGTTGCTGATCCCTCGCGCCCACAGCGATTCGCCAGCCAAGGGCGCCCAAGCCCGCGGCGATCTCGTATCCGATTCCTTTGTTCGCGCCGGTCACCAGCGCGATCGTCTGTTCACTCACACTGCCGATCCTGCTGTGGCTCCGGGGACAGCGTCCAAGACCGGTCGGGTGGGCGGCGATACCGCACGGGTATTGATCGTGGTCAGCCGCAGCCGAGGGTCATGCGTGGTCCTCAGGCTTTGGGGCGGCGTCGATCTCGGCCATGTGCTCCTCCGCCCACGCCCGCAGCGCGGCCAGCGGATTTTCCAGGGAGAGCCCGAGATCGGTAAGGCGATAGTGAACGCGCGGGGGAACGGTGGGTTCGACGCGGCGGGCGACCAGCCCGTCGCGAGACAGGCTTTGCAGAGTCACCGACAGCATCTTCTGCGATACGCCGGGCATCCGACGCTGCAGTTCGGCGAAGCGCACCTCGCCGGGCGCGGCCTCGGCGAGCAGTTTCACCACCATGGACACCCATTTGGTGCCGAGCCGATCCAGAAGCCGACGGGTCGGGCAGCCCGGATCGAATAGATCCCCGCGCTGGCCTGTGCTGGTTCGGGTAGTCACCTGGAGCTCACCACCTGTATCGAAAGTGCCGTCTTGGCAGGCTACCTCAGGTTACCTATGGTCAGCTAGTAACTATTGGTAACCGGCTAGCGGAGGATCGAATGTCTCACGAACTGCCAGATCTCACAGTGCGGAGGGTGGCAACCAACGGGATCACAGCGAACGTGGCGATCGCCGGCACCGGACCGGCAGTCCTGCTGCTGCACGGCTTTCCACACACCTGGCAGCTATGGCGCGAGGTGATGGGCCCACTCGTCCGACGACACCGGGTGATCGCGCCGGACCTGCGCGGCCTCGGCGCCAGCACACGAGCACAGGACGGCTACGACGCGGGCACGCTTGCCACCGACGCTGAGGGGCTGCTCGACGCCCTGGGTGAAACCAGCGCCTCCGTCGTCGCGATCGATGCCGGTACTCCGCCGGCGTTCCTACTGGCGATGCGGCGGCCCGAACGAGTCAACCGGCTGGTGCTCATGGAATCGCTGCTGGGCACGCTGCCCGGTGCCGAAACCTTCCTAGCCGGTGGGCCGCCCTGGTGGTTCGGTTTTCACGCGGTGCCGGGTCTTGCCGAAAAAGTCCTTGCCGGAAACGAATCCGATTACCTCGACTGGTTTCTGACGACCGGAACCCAGGGCCGCGGCATCCCCGCACAAACCCGCGATGCCTTCGTCGCCGCCTACACCGGCACTGATTCCCTGCGGTGCGCTTTCTCCTACTATCGGGCGATGCCCACCAGCGCCGAGCAGATCCGGCGGGCTGTCGACACCGCCCGGCTCACCGTGCCGACGATGGCCATCGGATCCCACCCGGTCGGAACCGCACTCGAAAACCAACTCCGTCCGGTCGCCGACACCTTGACCGGGCACTTGATCGAGGACTGTGGTCACATCATCCCCCTCGACCGTCCGGCGACGCTGGTGCCGCTACTCGTCGACTTTCTCGATTCCTGAAGGGCCAGAACCTGATCTAGCCGTGGCGAACGACACCATCCGCTCGTCGGAAGCGACGATTGACAGCGAATGGTCGAGCTGTCAACGTATCGGAGAACATCGGGGTCCGTGATTCGGCTTGATGCTCCGGTGTCGGCGAATCGGAGCGTGCTTTATGGGGTTTCTCGAACCCGACCTGCCCGTGGTCGATATGGCGGAGTGGAGCAAGGGCACCCGCAGTGAGCGAATCCGGCCGATGGCGCGGCACTGGGCCGAGGTGGGATTCGGGACGCCGGTAGCGCTGCATTTGTTCTATGTCGCCAAGATCTGTCTCTATATTCTCGGGGGCTGGCTGTTCGCGTTGTCCACCAAGGGGATCGACGGATTCGCGAACGTCGACGCGTGGTGGTCGGAGCCGATCGTCTTCGAAAAGGTTGTGCTGTACACGCTGTTGTTCGAGGTGGTCGGGCTGGGATGCGGGTTCGGTCCGCTGAACAACAGGTTCTTTCCGCCGATGGGATCGATTCTGTATTGGCTGCGGCCCAAGACTATTCGGCTGCCACCGTGGCCCGCGGTCGTTCCGCTGACCAAGGGGACCAGCCGCTCATCGGTGGATATCGCGTTGTACGCGGCGCTGCTGGTGATGACCACGATCGCGTTGCTATCCAACGGAAACGGTCCAGTGCCGGAGTTGGATACGACGGTCGGGATGCTTGCGGTGTGGCAGATCGCGGTGATCCTCGGTCTGCTGGCGCTGATCGGGTTGCGCGACAAGGTGATATTCCTGGCTGCGCGCGGCGAGGTCTATGCCACGCTCGCCGTCACCTTCCTCTTCGCTGCCGATATGATCGTCGCCGCGAAGCTGGTCTTCGTGGTGATCTGGATGGGTGCGGCGACATCGAAGCTGAACAAGCACTTTCCGTTCGTGGTTTCCACGATGATGTCCAATAGCCCGGTATTCCGGGGCAAGTCGCTCAAGCGCAAGTTCTTCGAGAACTTCCCCGACGATCTGCGGCCGGGCCGGCTGTCGCGCATCTTCGCGCACGGCGGCACCGTCATCGAGATGTGTATTCCATTGGTGCTGTTCTTCTCTCATGGAGGTTGGCTGACGGCGGCGGCCGCATTCGTGATGGTGTGTTTCCACCTGGCGATCCTGACCGCCATTCCGATGGGTGTTCCGCTGGAGTGGAATGTCTTCATGATCTTCGGTGTACTCGCACTGTTCGTCGCGCACACCGATCTCGGACTCGGCGATCTGCGATATCCGGTGCCCGTGGCACTGCTCATTGTCGTCATCGCGGGCATCGTGGTCGCCGGAAACCTTTTCCCGCATCAGATTTCTTTCCTACCGGGCATGCGCTACTACGCGGGCAACTGGGACACCACGATGTGGTGCATCAAGCCATCGGCCGCCGAGAAGATCGGCCGCGGCATCGTCGCGATCGCCAGCATGCCGCAGGCCCAACTGGAACGGTTCTACGGCAAGGACCGCGCTCAGATCCCGATGTTCATGGGGTATGCCTTCCGTGCCATGAACACCCACGGCCGCGCCCTGTTCACGCTCGTGCACCGAGCGATGCCATCCGGCCATGAGGACGAATACACCCTCACCGACGGCGAACGCATCTGCAGCACCGCCCTCGGCTGGAATTTCGGCGATGGCCACCTGCACAACGAACAACTCATCACCGCCATGCAGGAGCGCTGCCACTTCGAACCCGGCGAAGTCCGCGTAGTCCTCCTCGACGCCCAACCCATCCACAAACAGACCCAGTCGTATCGCCTGGTCGATGCCGCCACCGGCGAATTCGAGCGCGGCACAGTAAATGTCGCCGATATGGTCACCCGCCAACCGTGGGCCGACGACGTTCCCGTGCACGTCACCCACACCAACCGGGGCTGATCGCAGAAGGCCCGCAGCGTCGCGCCGGCTGAGATACAGCCGAAACCGACCTCGGCTCGAACAGCAAGTGGCCGTGACGCCGAGGCGGGATCGGGTGGTTCGTGGGTCCGCCGAGCTTCCCATTCACCAGCCGGGACGTCGAGTCCACAACGACTTTCAGGCGCTGATGTAGCCCGAGAGGAATGGGAGGGCGACGGGTGCGCTGCTTCCAGCAGATCCGAGGTCCAGGCGGTTGAGGAGGTTCTGGATCACGACATAGAGATTCATAGTCAGGGCCTTTCTCGTGGTTGGCGACCAAAGGTCGAGGATGACGACACCTGTTGCGCCGCAACGGTTGCTAGCGCTCTCGTGCGATTGGCGGTGCTCTGATCGTTGGAAATCCTTGCGAATTGGTTGTGATGGCGATCACGGTGTGGTGTCATCGAAGATACACAGATACATCCGTTGTGTCTTTATATCAGCTCGACGAAGAGGACCTAGCATGGATGCACACCGTCTCAGCCGGCGCGACGCATTGCGGACAGGTGGCGGGTTATTGGGCGTGGTCGGCGCGATGGCGCTGACCGCCCGTACCGCGAGGGCGGAGCCATGGAAGTGGTCGCCCGCCGATTCGGTGGTCGGCAGTGGCGGGGGCGCCGATCCGATGAAAGTGTGGGACCCCGAAGCGGATTCGGTGCTGGCGGATGTCATCGACCACGCCGATGTGCCCGAGATCAACAGGCTGCTGGCGACCTGGATCTACAACGACCAGCCCCTGCCCGTTGGCCTGCCGAAAGGACTGGCCGACTTCATCGAATACGCTCGGCAGCTGCCCGCGTGGACCGACCAGGGCAAGCTGGCCAGTTCCTTCCAGTTCTACAAGAAGCGTGGAACCTACCTCGGCGTGCTCTACGCCTTTGCCAGCGGCATGATGTCCACGGTCATCCCGCACGAGGCGCTCGCGGTGTACTACTCACGCGGCGGGTCGCATTTGAAGGAACGCATCGCCAAGACCGCGAAATTCGGGTACGACATCGGCGCGGTCAACGCCTACGGAGACGGCGGCGAGATGGTCGTGACCTGCGTGAAGACCAGGATCATCCACGCGTCCGTGCGGCATCTGCTGCCGCAGTCACCGCACTGGCCCGCTGGTGTCACCCCGATCAGCCAGGATGACCTGATGGTCACCTGGCACAGCCTGGCCACCACCATCATGCGGACCCTCACCGCATGGAAATTGCCCATCCCGCCCGCCGAATCCGAAGGCTACCTGCACAGTTGGCAGCTGGCCGCGCACCTGCTCGGCATCAGCGACGAATACATCCCGTCGACCTGGGAGCAGGCCAACGCGCAGGCCGAACAGCAGCTCGACCCCATCCTGGCGCCCACCGCCGAGGGCAACGACCTGGCCCATCAGCTGCTCAACCTCGGCGCCGATCTCGACCTGACCCTGCTCAGCCGGGGCATCCTCGGCGCGTTCACCCGATTCATTCTGGGCGACAAGGTCGCCGACTGGCTCGTCATCCCCAGGGAACCGGTCTGGAGCCCGCTGCTGGAAGTCGCTTGGGGACCGTACATCGCGGTCCGGGAAGGCGTGCTGTCGGTGGCCCCTGGGGCCGACGCTGCGTACTGGATGTTCGATGAGTTCCTACGTCAGTTCACCATGTGGTACATGGCCGAACTGCGGATGCCGCTCAGCATCGAAATACCCCTGACCAACCGCTGACAACCGGCCTCGCCGGCCGCAGTGGACACCCGCGAAGGAGCGACCGATGAAGAACAGCTCGAACCTCGTACGCGTTCGTGACATCTCGGCCGGACTCGTCGTCGGGGCCGCCGCGGTTGGCGGGACCGCCCCAGTCGGCGGAACCACTGCGTCGGCGGGAGCGCCCCAGTCGGCGAGAGCGCCCCAGTCGGCGAGAGCGCCCCAGTCGGCGAGAGTGCCGCGGTCGGCGGGAGTGCCGCGGTCGGCGGGAGTGCCGCGGTCGGCGGGACCAC
>NZ_JBITGN010000007.1:168233-391744 GCF_044457245.1 Nocardia sp. NPDC050630
CGCCGCAGTCGGCGGGACCACCGCAGTCGGCGGGACCACCGCAGTCGGCGGGACCACCGCAGTCGGCGGGACCACCGCAGTCGGCGGGACCACCGCAGTCGGCGGGACCACCGCACACCTGGCGGCCGACGCCCACACCACTGGGTTTATCCCATTCCGCGCGAGGCCGGTGTCGATCCCGCGCTGGCCATCGAGACCATCGAACTCTGTCCCCGCCAATGCCTTGCGCTGGTTCGAGCGGCCAGCGCGGTCACCGAAACCGACACTCCCCGTGGCGAACCGTCGATGCAAAGAAACAGCTAACATACCCGCATACCATCGACGATGGGAAAATGCCACGCAATCAGGCAGGAGCGCGATGGCGGCGCAGTCGGACGACTGACGCGCAATGAGATGCCGCAGGAGGACGCCGTGGAATCCGCGCTGCCCACGAACCCATCCGAGGCCGGGAAATCACTGATCGAACGGGCGTACCGGGAGGCCGTCGAACAGACCGATGACACCGATCGCATCCGCGCGCGCATCCTCGACGCGGCCGGCGAGCAGTTCCGGCGTTGGGGTACCCAGCGGTCGACCATGGAGGACGTCGCCCGACAGGCGGGCGTGTCACGCATTACTGTCTACCGCCGGTTCGCCACCAAGGACGTTCTGGTCGAACATGTCATCCTGCGCGAATTCCGGCGCTACTTCGACACGTTCCTGGTCGACGTCGCCGCCGCCGACAACCCCGCCGATCGTGTCGTGCTCGGTTTCGTGAGCTCCCTGCGCGCACTGCGCGGCAACCCGCTGATCGGCGCGCTGATCACCACCGAACCCGACCACTTCGTCAGCTCACTGATCGGTGACGGCGGACGAGCGGTGGCCATGGTCCGAGAGTTCGTCGCCAACCAACTCCGCCAAGAGCAGCGTGCTGGCACCATCTCCGCGAACCTGCGCACCGACCTGGTCGCCGAGTTGATGGTCCGCATCTGCGCCTCGTTCCTGGCGATCCCGAGCCAGGTTGTCGACCTCGACGACGACGAGCAACTCGCCATGATCGCGCGCCAATTCCTCGTCCCCATGCTCGAAGCGCCGACTGGTCCCCCGAAACACCGCGACAACCGACCTACCCGTGACAGCGCCGTCTCCAGGGGTTGACTCGGCACTGATCCGTGATCATCACGACCCACCGACCTGATCATGTTGAGCCACAACAAAATTCGACACCATGGCCACACGAAAGCCCCTCAGCGCCAAGGGCAGCTGAGGGGCTTTCTGAGTTGGGGCGCTGCGGCTCGAGCACGCCCCATAGAGCAGTCTACGGTGCTACGGCCGATCGAACTCGCCATCGTTCACACCAGCGGTGAACGCATCCCACTCGGTGGGAGTTAATACGAGCGCCGCGCCGGTCGGATTCTTGGAGTCGCGCATGCCAACCATGCCACTATCGAGGAACGCAACTTCTACGCACTCTTGGTTAGCCGAACTCCGGCTGCTCTTGAACCATCGTGCCCCTGACAGATCGACACTCACCGGGTCAAAACTCCTCTGCAATCTCGAGGATGAGTCTGCGGCTCAGTAGACCGTCTACGACTCTATGGCCGATCGAACTCGCCAAAGCTCACACCAGCGGTGAACGCGTCCCACTCGGCCGGAGTGAATACGAGCGCCGCGCCGGTCGGATTCTTGGAGTCGCGGACGCCGATCATGCCCCCGGCCAGGTGTGCGACTTCCACGCAATCCTTGGACCCGGTGCTTCGGCTGCTCTTGAACCACGCAGCGCCGGACAGGTCAACATTCACTGGGCATACTCCTCTGCAATCTCGAGGATGAGAGCACGACTGTTCTCTTCATCCAGCGCCAACCGGTCAAGGTCGGCACAAGCTTCACGATAGTGCTGTATCTCTCCGGGTTTCTCGAGGTACAGGTCCCCCAGATAGCCCTGCGCGTAGATTATGGGCGGCATAGTCAGCTCGGCCGTCGGGTGTGGCGGGAACTCCAGCATGACGAATGTTCCAACCATGAGCCCGCGATACGCGCCTACCGTGTGGGGAACAATCCGGATCGAGATATTCGGCAACTGCCCGATGTCCGCCAGGTGTCGCATCTGATCAGACATGACCTGCGCGTTACCCGCCGTCCGTCGCAAAGCCGACTCATCGACGAACACATCCATCGATGTCGGACTCTCTCGATCGGTAAGGCGCGCTTGGCGTTTCATGCCTACCTGTAGCATCCGCTCGACATCGTGCGTCGGCTTATTCGGAAACTCGATCCAGATCAGTGCACGCCGGTACTCTTCGGTGTGCAGCAGACCAGGCAAGAACGTGGTCTGGTACGACGTGATCCGATTCGCGGCGCTCTCGAAGCTCACGAACAGTTCGAAGTCCTTGGGGATCTCGTCATCGGTGAACGCCTGCCACCATCCCTTGGTCGCCCCCTTGGCTTCATCTGCCAAAGCGAGGACAACGCGGGTTTCCTTCTCGGACGCCCCGTAGAGGCTGCACAGTCGCTCTATCAGCACCGGGTTCAACCGCACCGACTGCCCGGTCTCCATCTTCCAAATTGTTGACCGCGCAACAGAGATCGCGCTGGCAGCGGCTTCGCGGGTGATGTCCGCCCGTTCTCTCAGCCGCTCTAGTTGGATGCTCAAGAGCCGCCGAGCGATCGTCGAATCGGAGCCCATTCAATCCTCCCGGGAGTCGTTTGTTCTCAAACAAGGATGACGCGAATAGTCAAACAGCACCAGCTTTTTGCGTACGTTCGCGATCAAACGGTTCCGTACGACTCCAACGGGTGGTGTTCTGGATATGCGTCCGCGACGACACCGCCTCTTCCTGAGGGGCGAGAGCTTGTCAGGTTCGGGGCGCATCTACCTCACCGTCGTAGAGAGGGGCATCGATGTTGAACCCAGAACTGCCGAAACGCACTCCGTGGGCTGGTCCGCCGCCACCCGTGGCCGTCGGCTGTCCCGTCGAGTTGGTAGAACGCTTCGCGGACGCTGTGCGCGAGTGGGCCACTACCGAATCCGCTCCACCTGGTGCTGCCCACCCCATCGTTGCGGTCGCGTCGATGGAGGATCACCAATGGACCACATAGCTTTTGGCGACACCCCCTTGTCTCGTTGTCACTTCTACCGGCGGGTGTGCGATCTGTCCGCGACCGTCGACCCGCCGCACCTCGGGCGGATCATCATGAAGGCCGAGCACGTATGGGCACTCATCCTGCCTACTCAGCTCGGCCAAGCGGTGAAAAGCTGCATGCAACAACGTGCTTCGGATATCGGGCCGGTCCTGTCGCATCCACGCTCGAACCGGTGGACACTGCTCGTTCGACCGGACATCCCAGACGACGTGCGCCTGTTCGCCGAGATGTTCCGCCTGAACGTGTCGGTGGTGCGAACCGGTGGCACCGTCGCGCTGCCGTCACCGACCGACAAGGGCGCGCAGTTCCGGCGCTGGATCGAACCACCCCGGTGCACATTCCGGCCGTCCGGCCTTGTTGTGGTCGACGCGATCCGCGCATGCTCAGCGCCGTATCGACCCGCGCGGCGCGGAGCCGACCACGCGCGCAACGCCATCGAAGTGATCTTCGATGAATGAGGTCGAGCCGCAACCGAACACAGAGATCGCGCCATCGGTGGCGGCGCTGCTCGAGGTCTTTCACGAGCAGACGTCCGAGAAATTGGCGATCGCTCCGGTCGACAGTGTCGCGCTGTGTCACTTGACCACCGGGATAGTCGAGGTAGACGAGGACGGTTGGTGTACCGACTACGACAACATGGACGAGCGGGATGCGATCGACGTCCAGGGTCGAAGATCGCGAAACATCATGAGCGCGAACACCTCCCCCAACCCAGGCGAGCCCGATGTGCACCTGAGCGTATTCCTGCACGGAGCACGATTCGACTTCGCCGCCTGCCTCACCGCCGCCTTGGTCTTCGTGCGCGAGTACCAGGCACGCCACTACGCCGATGCGGTGACTATGGACCTCGGCGATACCAGCGGCTATCCGCGGCTGCCGTGCGAGAGGCTCTATCTCGAGCCTGGAGGTGAGACACCGATCCGTTGACGGCTCCGACTTGTGGACAGGCCCGGTTGAAACCGCACGAAAACGGACCGGGGATTCATTGCCGAGGCGCCTCCTCGGAGAGTTACTTGATATAGCGGGCTCGCGACAAGATCCGTTGCAGCACAACTATTTCTCATCCTGCCGCCGTTAGGAAGGCGTACGATGGCACCCCAAATCATTTCACTCACCCCCTCCTCCGGCCCCGGAGCGGGTCTCAACTCCGTGGTGATCGCCGGCTCCGGATTCGCCAACGTCGGTCCATTGACCGTGGTTTTCGGCACGACGTCAACGACCTTCACCATCGACTCCGATACCCAGATCACGGCCATCGTCCCGCCGGGGACCGGCACTGTGAACGTCACCGTCGCCGCACTGCTCGACGGCACGAGCAACCCGATGCCCTACACCTATGACACTCCTGCCCAGGGCCTCATCTATGTCAGCGATGGCATAGACACGGTGTATTCGATTCCGGCCGCCGGCGGCACGGCAACGCCCGTCGTGACCGGCCTGAGTCAACCCATGGGTATCGCCCGCGTCGAAAACACCCTCTACATCGCGGAATACGCGGCCAACCGGGTGGTGTCGGTGCCGACGACCGGTGGCGCGGTCACCCCGCTGGTGCCGCCGAACGGTGGCCAGGAAAGCCGCCTGGCCGCGAGCGGTCTGTCGGGCCCGACCGATGTCAAGGTTTCCGGCAGAAGGCTCTACATCGCCGACAGCGGTAACCTGAGGGTGGTGTCCGCGCCGATCAGTGGCGGGAACCCCACCTTGGTCGCCGGTGGTCTCAGAGGCGCATTCGGCGTCGCCGTTTGAGCTCAGCAGGACAGCTGAATTATCCGCCTGTTGTCCCCGGCCAAAACTTGGGTCGGCCGGGGACAATCGCCTGTACGGCGACGTAACACCCGCACCTTTCCGATCCACAACACACAATCGGCCACGAAATCCGAGGTCCATGTCTTGTCTCGAAGTGGCGGGGCATCCATCGACCGGAGTCGAATGGCGGTACGGCCCAAGACTATCCGGAACCGCCATTCGACTCGGCTCGATACCCGGATGCGCATTCCGAACGACCGGAGCTCGCGCTCGAAATCAGCCGATCCAGTCGGTCAGCAGCTGATCGCTTCTGCCGGTGCGGATTTCGGATTCGAGCCAGGTGTTGACGACGGTGTTGAAGAGGGTGTCGCCCTTGGGCAGGAGGTAGGCCTTGGGAGCGGAGTCGAAAGGGGTGTCGGGGTGGAGGACCTGGAGGGTCGGGTGGGTGCGTTGGCGGTAGCGGCCCTCGACCGAGTCGGTGACGAAGACGTCGGCGTTGTGCTGTTCGAGCTGGTCGTAAATGGTGAGGTTATCGGGCCAGATGGTCAGTTGGGCCGCGGGGAAGTTGGTGCGGGCGAAGGCCTCGTTGGTGCCGCCCCGGTTGACAATTACGCGGACCTCGGGACGGTTGATCTGGTCGACGGTGGCGTAGTCGGCGGCGTCGGAGCGGCGGACGACGGGGGTCTTGCCGTCGATGGAGGTTGGGATGGAGAAGTCGGCGACGATACGGCGGACCGGGGTGTCGGAGATACCGCCGACGGCGATATCGCAGCGGGCGAGGAAGTCGTCGGTCAGGGTGGACCAGGTGGTCGGAATCCATTGCGGGACAACACGCAAGGTCGCGGCAAGATCGGTCGCGAGGGTGATGTCGACGCCGCGGTAGGTGCCGTCGTCGTCGCGCAGGGTATAGGGCGGGTAGTCGCCGGTGGTGCAGACGCGCAGTACGCCGGACTGCTGCACGGTGATCAGATGCGACGCCTCCTGCGCGGTGGCGACGGGCCCGGTGGCGAGCAGCCAGCTCAGGGTAGACAAGACGGCTATCGGCAGATATCGGAGCGGTCGGCGCATCGAGACAGGCTAACCGACCTGATAGTCGACTGAGAACCCGGCGAATGGGACACTTCCCAGCCGGTGCCGACCGTTGATACTGATGTTGGCCACCCACGAAGGAGTTCGACATGAGCCTTATCGGAACCTTGCTCGGGTTAGCCCTGACGGTATTCATCCTGCTGCTACTCGCCCGGCTGGTACTCGATTGGGTAGGGGTGCTCGCCGATGGCAGGCATCCCGAGTGGGTGAATCGCGCCCGCGACCTGAGCCACAGCGCGACCGAACCGGTGATCGCCCCGGTGCGCCGGTACCTGCAGCCGGTCCGGCTGGGCGGACTGTCGATCGACCTGGCGTTCACCGTGGTGTTCATCGTCGCCCTGGTCCTGCGTCAGATCTTCTTCAGCCTGTAAGCGATGCAACCCATCGCCTACGGCCCACACCGCGACCAGGTGGCCGACCTGTACCTGCCCGCCACGGACGGTCCGGCACCGCTCGTGGTGGTGCTGCACGGCGGATTTCTGGTGCGCGGAGTTCGACCGCACACATGCCCGGCCGGAAGCGCAGGCGCTGGCCGCACCGGGCTACGCGGTCGCGAATCTCGAATATCGTCGGGTCGGTGACGGCGGCGGATGGCTGCAGCGCTGCCACGAGAGCTCCTCCGGCTCGTGATCGAAATCGATGCGGTTGCAGGTCGAGGGCGGGTCATAGAGCACGCGCAGCCGCACGAATTGTGCCATCGAGTCGGGTCGCCGTCGATCACCTAGACGGCTATCGCACCGACGCACATGGTGTAGTACGGCGGCGAATCCGTTGCCGATCGCGCATGTTCCGCGTCGTGCGAGTGACCCCGAGCCCGACCGGGAACGGCGGTGTCTCCCAACATCATCGGTCACCGGATGCGCTGTATGATCGGGCCTCATGGGTTGGGAAGCCGGGCCCGGTTCAGCAGACGGCTCGGGCGGCGACCTGACCGGACGCCGGACCGCCGCGCTGACAGGTGGGGCGCGTGATCATGTGGTACCAATGAGTGCGGGTGAGGCGCGCATGCTGCTGACGCGGCTGGCCATGGAATTCGAAATCGCAATGCAGCCAACAGAATCCACCGATCGAGTGGCGGAGCTGGGTGCGGAGTTGGCGCAGTCGCATTGTGTCGGCGACGAGGTGCTCGGGGGCAGCATCGCGGCGCTCACCGCGCATTTCACCGAAACGGGCACCATCACGGCGGAGCGGCTCGCCGATTTGCTCGCCGCCTTCACGAATGGGTATATCCACGCATTCCGGGCATGGCTGCTCGCCGAACAGGAAAGCGTCCGCGCCGCCGAAATCGCCGCCCGACGCGCGGTCGCCGAACAGTTGCGTGCGAGTGAGGCGCGGCTGCTATATCGCGCCCATCACGATCACCTCACCGGCCTGCCGAATCGCACGAAATTCATCGACGCACTCGCCGCTGCCTTCGCCGATCCGAGCGCCGAATTCGGCCTCTGCTATCTCGACCTCGACCATTTCAAACTCGTCAACGACACCTTCGGACACGCATTCGGCGATCAACTGCTCATCCAGGTCGCAGCCCGCCTACGTGCATGCACCCGATCCGGTCAATTGGTGGCACGTATGGGCGGCGACGAATTCGTCACCCTGGTCCCGCAATCCAGCGAAACCGTTACCACCCTCGCGAAGCAAATGCTCGAGGCCGTGGCTCAACCGTTCGATATCGACGGTCACCACCTCACCGTCACCGCGAGCATCGGTGTCATGGCGGGACGCACCGAGCACACCACCGCCGACGAACTCCTGCAGGCTGTCGATACCACCATGTACTGGGCCAAGGCCGCCGGGCGCGGTCGCTACGCGGTCTTCGATGCCGATCGTGGCCGCCGCGAACACACCCGCGCCGAACTCTCGGCCGCCATGCCCGCCGCCCTTCTCCGCGACGAACTATTTCTGGACTACCAGCCCATCGTCGCCCTGCCCGACCAGCGGATGATCGCGGTGGAGGCGCTGGTGCGCTGGCGGCATCCGGAACTCGGCGTACTGGCCCCGGCGCAATTCGTGGACCTCGCCGAGGACAACGGCCATATCGGCGCATTGGGCGCGCAGGTGCTCGAGCGCGCGTGTCGCGACAGTCGGGATTGGCATGACCGCTTTCCCGACCGGACGCCGATCGTGAGCGTCAATGTTTCCGCCGCCGAGGTCGCCGATCCGACATGGCTGGACCGGGTACAGGACGTCATCGCCGAGACCGGCATCCCGCCGGATCGGCTACAACTCGAACTGACCGAGCGGGCATTCATGCACACCACCGGTCGCCCACTGCAGGCATTGCGCACGTTGTCCGAGGCCGGTGTGCGTATCGCCATAGACGATTTCGGTACCGGCTACTCCAATCTCGCCTACCTGGGCCAGCTGCCGCTCGATGTCGTCAAACTCGCAGGACCGTTCATCCGCTGTATCCGCACCCCGGAATCGCCCGGTGCCACCGATCTGCTGGTGCTCGAATCCATTATCGAACTGATCCATGCCCTCGGTTTCACACTCACCGCGGAGTGCGTCGAGACGCAATATCAGGCTGAGCGGCTGGAATCGCTCGGCTGCGACAGCGCGCAGGGCTGGCTTTTCCACCGTCCCATGCCGGTCGAGGAGATCACCGAACTACTGTCCCGCTGACGATCTCAGATTCGTTGCGCCGCATGTGCATTGACCAATGTGAGCAAGAATTCCGTTGGCACATCGGGCCATTCCGGGCGCCAACGACCAGCGAGCTGGTCTTCGTATACGGCAGCGAGTGTGGCGACCACGTGTGGTCCCCCATCCAGCAGATAGCGGACCGATCCGAGTTCGGCACACTGGGCGGTAACCGTTGCCAACAGGGTCTTTGCCGCATCGATGCGGCCTGCGGCGGCGAGGCAGGCGATCAGCATTCGGCGCGCCTTCAGCAATTCCCTCGGCCGCTCGACTGTTTCGAGCAGATCCACCCATTCCTGCGCCCATGCGCAGGCAAGTTCGGTCTTTTCCGGCGTTTCCGCGGCGAGCAGCAGCCGGATCGCGCTGAATTCCTCGTACAGTACGGTGAATTCGTCGATCGGATCGACCGGCTCGCGGCGATCTCCGTATTCGACCACGGGTAGCGGACCGAATTCCGGATGCGGCGGCAATCCGAGTCGCAGCCGCTCGTTCTCCACCTCGGCGCCCAGTCGCGGTAACGACATCGAACGGGCCACCCGCGCACCTTCGTTCAATCTGCGAATCGCGGCCGCGCGATCGCCGCGCAATGCTTTGATCCGGGCCCCGACGACATAGCGCGCCAATTTGAAATCGACGACACCGGCCTCGGGCCCCAACTTGTAGCCGTCATCGAGCAGCCGCTCCGCTTCCGCGACTTGCCCACGCTCATAAAGCAATTCGCCCAGCAGGGACCCAGCCAACCGCGCGCCGTAGGAATGGCTGCCGCCGGATTGCTTGGCCACCTTCATCGCCTTGCGGAAGTACCGCTCCGCACTGGCGATATCGAGTTGCAGGCTCGCGGCCAGCCCGAGAAAGCACAGGCCGTGAATGTTGTTGTAAAAGCCCTTGTTCTGGCGCATATACGGTGCCGACCAGTCCTGGATGCGCAGCGCCTCCTCGAAGTCGTAGCGATAGCCAGCGGCGAAGGTCGCGACATTCGCGCCGATCGCCACCACATACGGTGACAGTTCCTCGGCCCGGAAAAAGCAGGGCGCCAGCAGGTCGTCGACTCCGGCCAGCACATCCGCGCGCACCGCGACCACCGCATGCAGCACACCGGCCTCGGCCCGCAGTCGCGCGGCATCGGCTTCGTCGAGTTCACCGAGGTTCAGCGTCGATTCCGCAAGGCGCAGTGCGCGTTCGGCCGGTGCGGCCCGGTGCAGCAGAATATTCGCCCAGGCCAGATCCAATTGCAGCCGCGGATGCGTTTCGATGATGGTGGCTGGCAGCTTGTTGACCAGACCGATGAGACTGGCGAACTGCCCGTATTCGAGCAGCGACATCCCGTCCCGCTCGACTATCTCGATGGCCCGCTGCTCGTCCCCGGCCAGCAGGGCGTGATCGACCGCCTCGCTGACCTGTCGATGCTCGGCCAGCCACCTCGAAGCCGAACGATGCAGTTCGGTGATCCGTTCGGGCCCATCGCGTTCCAGTCGCTGCTGCAGGAAATCCTGGAACAGGTGGTGATAGCGGAACCAATTGCCGTCGTCGAGCTTGCGCAGGAACAGATCCTGGTGTTCGATCTGCTCCAGCATCGCCTGCCCGTCCGGTGCACCGGTCAGCGCCGAGGCGAGTTCACCGCAGATCCGCTGCGTGATCGAGGTCGCCACCATGAAGTCGAGAATTCCGGGTTCGAGGGTGTCCAGAACGTTCTCCACCAGGAATTCACTGATGGCGTGGTGGCGGCCGGTCAGATGGCTGATCAACTCGCCAGGATTGTCACTGCCGCGCAAGGACAGTGCCGCCAGCTGCAGTGCCGCGACCCAGCCTTCGGTGGATTCGGTGAGATCCTCGACATCGGCGCGATCCAATTCGAGTCCGCCCAGCTCGACCAGGAAGGAATACGCCTCCGTGACATCGAAACGCAATGCGCGGGGGGCGATTTCGACAAGTTCGTCGCGGGCTCGCATCGAACTCATGGGCAGCCCTGTTTGATTACGACTGGCAACCACCAGATGCAATGTGGGACTACATCCTTCGAGCAGAAAGCGCAGTGCGCGAGTGGTGGCGGGGTCGGTGGCGCAGTGCCAGTCGTCGATGACGACGACGAGGTCCTCACCGCGCCGATCGATATCGTTGATCAGCGAGGTCAACACATAGCGTTCGGATTCATCGCCATGCTCCTCGAGCAGTTCGCCGAGTTCGCGCGCCAGCGAGGGGCGCGCGAGGCGAATGGCTTCGATCAGATGCGAGAGAAACCAGACGACATTGTTGTCATCGTGGTCGGCGGTCAGCCAGGCCACCGCAACACCCTCGGCGGTCAGCGCCTCGCACCATTGGGCGGCGAGGGTGGTTTTGCCGAATCCGGTGGGCCCGTGGATGACCGCGAGCCGGCGGTTGCGTCCGTCTCGCAGCAGTGCGAGCAGGCGGTGGCGATCGACCAGTGGGCGATTGGCCACCGGTGGCCGCAAGCGGGTGGCGGGCACGGGCGGGGTGATGGTCGATGACGTCGCCGAGGTGCGGCGGCGACCGGAGGTGGGCGTTGGTGACGGCCGGTGTCCGACGGGTTCGGCCGCAGGCACCGGAACCGGCATATCGTCGGGCGGCAGACCGTGCCGCTCCTGGATTTGGCGCAGTTGCTCACCGAATTCGCCTGCGCTGGATGGTCGTTGCGCGCGTTCACGCGACATCGCGCCTTCGATCGCGGCGGTCACATCCGGAGGCAGGCCCGCCTCCCCCAGATCCGGTATCGGCTGTTTGGTGATGCGCAGGAACTGGGCGACCAACTGCTCGCCATTGCGTCGTTCGAAGACCGCGTGACCGGTGCTGGCGCAGAACAGAGTCGAGGCCAGGCTGTAGATATCGGAGGTCACGTCGGGAACATGCCCCTGCAGCACTTCGGGCGCGGTGAAAGCGGGTGAACCGGTAATCGTGCCCGCGGTGGTCTCGAAGCCGCCGACCAACCGAGCGATGCCGAAATCGGCCAGCTGTGGTTCACCGTATTCGGTGAGCAAGATATTGCCGGGCTTCACATCACGGTGCAGCAGGCCGCGCCGGTGCGCGGTCTCCAGTGCGCCCGCGATTTTCACGCCGATATGCAGCGCATCCTGCCAGCCGATCGGCCCATGCTCCTGGATGCGGGTGTCCAGGGAGCCGTGCGGGTGGTACGGCATCACGATGTAGGGACGGCCGGTCGCGGTGGAGCCCACCTCGAAGACGCCGACGATATTGGGATGGCCCGACAGCTTGCCCATGGCGAGTTGTTCGCGGACGAAGCGCTCGAGATTCTCCGATTCCAGATCGGCGGTCAGCACCTTGATCGCCACCATGCGCTCGAGCGCGGGCTGGGCACACCGATAGACAACACCGAATCCGCCACGTCCGATCTCGGCGGCATCGGTGAATCCGGCAGCGGCCAGCTCTGCCGCGAACCCTGAGGTGAGGTCGCGTTGCGTGGAAAGCGGATCGATATGCGACACGACGACCCCGATTACAACTACCAGCCAGCTACTTCGAGCATATTCCCGTCGCGACGATTCCGCCCGCGCTCGGTAGGATGCCGGCGCAATTGCCTGCGGTGCAGGTGATCCTGGTGGCCGAATGTCCGGATCGCCGGAACTATTCGCGCCGCGCACTCCCGGGGTTACCGGTCGGCGAACTGTGTCACGAGCCGTCCTCGGTGAGCCAGAAGCCGGTTCGCTCGCGCCACAGGTCGAGCAGGGCGCTGTCGCCGCTGATTTCGAGCATGCCCAAGGCCGGGCGCTGGTAGACGAACCGAAGGAGATCGGCGGCACTACCGTGTACCACCACCGATGCCGGTTCGTCGGCGTGACGCCAGATCGGTGCCGAGCCGGTCAGGTCGACGAGCCAGTCATGGTTCGGTGTGTGAAACGAAAGCCGCCGCCCCGGCCCCAGCAAACCGGACCGACCGTCTTGCGGTTCATAGGCTTCCGGCGCGGCGGCGACCTCCAGCCACTCTTCGAAGCCGTCTGCCACGACATCTTCGGGCACGTCGAGCTCGGCCTCCGCCGCCGCTGCGGCATCCCAGCCGTGCACCACCGCCTCGTGCAGTGCGCGCCGCGCCCAGAAGACCGTCGTGCCACCGGGTCCCGGCGTCCAGACCTTTGCCTCGGGCCCGGCCGCCGTCAGGGTTTCGGCCAGCCGGGCGGCGCCTTCGGTGAGCCACGGCACGACCGCGCTCGGATAGTCGGACAGATCGTTGAACTGTGCGTCCGAGACCGGTTCCGCGGCGCGGGTGCGCACGATCGTCTCCATCCAGCGGTGGTACCCGCCGATGTGCCGCAGCAGCTGTCCGAGGTTCCATCCCGGACAGTCCGGCACCGGAAGCGTCGGATCGAAATCCTCGGCGAGCGATGCGAGTGTGCCGGTCTGCCTCGGGATTTCGGCACAGAGTTGGTCGAAAGGCAGCAATGCCTACCCTTCGGCGATGGCGGCGAGTCGGTCCACGGACGCTTGCAGCTTGTCCGGCGTGGTGGACCGGGCGCGTGGGAGCCGGTTCTCGTCGTTCAATCGCGACCAGTCGTAGGTATGCGTGACCCGAGTGTGTACCGCGTCCACCGGCTCGAGCTCCCAGCGCCACAGGTGACCCGGCGGTTCGCTCGCCGGTTCCGCTGGTAGCCAGGCGATCCGGCGGCCCTCTTCGAATTCCACGATGTGGTTCTCGCGGATGGGCCCCTTGGTGGTTGTCATGGCGAAGACCTCGCCGACCTTCCGTACGCGCTGCCCCGCCGGGGCTTCGGCCAGGTTGTCGTTGCCGTCCCATCGCGGCTGTTGCGCGGGATCGGCGATCAACTCGAAGATTTCCGCCGCCCCGGCCGCGATCTCGCGGCTGGCGGAGACAATGCGTGGCACCTCGCTGTCATCGGTCATGCCATGATCGAAGCATCCGAACCCGACTACCGCCAGATCTTCGATCCGTGGGAGCGGATTCTCCGTTTCCGGCGGGTGCCCGATCTTCAGCAACGTGCGTTCGTCACGATAGGCCGCACCGCGCACGACATCGATCGGGACACCGCCGGAGACAGCTGTGACAAACGCACCGCGTTACCGCAGGGCGCGTCAGAAGACTTGCAGCGGAGGGGATTTCGGGAAGGTGACCGGGAGCGCGACCAGCGCGCGGTGGAACGGACCCGGTCGCCATTCCAGTTCTTCGACCGGGACGGCCAGCCGCATTTCCGGGATAGCGTCGAGTAGTTGGTCGATGGCGTCCTGTGCGACCAGGGTCGCGATCGAGCGGGCCGGACAGGCATGCGGGCCGACACTCCACGCCAGGTGGGAGCTGTTGTCGGTGTACTCGCCGGTGGTGATCGCGGGATCGTTATTGCAGCCGGTCATGCTGATGACGACCGGTTGGTGCGCGGGCAGCCACGAGCCCTCGATCAGGACCGGTTGCTTCGGGAAGGTGATGCAGTAGTTCGATAGCGGCGGATCGGTGAACAGCACCTCGTCCAACGCGTCGCGCGTGGATAGAGTGCCGCCGAGAATGCCACCACCGAACCGATTGTCGGTCAGCATCAGTCGCAGCGTATTGACGATCAGATTCTGAGTCGGTTCCATTCCGGCGCCGTACAGGAGGAGGACCTGCTGGATCATCTCGGCGTCATCAAGCTTCGCCGGATGGGCGAGCAGCACGGACACGATGTCGTCGGCCGGTTGGTCACGCCTGAGGCAGACCAGTTCGAACATGGCATCGGCAAGAATTTTGCCGCCCTCGACGGCTGCATCCGCACCCTCCATCATGCGAGCCAGACCGGTTGCGGCACGCTGGCCGATGTCCTGCGGACAACCGAGTATCGCGTTGATCACCGCGAAGGCCAGCGGCAATGCGTACTGCCCGACCAAATCCGCCGTACCGTCCTCGCAGAAGGTGTTGATCAGGGGAATGGCGATCTGCTCCACAGTGGAATGCAGAGCGAACAGGTCGACGACACCGAGGCCGGCGACAGTCGTCTCCCGGTAGCGGGCGTGTTCGAGGCCAGTGGTACGAATCGCCGCCGGACGATATTCGAGCATCGGCCGCACCGGGCAATCCTCGGGTACACCTTTCTGCCAGTTTCGCGAATCGTGCGGAAAATGGTCCGGATCATTGAGGATCTGCAGCGCGGTGTAGTAGCCGATCACCAGGGTCGCCGGTACACCCGGCGCCAATTCCACCGGCACAAGCGAACCGTATTTCTTGCGCATCTCGCGGTACGCCTCATGTGGGCTCGCGGCGAATTCCGGTGAGAACAAAGAGATTCGGGGGCCGTCGGTATCAATCGGCGATCCGTGCGCGACAGGGAACGGGCAAGTGGTGGTGGTTGCCGACTCTGGCGTGGTCAAGAGACGTGACTCCAGTCGTTGTGCAGAAGCGATGAGCATGGTGCGCGACCGCAGGCGCATCCGTGCGCCTGCGCAGAGCAGACTCAGCCTACGTCGGCGACTCGGTCGGCGCGTATCGAGCGCCACCACCCTTGGCCATACAAGATGTGACGGGCATTACAGTGGAGAGGGGCCGACACGGAGGACACCGATTGAGCACAGCAGCGCACGGCAATCCCTGGGTGGCCGTTCGACCAGAGGATGATCTCGCGCAATTGGCGCGACAGGTGTCCTGTGCGCATCGCTGCTTCATCGAAGGCGACGTGGGGCTGCCGAGCGATCCGGTGCGCCCGGTGGTGCTGGATTCGTGGCGACGCAGCCTCAGCAACGGCGTCGACCCGGACCGCTTCGGCGCCGGTGTCGACCTCGATGGCCTGGAGCTGCAACGGTATCGGGCCACGCATCCGACCGCGCTGATCCGACCGGTGGTGCGCAAACTGCTGGTCGAAGACGCCGCCGATGCCGGACTACTCGTCGCGATCAGCGATGCCGAGGGCCGATTGCTGTGGGTGGAGGGCGATTCGAAGGTCAAGGACCGGGCGCTGGCCATGAATTTCGTCGAGGGCGCGGACTGGAGCGAGGACCGGGTCGGCACCAATGCCCCCGGCACCGCACTCGCCCTCGATCACCACGTGCAGATCTTCGGTGCCGAACACTTCAGCCGCGTGGTGCACGAATGGAGTTGTTCCGCTGCCCCCGTACATGATCCGCGCAGTGACCGGATCATCGGCGCCATCGATATCACCGGCGGACCGCGTGTCGCGGCACCGGAGGTGTTGTCACTGATCCGCGCGACGGTCTCGGCCGCGGAATCCGAACTGCGCCTGCTGATGCTCGACGCGCCGAACCCGCTCGCGTCGACGGCGTCACGCCTCGAGGTACTCGGTCCGGCTCGGCCGACCCTGGTCCGCGATGGTGAGCGCATCCGCCTATCGCAGCGGCATGCCGAAATCCTTTTGCTGCTGGCCAACTTCCCGGAGGGACTGAGCGCCGACCATCTCGCCATGCTGCTCGACGAGTCCGAACTGGATCCGGTGACGGTGCGCGCGGAGATGTCGCGGGTGCGAAAGATGTTGGGCGCCAATGGTCTCGGTTCGCGTCCGTATCGGCTGCTGATGGATCTCGATACCGATGTCGACGAGGTGCGGCGCGCACTTGCCCGCGGCGATACGTCGGCGGCATTGCGCGCCTATCCCGGCCCGATCCTGCCGCGATCGCTCGCACCGGGCATCAATGAACTGCGCGTCGAGTTGCGCGGACGCCTGCGCGCGGCCCTGCTGACGGCCGGTGACCGCCGCCTGCTCGCCCGCTGGACCGGTTCGGCCGAGGGTCGCGAGGACGTTGCCGCCTGGACCGCCTACCTCTCCTCCCTGGACCGACGATCGTCACTGTATGCCCAGGTGAAGACCCAATTGCAACTGCTCGACCACAAATTGGGCATCTGACCAGTTTCTTGCAACTGTCGTGCAACATGGACGCTTCTAGTGTTCCGGATCACACCTGACATAGGAAGTCAGCAGATCGAGGAGCATTCGATGACCGTCTTCGCCCGCCCAGGCACACCCGGCGCCGCCATGTCGTTCCAGACGCGATACGACAACTGGATCGGCGGCGAATGGGTCGCGCCCGTCAAGGGGCAGTACTTCGAAAACCCAACGCCTGTAACGGGTCAGCCGTTCTGCGAGGTCGCGCGGGGCACCGCGGAAGATATCGAACTGGCCCTCGATGCCGCGCACGCCGCCGCACCCGCCTGGGGCAAGACCTCGGTCGCCGAGCGCGCCGTCATCCTCAACAAGATCGCCGACCGCATCGAGGAGAACCTGGAGGCGATCGCCCTCGCGGAGGCCTGGGACAACGGCAAGCCGATCCGGGAAACCCTGGCCGCCGATATCCCGCTGGCCATCGACCACTTCCGCTACTTCGCCGGTGCCATTCGCGCACAAGAGGGTTCGCTGTCGCAGATCGACGCCGACACCGTCGCCTATCACTTCCACGAGCCACTCGGTGTGGTCGGGCAGATCATTCCGTGGAACTTCCCGATTCTGATGGCCACCTGGAAACTCGCGCCCGCACTCGCCGCCGGTAATGCGGTCGTGCTCAAGCCCGCCGAGCAAACTCCCGCCTCGATCATGTTCCTGATCGGCCTGATCGGGGATCTGCTGCCACCCGGGGTGGTCAATATCGTCAACGGTTTCGGTGTCGAGGCGGGTAAGCCGCTGGCCTCCAGCCCGCGAATCAAGAAGATCGCCTTCACCGGTGAGACCACCACCGGTCGCCTGATAATGCAGTACGCATCGCAGAACCTGATCCCGGTCACGCTGGAACTCGGCGGTAAGAGCCCCAATATCTTCTTCAGCGACGTCCTCGCCGCCAATGACGACTTCCAGGACAAGGCGCTCGAGGGCTTCACCATGTTCGCGCTGAACCAGGGTGAGGTCTGCACCTGCCCCTCGCGCGCGCTCATCCAGGCCGATATCTACGACGAATTCCTCGCCGCCGCGGTGGTGCGCACCAAGGCTGTGCGCCAAGGCGATCCGCTCGATACCGAAACCATGATCGGCGCACAGGCCAGCAATGATCAGCTCGAAAAGATCCTGTCCTATCTCGAAATCGGCAAAGGAGAGGGCGCGACATTGCTGACCGGTGGCGAGCGCGCCGATCTCGGCGGCGATCTGTCCGGCGGATACTACGTGCAGCCAACGGTTTTCGCGGGCAGCAACTCGATGCGGATCTTCCAGGAGGAGATCTTCGGACCCGTTGTCTCGGTAACCTCGTTCGCGGATTACGACGAAGCCATCAAGATCGCCAACGACACCCTCTACGGACTCGGCGCGGGCGTATGGTCGCGCGACGGTTCGGTGGCCTACCGCGCCGGACGCGATATCCAGGCTGGACGGGTGTGGACCAACACCTACCACCAGTATCCGGCGCATGCGGCATTCGGCGGCTACAAGCAGTCCGGTATCGGCCGCGAGAACCACCGCATGATGCTCGACCACTATCAGCAGACGAAGAACCTGCTGGTCGGCTATGCGTCGAAGGCGCAAGGCTTCTTCTGATGGCCGCAGTCCCCCGGCGCGTGCGCGCCACCGCGGCGGCGATGGATCTGCTCCGTCGCCTCCGCGGGCTGCACGGACCGCTCATGCTGCACCAGTCCGGTGGTTGCTGTGACGGATCGGCCCCGATGTGTTATCCCGCAGGTGAATTCATCATCGGCGATCACGATGTACTGCTCGGATTGCTCGATCTGCGGTTGCTGGTCGACGAGATGCCAGCTTCCGCCCCGGAGCCGGACGACCTTGCGCCGGTGTGGATCTCGGGACCGCAGTTCGCCGCCTGGCAGCACACCCAGCTCGTCCTCGATGTCGTGCCGGGTCGCGGTTCCGGCTTCAGTCTGGAATCGCCGGAAGGTTTCCGATTCCTCAGTCGCGGACGGGTTTTCGATGACGATGAGCTCGTTGCGCTGGCCGCGATCGAACCCGTGACGGGAGCGGGCTGGGAGCGCGAGGAACGTCCTACGGTGTCGAGCGAACCGCAGGTAGTCGCCGAGGCAGCCGATGCCTGCCCGGTCCCGCGAACGCGCCCCTCGGCTTGACAGCTAACTTTTGCTGTGGCCCTGCCGCTTCCGGCTCAGGCTTCGGTTCGCGGCTCGATCGCCACCAAGTCGAGCACCAGATCCTGGAGTACCCGGCGGGTGGCGTGGGCTTGGGCGATCAATGGTTCGGACGATTCCGTCTCGGCTAGCTCTACCAGCTTATTGACTACGTGGCAGACCGCGACGAGTCGTCGGATCGCTTGACGTCGCTCGGCGAGATTCATGGTGTCGGTGGCCATATTCACCAGATCGCACCGACCCCCCTGACCGTTTCGCCCGAGTTTTGCCGGATCACCAAGTGACGCATCCAGCAAACACAACCGCCGATCATTCGGTGGGCCGCAGGACGGCGCGAGCGGCGGCGCGAGCGCTGTCGGGATCGGAGGTCGACAGGACGGCGGCCGCGGCGCGGCGGCAGTCTTCCAGGGTGACCGCGGCCAGCGCGGCGCCTACCGCGGCTACGGCGGCACCAGCGGCGGAGAGTGAGCTGATGCCGAATCCGGCGAGGACGCAGGCCAATAGCGGATCAGCGGCAGCTTCACCGCAGACCCCGACCGGCTTGCCCGCGGTCGCTCCCGCGGCCGCGGTGCGCGCCACCAGTGCCAGGACCGCTGGTTGCCATGGGTCGGTGAGTGCGGCGAGGTCGGCGGACATGCGATCCGCGGCCATGGTGTATTGGGCGAGGTCGTTGGTGCCGATCGACAGGAAATCGACATGTTCCAGAATGGCCTCGGCCAGTAGGGCTGCGGCAGGAACCTCGATCATGACGCCCGGGACCAATCCGCGCGCTCGTACCTTGGCGGCGAACGACTTCGCCTCGGCCGCAGTGGAAATCATCGGGGCCATGACCCACGGTGTCGGCGTGCGGTCGGTGGCGGCCTGGGCGATCGCGTCGAGTTGGTGGTCCAGGATTGCGCTGTCATGGGCGGCGATCCGGATGCCGCGCACGCCGAGCGCCGGGTTCGCCTCGTTGGCGTGGTCGGCGAAACGCAGTGGTTTATCCGATCCGGCGTCGAGCGTGCGGATCACCACCTTCGCCCCGGCGTAGGCATCGAAGACCTCGCGATAGATGCCCGCCTGTTCGGTGATGCTCGGCTCGGATTCGCGGTCCAGGAAACATAATTCGGTGCGGAACAGTCCGATGCCCTCGGCCGGTTGTGCGCGCGTCGCGCGGGCTCCGGCCCCATCCTGGACGTTGGCGAGAATTTCGACCCGATGTCCGTCGGCGGTCGCGCCCGGACCGGTCCAAGCCGCCGTGCGCGATTCTTGCGCGCGGTACTCGGCGACTGCGCGAGCAGCGGTTTCCGGGTCCGGACCGATGGCGACCTGTCCGGCCGCGCCATCGATCAGCACCTCGACTCCGGCGGGCACATCGTCGAGTCCGGCGATCGCGACCACGCACGGGATGCCGAGCTGGCGGGCGATGATAGCGGTGTGGCTGGTCGGGCCGCCGCGCGAAGTAGCGAGGCCGACAATGAGATTCGGGTCCAGACCGGCGGTATCGGCGGGGGCGAGGTCCTCGGCTAGCAAGATCGATGGCCGGGTCGGCGTGGGAATGCCCGGTTCGGGCGCTCCAGCCAATTCGGCGATCACCCTGTCGCATACATCGCGGAGGTCGGTGACGCGTTCGGCCATCAGCCCACCCAGCTTGGTGAACACCTCGGCGAACTGATCGGTTGCCGCGGCCGCCGCGACGGCGGCGGGACTGCCCGCGGTGATCAATTTTTCGGCGGCGCCGAGCCAGCCGCGATCGGCGGCCATGGCGGCATTCGCGGCGAGCACCTCGGCGGCCGCACCGCTCGCACGGGCGGCGCGCTCACGCAAGCGCCGGGCAACCACCGATGTCGCGGCCAGGAAGGCCTCGTATTGGACTGCCCGATCGGACTCGGCGACCGGGTCGGAACGAAGGTCCACGCGGATCCGCGGCGCCGGACGCACGGTGGGCGCGGCGGCGATTCCGGGCACCGCCGGGGTGCCGCGCAATGTCATAGCACTGCGAGCTACCCGCGCGGGGCCTGCGGCCTGCGGTGATCCGGACATTCGATTCCTCCTCCACGCCGATGTCGAGCGAGTGCGACCGATTACTCAGCTCGGCTCGATGTGATCCAGACTACTCAAATCTCTTGACAAAGCAACATAGACGGGCATAAAACAACATAAACACACATTGCCAATCGGAGGATCGGATGTACGCAGAGGAGCGCCAGCAGGCCATCGCCGCCCTGGTCGGGCAACGCGGGCGCGTATCGGTCGCCGATCTATCCGAGCAATACGGGGTCACCACCGAAACCGTGCGCCGGGATCTGGCGGTCCTCGATCGGATGGGGCTGATCCGCCGGGTGCACGGCGGTGCGGTGCCCGCGGCGGCGCTCACCGCGATCGAACTGGGCACCACCGAGCGCGAACATACGCGGGCCGCCGAAAAGGACCGCATCGCCAAGGCAGCCCTGGATTATCTGCCGCCGACCGGCGGCAGCGTACTGTTCGACGCCGGGACCACCACCGCGCGGATAGCCGCCGCCCTGCCCGCGGACCGCGAACTCGTCGCCGTGACGAACTCGGTGCCCATCGCCGCGCGGCTCAGCGGATTCGGCGGGGTGCGATTGCATCTGATCGGCGGTCGGGTGCGGGGTGTCACCCAGGCCGCGGTCGGCGCGGAGGCCTTGCGGGTACTCGGCGAACTGCGGGTCGATGTGGCATTCATCGGGACCAATGCGCTGACCATCGGCCACGGACTGTCCACCCCCGATCCCGACGAGGCGGCGGTCAAGCGCGCCATGATCGCCAGCGCGCATCGGGTCGTAGTAGTCGCCGATGCGACCAAGGTCGGGCGCGAGGATCTGCTCAGCTTCGGTTCGGTCGAAGAGTTCGACGTGCTGGTCACCGACACCGGACTGCTGCCTTCGGTGCACAACGAACTCACCGAATACGGCATCGAGGTGGTCACGGCATGATCGTCACGCTCACCGCGAATCCCAGTATCGACCGCACCGTCAGCCTGCCCGACCCATTGCGGCGCGGTGCGGTGCATCGTGCCGAAACCGTGCTGTCGCAGCCCGGCGGCAAGGGGGTCAATGTCTCTCGCGTGATCGCCGCCGCCGGAGTCCAGACCGTTGCGGTATTGCCCGGCAATGCCGGTGATCCATTGCTGCACATGCTCACCGATGCCGATATCGAGCACCGTGCGGTGCCGTGCGCCACCCCGGCGCGCACCAATCTCACCCTCGCCGAACGCGACGGCACCACCACGAAGATCAATGAGCCCGGATCATCGCTGTCCGCCGAATGCCTTGGCGCACTGGCGAATCAACTCGATGAGCTGGCCGATAAAGCGAGCTGGGTGGTGCTGTCCGGATCCTTGCCGCCGGCCGTCCCCACGGATTGGTACGCGTATCTGCTGCACCGGCTGCGCGGCGCTCGGGTCGCGGTCGACACCTCCGACGCTCCCCTGCTCGCACTGGCCGCCGAACTGGAATCGGCTGCGCCGCAACTGCTCAAGCCGAATGCCGAAGAGCTGGCGCAACTCACCCACGGCGACCCCGCCGAACTAGAGGACCCCAACGCCGCCGCGCGTGCGGCGAGCACTCTGGTTGCTCGCGGCGTCGACGCCGTGCTCGCGACTCTCGGCGCGGCCGGAGCCGTGCTGGTCACCGCGGATGGTGCCTGGCATGCCGCCGCGCCCGCCATCACCCCGCGCAGCACCGTGGGCGCAGGCGATTCCGCACTGGCCGGATACCTGCTCGCCGATCTCGACGGGCTGGACCCGCCGGATCGGCTGCGCCGCGCCGTCGCCTATGGCAGCGCCGCCGCCGCGCTGCCCGGGACCGGGCTGCCCGGCCCACACCACACCGACCCCCGCGCCGTGGCCGTCACGACGTTGGAATCCCTGCACAGTCGCTGAAGGACACTGCGATGGCCCACTCCCCTGATTCGATCATCACCACCGAGCTGATCAGCCTCGATACCGACCTCGGCAGCGCCAAGGAAACGGTCATCGCGACGCTCGCACAGCGACTCACCGACCATGGGCGCGCTACATCCGCCGAGGCACTGCGTGATGCGGCGCTGGCGCGCGAATCGCAGTCCGCGACAGGGCTTCCCGGTGGGATCGCCATACCGCATTGCCGAAATGCGGCCGTGACCAGCGCGTCCCTCGGGTTCGCTCGGCTCGAGCCCGCAGTGGATTTCGGCGCTGCCGATGGGCCTGCGGATCTGGTTTTCCTCATTGCCGCGCCGGAGGGGGCCGGGGCTGAGCACATGAAGTTGTTGTCGAGTTTAGCTCGGGCGCTTGTGCGGCCGGAGTTCGTGGGATCGTTGCGGGGTGCCGCCAGCGCTGATGAGGTAGTTTCGCTGGTTACGGATGTGCTTACGCAGAAACCTGCTATGACGCCCAAAACACCTGCGCGCGAATCTGTTTTGAACGGCGCACCCGCATCCCAAGCGGCTTCGAAAGGTGCCGCGCCCGCAAGCGAACCGGATACGAACCGCACTCCCGCACACGGAGCCATTTCAAACGGCGCACCCGCATCCGATGCGGCTCGATACGGCACCACACCCGCACACAAGCCGGATTCGAACGCCACACCTCCAGCGGCGGCCGGACTCAGCAGCGCTGACAGCGCGATAACGCCTGCACCCCATGGTGTTTCGGACGAGGCGATAAACGCGGCAGCCGGTCAAACGATCGTCGCCGTCACGGCGTGCCCCACCGGCATCGCCCACACGTACATGGCCGCCGACTCGCTGGTCGCCGCCGGTGATCGTGCGGGCGTCACGGTGCACGTCGAGACCCAGGGTTCCAGCGGCAGCACCCCGCTGAGCGCCGAAACCATCGCCGCCGCGAGCGCGGTCATCTTCGCCACCGACGTGGGCGTGCGCGGTCGGGAACGGTTCGCGGGCAAGCCGGTAGTCGAGTCCGGGGTCAAGCGCGCGATCAACGAGCCCGACACCATGGTCGCCGACGCACTGCGCGCCGCCCTCGACCCCACGGCGGCGACCGTCGCGGGATCCGTACGCAGCGAGGGCGATTCAGCACCAGCCACACTCGGCTGGGGTACCCGATTGCGCCAGATCCTGCTCACCGGCGTCAGCTATATGATCCCGTTCGTCGCCGCGGGTGGCCTGCTCATCGCGCTCGGATTCCTGTTCGGCGGCTACGAAATCGCCGACCACGCCAAGAAGATCGTGCTCGACAACTCGCTGACGGCACTACCCGACGGCGGCCTACCGACCTATCTCGGCGCGGTGCTGTTCCAACTGGGTTCGCTCGCATTCAGCTTCCTGGTACCGGCCCTCGCCGGATATATCGCCTTCGCCATCGCCGACCGACCAGGCCTGGCACCAGGATTCACCGCCGGTGCGGTGGCCGTCTTCGTCGGCGCAGGGTTCCTCGGCGGCCTCGTCGGTGGTCTGATCGCCGGATTCGCGGCCCTGTGGGTGGCGAAACTGCCTGCCCCACAATGGGCGCGGGGGCTCATGCCGGTGGTGGTCATCCCGCTGTTCGCCTCACTGATTGTCGGCGCGTTGATGTTCATCTTCCTCGGCAAGCCGCTCGCCGCGATCACCAGCGGACTCACCAATTGGCTCAACAGCCTGACCGGCACCTCCGCGCTTGCCCTCGGCGCCATTCTCGGCCTCATGATGTGCTTCGACCTCGGCGGACCGGTCAACAAGGCCGCGTATTCCTTCGCCGTAGCCGGACTGTCGGTCACCGATCCGGCCTCGCTGCGCATCATGGCGGCCGTCATGGCCGCCGGCATGGTCCCGCCGCTGGCCATGGCGTTGGCCACGGTTCTGCGGCCCCGGCTGTTCACCACGGCCGAACGTGAAAATGGCAAGGCCGCATGGCTTCTCGGTGCCTCCTTCATCTCCGAAGGCGCGATTCCCTTCGCGGCCGCCGATCCGCTGCGCGTGATCCCCTCGATGATGGCCGGTGGCGCAGCCACCGGTGCGCTGATCATGGCGACCGGCACCACCCTCAGCGCACCGCACGGCGGCATCTTCGTCTTCTTCGCCGTCGGCCACATCGTCTGGTTCCTCGCCGCCCTCGTCGCGGGCACGGCCGTCGCCGCCCTCTGCGTCACCGCCGCCAAGGAATTCATCAAGCCACGCACGCCCGTCCTCGCCACCGCCTGAAATCCCCTCTCACCCAAGGAGAATCCCCCATGGCCAGCACCACCGTCACCGTCGCCTCCGCCATCGGCCTGCACGCCCGCCCCGCCAACATCATCGCCGAAACCGTCACCGACTCCGGCGCCGAGGTCACCCTCTCCCTCGTCGACGGCGACCCTGTAGACGCGGGTTCGGCCCTCATGATCATGACCCTTGGCGCGGCCCACGGCACCGACGTAGTAGTCACCAGTGACGATCCGAACGCACTCGAGCTCGTAGCCAAACTCCTAGCCACCGACCTCGACGCCTGATCGGACCATGTGTGTTCATTCCGATCCGCTTTGTCGGCTCGGATGGGCGGATCCGGTCGGCGTCCGGTCTCTCGTCGGTTCGGGCCACGCCATCGACCCCCGTGAGCAGGTCCAGAATCCGGCGGACCGCGGTTTCAGCGGCTGTTTCCAGGCCGTTGGACAAAGAGCCGGTTTCCATTGGCAATGCGACGCGGTGGGCCGGTCCAGTCATCAAGTGAGTGCGGTAGCTGGCCGCTCAGCGGTACGTATTCAGTCGAGGACTGCGGTGGCTTCGATCTCAACCAGATGCTCGGGGACATCCAGCGCCGCGACGCCGATCAGCGTGGTCGGCGGCACCGGCGTAACCCCCAACTTCTCGGTCGCCCGGGAGATTCCCTCCAGGAGCGCGGGCATCTTGTCGGCAGTCCAGTCGACGACATAGAAGGTCAGTTTCGCTACGTCGCCAAAGGAACCGCCGGCCTCGCCCAGCGCGGTGGCGATGTTGAGGTAGCACTGCTCAACCTGCGCGGCGAGGTCGCCCTCGCCAACCGTGACCCGTTCCGCGTCCCAGGCGACCTGCCCGGCGATGAAGACCAACTTCGAACCCGAGGCGATCGCCACCTGCCGGTAGACATCGATTTTCGGCAGTCCATCGGGATTCTTCAGGGTGATGGCCATGCTGTCCGCCTCCTTGTCAGGGCTCCTGTAAGCCCGTGTTCGTCAAACGACCTTTGGTCTCTTGTAGTTACTCAGGAACTGTAGGAGAGTGTGCGTTGACATGGAAGAACGCACTTTTCAGTGACTGAGGAACCTTATGGTGACCAAGCAGCTCAGCGGCTCGGCCGAGGATGCCGACCTGCGGCGAGCCGACTCCCTGGCGCGCGAGATCTTCTCTGATGTCGCCAACAAGTGGGCGCTGTTGATCATCGAGGCCCTAGGGGAGGGCACCCTGCGCTTCAGCGAGCTGCGCAGCCGAGTCGAGGGCATCAGCCACAAGATGCTCACCCAGAACCTGCGTATGTTGGAGCGCAACGGCCTGGCCGAGCGGACCGTCCACCCCACCGTCCCGCCCCGGGTCGAATACACCCTTACCGAAGCGGGCCACGGACTTCGAGCGACGGTCGACGGAATGTGCGAGTGGACCTACCGGTACTTCCAGCACATCGAGTCCGCCCGGCGGCACTTCGAAGCCTGACGGTCGGTGAATGCGGAGCGCGCGGACTTCAGTGCCGGAGTCGGTGACAGCCCAATCGTGCAGGCCCCGATGGCTGGGTAGCGGTTCACGCTCCCAGATCGGCGGTGGCGCGGAAATCGCTGGGGCGGATACCTCGATGGCGCTTGAACGCCGCACTGAAGCCGAAAGCGTCCGCATAACCGACAGCCTTCGCGACCTGCGCCACGGTGAGACTCCGGTCGGCCAGGAGTTCTTCCGCCTCATCCATCCTGCATTCGGTGAGATACGCCAGGGGCGACTGCGCCATGACCTCGGAGAACCGCCGGGCGAACAGCGCCCGCGATACCCCCGCCTCGGCGGCCAGCGACGCGACCGTCCAACCGGCGGCCGGCCTTGCGTGCATGGCCTCCAACGCCGGCCCGACCACCGGATCGGCCGGCCCGCGATACCAACCCGGCGCATCGGCATCCAGCCCGTCGAACCAGTCGCGTAGCGTGCACACCAACGCCCAGTCGAGCAGCCGGTCCATCATCGCCTGCGCTCCGGCCGGACGTCGGGCCGCATCCGCGGCGACCGACTCCATCCACGCGCACACCTCCACATCGTCGGTCACGACCAGGACGGGTGGTAGAGCACGCAGCAGCCGTTCGTGGCGCCGGCTGGAGGCCCGATAGGCGCCGACAATCAGAGCGGTCTCACCGGCGGGGCCGTTCCCCCAGCGACCGCCGTCCAGCGCGGGATCGCATTTCGCGTCCGGCGCGAAGCAGGCGACTTCGTATTCCTCGTGCGGTAGGCCGACGGTATCCGCGCGGTCGACGAGGACGAACGTTTCCGGGCCGCGCACGATCGCGGTGTCTCCCACCGTGATCCGATGCTCGAGACCGCCCGGCAGCAGCAGTGTTCCCCCACCGCGCAGCACGGTGACCATAGTCAGCGGTGCCTCGTCGGCGAACCGGATGCTCCACGGTGCTTCCAAGACCGCGTTGGTGAGCACAGCTCCCTCGGCCCGGATACCGCTCAGCAGTTTGCTCAATGGATCCACACCATCGACGGTAGACGAACTCCTATCGAATGTAGATCCTCACCCATAGATCGTCCATTGCCCGGCGTGTGGAATGAAATCCGGACCGCACAACCGATCGTCCGGAACTCCGGACCCACAGAGGAGGCCCCGTGCAGCACAACTCGACCGTGGACACCGCGACCACCCGCACCGCGCTGGTCGTCGTCGCTCATCCCCGGCCCGATTCGCTGACCGCCCATATCGCCGAACTAGCCACCCGTCGGCTCGCCGCGCTCGGCTACCGGATCGATCTACTGGACCTGCACGCCGAGAACTTCGATCCCCGGATGACCGCCGCCGACCTCCCGGAATGGGGCAACCGGGACAAGGCATACTCCCCCGAAGTCGAGAACCACATGCGGCGCATCCTCGCCGCCGACGTGATCGTCGCGGTGTTCCCGGTGTACTGGATGCAGGTCCCGGCGATTCTGAAGGGCTGGATCGATCGGGTGTGGAACTACGGATTCGCCTACGGCCGCAGCAAATCCCGGCTCGCGGGCAAGCGGATGCTGTGGCTGGGCCTGGCGGGCGCGGCAGACGACGACGCGGTCGTCGAGCTCATGCAGGATGCGCTGAGCGCGCAACTCAACGACGGTATCGCCTACTACTGCGGCCTCACACAGTCGTCGGTGGGGTTGCTGGCCGGCGCGGAAGAAAAGCGGCAGCGCCTGGATGCCGCAGGCAATCTCCTGCTCGACGAAGCCCTCACCGGCGCGGTCCGCGAAGCCCACTATGCGGGCTTGGAACAGCGGGCGCTGGGCTTCGTCGACGATTTCCTCGCCGCCGACAGGGTTCCGGCCTGACCACTGAAGGCCTATGCGGCGCAGAATTCGTTGCCTTCGGGGTCGCGCATAACCCACCAGTGACCGGCCGGTCCTTTATCGATTTCGCGGACCCGGGTTGCGCCCAGCGCTTCCAACCGCGCAATGAGCGCATCAAGGGTGCCGGGCTCGCTGTGCACGTCGATGTGTAGACGGTTCTTACCGGATTTTTCCTCCGGAACGTCTTGGAAGAGCAGTCGCCGCCCTTGGCCGACGCCGCTGATCGGGTCGAAGGGGTCGTCGGGATGACGGATGGCGGAGTAGCCGCGGAATGTCTTGCGGCCGTCATGGTCGACGACCGCGTCCGCGGGGAGCTGCCCGGCGGCCAGTAGTCGCTCGACGAGGGCGCTCGGGTCTTCCACCTCGTAGTCCAGTGCCGCGGCCCAGAAGTCGGCCAGGGCGGGGGCGTTCCTGGTGTCGATGACCAGTTTCCAGTTCAAAGCCACGGGCGGAACCTACCGCAATGTGGGCACACATCGAGCGCATGCAGTGGGACAGGCTGCCCACTGCATGCAACCGCCCGCGAGATCATGCGAAGCGCTGCGGTCGCGCGGAGGTTTCCGGGACGATGAACGTCATGGCAAGGACACTCGATCAACTCCGCAAGGATCTGCGAGAGTATGCGCGCCTGGCTGAGGTTCGCTACGACTCCACGATCGTGGATCCGGTACTGGAAACCCTCGCTGAACTGTGGACCAACTCCGTTGTCGGCGTGCGCACCACCACACATCCGGTGGGTGAGCGCGAGGTCAACGCCCGGGTGATGCATCAGGGCGAGCCGAGCGAGCTCATCGAGAAGCTGCTCGGCGCAGGGCTTCTCACCTACACCGGCCATCCGATGGAGAAATTGCTGGCCGAGATATCGGCCGAGGTGCCGGTCAATTCGGGCGTCGACCTCGCACTTTCCGGTGGGGTGCAGAAGATCTGGCTGGTCTTTCCCGAATTGCTCAGCGTGGAACGGGTTCTCGGCTTCACAGGAATTCCGGAGTCGGCACGCGCGCACGCCGACCATCTATACCGCTACGGCGGCCGAATCGGGATTCTCGCGGTAGATTTCGATGCCCGCACGATGAACCTCTACTCGAATGTCTTCGAGCCCGGCCATCTCACACCCGCGGATATCACCGGGATCCTGGCCGAACTCGACTTCACCGCGGCCACCGACCCCGAACTCGCCTTACTCGCCCGCACCTTCAACCTCTACCGCACCTTCTCTTGGACCTCATCGCAGATGGAGCGAATCTGCTTCCCGGTGCGCTGCGAACCGTCCAGCTTCCCAACCCACCTCGACCCGGTCCTGGCCCGTTTCGTCGCCGAAGCACCATTCGCCGACCCCGAAACCCGCGGCTTCGTCTTCTATGCCGCCTACGGCCCGACCAACCGCTACTACAAGGTCCAGGCCGAATACGCGGGCGTCCGCGTCGCCACCTTCCCAGGCGGCACCGCACCCCGCCCAACCTAGTCTCTCGCCGGATAGCTTCTGCCGTATCGAGCCTCGGTTCGGAGGGTTCCGTCGAACGCAGTCCAATCGTGGTCGCCCACGCCACATTCGACCGCCACATCACTTGGCTCGGCACACAGCCGGAGCGGGTGGCGCACAAGCTATCTGGACCAGGCGCTAGCTCATCGAATGTCAGCTGGCGATCTCGGTGATCTCCCGGTGCGGGTGCAGGCTGCGGAATTTGCTGCCGTGGAAGATCAGTGGTTCGGCATCGGCACGGGCGGCGAGGCGATTGATCCGGAGGATGACCACTGTGTGGTCGCCCGCGGGGATACGTGCCTCGACCGCGCCCTCGATCCACGCCGTCGCACCATCGATGAAGATCGCGTCGGCCGCACCACGGTGCACATCCACATTATGGAAGCGATTGCCATTGCGGTTGCTCAGTGCCCGAGCCGCGTGCTCTTGATCGGTGCCGAGCAGACTCAGACCGAGGTGCGTTGCAGTATCCAGCTTCGGCCAGGTCGCCGAGCTGTTCTGCACACAGAACGACACCAGGGGCGGGTCCAGCGAGACCGGGACGAAGGTGCTCACCGCCAAACCATGTGGCGTCCCTTCGATTTCGGCGCACACCGCGACGACACCGCTGGGGAAGCTGGCGAAGACGCGACGTAGTCCGGAACCGTCGGACGGAAATTCGAAGAGCTCATGCATGCTCGGCCGCCTTCGAGGCCAGGGCCGCGGCGACCGGGCGCCAGCGTTCGGTATAGCGCGCGATGGCGCCGTCTTCCTGAAATGTACTGTCCGAGAGGTAGAGACCGGGCAGCGCCGCCGTCGCGCCGAGTTCGACCAATACCGGCTTGAGCAGCAGATCCGGGGCGAGCGCATGGGCCGGGCCCGCGCCGAGCATGAGCGGCACCGCCACCACCTCGGCCAGGCCGGTACCGCCCTCGAACTGTTCGAGGAACAGCTTCAACAGCCCGGTGTAGGTGGCCTTGAAGGTGGGACTGGCGAAGACCACCAGCTCCGAATTCGCCACCGCGCGAACAGCGGCCGCGACCTCTGGATCACCCCAGGACAGCAGGCTCGCACCGTAGGAGACCAGATCGATCACCTCCGGTTCCACGTCTGGGCGTAATCCCGCGGCGACCAGCGTTGCCGCGGTCAGGGTACGAGAGGCTGGCTTCGGATTCCCGACGACGACTGTAACTGTCACTTCCGTATCCTCTTCTCGCTCGATCAGATCACGCCGTGCAACGGTGGCGCGGTGTCGTGCAGTAGTGCCCGGCCGATGTGCTGATATTTCCACCGGACCGGGTCGTGCAGGGTGTGGGTGCGGGCATTTCGCCAGAAGTGGTGCAGGTTCAAATCTGCTGCGGCACTGCGTGTTCCGCCGACCTCGAACAGTGCGGCCGAGACCTCGTTGGCCGCTCGATCGGCGAGCACCTTGGCGGTGGCTACGGCAAGCGAGGCCGCGCCGACGGATTCGAGGGCGGCGTCGACGGCGACACCGGCGGCGGTGAGCGTGGCCTCGGCCGCCGTCACCGCGACCGAAAGCTCACCGAAACGCTGGATGAGCAGCGGATCGTCGATAGCCCTTTCGACACCCGATTCGAACCACGGGCGACTCGAGGTGCGCACGAATTCGGTTGCGGCACTCAGCGCGCCGCGAGCAATGCCGGTGTCGATGGCGGCATGCAGCAGTTGCGCGTAGGCACCGTAGCCGGTCGGCGCGTGCACAGCCGCCGAGCGGGCGATCAGCTGGTCCGGCTCGACGAGCACCTCGGCGAATTCGATGGTCCCGCTGCCAGTGGTGCGCTGGCCGATGCCGTTCCAGTCATCGATGATCCGCACACCCGGGGTATCGGCTGGCAGATATGCGATGTACTCCCCCGCAGGCAGTCCACTGCGGCCCTCCGGATCATCGAGCCGGGTCAGCACCGCGAGCAAATCCGCGAAAAGCGAACCCGTACAGTAGAACTTGACGCCATCGATACGGAACCGATTCCCCACCGGACGCACCGTAGTGGCGATGTCGGCGACAGTCGCGGTGCCGCGCTCGGACTGCGCATTGGCAATGCGAGCCCCCGCGAGAACTTGCCCGAAGTACCGCGCCTGCTGATCAGCGGTACCCGCCAAGCGCAATAGGTTCAGATATACGAAGTGGCTGTGGGGAATCTGCGCGATATTCGGGTCGGCGCCCGCGAGAATCCGCACCACCTCGGCCACCGCACTCGGCGGCAGATCAGCGCCCCCGAATGCCGCGGGCACGGTGATCGCGAGCAATCCACTCGCCGCGAGTCGATCCACCTCGGCGAAGGGTAGCTCCCGGCCGAGATCACGCGCCGCCGCGCCGTCGGCGAATTCCGAAGCAAGCTGTGCCGCAACCGAATACGCTTGCGCGGCGGATTCGATCCGGTCGGCGACGACGGCGGTCATCAGTGCCCCACAGTGGCCGGCGTACGTGCGGCCTCCAGTTCGCGGACCAGCGGCAGCACCTTGGCGCCGAAGTACTCGACCTCCTCCTGGAAGTGCAGGAAACCGGCCAGAATCAGGTCGACGCCGAGTTCCTTGTAGGCCACGATGCGCTCGGCGACCTGTTCGGGTGTGCCGATCAACTTGGTCCGGAATCCGTCGTTGTACTGCACGAGATCTTCGAACGTCGAATCCGCCCACATCCCCCTGCGGTCCTTCGTCGACGCACCGGCTTGTTGCACCGCGTCCCGGAAGCCTTCCACCGCAGGCTTATTCGCCTTCTCGATGATTTCGCGCAAGGTATCGCGGGCTTCCTTCTCGGTGTCGCGAGCAATGATGAAACCGTTCAGACCGAATTTGACCTCGCGCTGATTCGCCTGGGCGATACTGCGCAGCTCATCCAATTGTTCGGTGACACCGTCGAAATCCTTGCCGTTGGAGAAGTACCAGTCGGCGTAGCGACCACCATTGCGACGTGCCGCCGTCGAGTTCCCGCCCTGGAACAGTTCGGGATTCGGACGCTCGGGGGTATTCAGTGGCTTGGGCTTCAGCGTGAAGTCGCGGATGCGGTAGAAATCGCCGCCGTAGTTGACATCATCCTCTGTCCAGATCTTGCGGATCACCTCGAGGAATTCGGCGCTGCGCCGGTACCGCTCGTCGTGTTCGAGCCACGGCTCGCCGAGTGCGGTGAATTCCCCTGCGAACCACCCGGATACGACGTTGATGGCGAAACGACCATTGGAGAGGTGATCGGCGGTGGCGCCGAATTTGGCCAGCACGGCCGGATGCCAGAGACCGGGATGAATCGCGGCGATCACTTTCAGCCGCTCGGTCGCACCGAGCAGCGCGAGACTGAACGAAGTCGACTCGTGCTGGTATTCCGCGCCATAGGACGCGGTGTAGCGGACCTGGGACAGCGCGTAATCGAACCCGTTGTTCTCCGCGGTTTGCGCCAACTTCTTGTTGTATTCGAAGTCCCAGCTGGTGCGTTGTTCGATATCACTGGTGACCAGCCCCCCGCTGACATTCGGCACCCAGTAGGCGAACCGGATCTGATCGGCGATGTGCTCTGTGGTCATAGTTACTCCATTGGTGTCGGGGAACCGTCTATCGCCAGGAAGGGGCGCACCATGCGCCCCTTCCACTCCAGCACCGCAAGCCCACCGACAGGAGGGTTTGAATCTGTGCGATCGGATGGGTGTAGCGATCAGGCGTTGGCGAGGCTGTAACCGGACCGGCTGAATCGACCGGCCGGTGTGAACCGTCCGAGCAGTGCCTCGGCATCCGCACCGGTGACCTGGGTGATGAATTCGGCGGCCGCTTCGAGCGAATCGACACCGAGGAATGGCTGCGGGCCGTGCAGCAGTCCGACGAGTGCGTTCGCGAAGCGCTGATCGACCGCGGCCGCGGCGAAGAGCTGATTGCCGATATCGGCCAATTCCGGATCGCCGAGGAACAAGCGGGTGACCTTATTCGCCGCATCCCCGCGCGCGGCGAGGAATGCGGCGTACTGTGCGCTGATCCAGTCCGCGTCGAACGGCCCCTCGTGCACGGCGGCCGCCGCGACCAGTCGTTGCGCCTGGATAAGTCCGCTCTGCGCCCCCTGCCCCGCGATCGGGTCGTAGGCGGCCGAGGTATCACCGAGCGAGGCAACGACATGACCACCGGCGGTACGTCCGACGCCGGACCGGACCACCGGCCGGACCGCACCCTTGAGCCAGGAATGCGGATCCTCGGCGATAACCCGGGTTTCGAGCACCTCGGGCAGATCCCAATCGATGAAATCGCGGTACAGATCCTGCACGATCCGATGCGCCGATTCGGCCGAATCCGCTGCGGCGAAACGACTTTCCCACTCACTGCCCGGCCGCGCCCAGCCGAGGAATGCCCAGCTCGGACCCGCGTCCTTGTGCAGATACGGTCCCCACCAGCCCTCGCCCTGCTCGGCGAAGATGGAGAAGCCGCTGTGCGCGCCACCGGCCCGGCTGCGGTGCGCGAAAACGCTTTCGTCATAGCCGATTCCGGTCACGGTGACGGTGAGCAGCGACCGCTGTGGCGCGTCGTAGGGGGTGCGTGCCTGATCGATCGCGAACAGATCGGACAGGCCGCCGCGTCCAGTGGCGACCAAGGTGAGATCGACGGCGGCGGCAATGGTGTCGAGTTTGTCGGGCGTCACTTGCTCGACGACGAAACGTCCGCCGCGTTCCAGGAATGCGGTCAGCCGTTCGTCGGCCTTCAAACGAGTATCGACCGCAACTCCGACAAATCCGTCGAAATGACCGTCGAATTGGATCAATTCCTCGCGCTCGGGTCCGGCAATGCGCACGCTCAGCCCGGTATGCCGGGGTGCGCGACCGGTGTAGGTGTCCAGACCGAGCGCGGATTCGGCCTGTTGGGTCTCCCCGAATTCGAGTGCGGTGCCGGTGGCCGGTACATCTTCGCGCAACGAACGCTGATCGCGATCGCTGTAGAGCGTGACGTCGAATCCGGCGTCGAGTAATCCTAGAGCCGCAGTGACGCCGGTTTGACCGGCACCGATTACCGCGGCCGAACGTGTGGAGCGGGTATTCTGCGATGTCATGCCAATCATGGTCCGTCTACCGCCGCGATGATTGCAGTGTTGCGATCATCGAGAATCAATGGGGTGACCTGGAATTCGCGATCGCGCCGAACGCGCCCGATCGTAGCTGCCCTACGATTCAGCCATGTCGTTCACTGTTTCCGAACTGACCGGTGACCGGTCCGAACAGTACCGTCAACTCGTCGCGCAGGCCGAGGCGCTGGTCGCGGGTGAGACCGACCGGATCGCGAATGCCGCGAACCTGGCCGCGCTGGTCTTCCACGCGCTGACCGAGGTGAATTGGGTCGGATTCTATTTCTACGACGGACAGGAATTGGTGGTCGGGCCGTTCCAGGGCAAACCGGCCTGCGTGCGCATCGCCATCGGCAAGGGTGTCTGCGGCACCGCCGCCGAAGTCCGGGAGACCCAATTGGTGCCCGACGTGCACGCCTTTCCCGGACATATCGCCTGTGATGCCGACACCCGCTCGGAAATCGTGATCCCGCTGGTGCGCGAAAATATCCTTGTCGGCGTCTTCGATTTCGACAGTCCGCGAGCGAACCGCTTCGACGATATCGACAGAAAAGGCCTGGAATCCATCGCCCAGGCCTTCCTGAATTCGCTCGACTAGGTCGCTGTGACGCTGGCGCCCGGCCTCGATACGGCATCGGGCAAGGCCGTCGATAATGCACCACCGAGGCGATAGCGAGCGCCGCGGTGCTCCTGCGGCAACCGATCTCCCTTGTCGAACAAGGCGTTTCGCAGGGTGCCTGGCGGGTAGTCGGTCGCATAGGCGCCGCGTTCGGTCAGCACCGGAACAACATGGCGGACAATATCTTCGAAGCTGCCAGGTGTGATGGCGTAGGCCAAGTTGAAGCCGTCCAGATCGGTCTCGGCGACCCAGTCCTGGAGTTGATCGGCCACCGTGACACCTGAGCCGACGAATACCGGTCCCATACCGCCGATCCCGGCCCAGCGGCCGATATCGCGAACGGTCCATTCCCGGCCGTCGTCGTCGAATTCCTGGAACGCGGCCACGGCGGACTGGATGGCATTGCTCTGCACCTGGCCGATCGGATCGTCCAGTTCGTAACTGGACAGGTCGATGCCCATCCAGCCGGACATGAAGACCAGCCCGCCCTCGACGCTGGCGTAGGACAGATACTCCTCGTGTTTGGCGTGTGCCGCCTCGTCGGTGGCGTCGGTAATAATCGTGGCCAGTGCGTAGATCCGGGCCGAATACCGATCCCGGCCCGCCGCCTCCAGTGCATCCCGAATCCGGGAAACAGTCTGTGCCAGAATCCGTTTCGACGGTCCCGCTACGAAAATCGCCTCGGCGTTCTCGGCGGCGAAGCGCACACCTCGCGGCGATGCCCCGGCCTGGTAGATGACCGGTGTGCGCTGCGGCGACGGCTCCGAGAGATGGATGCCCGGCACCTGATAGTGCGTGCCACGATGGCCGATGTGATGCACCTTCGCCGGGTCCACGTAGATGCCTTGCGCGGCATCGCGCACCACCGCATCGTCCTCCCAGGAGCCCTCCCACAGCTTGTACAGGACCTCCAGGTATTCATCGGCCTGGTTGTAGCGCTCGTCGTGGTCCAGCTGGTCGTCGGCACCGAAATTCCTTGCGGCCGAAGGCAAGTAGCCGGTCACTACGTTCCAGCCGATGCGGCCGTCGGTGAGGTGATCGAGGGTGGAGAGTCGACGCGCGAACGGATAGGGGTGTTCGAAGCCGGTGCCGGTGGTGATGCCGAAGCCGAGATGTTCGGTTACCGCGGCCATAGCCGAGACCAGCAGCAGCGGATCTGCCACCGGAATCTGAGCGCCCTGGCGCAGTGCGGCGATATCGTTGCCGCCGTATACGTCGTAGGTGCCGAGCACGTCGGCGATGAAGATGCCGTCGAAACGCCCCTGCTCCAACAGCTTCGCCAGTTCTGTCCAGTAACTCAGTTCTTTGTACCGATGCGACTGATCGTCGGGATGTCGCCACAGACCGGGTGATTGGTGCGCGACACAGTTCATGTCGAAGGCGTTGAAGCGAATGCGGCGCGTCACTGCTGGTCTCCTGTCGCGGGCTTGCGCTCACCCGCACTCCATGCGAACGGCAGTTGCGTGCCGTTCAGCAGATAATCACCGATCGCCCTGGCCTTTTGGATGGCCGGATTGTGCACCGAGATGGTGCGGGCATTGCGCCAGTGCCGATCCAGCCGCAGGCGCTCGGAGACGACCGATGCACCGCCCACCTCGAACAGCAGTGTGGTGGCGGGCAATACGAGATCGATGACCGAAAGTTGTGCCTGCGCGGCGGCGAGTTCGGCCGCCACGATGGCCCCTTCGTCCTGCGCACCGCCGGCGAGCACCTTGTCGAGTACATCAGCAACGGCGAGCACGGTGGCCTCGGCGGCGAAGGCGGCGGCGGAAAGCCGTCCGATCACCTGTTGCACCAACGGATCCTGGCGTGGCAGGTCGGCGGCCGAATGGGTGTAGCCGCGGGTGCGCGCCGCCACCCACTCGCGGGCATCGCGCTCGGCCCGCTTGGCGATACCGGCGAGCACCGACAGCTGGACCAACTGCAGGTATGAGGTCGCATAGGTCGGTCCAGGCGCGCCGTAGCCGGGCCCGAGAATGTGCTCCGGCTCGACCGCGACATCGGTGAATTCCGTTGTGCCGCTCGCGGTGAGCCGCTGGCCGAAGCCGTCCCAGTCGTCGTGCTGGCGGACGCCGTCGGCATTCGCATCGACGAGCACGCCCACCCGCTCACCGTCGCGATCGGCGGCAGCCAGGATGTAGTCCGCGTAGAGCGAGCCGGTGCTGTAGTACTTGGTGCCGTTGAGCAGCCAGCGATCACCATCCTTGGTCAGCCGCGTGCGGTAATGGTCGACCGCACCGACGCCCGGTTCGGTGATCGCATTGCCGACGAGCGTGCCTGCGGCGGTGGCACGCAGCCACTGCGCACGGTTCTCACCCGGCTCGGCGAGCAACTGGTCTTCGACAAAGGAGAAGTGCACCCGCAACGCCTGCGGCAGATTCGATTCCGCGGCCGCCAATTCGATGAGCAAGCGGAACAGCTGCCGCACCGTGACGCCGTAACCGCCGAATTCGACCGGCACCCGCAGCGCACCGAATTTAGCCTCGCGCAGCCAGCCCACCTCCTCGAAGGGCAGCCGACGATCGATCTCGCGCTCGACCGCTCCCTGCGCGATGCGGTCGAAGATCGGCCCGAAGATCGCATCCAGGTCGGAGTCTGTGGTGGATTTCGCCTCGATGGATGTCATCACACCACAATCGCGCGCAGACACCGTCAGCTCACCAGTTATCCGCACTGCGATCTAAACGTGCTGCTCGGGGGTAAGAACCACACAGATTCCAACCGGTGACACGGCTCGGCGACGCTGGCAGCATCGCCGTTATCCGTGCCCGAAAACGGCATCCGAACCGGCGAGGAGCAGTTGTCGATGTCACTGTCGTTCCATTGGTTTCTGCCCACCTACGGCGATTCGCGTGGCCTGATCGCCGGTGGTCACGGCACTTCGATGTCCGGTGACCGTCCGGCATCGCTGCGCTATCTCAACCAAATCGGCGCGGCAGCCGAGGACAACGGATTCGAGGCTGTTCTCACCCCGACCGGCGCCTGGTGCGAGGATGCCTGGCTGACCACCGCCATGCTCGTCGAAACCACCGAAACACTGAAATTCCTGGTGGCGTTCCGCCCCGGCCTGCTCAGCCCGACGCTGGCCGCGCAGATGGCCGGAACCTATCAGCGCCACTCCCGCGGCCGCCTGCTGTTGAATGTGGTGACCGGCGGCGAACCGCATGAGCAACAGGCCTACGGCGATTTCCTCGATAAGGAACAGCGCTACGCACGCACCGCCGAATTCCTGCACGTGGTACGCGAGCTGTGGCAGTCCCGCGAACCGATCAGCTTCGAGGGCACCCACATTCAGATTCGCGACGCCCTGCTCAACAACCACCCGGACCCGATCCCGCCGGTATTCTTCGGCGGCTCCTCCGGCCCCGCCGGACCCGTCGCGGCCCGCTATGCCGACACCTACCTCACCTGGGGTGAACCGCCCGCGGCGGTCGGCAAGAAACTCGATTGGATCCGCGGACTCGCCGCCGCCGAAGGCCGAGAACTCAGCTACGGGCTACGCATTCACGTCATCAGCCGCGACACCTCCGAAGCAGCCTGGGCCGTCGCCGATCGACTGCTGTCCGGCCTCGACCCCGCCGAAATCGCCCGTGTGCAAGCCAGTCTCGCGCGCAGCGAATCCGAAGGACAGCGCCGCATGCTCGATCTGCACGGCGGCCGCACCGATCGTCTGGAGATCGCGCCGAACCTGTGGGCGGGCGTCGGTCTGGTACGCGGCGGGGCGGGCACCGCCCTGGTCGGCTCACACGAAGAGGTCGCCGACCGTCTGACCGAGTACGCCAACCTGGGCATCACCCATTTCATCCTCTCCGGCTATCCCCACATCGAGGAGGCCTACTGGTTCGGCGAGGGCGTGCTGCCCATCCTGGAACGCCGTGGCCTGTGGACGCACCCGAACCGCACCGAATCAGGGCCGGTAGCAACGCCTTTCGCGACCGCCACGCACTAGCGGGTACCGTCCGGCGTTCTGTGGCGTGCCCCCGTCGGTGATCACGGCGGCGCAGTGGTAGGCGGCGCCGAGGATCAGGCCCGTTGGGCGAGGAGCTGGTCCGACCAGGGCAGGTCGAGGCCGGTCTCGGCGGCTTCGCCGTCTTGACGCTGCGCTCTGCGCCGGTTCTGGGCTCGGCCCGCGATCCGCTGGTCCGAGCTCACCGCCCTGGGCATTCACTCGGGGCGGGCTCGCCGCGCAAACGTCCGTCGATCCAGCCGATTTCCCCGGGAAACCCGGTGAACAGGGCGATGATGTGCTCGCCGGGTTCGGTGCGGTGCACCGCTGGGACACCGCGCGCGCATTGGTCGCGGTAGAGATCGTCACCGTTCTCGTGCGGGATCCAGAAGTCGCTCGCGGCGTGATAGATGTAGAGCGGCGCACCCGCTTTACGGTCCGTCAGGTTGAGCTGCCCGAAGATCCGATCCGCGAAACCGCTGGTCAGCGGGGCACTGATATTCGCGGCGGCGTCGATCGGGACACCAACCACACCGAGCGGGCCGTTGCTGTCACCACAGGTGTCCTTGATCGGTGAGGTCGCTGCCCACTGCGCCAGATGGTTCAGGTAGCCGAGGATCTCCGGATGCTCCCGGCCCATTGCAAGCGCGACAACCAGCAGAATGCCGGATGCGGAGTTTCCGTTGAACCGGCTGGCGACCATTCGATAATCGGTGACGAGTCCACCCATGGCCGCCCCGACCACCGAACCCGACAGCTCCGGCGCATACTCGTCGAGCAGCATGGCGGCCGCATACGATGCGATCGCACCGCCGGAATATCCGGTGATCGCAAAACGGCTATCGATGAACTCGGTCGGCAATATGTTGCGCACAGCGCGAATGGAATCCAGCACCACATGCCCGGCAACCCTGGGTTCGGCATAGGCCATCCACGGACCCTCGTGGTCGGGAATCAGCACCGCGTAGCCGCGACTCAGCCCCCATCCTGTGTTCGGTGGAAACAGATCACCCACATTGAACTTGCTGTGCAACCCGTGCGCCATCGCGTAGCTCGGCGTGCAGTTCAGCCCGAGCGAATTGATCGGCAACGCATTCACCAGCACCGGCCGATCCCCCGGACCCGTCCATGCGGCGGCGGGAATCACCAATGTCGCGGTCCCGAAGGATGGCACGCCCGATGCGTCCGTCGTCCGGAATTTCATCAGGATCGCACGCTGAATCGGCACAATCGCCAGCGGTGCGGAAGTCGCTGTCACATCACGCCACTCGACGATATCCCCGGGAGCGAGACCATCGAGCCCATCCGGCCACGCGTCGAACATCCGATCCCCCGACGGTGTGGACCGCACCGCTTGCCACAACGCCGCCAAGTCCGCGGGCACGGCACCGGACGGCGGTGACGCGGCGGGCGGAAACGATGGCGCGGGGATATGGGCGTCGATCCACCGCTGCAGATCGGACGGGCCGGGCGACACCGGCGCTGCCGGGCCGTTGGTCGGGTCGGCGTGTGCGGGCACCTGCCCCACCAGCAGCGAGCAACCCACCATGCTCGCGACGACGACAGCTCGGAGACTCGACATCTGACACCTCCCGAATTCGACACCCCGACGAAGGCCAGACTATGTCGCGGCGCAATCACTCCTCGGATCTGTTTGGATTTGTCACGACTGCGCCCGCCCGACATGCTGGCCGACCCCAAATTTCCGAAAACCTCTGGCGCACAAACAACCTCCGATGAACGTCGGCCCTGCCGCCACATCCGGTCTACTGCCGTTCTCATAAACACTGGTCAGCCGAGTATCGTTCTTGGTGGTCCGCGATGACCTTGCCCGGCACTAGGAAGCTCATGGACATCGTAAGAGCGCCGCAGCCGCAATACCGGCAGGCACGCCTCGCCGATATCGAAGATATCGCGGCCATCGAGGCCGAGGTGTTCGCCGAGCCGTACCTGTATCTGATGCTGCGACAGCTCTACGACCTGCACGGATCCGATTGGCTGGTCGCGGAGCTGGACGGCCGGGTGATCGGCTATGCGCTGACGCTTCGAAAGGCGGGTCGGGCGCTGCTCTTCACGTTCGCGGTGGCCGAGCAACATCAGGGCAAAGGCTACGGTCCCACTCTGCTGCACCAGATGCTGCAACAGTGCCGGACCGATGGAGCCGAGGTCGTCTATCTGACGGTTCGACCCGACAATCAGACCGCGGCGAACTTGTTCAAGCGTGCCGGGTTTGAATTCGTCGAACATGATGACCAGTATTTCGGGCCGGGTGAACCTCGCGGTGTGTTCGAGTACCGATTGCGTAGGCGACACCTGGACTCGTGACCATGTTCGTTGCGGCCGCGAAATCGCCAGTTGAGCCGCCGCGCTTCCAATGCATGGCCGAATATCAGCGGTTTATCGAATTCTTTGTGCGCCAACGCTATTGATCCATCGAAACGAGCTCGCACACGCGTGACACGTCAACATCAGGATTCACTCAAATGCTCAACTAGAACCTGTTACAGTCTGCCGATTCGAGGCACTTTCCTACGCCTCACATCGGAAGGTTTCGCTCATGTACGACCGACGCCCCTCGGCCAACACCGGCGTTCGCCAAGGGATGAATCGCCGGAAATTCTTGGCGGGCACTGCAATCGCGGCCGGGGCGATGGCGCTCAGCCCCGCGGCGTGGACCGCCAAGGCGTCGGCGGCACCCATCGGCAACGGGGATCACGTGCCGAATCTGATTATCGGCAGCGGCTACGGCGGCGCGGTCGCCGCACTGCGTCTGTGTCAGGCGGGCAAGCAGGTGGCGATGATCGAGATGGGACAGAACTGGACCACACCCGGCTCGGACGGAAAAGTATTCTGCACCATGCTCGATCCCGACGAGCGCTCATATTGGTTCCGGACCAGAACCGAGCAGCCGGTCGGCTATTTCGTCGGGGCGGATATCAACCGCAATATCAGCCCGAGCGACGCCGGTGTGCTCGATTCGGAGCATTTCGCGGCGACGCGGGTGTATCAGGGCCGCGGGGTCGGCGGCGGCTCGCTGGTCAACGGCGGTATGGCTCCGCTGCCGAAACAGGACTACTTCCAACAGATCCTGCCATCGGTCGACGCGACGACGATGTACTCCACCTATTTTCCCCGGGCACAGGCCGCGCTCGGCGTCAACAATGTCGACTCGGCCTGGTTCGAATCCGCCGAATGCTACAAATACGCGCGCGTCAGTCGCAAGACCGCCAATAACGCCGGCTACACAACGACATTCGTGCCCAACGTCTACGACTTCAGCTACATGCAGAAGGAGCAGGCGAATACTGTCACCCGCTCGGCGCTGGGCGGCGAGGTGATCTATGGCAACAACTACGGAAAACGTTCACTCGACAAGACCTATCTGGCGGTGGCAGCCGCGACCGGCAAGCTGAGTATCTCCCCGCTGCACAAGGTCACCAGTGTGGCACCGGCCGCGAGCGGCTACACCGTGGTCATCACCCAGATCGACGTGCTGGGCAATACGGTGGCGACCAAGACCGTCACCGCGGACAAAGTCTTCTTCGCGGCGGGCAGCGTGGGAACCAGCAAACTGCTGGTCACCATGAAGGCGCTGGGTAAGCTGCCCAACCTGGCCGATTCGGTCGGCGCGGGCTGGGGCAATAACGGCAATGTAATGGTCGGCCGAGCCGGACTGGATTTGACCGGCGCGCTCCAATCCGCGATTCCCTGCATGGGCATCGACAACTGGGCCGATTCGAATGGTCCGGTATTCGCCGAAATCGCCCCGTTCCCAACGAGCACCGAGAACGGCGTGAATCTCTATCTGGCGATCACCAAGAACCCCAACCGCGCCGAGTTCACCTACAACTCCGCCACCGGCGGGGTAGATCTGTCCTGGCAGGCCTCGTACACCCAGCCTTCGATCGATGCGGCGAAACGCGTCTTCGATGCCATCAATGCCAAGGCTGGCACGGTTTATCGGTCCGATCTGTTCGGCGTCTACAAGGTCTGGGGCGACGACTTCGTCTATCACCCGCTAGGCGGCTGCCTGCTCGGACAGGCCACCGATGACTATGGCCGACTCAACGGCTACTCCGGGCTGTACGTCATCGACGGATCGCTGATTCCGGGCAACACCGGCGTCAATCCCTTCCTGACGATTACCGGTCTCGCCGAACGCAATATCGAAAAAATGATCGCCACCGACCTGGCATGACACTCGGCCGTCTGTGCGGGGTCGATCAGCCTTCTTCCCCGTCCGGATCGGACCATGCGTCATCGATCGGCCAACCCGCGGCCGACAAATGCGCTCGGACGCGGGCGATATCGGATTCGAGCGGCATCTCATTGGTGAGCTTGGTGATCAGCACGCCGACATCCACCCGGTCAGCTGGAATCGCCCCCTGCTGGATGAGCTCGCCCGCCACTTGCCGCACATCCGCTTCGGGCAGCCGCCGTGACAAGAGAGCCAGCAACGGCACATAGTCCGGATCCGGCACACCGTGCGGATATCCGGCACGCAGCCACGCGACGATTCTGGTGAGCAGATCGGATAGGGCCATAGGAGGTCTCAGGCGTCGGACGGGTGGGCCAGCGGCCACCCGACCGCGGCGAGCCGGGCCGCGACTCGATTCATATCATCCTCGCCAGACCCTTCGGGCGCGAGTTCGCCGATCGCGTCCTGGACCTGACCGGGGTCGATCACGCCGTCGGTATCCGCCGTAATCAACTGTTCGACAACCGCACCGACCTCGTCCTCGGTCAACTCGCGGATGCAGTACGGCGAGCAAGGCGACGTAGTCCTCGGCTGGGACGCCGTGCGGATAGCCGGCGCGCAGCCAGTTTCAGAACCGATCCGAGAATGGCATCCCGGAGCCACCCCGGCCGGATGGCTGCCTCGACACGGATCGCGTTCACCAGCGGTGGGAAGGGTCAGGCAACCGGCCTGAGCGAATATTGGAATACCGCCTCCCGAGAAACTATCTGTTCGGAATTTGCGTGACGATGATCTGGCACCCCGTACCACGGTCGACCATGCTTACCGATGCGTGCACATCGCTGGAAAATCCAACGACTGCAAGACCGCCCCATGAGCCCGATGTACACCTGCAAGTCAACCTGCGTGGAGTGATCCTGGACTTCATAGCCCGGGCCAGCGCCGCCGAGCAGTTCATCGAGGACCACAGGACCCACCACTATGTCGACTCGGTCTCGGTAATCCCGGGCGACGGGCGCGGACTGCCGCGACTCCCGAACGAGGAGTTATACGTCGGACCCTAGAACCGGGTGCCATCGGCGCCCGTCCGGTATGGTTGCTGGACCGACCTGATCGATTCCACGTCGGCCCCGGGGGTCAGCAAGGAGTTCGCCGTGGTTACGCCACACCAACCCGAATCCTTTCCGCCGCAAGGGAATTACCTTGATCCACAAGGATATCCGTATGCGCAGCAGCGTCCGGAGTATCCGCGCCCCGGGTTCGGTGCACCGCCGCGCGCGGGGGCCGCGCCACTGGACTGGATCACCGCAGGACTGCTCGTCGTATCCGCGATTCTGATGGGAATCTGGCGGTTCACCAACGACTACCTCGATTTCGGGGACCACATCCCGTTCCTGCTCATCGCCGCGATCGCCGTGCTGGCGGCCATCATCTTGGTGACCGGCGCCGGTGCCAAGAACGGCGCGTTCCGTGCACTCGCCGCCGTCGCCGCGGGCGCGCTGTTCTCCCCCGGTCTCTCGTTCGTGATCGGCATGGCGCGTCACTCGGAATTCACCGAGGCTAAAGATTTCGCTCTCGGCATCCCCGCCGCACTACTCGCCTTGGGCGCTTCGGTGACAGCAATCATCTCGGCTCGGTCGTCCGCGCCACGAATCCCGACCCCGCCGTACCCACCGCAGTGGCAGCAACCACCCGCCCAATACCCGCAGCACCAGTACCCACCGCACTCCTCCTGGCCGCCGAGGTAGGCCTTCCGGGATCGCCGATTCCCGGCAAACTGGGCGAACCGCCCACGCACAACGAGCCCCTCGCACCTCGGCATGGCTGGATAGGCGCACAGCGCCCCAGGCTGTTGACACGCACTCGGATGTGGCCCAACGGGATTGGATGTCGCTGCACCTCGCGCCGAACGCTCGCACACCCGCAGCGATTGACACTAATGCTGCGGCAAGCCCCAACAGGGATAATCACGTCCGGCATCGACAAGGCCGACACTCTGCGGTGTTCGGCAGATGACGTGTGGTTTGTGGCGATAGTCCACAACCAAGTGCAGAGTCGCGGCCTTCTCCCCCGTGAACGTCTGATGGCATTGCGAACAGTGGCACACATTGTGCGCGCTCAATGGCCACCAGCACCGACATCCCCGGCATTTCACCGTCTCCGGCGATCTCGTCTTCATGATCACTCACCCACTTGCGCAACCCGGATGCGGTCGGCCATCACCATCTCGGTCGTACCCGCACCTAGCCGCGTCACACCTTCATCCTCGACCGGCGAAAAGACCATCCTGCCATGGCATCGTCTCATCCGCTCGTCGCTCGAACACCAGAAAGCCCCTTCCGAATATGTCGGAAGGGGCTTCTTGTCCACCGATCGAATCGTTATGCAATGGACCGAATCCGCTTCGGCCACAACCACTTTCACGATCTTTCCGACGAGCACACGCAGCACTGCGGCCCGACCGCGGGTACTACGCCGCCGCAGCGCACACGTGGGCGGACGAGTGGCGATCTCTCAGCAGCTGGCGGGCGCGGGCTCGCCGAGGATCCGGGCGTTCAGCCAGCTCAGTGTCTCGGGGGCGCCGACCACCGCGGCCGACAGATGCTCTAACGCAGGCACTTGCAGCGTCTGCAACCGCACCCCGGCCGCACACCAGCGAGCATCGAGATTGTCGATCGCGTCGATCGGAATAAGGGGGTCTGTCGGCGAATGCCATTCGAACACCGGTATTTCCGGAAGCCCCGCAAAGAATTCGAGGCTGTTCTCCCTCAACACCGCCCGAGCCTCGGGCAGCGCACGGGTAGGGCTGCTGGCGAGGAATTCGCGGGCGCTGCCGCCGACACCGGTGACGAGGATCTGGTTGGTACAGCTGTTGGCCATGGCGTCCCGGATAGCCAGGCCGCGCTCGTTGAGATACGCACTGACGGGCATCCGCTGCGGGTACTCCCGCTCCAGACCGATCGCCGCGGCCATGGCCAGTCCGAAGGCCGGATGGGTCTCCATGCCCACCGCCTCCGCCATCTGCTCGAGGTTCATCGGGGCGCCACCGATGGCCGCGCCCGCAAGTTTCAGTTCGGGCGCGTACGACCGCTGTATCGCAGCGGCCCATCCGGTGGCCATGCCGCCGCCGGAGTAACCGGCGAGGACGACCGGGCTGTGCTGCACGGCGAGTTCGGGCAGGTGTTTCACCGCGCGCACACCGTCCAATACGATCTGGCCGCCCAAACGCGCAGCCCCGAAAGCGAAGTTCGGGCCGAGATGATCCGGCAGCGCGATACTCCAGCCCTGCGCCAGCACTGTGTTCAGCATCGCCGCTGTCGTCACCAGATTCGGATCGCCGGTGTAGAGCTGGTGCGATACCGAGCAGTCGGTGCCGAGCGCATTGATGAAATGTTGGTACGACAGCAGCGGCCCGTCGGGCTGATGGCCGAGAGGTGTAATGACCGTCGTAGTCGCCGCGATCGGTGCGCCATGCGAGTTGGTGGAGCGGAAGGAGACCAGTGTGACGGTGGCGCCGGGGAAGAGGACCACCGGCGGCAGCGCCCGCACGTCGAGCACATCACCGGGCCGGTGCGCCGCCAGATCCGTCGGGGCGGAGTAGAACGGGTCCGGATCGGGCTCCGGATACAACGGCTCGGCGCTTGCCGTCGTCACCAGCAGCAGCCCGAATATCACGCTGGCGAGCGCACTCAGGGCTTGGAGCGAACCGCTGCGCCTGCCGCAGAGAAAGCGAAGAAACTGACGAGTCAAGACCATGACCTCCATGGGTAGTTCACGGTGTCCGTTTGACCAGCAAGTTCGAGCTCACGTGCGACCTTATCGGCAAACTATCAGCAATACGCCGAAATGGCCGATGCGCAGGGAAAATAACACCGCACATTCAGCATGGGCAAACCTAATCTGCGAAACGGTGGGCATCGCATGGGTGAGCAGGGCCGCCGCGTCGGCAGGTTCTTCGCCGTAGAGGTCGCCCTCCGGCCACGCCATGGTGACGTCGTGGCCGTCGCGCGACCGAAACCACAACTCCTCGGCGACATAAGCGGCCGCCCGGAGATTACTCCGGGCGGCCTCGTAACCTTCCATGGAGATCTTCGGAGGTAGCCCCCGCGATCCCGGTGGACTGCGGTTACGGAGTGAAGGCCTCGAACTCCTCGAAACTGAGTGCACCGTCGCTGTTCGCGTCGGCGAAATCGACGATTCTGCTTGCTTCAGCGGCGGTGATCTTCGGATCACTCTGGAGGTGCATTTTCAACTCGTCCACCGTGATAACACCGTCGCCGTCGACGTCGATCTCATCGAACTGGTCCCTCTTCGTCCTCTGTGTCATTCTCTGCTCCTTTTGTCGGTGCGGATTCCTGACGTGCTGACTGATAGAGACAGTTGTTTCGGCTTGTCCTGGTTCGATCACTGTTGGCGCAGCGGCGGGCTACTCGCCGATCCATACCCGCTTGCGTTAATCGCTGATTCCGAAAGTTGTGCGCGTCTTCGGTATAGCGCGGCAAAGTCCGCTGGGCATGCTTGAAATACTACGTTTGTGCCGACCAGGCCAAATCGCTCCGATGGCCAGCACTCGAGCCAGGACCGAATCAAGTATCGGCGATCCACTCGGCCGAGAACAGACGAATGAAAAGAACGGACCTGCCGAACGATAAGACCGAAGAATCCAACTTTCGGTTCGCCATCATCGACGCAAAGGCTGTGGCCATAACGCTCGGCCTCTCGTCGTCGCGTGGTCATCATCTGGCGAACGGGCGGGTGGGCCCGAACAAGGTGCTGACCGGGCCCACCCGTAGATGGAAGGAGTCTGGAACTATGTGACGCGCTCTCGCGGGCGGGCGCGACGCGGTGTCTACCTGGCTGCCACATCCGGTGGCTGTGCACGCCCGGCCACGGCCATCCCTACCAACCGGGGACCTCAGGGCGCGGGTCGGTGCTGGTGTGCAGGCTCGGGGCCGCGCGTCCGCCACCCAGCGAGAATGATTTCTTGTTGTAGGACGGGCATCACCTCGCTCTCATGCTGGTAACCATGCTGCCGGTACCACGCAGGGGCCCGCGATCAGCGGAGGGCTGCGCTGGGTGGCTCGCCCGGTCGTGGGGCGCCGGCCCCGCAACCGGGCGAAGTACTCGCGGTTCACCGGCCGCCCCCGCGGCCCTGGCCTGGGCACCGGCACCCGCGGCGTACCCGGTACCCGCGCGAGGGCTTCGCGCAGGATCTGATCGACCTCTGCGAAAAGCTGCTCGAGGTCCGGGTCGAGATCGAGCAACACGGGACCGAGTGGTTCAGTGCCGGAAGGGCTCGACTGGGCGTGGATCATGACGCTGCCTCCTGCAGGGAGAAGCGCCGGGCCGGGTGTCAGGCGTTGATGGCTTGGCGCTCGTGGTCGTGGCGGGCGATCTCGATCTTGCGCGGTTTCGCCTTCTCCGCCACCGGGATCACCAGACGCAGCACCCCGTCGCGGTAGTCGGCGCGGATCGCATCGGTATCGAGGTTCTCGCCCAGGAAAAGCTGGCGGGCGAACACTCCACGGGTGCGTTCGGCGGCGATCATCGACCGCTCCGAGTCGAGCTCCGGTCGCGAAGCCCGCACAGTCACCACGTTGCGTTCGATATCCAGATCCAGCGAGTCCGGGTCGATGCCGGGTAGATCGAGTTCCACCAAGAACTCGTCCCCCTCGCGCCAAGCGTCCATCGGCATCGCCGCCGGACGGGCCGGTGTGCCGAACACCTGCTGGGTCAAACGATCCAGATCACGGAAGGGATCGGTGCGCATCAGCATGGTCGCCACCTCCAACTCACTCCAATCTCCATTGTCGAGGCAGATAATCTGTGCCATCTGGCATAGATTTGTTTTAGCACTCGATACCGAAGAGTGCAAGACTCTACAACAGAAAATCTCAGCAGCGGGCTCGTGATCAGATGGTGCTGCCGCCGTCGGCGAGTAGCGTGCTGCCCGTCATGAAGGCCGACAGGTCGGACGCGCAGAACAGCACGACTCGGGCGATGTCGTCCGGAACGCCGATACGGCCGACCGGCCCGTTCAGCATCAAGGGAGTGGGCGGCGTAGCGCTGTCCGCAACCGGAGCGGTGGCCGCGGCCATCTTCATATTGCCCTCCGTGGGGACGAAGCTCGGCGCGACTCCGAGCACTCGGATGCCCAGCGACGCGAGTTCGAGCGCCAGCTCGCGGGTGAGGCCGCGCGCAGCGTGCTTGGAGCTTACGTAGGCGGCCAAACCCGGTGCGCTACCACGGAATCCGGCGGTCGAGACGATGTTCACGATGACGCCGCCGGTACCCGCATCGGATATGCGCCGCGCCGCCTCGCGTGCGCCGAGGAAGACGCCGCACGCGTTCACAGCGAACACCTTCTCCCAGTCCTGCTCGCCCATCTCGAGCAGCGGAATGCTCGGGAAGACGCCGGCGTTGTTCACCCAGATCTCCAGGCCGCCCAGTTCCGCGACCGCACGGTCGGCCGCCGCCGCCACCGAGGTCGCGTCGGTCACGTCCATGGCGGCGCCGATCACGTGCACGCCGTGCGCTCGAGCCAGCTGCTCGGCGGTGGCTACGGCAAGCTCTTCCTCGATGTCGCCGATCAGGACGTCGGCCCCGGCCTCCGCCAAGCGCAGCGCGATCGCCTTGCCCAGCCCACGAGCACCTCCGGTCACGACCGCCCGCCTGCCCCGCAACGAAATGAGGTCGACGAGAGATTTGCTCGATACGTCCGCGATGGACATACATGGCCTCCTGTTGCTGTACCGAGTCGACACCTTCGCAGCAAAAGTAACCATGGTGGTTACTTTTTGCAATACTAGACTACGGCGATCGAGAGACTCTGCCCCGAGAACCGACCGAAGGACGCTCGTGACCCCTTCCGCGCAGGCCGATAACCCCGCCGAACAGACTGGTCCGAGGCGGCGCCGCCGCGGCCCGAACGCGGCCACCCCGGCGCGGCGCGCGCAGATCGTTCGCGCCGCGCTGGAGAGCTTCGCCCAGCATGGTTACGAGCGCGCCTCCCTGCGCGACATCGCCGCGCGAGCGCAGGTGACGCATGCGGCGCTGCTGCGGCACTTCTCCGGCAAGGATGAGCTTCTCGTCGCCGCTTTGAACCAGCGCGACGAGGACGAGGAGAAGTTGGCGGCACAGATCCTCGAGGCCGGAACGGCCGGGGAGAGCGTGCTGGGTGAGGTGCTCCGCGCCGAGTTCGACGACCCCGGCTACCAGCGCAACTGGATGGCGCTCGCTGTCGCGGCGACCGACCCGGCGCATCCGGCGCACGAGTTCTTCACAGGTCGTCGTGAACGGCTGCGCGCACACCTGGCCAACAGCCCGCTGCCCACCGCCCACGACAGCGAATACCTTTCGGCCCACGAGAAGGTCACCCTGGTGCTGGCGATGATCGATGGCCTGCGCATCCAATCCCTGCTCGACCCGTCCCGCGAAACCCTCGGTCTGCTGGAGGTTGTCATGAAACTGGTGATCACGCCCCGGGACGACCGGTCTGGGGCGTGAGCACACCGAGTTCTACAGCCCGCGCACTCGGATCGACCTGGGGATTACGAGCGGGGCGGCGAGCCGGCCTCACGCCGGTCAGGACCGACGGCGATACCGCGGGCATGGAACCGGTCGTTGTTCCCGCAATCAGCTACTCGTCACCGACCGGCTCTCGTGTTGCTGGTGCGAGGGCCACAGCCGGCTCACGCGGCGGCAGCGGTGTGCCGAAACGTCGCAGGTAGCGTTCGACGAACGCACGCAATTCGGCATGGCCCTGCTCGACCCCCACCGCACTCTCGTTACCGAGAATGCGCGCCGCCCCGGTGAGCAGCATCGACATCACCACCGGCGGAAACTCGTCCAGGTCCATGCCGTACGCGCGCAGGACCAGGGTGACGGCGGCGGTCTCGATGTCACGCACCCGTTCCGCATACGCCTTGAGCTCGGCACCGATCACCTTGCGATGGTTGGCCAATGCCATGAATTCGGTATTCAGCTGGATGAACCGGGAGTCGGTGTTGATCGACCACAATGCCCGCAACGGATCCTCGTCGGTAAGCACCCGACGCACCCGAGCCAGCTCGCGCTCGGCGCCGGCACGCAGGACGTCGAGGAACAGGTCGTCCATCGTGGGGAAGTAGTAGTACAACAATGCGGGCTTCACCCCAGCCTTGGCCGCCACCCTGCGCGATGTCGCCGCGGCGTACCCCTCTTCGCGCATAATTTGAGCGGTCGCCTCCATCAGTCGGCTACGTGCTCCCGCATCCTTGCCGGTGGCCGCACGCTTGTTGGGCATCAGTGAAACCTCTCGAGAAGAACACCAAGACAAGGTATTTCAAGGACATTTGTGTCCCTTGACCGCTCACTTCGAGCCATGGTAAGCATGCATCATCCTAACAGTTTGATCGATCGCTCAGTCTTGTGTCGACTGATCGAGCGCTCCACCCGCCACGAAAGGCCGGCGAGAAAATGACCGATCTGGCCGCAGTCGACTACTTCTCCGACCCCGCCGTCACCCAGAACCCCTACCCCTACCTGGAATACCTGCGTAGTCAGAACCCGGTGTTTCGCGAACCCCGCTACGGCGTCATCGCCGTCACCGGATACCAGGAAGTCATCGAGGTCTTCCGCGACACGGATACCTACTCCGCCGCCGTCTCCATCGGCGGCCCCTTCCCGCCGTTGCCCTTCGAACCCGAAGGCGACGACATCAGCGCCCAAATCGAAGAACACCGGCACCAGTTCCCGATCAACGAGTTCATGGTGACGATGGATCCACCGAACCACACACGGACCCGGGCGCTGCTGAGCCGACTGATCACCCCCAAACGGCTGAAAGAGAACGAGGACTACATGTGGCAGCTGGTGGATCGCCAGCTCGACGAGTTCCTCGCCAACGGGCAGTGCGAATTCCTGGCCGAGTACGCCAAACCCTTCGCCACCCTCGTCATCGCCGACCTGCTCGGCGTCCCCGACGACGACCGCGACGAATTCCGCGCCACGCTGGCCGGGCACAAGACTCCAGGAAGCCGAGTGGGTGCGCTCGACGGCGAACCGGTGGGCACCAACCCGCTGCAGTGGCTGGACGATCAGTTCAGCGCCTACATCACCGACCGGCAGCGCACTCCGCGCGGAGACATCCTCAGCGTGTTGGCATCGACCACCTACCCCGACGGGACCAACCCCTCGGTCATCGAACTCGTCCGCCCCGCCACTTTCCTGTTCGCCGCCGGGCAGGAAACCGTCACCAAACTGCTCAGCTCCGCCGTTCGGGTGCTGGGCGAGCGGCCCGACCTGCAACAGCGGGTTCGCGACGATCGCAGCCTGATCGGTGGCTTCATCGAGGAGTCGCTGCGCATGGAAAGCCCGACGAAAGTCGACTTCCGGCTCGTGAAGAAGACCACCACACTCGGCGGCGTCGACATCCCCGCGGGCACCGTGGTGATGCTGTGCCTGGGTGCCGCCAACCGCGACCCCCGCAAATTCGAGGATCCGGATCAATTCCACATCGACCGCCGCAACGCCCGTGAACACATCGCCTTCGGCCGCGGTATCCACACTTGCGCCGGCGCACCACTGGCCCGAGTCGAAGGCCAGGTCACCCTCAACCGCCTCCTCGACCGTGCCTACGACATCAGCATCGACGACACCGCACACGGTCCCAGCGGCGAACGCAGCTACAAATACGAACCCACCTTCCTGCTGCGCGGACTCCGCGAACTGCACATCACCTTCACACCCAGCGCGTAGCCAACGTTTCCGAAGGAGCGGCCGTGGTCAAACGTTCGAGATTCGCCGAGTACAAGGACCGCTACGCCAACTACCGCTTCGAGCTGAGCGACGATGGCGTACTGCTCATGCAGTGCCACACCAATGGTGGTCCGCTGGTGTGGGACTGGCGCGCGCACGACGACATGGCCGACGCCTTCGCCGACGTGGCCGGTGACCGGGAGATCAAGGTGCTCATCCACACCGGCACGGGCACCAACTACAACGCCGACTGGGGCCTGCTCCCCGACGGCACCTCGCCCGCAGAGCCGGTATACCAGGCTATGCCGGGCCGGGACGGACTACGGAAGCTCGATGAAAAGGCTTGGTACGGCCAGAATCTGGTGTTCAACGTACTCGACGTCGACGTTCCGATGATCAGTGCGGTGAACGGACCCTGCAACCTCCATTCCGAGGTACCCCTACTCGGTGACATAGTGCTGGCGTCCGAAGACGCCTGGTTCCAAGACGTTCCGCACTTTCCGCGCGGCATGGTGCCGGGCGACGGCCAACACGTGATCTGGAACTTCCTGGTCGGGCACAACCGTGGCCGATACCTCCTGCTGACCGGTAAGAAGCTGACCGCCAGGGAGGCCATGGAGTGGGGCGCGGTCGCGGAGGTGCATCCGAAAGACGAACTCCTCGACCGCGCCTGGGAGCTGGCACATGAACTGGCCAAGCGGCCACCGCTGACCCTGCGATACACCCGCCGCTTGTTCACTCATCAGCTCAAACAGGCATTCCTGGCTCAGATGAACCAAGGCACCGCGCTGGAAACCTACGCACAGCGCGAATTCTTTCCGTTCGGCGGCGGCATGGAACCGCTCGACCGCGCCTGGGACGACCGGCCCTGGACACAACGTCAGTAGCCGACTGCACCACTTACCAACCCGCGCCCAAGGGCGAGGGGCCTACGCCGGGCGAAGTATGATTCCGAGGTAGGCCGCCAGTTACGCCCGATTGCCCGAATGCGCTGCCGCGGTGTTGCTTTCGAAACGGTCGTGGTTTGCGGGTGCCTGCATGTACCGATCGAGCCGTTCGGGCCTGCTGCACGTCCTTCGCCGAGTCGCGCTCGGCACTGTCGCTACCGCGACGGCTGCAGCAGAGGCAGGGCGCCGAAAGTGTATTGCTGCCAGAGCCGCCGGGAGGCCTCCTCCGGATACGGGGCTACGGTCGGCTTCGCATCGAGGAGCTGAACCAGCCGCCGACCCGGCTCGTAAGCGGGCCAGCCCGGATCGCCCGTCGCGGCGAAGCGACCCCAGGCGGCGCGCATCCGGACCGACAGCTCGAGCGCCTCGGCTGAGGGCTCGGAACCCAGCAGCAGTGGCCCGAGATGTGTTTCGTACGTACCGAACAGCAGCGTTTCGTCGAGTGCGTGACATGCGCCGAAAACCCCGCGCCGGTTGGGCGCCGCCCACGTGAGTTCATACATGTGGACGCGTCCGCCGGCCCCAGCCTGGGCCTCCGCGAGATGTACTGCGGGCATGCGGTATTGGTTGTCGGACTGCACCAGTTCGCACAACTGCGCCGCAGTGGCATCCGGGAATGCCGCACGATAGGCCCGCTCGCTGTCAGGCCCCGGGCCGTAGCGCCGCAGGTCGAATTCGGCGCGCTCGTCATCGATCGCTTCCAGTTCTCCGGTCAGCACCAGAAAGAGCTGGCATTCGTTCCGGTTGTGTCCGATGATGAGGTCGATATCTCGGCCGGCACCGTCCGCGATCGCCTGCCACGGTGTCGTCGGCAGGACTTCACCGTCCACTACGGGAGCGAAGGGCGCGAGCAGATACGCGGCCGAACCCCAGGTTTCGGCGTACTCACGCATCGCGGCGCCCACGGCCGCACCGGCATCCGGCAGTCGCCGCGGGTCGACCCCGGCCAGGTCGGCCACCGTCGGGCTGCGGCCCACGGCCTTCGCGATGACCTCGGCGATGTCGGCGGCCAATTCGTCGGAGAAGTACTTGCCGGGCATACTCTGCATGACGGCTCGCCGGAAAAGCCCCGCGGCACTGGGCATCGCCAACAACGCTGCCACCGATCCGGCACCGGCGGACTCACCGCACACGGTGACCCGATCGGCGTCGCCGCCGAATGCGGCGATGTTCTCCCGCACCCACCGCAGAGCGGCGACTTGATCGAGCAGGCCACGATTCGCCGGGGCTCCGGATATCCGGGCGAACCCCTCCACACCGACCCGGTAGTTGAACGTCACGACGACGACGTCTGCCTCGCGGGCGATCCGGTATGCGTTGTAACCGGGGCTACCGGAAAAACCGAGTTTGTATGCCCCGCCGTAGATCCACACGATAACCGGCCGGCGTTCAGCCGAATCCGGTTGCGGCGTCCAGACATTCACTGTCAGCCAGTCGTCGCCCTCCGGGATCTTCGACATACCTGTCAGCCCGGCGATCCCCGCTTCCTGCGGTGGCGGCGGACCGAACTCGAATGCGTCGCGGACGCCCGGCCAAGGGGTGGCCGGGCGCGGCGGCGCAAATCGGGCATCGCCCACTGGTGGCTGCGCGAACGGAATCCCACGGAAGACGGCTACTCCGTGCTCGATTCGGCCTCGTACCGCGCCACCATTGGTGCGGACAACGGGTTCGACCGGCTCTTGGAGCGACGCTTCGGACATAGTCAACCTCGCATTTCTGCGCCGTATGACCGGCGCGGGAAATCGCCTCGGGCCCAACTACACGAGGCGAGCAGAGCCGACATGCGGCGCCCGGGTGGGCGCCGCATTCTCGGCGATCAGACCTCGAACCCGCCGTTCGCCGGCTTGTCGAACTGGCGCATGGCCACCACGGCGAGCACCAGCGCCACCGCGGCCGCGATGGCGAACATATAGAAGGTGTAGACGTAACCGGACTCGCTCGGCAACTGCGCCATCGGCCCGGTGTCGAGCTTGCGGGCTTCGACGTGCCCCGGCGCGTTGATATGCAGGATCAGCGGATGTGCCGAGAAGATCGCCGCCGTGGCCGCGGCGGCCGCGGCGGTACCGAAACTGTTGAACGCCCCATACATTCCGGCGCTGATCCCCTGCTGTTCCTGCGGTACCGATTCCACCACCATGTTCGGCAGCGTGCCAAGGAAGGCGCCCGCGCCGATACCGGCGATCATCGCGATCAGGGCCAGCTGCAACGCATTCTCGTGGTACAGCGCGAACAGCACCGACGCAAGAATGAACATGACCGGCGAGATGATGTAGGGACGCCGTAGCCCGAAGCGGGTGGACAACCAGCCGCACAGCGGTGACACGATCACGTACACCACCGTCATCGCCAACAGGGCCCGCACTGTGAACTGCAGCAGCGTCAGGTTGAGGCCCGGCAGCTCTCCCTCGACCGAGAAGTACTGCATCATCATCGATGGGGAGATGTTCATTTGCGTCTGCTGCGACGCCTGCGCCGCCGCTTGCTGGGCAGCACCCTCGACGACCTGCCGCTTGATCGCCTCGCCGGCGGCGCCACCGGGCGTCTCGGCAAGGTAGCTCATCAGATAGCCGAGGCCCTGCATGATGCCCACCGATAGGAATGCCGCCGCCATGATGGTGACGAACCGGGGCGTGCGCAGCAATTTCGGGTCCATGATCGGTTCGGGCGTGACCAGTTCCCAGCCGTAGAAGACGATCAGTAGGACAACACCACCGATCAGCCAAGCCAGCGCAGAAAGGCTGGCCCATCCCCAGACGACTCCTTGGCTGAGGTATATCAGTACCCCGCCGATTCCGGCGCCCAGCAGGACCGCGCCGACCCAGTCGATGCGGCTTTTCACCCGCAACTTCGTCTCGGGCACAAGGATCGCCAGCGGGATGATCGTCACCACGGTCCAGCCGACGCAGAACCAGAACAGCGACCGCCAACTGAAGTGATCGGTCAACAAACCACCGGCTACCGGGCCGAGCACGGCGCCGACCCCGGTACCGCCACCGGCCAGGGCGATGGCCATATTGATGTGCTGTCGCGGCATCAGATCGCGAATCAAGCCGTAGGAGACGAATATCGCCGGGAAAGCCACCGCCTGCAAACCGCGGCCCAACAACATCAGTGGCCACGTCGAGGTGACCGCGACCAGGACACTTCCGATCAGGGATGTCCCCAGACAGGCCAGGATGACCTTCTTCTTACCGAGGCGATCGGACAGTTTGCCGGCCACCGGAACCAGCACCCCGCCGACGATCGCATACAGGGTCGACATCCAGGTCAGCTGACCCGCGCTTTGGTGCGGGAAGTCCGCACCGATGTAGGGCGTGGCCATCGAGACGAAGGTGAAGTAGTACGTACCGACCTCGGTGGCCAAGACGATCGCCACAATTATCAGGATCACCCGCAGTCGCGAGGCGCCTTCGAGTCGTCCGGTGTCGACCTCGTCAGGACGAGCGACATCCACAGACGGTGTTGCCATGGGCTTGCTTTCTCCCTTCGTCCGCATCCAGCGCGGACTGCTGTATCCCCTCCAGAACTACGGATCATCATTATCCAAAAAGGAGAATCACATTTACGTAGAATGTACACATCACATATCTCGATGCAGGTTCAGCATTCGCGCCAGCCGCGCCACCAGATGTAGGGCGACTGGACAAATTGTTGAACGCCCGGGTCCACATCGGCCCCTCGCTGCCCCGCCACATCTCACCAGCTCGATCTACCTATTGACCAGACAGCTCACTGAGTGCTATCCATAGCCGAACCCGTCGTTTGGGCACACGTCTAGCATCTTGGGCGAACCCGAACAATTTCGGAACCGAGCCAGAGGGCGTCCGAATTGCCATGGACATCAAGCAGTTGACCGCCTTCGTAACGGTCGCCGAATTGGGCAGTGTGACCAGGGCGGCCGACTCGTTGCATTCGACCCAGTCCTCGGTCACCCGGCAGATCCAGGCCCTCGAGCAGGAACTCGGCGTCATGCTGTTCGAGCGGAACCGTCACGGCATGACGCTGACCGGCGCCGGGCAGGTGATGGCCGAACGTAGCCGATCCGCCCTGCTCGAACTCGGCCGCGCACGGGCGGAAATAACGCCGATGCCAGCCGCCACCGGCACGGTAACCGTGGGACTGCTCGAGAGCATCGCCGAGACGATCGGCCTACCACTGGCAACCACCGTGCTGCACGAATATCCCGGGCTGGACCTGCGTGTGGTCGTCGGCGATTCCGGCCACCTTCAGCGCAGGATGGACGCGGGCGAGCTGGACGTCTGCCTCACCGCGGAGCGCCCCGGCATCACGACACTGTCGCCGACCCCGTTGGCGACCGAGCAGTTGTGGGCGATCGCCCCGGCGGATGCGCTATTGCGTGCCGATGCGCCGGTCGCGCTGCGCGAGGTCGCCGAACACCCGATGGTGCTGCCGCCCGTCGGCAGCGCGTTGCGAAATTTGCTCGACAGCATGGACGTGCGTTTCCGGGTTGTGGTCACCGCTTCGCTGCGGATACAGAAGCAGTTGGTTGCCGGAGGGCGAGGGTGGGCAGTCCTGCCACCGATCGCTTTCGCGGAAGAGCTCGAGGCGCACTCGATCAGCGCTGCGCCACTGCACGGACCGCAACTGCGGCGCCGGATCGTCCTGACCATCGCCCCAACCGCTCCTCGCACCCCGGCGGCGGAAGATGTCGCCCGGCTACTTGCGCGGCTGGTGCGCTCGGAGATCCGCGACGGCCGCTGGCCGTCGGCCCGGCTGATCGGCTATCGCGGGGACGACAGCCGGCTCTGCCGTTGACTGGTACCGGTATGCGCTGACCTCGGCTATCACCGACCGCGGCAGAACCACTGCGGAAGCCGAAAACCGACGCACGGCAATGTCATTCGTGATCACGGAATGGTGCGGCCAGCATCGATCAGGATACGGCGGTTGATGGCGAGAAGCTCGAACGGATCGGCCTCCGTGATGTCGATCTCGGTGATGTGCCAACAGCCATCGGGGGCCGCACTGACGGCAGCGGGCACATCGACGACTCCGGCACCGATCGGAACCTGAGGCTTGGGCCGCATCGGGTCGTCAAGCCCGCCCGGGCCGTCCTTCAGATGCAGGGCTGCCACTCGCGCACCGAGCCGGGCCAGAATCTCGACGGGGTCCTGCCCGGCCGATTCCGCCCAATAGACGTCGAACTCCGCCACGACGATCGGGTCGAGCAATTCCCACAACACGTCGAAACCGAGTTCACCGCCATCCAATTCGGCCCATTCGAATTGATGGTTGTGATAGCCGAGCCGGATACCACGATCACCGAGCAGGTGCGCGACCCCGTTCATGCGGCCTGCGAATCTCTCCAGCGCCTCCCGTTCCCCGAACACCGCACCGCCGAATCCCTCGACAAGCAGCGGAATCGCCACGATGACGGTGTCCGTCTCCAGGATGCGGCACACTTCGGCAACGGCATCCTGGCTGCCCGCGGGAATGGCTGCATGCACAGAGCTCACGGCGAGCCCGGCAGCGTCGAGGTCCGCCCGTAAGACGCGGGCGTTGGCGAGCAGTTGCTCGGTCGGCGTATTCCAGAAGCCGAGCGCAAATGGCTCGACGTACCGGTAACCGATCTGCGCCAGCCGGGCAAGGGTTGCGGAACGATCGACCGCGAGCGCATCGCGGACGCTGTAGAGCTGCACACTGAGCGTGCCGGACATGGCGGTACTCCTACGGTCCGATCATGCCAGCGACGCTGTAATAGTGGGGAGATCGACCGCGGTGCGGATCCCGGGCGCGGCTGCGCAGACGAATGGAATCGCGTTCACCGGCCGATTGGCGGTATAGGCCGGTGAGATCTCGTTCATCTGCGTCAGCGGGAACGGAAAGCGCATATCGATGTCCAACGGCGCGTCACCGTCGACCCGCACACGCCACCCGGTAGGGCGAAGATCCCAGGCGGCGTCGAGGTCGGTGGTGCAGTACCAGTTGGCGCGAAACTGCAGCAGCACTGTCCCCTTGTGTCGCCCGGAAATCGTGATTCGCTGCGCCGCAACCGTTCCCGCCTCCAGTGTGCCCGCGACGATCTCCGTCCGACGCCGGGCGAGTGCGACTTCGGCGGTGGCGTCGACGGTATCCAACGGCCTGCCGATGGCGTCGGCGACCAGCTGCAGCGACGGACCGAACGCGTGCCGCAGATTATCCGCCCGCCGGGTGTCGAACTGCGCGGGCGGACGGCCGAACCCCATGATCTCGAACGGGATCGCCGGTGAATCCCGTTGCGACATATCGGCGTATTCCTCGATCGTGAGGCCACGCAACTCGCGCTGAATCGAGGACAGCACGAGCGGAACCGCTTCGGTGATGAAGCCGGGACTGCTTCCGGTGCTGTGGATCGAGGTGTTCCCGGCCCGACAGGCGGACTCGACGCGCGCGCGGACGGCCGGATCCATACTCGCGGGACGGTGGAATTCGCCGCAGGTGGTGACGATATTGGCCCCCGATTCCAGCAACCGACACACGGTATCGATATCGCAGCGCAGCGGCATGTAGAGCACACAATCGGCGCCGAGGGCGAGGATCTGATCGAGACTGCCGGTAGCCGTGACACCGGTGGCGCCCAGCCCACACAACTCCCCCGCGTCGCGCCCGACCTTGTCAGCCGAGTAGGCGTAGACACCGGCCAGGGCCAGGTTCGGATGCTCGATCACCGCTCGCAGAGCCCGTGCTCCGACATCGCCGGTAGCCCATTGGACCACCCGATAGGAAGAAGTGGTCGGCGGGTCGATGACAGGGTGGGACAACGAAACCGATTTCATGCCTGCCTCGTTCGGTCGGTCTTCCTCGACGAGCTGGGGCGGTGGGTTCCGCATGAAGCAGCGTGGTTCGCATACACCCGGCGAGAATGATAATCTCATATTTTGATAACAGTATTACCACAAGTCAGCAACCAGGTGGCCCGATTTCCGCGGCGCCGAGACTCGAAGGTTCCCGGGCACGGCCGACTCCGAGAAAAGCCCAGCGCTACCGGCTCTCGTGCGCAGCCGCGTACCCCGATGTCAGCCAGTACACCGTGCGGTCGACCGCGGGCACGATCGCGGTCACATCGATCTCGCCGCACGCGAAGCGCCCCAGCAGGCCGTAGACCAGGCTCGACAGGATCGTCTCGAGATCTCGCACGAAATCGGCGTCGACGTCGGCCAGCACCGCCATGGCAGCGGGAACGACGGCGTCGAACCCCCGTCGGATCAACTTCTCACCACCGGGCGTAGAGCGAGCCCGGAAATAGGCGGCAAGCAGGGCGGGGTGGCGCTCCCACGGTTCGAAAATGCTGCGCAACACTCGCATCAGACCGACGTAGAGGCTCTCGTCGGCACCGGAGACCTGCGTGTCCAGTCCGGCGTACCGGTTCTCCGCCATCCACAAGTCCAGCGCCGCCAGGATCAGTTCATCCCGGGTGCCATACAGCTTGTAGATCTTGGTCAGCGATACCCGGGCGCGCCGGGCGACCTCGCGCAACAGCAATGCGTCGTAACCCTCGGTCTCGAGCAGTTCCACGACCGCCCGCCGGATCCGGTCACTCGCCTCCTCCGGCACCTCGCCCGACTCCACACCCGCCCTCGCGATCAAAATCCGATTCCTTCCCGCACGCCAGCGAGCGTGCTACTCTCCAATTCTGGTAATGAGATTACCGCAGTACAGCGCATACTTTCGCGCTCGATGATAACCGTGTTCTCGCCCGACTCGGCCGGGGCGGCACGGATCGGCTCGGCATTGAAGTGAGGATCAAATGGGTTCGTTAGATGGCAAAGTCGCCTTCATCACCGGTGTAGCGCGTGGGCAGGGCCGAAGCCACGCCGTGCGATTGGCTACCGAAGGTGCCGACATCATCGGTGTGGACATCTGTGCCGACATCCCCGCCAACCCGTACCCGTTGGCCACGCGCGAGGAGCTCGACGAGACCGTCGCACTCGTGGAGGCCAAGGGCCGTCGCATGCTCGGCTCGGTCGCCGACGTACGTGACTTTCATCAGATACGCGCCGCCTTGGACTCCGGTGTCGCCGAATTGGGCCGTCTCGACATCGTTTGCGCCAACGCCGGGATCGCCCCGACATCGTTCGAAGAGGTTCCGATCGAGACCGAACTCGAAATGTGGAACGCCGTGATCGGAGTCAATCTCTCCGGTGTTTTCCATGTCACCCGCGCCGCGATCCCGCACCTGATCGCCGGCCAGCGCGGGGGCGTCATCACCTTGACCAGTTCCACCGCCGGTCTGGTCGGACTCGGCGGCATGGAGGGTGGTGGCCTCGGCTACGCGGCCGCCAAGTCCGGCCTCGTCGGCATCATGCGAGTACTGGCGAATGTTCTTGCACCGCATAGCATTCGGGTCAACACCGTGCACCCGACCGCGGTGAACACCATGATGGCCATCAATCCGGCGATGATGGAGTGGGTGCAGAACCATCCCGAATCCGGGGGTCCGCACCTGATGAACCCCATGCCGGTCGCGATGCTCGAACCCGAGGACATCAGCGCGGCGATCGCCTTCCTGGCCTCCGACGAGGCCAAGTACATCACCGGTGTGGCACTGCCCGTCGACGCCGGCTTCTGCAACAAGTTGTGAGCAGGGCCGAGATGACCACCGAAAACACGCAACGTATCGGACGCGTAGCCGGCAAGCGCGTGCTCATCACCGGCGCTGCCCGAGGTATGGGTCGCAGCCATGCGGTCCGGCTGGCAGAAGAGGGCGCCGACCTGATCCTGATAGATGTCTGCGGACCGCTGCCGGAGATCGAATACCCACTGTCCACGCCCGCGGATCTGGCGGAGACGGCGCGCCTGGTCGATAAGCACAACCGCCGCGCGATCACCAAAACAATAGACATCCGGGACGCTGCGGCACTGGCTGCGGCCGTCGCGGACGGCGTTGCACAGCTGGGCGGCCTCGACGCCGTCGTGGCCAATGCCGGTGTACTGACCGCGGGCACTTGGGATACGACGACACCCGAGCAGTGGCGGACCGTGGTGGATGTCAACCTGATCGGTACGTGGAACACCTGCGCCGCAGCGCTTCCGCATCTCGTCGAGCGCGGCGGCAGCATCGTCAACATCAGCTCGGCGGCGGCTATCAAGGGCACGCCGCTGCACATCCCCTACACCGCCTCGAAGCTCGGCGTCGTAGGAATGAGCAAGGCACTCGCCAATGAGCTTGCGGCACAGAATGTTCGCGTCAACACGGTGCATCCGACCGGAGTCCCGACCGGAATGACTCCGGCGTCACTGTTCAAACTGCTCACCGAAGAGCGGCCGGATCTGGCTCCGCTGTTCGGCAACGCACTCCCGGTCCCGATGGTGGAGGCCCTCGACATCAGTAATGCCGTGTTGTACCTGGTCTCCGACGAGGCGCGCTACGTCACCGGCATGGAGTTCAAGGTCGACGCCGGCGTCACCCTCAAGTAGCACTCCGCTCCCGCACGCGAGACCCGATCACCGCAGCGACCGGAGCACCGACACAGAAGGCACACAATTCATGACAACAAACACGGTGGATGCCCCGGACCTGGCTCGCTCGGAACGCGGCAAGCGCGAGTTCGCCGAAGTGATGACGTTCCCGGCCCCAGACGATTCGAGCCCGACCATCGCCAATGGCCTGGTCGACTTCGTGTTCGCCGAGATCTGGACCCGTCCCGGACTGACCCGGCGGGAACGGCGCTTCATCACGCTGTCCTGCGTCGCCGACGCCGACGCCGAGCAGCCGATCCTCGACCACGTCTACGCGGCGCTGAACAGCGGTGACATCACCATCACCGAAATGCGCGAAGCGGTCCTACATTTCGCGGTCTACGCCGGCTGGCCCAAGGCCTCCCGGTTCAACATGATCGTCGATCAGCAGTGGGAACGCATCAATCGCGAACGCGGACAGGAGGTTCCGCCGCAGGAACCGCTGCTGCCGCTGGTCACACCCAGCGACCCAGAAGCCCGGCTGGCCCGCGGCGAACAATCCTTCATGGACGTCAACTGCCTGCCCTACTTCCCCGACCGCAACAACCCGTACCAGGGCGCGGGAATTCTCAACTTCGTCTTCGGCGAGATGTGGCTGCGGCCGGGGCTGGGGATGAAGGAGCGGCGTCTGATCACGGTCGCTTGTGTGGCATTCCAGGACGCGCCGTACCCGATCATGTCCCACGTCTATGCCGCGCTGAAGAGCAAGGACCTGTCCTTCGCCGAAATGGACGAATTCGCCTTGCATTTCGCCGCCTATTCCGGTTGGCCGAAGGCATCCCAGCTCAACCAAATGATCGCCGAGCAGAAGCCGCGGGTGCTGGAGGAATGGCACGCCGAAGACGGAAAGACACCGTAGGAGCACTCATGTCTACGACAACGGAAACTCTGCAACCGCCCGAACCACCATTGCGGGGTGGATTGGTCATCGGCGGCGACCGGCTCGAACGGACCTCCGGAGGCAGCCAGGAGCACATCTACCCTGCCACCGGACGACCCAACGCGACGCTCCATCTGGCAGGCCCCGCCGAGATAGACCAGGCGGTCGATTCCGGGCGGGAGGCGCACCGGGAATGGATGTCGTTCACCGCCGACCGCCGCCGAGATCTGCTCATCGATCTGGCGGACGCGGTCGGACAGGGCATGGGCGACTTCTCGCGGCTCAACGTGCAGGACTACGCGGTACCGGTGTCGCTGGCCATCAATACCGTGCTGCTCGAACGTTTCCTGCGCCATTTCGCCGGATATGTCGACAAACCGCACGGCCTCAGCACACCGGTGGCCGGCTCCCTCGACCTCGACTTGATCGAGCGCGAACCCTACGGTGTGGTCGGTGTAATCGCGCCGTGGAACGGCGCCATGGTCGTGGCCGCGTCGTGCGTAGCGCCGGCGCTGGCCGCGGGCAATGCCGTGGTGTTGAAGCCGTCGGTGCTGGCGCCCTTCGCCGCCCTGCGCTTCGGAGAGCTGTGCACGGAGGTCGGGCTGCCGACCGGGCTGGTCAACGTGGTGCCCGCGCGGGCGGAGGGCGGTGACGCCCTCGTGCGGCACCCTGGCATTCGCAAGATCCATTTCACCGGTGGCGGCGACACCGCGCGCAAGATCCTGGCGAGTGCGGCGGTCAATCTGACGCCAGTGGTGGCCGAATTGGGCGGCAAGTCGGCCAACCTTGTCTTCGAGGACGCGAACCTGGATGCGGCGGCGCAGCTGGCGGCGTACCAGGGGCCGATTGTGCAGTCGGGGCAGAGCTGTGCCTGCGCGAGCCGCATCCTCGTGCACGAGTCCGTCTACGACGGCTTCCTCGAGAAGTTCGTCGCAGTCGTCGAGGCTGCGAAGATCGGCGATCCATTCGATCCGACCGTCACGTTCGGCCCCGTGATCAGCGCGGGCGACGCCGAACGAATCCTCGGTGTGATCGACCAAGCGGTCGCCGACAAGTCCGGAGAGCTGATCACCGGCGGCAAACGCATCGGCGGCGATCTGGCCGATGGCTACTACATCCAGCCCACGGTGTTCGGCAACGTCGACAACTCCTCGGCGCTGGCGCAGATCGAGACCTTCGGCCCGGTCGTGTCGGTGATCAAGTTCGCCGACGAGGCGGAAGCGATCCGGATCGCCAACGATTCGCCGTACGGGTTGAACGCCTTCATCCAGACCACCAATCTCACCCGGGCACATCGGGTGGCGCGGCAACTGGAGGCGGGTTCGATCTGGATCAACCAGATCAGCGACATCTCGCCACAGGGACCTTACGGCGGCTACAAGCAAAGCGGCTACGGCCGCACCGGCGGCCTCGATGGCCTGTACGAATTCCTACAGATCAAAAACATCCGGATCGGAATGACCTGAGGCGACCTAAGCAGGTAGACCGACGATGCGGGCCCAGTGACCGAAACGGTCGCTGGGCCCGCACCACGCCCGTCGATATGCCCGGAGTCGAACCACATCCACGGCGGACCGACCGCCTCGACGTATGGAGCTGATCGCCGCGGCCATCGGTTAGGCCCTTCGCAGGTTGCTCCGCGCGCATGCGTCCGACGGCGGTGCCGACGATGGCACCATCACCGATCCGGCAGCAGCACGTCAGCGAGCTCGGCAAGCAGTTCCTTCGCCCGGCGAGCCGCGACCGGATCGCCCAGCGCGGCGACCAATGCATCGTCGACGCGCGGGGCGGTTCGTCGTGCGATGGCCTTGAACAGGACATCGGTTGGATAGACAAGGGTGCGCCGCCGATCGGCCGGGTCGACGTCGGTGGCCAGCAGCGCCTCGTCGACCAGCCGCGCGACGCAGTCGGATACGTGGCCTTGGGAGAATGCGATCCGCTCCGTTATCTCGCCGACCGAACTGCCCGGATTGTCGATCACATCGGTCAGCACGGCGATCTCCCCCTCCGGGGGGAGTTCGTCAGCGGATTCGAGACCGGCCTGGCGCGCGAGCTCGATCAGATATCTACCCAGCCGGTGCAGCCGTCTGCCATCCATGGGACAAGCATACGACATCCATTGGTGCCGATACATTATCATGAATGTATCGGCACCGATACTATTCCGGAATCGCATACACACTTGTGGTATCCACATTACGGTTGGCCGATAACAGCGTTACCAAAAAGATAGCAAGCATAACTGCAGGTAGGTGCTCCATGGGCGATGTGACTCACGTTCGTTGGTCTGGACGGACCCGGCACCGGTGGCGCATCGCCGTCGTGATGCTGTCGGTATTGGCAAGTCTGTCCTGGCAGCCGGCGTGGTCGGAACCATCGGCAAGCGTGGTGACGGTGGATCCATCCGATCAGCTGCACATCAAGGCCGACGTCAGCGAGTTGCCGGTACTGCCGACGGCACCGTCCACCGACGCGGGCTCGTGCACTGAGGCCGTCAATCCGCACACCACCGGCTGCGTCAGCCCTGCCTGGGGCGCGCTGGGTGCGGTGGGTACCTACTACCCCTCGAGCGATTACGCGCTGGTTGGCGCGGTCCTCGCCGGCGCACCGGCGGCAGGGCCCGCCAGCAGTTTCAACGGCCCGCAGGTGCTGTTGGTGCACACCGACGGCAAGACCTTCCCCAACGGCGACGGCTGGAAGTGCCTGACCTGCGGTGTTGCCTACCCGGCGAGTTGGAGCGACAACAACAATTTCACCTATGCGCTCAACAGTTTCCATGACGGTAAACGGGCGCTTGCCGGCTCGGCCATCATCGACTGCGGCCAATACCAGTTCGCCGATGAGCAATGCACACCGGCGCAACTGCACGCCTATCCGCTGTACTGGGACGATGGCTCCGGTAAACCCGGCACGCTGCGAGAACCGCGCCTGAATCCGGACGACAAGCACATCGGATTCAGCTACATACCGCCGTCGAAGGAAGTCCTCGCGGAGTATGCCTTCGCGGGCACACTGAGATTCGACCAGGCGAACGGCCGCTACGACATCGACAACGTGCGGACCATGTACAACCCGAATCCCGAGTTCCAGCCGTACACGGTCGACGGCAACCAGCTGAAGTTCAACCCGGCCGGGATGATCGGCGAGTTCCGCGGCTGGAGCGCCGACGGCACATCCGCTCTCGGCATCCAGAGCTACGAGTCCGGCGGCATCGATCTGTGGGCAACCGACAACGCCACCGGAAAGTCGCGGCCACTCACCCGGCACGCGATGTACACCGACCCGAACTCCGCCTCGCCCGACGGGAGATACCTGCTGTCGGAGCAGGTGATCGGTTCCGGCAGGCTGGACTTCATCTCCGGTCTGCGGGGTATTCCGCCGATCACCGACCAGATGCCGACCACCGCACACATCTCCGGCATACGCAATAACGGGCAACGCCGGTTCTTCCTGCCGTATCTGGTCGACGCCGACTCCGGACGCGGCGAGCACATCGACACCCCGGGCGAACCGAATTGGAACGCCGCCGCGGACCCCGCCTGGCTGGCCGACAGTACCGCAGCGATATGGGCGGAGAACCTGGTGACAACACCGGCTTGCGGTGGCGGCAACCCGCTGCCCTGCCCGACATCCGACGAGCCTGGCGGCCGCCACAGCCGGGTGATGATCGCGCGTTTCGATGGCCTCCGGCCGACCCCACCGCCGACCGTGGCCCCGGCGCCGGATGTGGCGTGGGGTCTGCCGTACCACCCCGGCGACACACTGCCCGCATTCCCACACCTGCCGGGCGGGACCTACGCGCTCGAGGGTGCCAAGGGCGGCCGGGCGGAGGTGGTGATCACCGAGGACTCGTCGAAGGCACTGATCTCGAAGATCGAAGTCACCTACACCGATTTCCAGAACGACACCGACGCCACGATCAACGGCACCGAGAGCGTGGAACGCGGGTCCGACGCCCAGATCGCCGCGATCACCTGGCACGAAAATCTGAAGGTGACCGGCAAACATCAGGGAACCAAGGTCACCAGTGAGCCCGGTGGATTCACCCTGTCACCGGCAGTGCTGGAAAACAACTTCCAAGCCACGGGCACCATGACAACAACCATCGATGGGACGACCCACACGCAGCCGGCCAACGGGGCCTAGCCGAAGTCCGACCGAATCGCCCGCAGGCGATATCGACCGGGGCGAATTAGTGCCGACGATTGCGATTCGCAATCGTCGATTAGTTGTGCAATTCGAAAAGCGTCACGCCATCTGCGCTATGAGACTCCGCGACAAAAGCTTCGCTGAGGCCTTGCCGCCGTCGGCAAATATCCTTACGGTGTCGTTGTAGCGATCGAACGTAGAGTCCCGATATCCAATGGCACGCTCTTTCGGTAGCCTGTTCGATGAATTCGAACGGAGGCGACGAATTCGAATGCCCGCCGAATTCAGTATTGCCCTGCTGCCAACCGAATACGTGTAAGCGGACATCGCACTACCCCGATCGGCTATGGAGCAATGTCGTTCCGAAGACCGTCGACGAAACGGTGCGGGATGACGCCGCTCTCGAGTCGGCGCGGCACAGGGCCGTGACGATCACCGCTTTGCTCGACGAGATGGAAACCCCGATGGCTGCTCGACCCGTTGATCTCACCTCCCACAAACTCCGGCGAGTGCACCCGCTCGCCCGTGCGGCAGCAGAGGCCCGCAACCATCGTCAGCGATATCAGCTGGTAGTGGTCGCGCCGGGAATTGCCGATGTCGTCCGATACGCCGGCGGCTGGCTCTTCGATCGGGTCATGGCCGGATGGGATGTCACGGCGATGGTCGCGGATCACACGGATACCCGTCCGCTCGACATTCTCGGTGTGCAGGTGGTCGGCCTCGACGAGGCATTGAGCTCACGGGTGCGAAGCCCGCTGCCGCAGACCATCGCCATCGATGCCGGGCTATACGCCGCGGATGCCCGGGTGCGGGACGGGATGCTCGATGTCTTCGATCACATGCTGATCGATCAGGTGATCCTCTGGGGTGATGAGTGTCCCACCGAGATCGACCGTCGGGTCGACTCGGTACAGCACCGGCTCAGCGTGGCCGCGCGGGCGTTCAAGCTGCGTGCCCTCTCGGCCATTGTCGCCGCGGTGGATACGGCCGAGCCGACCGAGCGATTTCGCGGCTGCGCCCTCTATCCGGGAGGTGGCGGTTTCGGAGATCTCGTTCCGGCCGTACGGTAGCCGGACTGGAAGCAGCCGTCGGGTGCCGAGAAGGACGCACCAGGCGTTGGCGAATCCGATATCGCTCAGCGGAACTCGTCCATCAGGGCAAGGGTGGTCTCGGCCGCCGTGAGCACCGGGCCCTTCGGCGCATCGGCTCGCACGGCGAGATCGGTTACCAGGCCGACGTCCTTGCGCAACAGGTCGGCGGCATAGATTGCCAGCTGCTGAAGGCTTCCACCCAGCGGCGCGATAGTGCCGAGCGCAACGCTGTTTCCGCTGCCATGGCCGATGACCTCACCGAGTCGCACGGTGTCGACACCGAGTTCGCGTCCGAGGTCGAACGTCGTGGCGGCGGTCGCGAGGTTCGCCGTGAACAGCAGATTGTTGAGCAGCTTGGCGACCTGTCCGGCGCCCAGTTCACCAAGATGGACGACATGTCCAGCGTAGGTGTCGAACACCGGCCGGCACCGCTCGACCACCTCGGTATCGCCGCCGGCCATCACCAGCAATCTGCGCTCGGCGGCGGCCTGTCCGCCGCCGCTCACGGGTGCGTCTACCACCGAAACCCCCTGGGCTGCAGCCTTTTTCGCCAACTCGCGACAAGTGTCGGGATGCACGGTGCTGTGTACCGCGAGTACGCCGCCACTCGCCAGTCCGGCCAGGACCCCATCCGCCCCGTCGACAACTTCGACGACATCGGCGTCGCCGACCACACACACGCACACCAGATCGCTGGCCGCGGCGAGCGCGGCGGGAGAAGTCGCCACCGTCGCGCCGGTGTCCGCGAACGCCGCCAGCGTCTCTGGTCTGCGCGCCCACAGTGTGGTCTGGTAGCCCGCCTCGATGATGCGGCGCGCCATGGGTCCGCCCTGGCTGCCCAGTCCGATAAAGCCTATGCGCATAGTCAGTCCTTCAGGTGAATTCGAGATACTCACGTCGATGGCCTCCGGTAGATCCACGCGGCAGCGGGGTGGCAACGCACCGTCGAGCCGGATTCCCGACCGTTGACGAACGGGTTGCGGACGATCGTCTCGACCAGCAGCGCGAATTCCTTTGGTCTTCGGCTTACTTCAGCAGCATGCCGGCGTCGACCGGCAGGGCGACACCGGTAATGAACCTGGCCTCGTCGGAGACCAGGAACAGTGCCGCGTTGGCGATGTCTTCGGCATCGACCCAGGGGGTGGGCAGCACGTGCATGCTCTGCGATGCCGGAGCGAAGTCCTCCTTGGTCGGGTTCTCCAAGTCGGGCCGAAACATCTGGAAAGTCGCGTCATTGAGCAGCAGCGGTGTGCTGACCTGGGTCGGGCAGATCGCATTGACGCGAATATTCTTGTCACCCAGCTCTATTGCCAGCGTTCGCATCACACCGATGACGCCATGCTTGGCGGCGATGTAATGTCCGATATTCGGGTGCGCGCGCAGACCACCGCTGGAGCTGGTGATCACGATGGAACCGCCGCGACCACCCGCGACGAGATGCGGGATGCCTGCCTTCGCAGTGAGCCACACCCCGGTCAGGTTGACGTCGATCATGTCGCGCCAGACCTTCTCGCTCATGCGGTCGAGCCGCTTGCCTTCGCTTCCCAGGCCGGCGTTCGCCACCACGATATCGAGCCGTCCGAACCGCTCGACGCCCTCGTCGACGACCGCTTTCATCGCGTCGTAGTCGCGCACATCCACCTCGGCGGCGATGATTCGTCGGCCGAGCGCCTGCACCTGGTCGACAGTCTCGGCTAGATCCGCCGGCGTCGACATTGGAATGATGACGCCATCGAGCTGCTTGCAGACATCGACGCAGATAATGTCGGCGCCCTCTTGGGCGAGGCGCACCGCGTGGGCACGACCCTGCCCACGGGCGGCACCGGTAATGAAGGCGACCTTGCCCTCAACTCTTCCAGCCATCTGTCTCACCTTTCACGGTGGCGGCGGCGAAGCAACACCACAATGTTCAGCGCCAATAGCAATGCCACCGCCGGCGGACCGAAACGCTTCAAGCGGCCTAAACCGGCCGCTTCGAGCAGGTCGATGGGTTCGGCCGCTCCGCGCGGCGCGGTAGCCGACGCCGTCACCCCGGCGCCGACCGCATTGCCGTCGTCTTCGGAATCCGACTCCAGTGCAACGACTTCCGTCGAATCCCGGTCCTTGGCGGCGGTGATCTCCTGGGCGAGGTTCGCGGCGAATCGACCAATGAGCGTGCCCGCCACCTCGGCCAGGGTGCCGCGACCGAACTGCGCGGGCTTGCCGGTGATAGCCAGGTCGGTCTCGACGACAACATCGGTAGCACCATCGGCTTCCGCCAGTCGACAGGTGATGACAGCGTGCGCGGTGCCGTTGCCGCGAGTTTCTCGTCCGCCGCCCTCGAGCACGGCGACCTTGGTCGCCTCGTCGGTCGACCGAAATTTGATAACGCCGGTATAGGTCAGACCGACGGGGCCGAGTTTGACTTTGATCTTGCCGGTGTAGCCGTCGTCGTCCTTACCCGTGAGCACGGCCCCGGGCACACAGGGCGCGATCCGCTCGATGTCGAGCAGCACGTTCCACGCGTCCGACACCGGGACGGGAATGCTGAAGGTGTTCTCGAGCTTCATGCGGAGTCCTTCACAATGCCGCTCTTTTCCGCCGCCGCCCGGACGGCCTTGATGATCCCCTGGTATCCCGTGCAGCGGCACAGGTTTCCGGATATGGCTGCACGAATCTCCTCGTCCGTTGGATGCGGATTGTCGCGCAGGAATGCGGTCGCGGTGACGACGAAACCCGGTGTGCAGAAACCACATTGCAGGCCGTGGTGCTCCCGCAACGCGGCTTGCACGGGCGATAGCTCACCGTCGGCCGCGGCCATCCCCTCGACGGTTGTGATCTCGGCGCCGTCGGCCTGTACAGCGAAAACCAGGCAGGCCCGCACCGCCTCCCCATCCAGCAGTATCGTGCAGGCCCCGCACACCCCGTGCTCGCAGCCGAGATGGGTACCGGTCAGCCCGCAGTCGATCCGCAGAAAATCGGCGAGGGTACGCCGGGGTGGCACGACCTTACGCCACGCGATCCCATTGACCCGCAGCTGAATTTCGACATCAGTCATCACTAGCCTCCTGCACCGCACGCCGCCACGCACGCCCCACCATGGCCGCACCGACGCGGCGGCGATAGTCGGCTGATCCATGTAGATCCGATGGCACCGAATCCAGCCCGGACACCGCGGTACGTCCTACATCCCCGGGGTCCACCTCGCTTGCGGCACGACCGATCAACTCGACTTCGGCCGCACCCGCTCGTACCGCCATCGGTCCGAGTCCGAACAATCCGATCGCGCACCGGTAGATGCGCGAATCCGCATCCAGACGCACCGCGACCGTGGCCCCCGCGATAGCGAAATCGCCACTGCGACGGGCGAATTCCTCGATCGCGAAACCGCACCGCCCGTGGCGCACCGGAAATACGATGCCGGTCAGCAGTTCATCTTCGGCCAGTTCGGTGCTCCACATCCCGGTGAAGAAATCGGCTGCGGCGATCGTCCGCCGTCCGCGCGGTGACAGCGCTTCGAGTTCCGCATCGAGTGTCAGGGCCACCGCGGGATATTCGGCCGCCGCATCGGCATGGGCGATCGACCCACCGATGGTGCCACGGTTGCGGATCTGGAAATGGCCGATCAGCGGGGTCGCGCGCGACAACAGTGGGACGGATCCGCGGATTTCCGCGGACTTGCCGACCGCGGAATGCGTTGTTCCGGCACCGATCCACACTGAATCATCGCGACTGTCGATGCCGCGCAATTCTTTCAGGCGGCGCAAGTCGACGAGGTGGTCGAAGACCGCGAGGCGAAGGATGAGCATCGGCATCAAGCTCTGCCCACCGGCGATCGCCTTGGCTCCATCGCCGAGTTCGGCCAAGAGTTCGACCGCTTCCTGCGCAGTCGCCGGCGCGTGGTACTCGAACGCTGCCGGCTTCACGCGGTCACCGCCTTGGCGTCGGCCGCATCGATCAGCGCGAGGATCGCGGCGGGAGTCAGCGGCAGCCGGGAGACTTCCACGCCGAACGGAGCCAGCGCATCCGCGACGGCGTTGACCACCGCTGGCGAGGAACCGATCGCGCCGCCCTCCCCGACCCCCTTGTAGCCGCCGGGCCCGGGTCCGGGGGTTTCGACGTGACCGAGCTCGATGACCGGCACCTCCGTGGCCGTCGGGATCAAGTAATCCATGAAGGTGGTGGCGACGGGGTTTCCGCTCTCGTCGTAGGCGAGGTTCTCGTAGAGCGCCCCGCCGATGCCCTGCACCGTGCCGCCGTAGATCTGGCCCTCCACCACACTGGGGTTGATCATGGGGCCGCAGTCCTCGCTGACGATGTAGCGCAACAGTGTGACCTCGCCGGTCTCGATATCGACCTCGCATGTGCACAGGTGGGTCGCGTTGGCCCAGATCATCGGGCTCTGTGCGCGATAGCGCCCGCTACATTCCAACCCCGCGGGCACACCGGAGGGCAGCGCATCCGGCTGAAAATAGGCAATCGCGGCAATCTCGGACAACGACAACTCGGCATCGGACGCCATGCGCACCGTGGCCCGCCCGTGTGTGAACTCCACCTCGCCGACCGCCACACCCAAGCGATGGGCTGCGATGGCCAGAATCCGTTCCCGCAGTACCGATGCCGTCTCGGCGATCGCCCCTGCCACCATCGAGCCGGAACGGCTGCCGCCGGTGCCGGCGCCGAATGGTGTCACAGCTGTATCCCCCTGGATGGTGTGGACATCTGCGATGTCCACACCGAGCGCGTCGGCGGTCAGTTGAATCGCGGTTGTCTCCAGGCTGTTTCCCGAGGATCCACCGGCGAGATACACGTTGACCTTGCCCGAGGGCTCGATGCGGATCGTCGCGCCCTCGGTACCGTGGTAGGGGGTCGACGCTGCGGTCGGCTCCAGATATGTACAGGTGCCGACGCCGAGGAAGCGGCCCTGCGCGCGAGCCAGTTCCTGCTCACGGCGGAAGGCCGGATAATCGAGCATCCCGAGCGCCTGCTCGAACGTCTCCAGCGGCGTGACATCGCTGTAGCGCATGCCGCTCGGGTTGAGTAGCGGCAAGTCCTCGCGGCGCAGCATGTTCCGGCGGCGCAACTCGGCCGGGTCGATGCCCAGTCGCCGTGCGGCGGTGTCGAGCAACACCTCCCGCGCCATCGATTCGAACTGCCACGGTCCGCGATACGCCACTCGCCCAACGGTGTTGGAGTACAGCATCTTCATTGTGAACGTCGCCGCGGGCACCCGATACGGCCCGGGGAACAGCATCCCGACAACTGCCGCGGCCGTCATCGGCGACGGCACCGGATAGGCCCCGACGTTCTGCACGTAGTCGAGCGAGGCGGCCAGAATCGTGCCGTCCCGGTCGAAGGCCATGCTGGCCTCGCCATGGTCCTGGCGTGCCAGCCCCGCCGAGATCAGGTGTTCCTGCCGGTCCTCGATCCACTTCAGCGCGACCGGTACCTTCGTCGCCGCCAACATGACACAGATGTCCTCACGCTGGACCACCACCTTCTGCCCGAAGCCGCCTCCGGTGTCGCCCACTATGACTCGCACCCGATGCTCGTCGACGCCTAGCAGCCGGGCGCAGAAGCCGCGCACCTCGTGCGGCGCCTGGGTCGAGGTCCAGATCGTCATCTCACCGGCCGATGCCGACCACTGCGCGACCACTCCGCGGGTCTCCATCGGCACCGGCGTATACGCCTGCTGAAAGACACTCTGCCGCACCACATTCGGTGCCGCATCGAACAGCGGCGCCAGCTCTTCGGCTGGCCGGCCGGACAGCTGTCCCGCAATGTTCCCCGGAAAACGGGCGTGCACGAGGGCCTGCGAACCTTCTGCGGTCGTGTAATCGACCACGGCGGGCAGGGGCTCGTAGTCGACGACGACCAACTCCGCCGCGTCTTCGGCTAGATATCGGTCGGAGGCGACGACCAGCGCGACCGGATCCCCAACGAACCGCACCTCGTCCTCGGCCAGCGGCGGCCAATTCAACGCGGGCAGGTGCGGCCCATCGATCCGGTACGACTGATCGTGCACGCCGAGATTGAGGTCCGCGGCCAGAAAGACGGCGTAAACCCCGTCGAGCGCAACGGCTTGCGTGGTATCGATGCCGACGATCCTGGCGCGGGGTAACGGACTGCGCACAAAGCAGGCGTGCAGCATCCCCGGCCGCGACACATCATCGACGAATGATCCGGCGCCCGTGAGCAGCCTCGGATCCTCGATCCGCAGGACGCGTGTACCGGCATAGGTATCGGACGTCGTTTGTGCGGTAGTCACCGCTCACCCTTTTCCTCGGTATGCCGTGCGATCGACCAACACCCAGGTGCTCGACTACGCCGGTACTTCGGTTCGTGCATTTGGCCTCCATGTACGCCCGATGGCATCACACGACATCGGCGCATACCGCTTTTGCGCTGCTCCAGCCCCGCCACTAGATGGATGGCGTTGCGCGGCTCGACCGAATCGAGCCACCCGGATCCGTCATCCGCGACGGTTCTGTCTGCGGTCTCGGCATCGATATTGTGCTGATCAACTGTCTAGCATCGGACTCGAATACCTGTCAATAGACGTGTATGTCGTATATGAGAATGATATTCTCGTCCGTGGCACGGCTCGAGAGGATGATCATGCGCGAATTGTCGGCACAGCTGTTGCGATGGCATGCACAGCGCGCTTCGTATGCCGTAGCCACGGTTGTCGACGTAACCGGAAGCGCGCCACGGCTGCCCGGCGCAACCATGGCCGTGAACGACGCCGGCGCCGTCATCGGCAGCATCTCGGGCGGCTGCGTGGAAGCGGCCGTCTACGACCTGTGCCGTCAGGTACTGCGGTCGGGTACGCCGACGCGGGAGACGTTCGGCTACAGCGATTCCGACGCCTTCGCGGTCGGGCTCACCTGTGGTGGCGAGGTCTCGGTTCTCGTCCATCGAGTCACCGATCAGCAGTATCCGGCCATCGAAGCCGTCCTGCGAGCCGAGCGCCCGATATCTCTGGTTCGCGATCTGAGAACCGGTGAGATCAGCGCCGTCGGACCAGAAGAAACTACCGGTGCGAAGGTCGATCCGACAGTGGTGCGGCAAGCTTTGGGCATGCTCGACGCCGACGCGTCCGGCGTGCGGATAACCGGATGCGACGATGCCCAACGCGCGGTATTCATCGAGTCCTTCGGCTCGCAACCACGTCTGATCGTTTGCGGGGCAACCGATTTCAGCGCCGCACTGTGCCGGGTCGGGCGATTGCTCGGTTACCGGGTCACCGTTTGCGATGCGCGTTCAGTGTTCACCACGCAGGCGCGATTCCCCGACGCCGACGAGGTGGTGGTGGACTGGCCGCATCGGTACCTCGGCCGCACCCACGTTGATTCGCGCACAGCGGTGTGCGTGCTGACACACGATCCGAAGTTCGATATTCCGGTCCTGCAGCTGGCATTGCGGCTACCGATCGGATACCTCGGTGCGATGGGCTCACGCCGCGCCGACGCAGATCGTCGTGCACGTTTGCGGGCAGCAGGTCTCACCGAGTCCGAGCTGCGTCGTCTGCACTCACCGATCGGTTTGGAACTGGGCGGACGGACTCCCGAGGAGATCGCGGTGGCGATCGCCGCGGAGATCGTCGCCGTGCGGCGCGGTGGGTCGACCCTGCCGTTGTCCGCGACGAACCGGCCTATTCATGCCGTGTCGGATTTGCAGCCGTCACCGACCTGACCTGTCGCAACTTCCGGTGGCTCCAAGATGTCGAGGTAATGCTCGACCAGAGCGAGCATCTCGTCATGGCCCATGGTGAAACCGAAGTTGGCTTCTGTCACCATGATTCGCGGCAGGCCCGAGAGCAGCATCGACAGCGTCACCGGCGTGATCTGCGCGGCATCGGTACGGCGCTCCCGCAGGATGAATGTGAAAGCGGTGACCTGGATTTCCCGGTACCGCCGCGCATAAGCCATCAGCTCGCTACGAATTGCCTTGCGATGGTTGGCCAGCGCGATGAACTCCTGCATCAGCGCGTTGCCGCGCGGATCCCGGGACAGTTCCCACAGGGCATGCAGCGGCCGGTCCGAGGTCAACGCTTGCATTTGGCGTTCGAAGTTGGCCTCGGTCCCCTCACTGAAAACCGCGAGGAATAAATCCTCCATGGTCGGGAAGTAATAATGCACCAACGCGGGCTTGACACCCGCCTCGGCGGCCACCCGGCGGGTCGTCGCGGCGGCGTAACCCTCCTCGGTCATGACCCGGGCAGTGGCTTCCAGAAGAGTGCGCCGCGTCGCCGAGTCCTTCGCGCCTCGCCTGCGGGTGGACATGATGCGAGGCTATCACTGGGCAGTCGGATAGCAGCGGCCGGATCAAGCCCCGCTCGCTGCTGATCGGACACTCAGGGAATTTACGGCAGCACGACGCTGGGATTACCGTCAGTCCAGGTGCTCAACAATAACCGGAATGCGATCCGCCAGCCGGACTCGGTGCGACGCAGCAGATCCTGATAGCGACCGGCCGCGAGGAAGCGTTCACCGCCGCGCAGGTGCTGGGCCAGGTAGTAGCAACTGTGGTGGGCCTCGTCTCCGGTGATCGTCACGACATGGTTGGTGACGAAATGTTGAGTGACATCGAGCCTTTCGATCCCCGCCCGCACTCGTGCGAGGATCTGGGCAGGGCCGGTGCACCGCTGTTCGGCCGACGAATAATCCCAGACGGCGTCTGGCGTGAACAGACTCTCGAAAAGCGGCCAGTCGCGATTATCGAGGGCGGTGGAGTATGCGGTCACGGTGTCGACGACCGCGATCCGGTCGGCGAGCAGCTCTATGGCGGTGGTCATCTGCGTTCCTGATCGGTAATGGTGATAGGGATGTCGAGACCGGGGTCGCAGCGAGCGTATTCGTTCGACATCCTCGACACCATGCTGTGACTCAGCTCGTTTCGATTGCGTGCTCGGGGCAGGCCTGGGCAGCGGATTCGACCGCCTCGCTGAACTCGTCTGGCACATCGGACATCTGGACCTGGGCATAGCCGTCGTCGTTGATGGCGAACACCTGCGGGCACAGACCGGTGCAGACGCCATGGCCCCGGCAACGATCCGAGTCGACGAAGACCTTCATCAGGCCCTCCCTTCACTACATAACTGCTGGGCAACTGGATTCGGCCGTGCGGGGACGAAGGTCGGCGCGCCGCTTCGTCGCTCCCTTACACACTGCGGTTGTCAGGTCCGCGGACTTCGCAGTCCACTCAGTTCCGTCACTTCGCGAACCGAGAGAATCTCACTCTCAATTGATGGCAACAATATTCTCGTAAGGTAGGAACGTCAAACGGTCAGGTGGCCAGCAGTGCCATGTTCATTGCCCCGGAACACGCAGCAGCCCCGCACCCTTAGGGTGCGGGGCTGCTGTACCGAGCCGCGTCGATCAGATAGCGCGGACTTCCTGGGCCTGCGGGCCCTTCTGTCCTTGTCCGACCTCGAACTCCACGCGCTGTCCTTCTTCGAGGGACTTGAATCCCGAGCCGGATACGGCGGAGTAGTGCACGAAGACGTCAGGGCCGCCACCGTCCTGCGCGATAAAACCGAAGCCCTTTTCGGCGTTGAACCACTTCACACTGCCTTGAGTCATTGCTTTACTTCATTCTTTTCTGTAGATGAGCCAAGCGGATCACGTCGATAAGCCTGATCTCACCCGACAATCGTCCCATGGATTCACGGCAGAAACGGATAATGTGATCCAGCCGACCCTCAGCGCCGGTACGGTCACTGACGCGGCCCCCTGTGGCGCGCCGGCGATGGGCCTGAGCATCGGCACCCCAACCGAGCGCTGGACGTGCTGCAACTCTGCTCGCAAGGCGCTCGGCGAAGCCGCCTGGGACTGTCCCCATGCAATGAAAGAACCGATGCCCCATGACCATTGATGTCTGGATGCAGCACCCCACCGTCCGATTCTCCGCCCACGATATGTTCGATTCGCTGCGCCGCTGGACCGGACAGCAAGCGCTCACCGACGAGTTGCCGATCGAGTTCACCCTCGCCGCCATGGACCAGGGCAACGTCGGATTCGGCCTCCTCAGCGCCTGGCACGCCCCACGCGAAGGCGCGCTGATCTCCAACGACGAGGTCGCCACCTGGGTGGCCGCACACCCGGACCGGTTCGCCGGACTTGCCGCGGTCGATCTGGCCAAACCGATGCAGGCCGTGCGTGAACTACGCAGGTGCGTCAGCGAACTCGGATTCAAGGGGCTGCGAGTCGTCCCATGGCTGTGGGAAGCCGCCCCCACCGACCGCCGCTACTACCCCCTCTACGCCACGTGCGTCGAACTCGGTGTCCCCTTCTGCACCCAGGTCGGGCATACCGGACCGTTGCGCCCCTCGGAAACCGGGCGTCCGATCCCCTACGTCGACCAAGTGGCCTTGGACTTCCCGGAACTCACCATCGTCGCCGGGCACATCGGCTACCCGTGGACCGAGGAAATGATCGCCGTCGCCCGCAAACACGAAAACGTCTACATCGACACCTCCGCCTACACCAGCCGCCGCATCCCCACCGAACTGGTCTCCTACATGAGAACCAACTCCGGCAGCCGCAAGGTCCTCTTCGGCACCAACTACCCCATGATCGCCCATTCCACCGCCCTCGATGGGCTCGACGAGCTCGATCTGGACGAACCCACCCGCCAGCTGTACCTACACAGCAACGCCGCCCGCGTCTTCCACCTCGACTGATCACGGCACGGTCCACCGTCCCGCCGGGAACGCTCCTCGGCGCGACACCCGTTCACGGCAACAACTTCGACCTTCTCCTCGATGAGAGCGAAAGATGTTGCGCCGCAGTCATCACCACGGCCCGATTCCAGCGGCGGTGATCGCGCGGACGTCGTCGCGGGGTTCGACCAGACCGTAAGTGGCCCGGGTCGATCCCGGTGAATTCTTCCTTGCCGGGCATGCCCACCAGCCGGCCGGTGATGCCATAGGTCCACGCGTGGTCCGGATAAGTGAAGCGGTTCGCCGTTCTCCGGTTGTTGGCTAGCGCGATCCCCCGATGGGGTGGTCTGGCACTGTCACTTCGCCAGCACTGTCGAGGCAGAACCAATGCCAGTCACCATTCAGGTGATGGAACGCGTCTGACGCGCGAGAGGCGCCGGTAAGCTTGGCAAATCCTCCGCCCCCGCTCGAGCAGTTGCCCGTCATGGGGCTGGTTCTGAAGTAGATACCCCAGGCGTAGCTGTCCGCACTGTCGATGCGGTAGAGCCCGAGCCGGTGACCTTCGAACGTCCGCGGATCGCCGCCGTCGCGTACCTGCCGTGCGGCTTCATCGAAGCTGTGGGCCGAGAACTGCCAGCGCACGACGATCGGTAGGTCTGCGCTCCACGCCGTCACCGTGAACGCCACCACTAGCGCAGGCGCAAGCAGAGGACTGAGTTCGGGTACCCGAAGCCGCCGGGTTACCACAACCCGGGTCAGGTAGCCGAGGATCACGCAGAACAACCCGAACGACGCGCTGATCAAGAAAAACCACAACAGCAACGACTCGGCGCCATCAGGGGCACTCGCCCGCAGGAGTGCGCCGAGGCAAGACGCAACCGTGCCGGCGAGCAACAGGTACCAGGCGAGTTGTGACCGTAGTCGTCGCTTCTTCTGTCGACCGGGAAGGCTGTCGGAGTGCGCCGTGCTCATGCCGGAAGCGTAGCCGCCAAGCCGGTTTCAATCCCTGGACCAGGCGACGAAACCCAGCCCATACAGCTCCGAAGTGATGCCGAAACCCGCCTGCCCGAATCACCGTTGGAGCCGTCATGTGACGCGAGATCAGTCGAAAACGCTCGAAGGGCTCGAGCTGAATAGCGGCCGCATCGTGACCGAACGAGCGGATCTTGTCGGGACGCTACGACAGCATAGACAAGGCGGGTGAACCTTCCACGTCAGAGAGTTGTCGACTGAACAGAGCAATCGAGGAGGCGTCATGGTTGTGGTCCAGAACTTCATCGACGGTAAGCTCGTCGACTCGGTCGGCGGTGCGACGATGGCCCTCGTCGACCCTGCCACCGGCGATCAGTACGGCACCGCCCCGGTGTCCACCGAACAGGACATCGACAACGCGTACGCAGCGGCGGCCAGGGCGTTCTGCGACTGGAAGCGCACAACGCCGTCGGACCGCCAGAAGGCGCTGTTGGCTTTCGCCGACGAGGTGGAGAACGCGGCCGACGCGCTCGTTGCCGCCGAGGGACGCAACACCGGCAAGCCGAAGCATGTCACGTTGGCCGTAGAGATCCCGCAGATGCTGGACCAGATCCGGTTCTTCGCGGGGGCGTCGCGAGTGCTCGAGGGCAAGTCGGCCTGCGAGTACCTGGCGGGCCATACATCGTGGATCCGTCGGGAGCCGATCGGCGTTATCGGACAGGTGACGCCGTGGAACTACCCGATGATGATGGCAATCTGGAAGTTCGTTCCCGCGATCGCGGCGGGAAACACCGTGGTGATCAAACCGAGCGACACCACCCCGGTGACCACGGTGATGCTGGCCGAACTGGCCGCCGAGCACCTGCCACAAGGCGTGCTCAATGTGGTAACCGGTGACCGGGTGACGGGTGCGGCGGTGGTCGCGCATCCGACCCCACAGATGGTATCGATCACCGGTTCGTTGGCCGCAGGCCGTGCGGTCGCCGAGTCGGCCGGAGCCCACCTCAAGCGCACGCATCTGGAGTTGGGCGGCAAAGCGCCGGTAATCGTGTTCCCCGACGCTGATATAGCCGCTACCGCCGCGGGCATCACGGCCTCGGGCTATTTCAACGCCGGGCAGGATTGCACGGCGGCCACCCGGGTCCTCGGCCACGCGTCGGTGGCCGAAGATCTGACCGCGGCGCTGGCCGAGCAGGCCGACAATGCCACAACGACGTTCGGCAAGGCCACCGGTGACGAGAATGCCTGGGTGCCACCGGTCAATAACGCCAACCAACTACAGCGGGTGCTCGGCTTCCTCGATGAGGTGCCCGATCACGCTTCGGTCGTGACCGGTGGGCACCGGCAGGGCGACCGCGGGTATTACGTCGAGCCGACGGTCATCGGCGGGCTGCGGCAGGCCGACCGGCTGAGCCAGAACGAGATATTCGGACCGGTGATCACCGTGCAGTCGTTCACTGACGAAGACGATGCGATCCGGTGGGCCAACGGCGTCGAGTACGGGCTGGCGTCCTCGGTGTGGACCAAGGATCTGTCGCGGGCGCTCCGCGTGTCGGCCGCACTCGACTTCGGTTGCGTGTGGATCAACACCCACACCGCGCTGATCGCCGAGATGCCGCACGGCGGGTTCAAGTCCTCCGGACACGGCAAGGACCTGTCGATGTACGGGCTGGAGGACTACACCCGAGTCAAGCATGTGATGGCCAAGATCGACTAGCTAAGTACCAAGTCCCCCTTCGCAATTCGAGCGATGACTCGATCACGAAAAGTGGGACGGGCCGGATGACGCACCGGCGGGCATCGACAGCTCCTTTTTGCTACCGCCGAGTGCCAGTGACCGACTGTCCCGAATGCGGTTCAGCGATGCGACGCATCGACACAGCGGACAGATAACTGCATGGTCGCTGACGGAGGAATGCTTGCTCAGAATGAGGCCAGTCACCCTGGCTGGTCGCGTCGATCAGCAGTGAAGTCATGCCTTCATCGGCGACAGTTGCCCGGTAGCGAAGCCATGAATGTAACCGCGGCCGGATCGCCACGTAAGTTTCACCGCCGTTTCCGAATGGTTGCGATGAAGTTGCTGACAAGGGGTTGGTCTTCAGACACAATGAGTTCGGTCAATCGAGTCCGTCCACTCAACCAACTCTTGGAGGGAAGCTCATATGGCTCAGGAAACCAGCACTGACACCAAGCGTGGCGACATCATGGATATGCAGAACCTTCGGGACATCGAGATGGTGCTGCGGCTCCAGATCGATGAGGCGCGGCAGGAAGCTCAAAGCGCTCGTCAGTACGCCCAGCAGGCACAGAACCTTGCTCGGCAGGCGCAACACCAGACCCGTCAAGTCCAGCACCAGGCGCAGATCGCCCAGCACGAGGCCAACCAGGCCAACCAGCAGGCCCAACAGGCCCGCCAACAAGCCCAGCAGGCGCAGAACCAGGCTCAGCAGGCCCAAGGCGAGGCCGATCGGGCGCAGAGCCAGGCCCAGCAAGCACAGGGCGAGGCCAACCAGTCCAACCAGCGTGCCCAGTCGGCACAGGATCAGGCCGAGCAGGCCAGCCAGTTGGCCCAGCAGGCCGAGGATCAGGCCACCCGTACCCAGGACCGGTCCGGGCAGTGGGAAATGCAGCTGCATCACCTTCGCGAGCAGGCACGCCAGGCACAGTTCCGCTAGCCACCGATCTGCTGTCGACGAATGACGTGTCGACGAAAGGGGCCACCGCCCAGCAAGGAGCTCCTTTCGTCGACCGGTGAAAGGTGACCGCGGATGAATGAACCGACTCTGCCGCCCCCGAACGACGTCGAGGTGATCGTGCCGGAGGTGATGAGCGCCGGTGTCTACTCCAACGGGTTCACCTGCTGGTACAACCGCACCGACTTCACCCTGGACTTCCTCGTATATCTGCCGACCGATCAGGGCGTCGACGACGATGGTCGGCCGGTGATGCGTCAACCGGCTCGAGTGGTGTCGAGGGTGAAGTTCCCGCCGGCGATGATCTTCCGGCTGATGCAGATCCTGAACGACAGCATGAGCAACTATGAACACCAGTTCGGCCCGATTACCCACCTCGGAGAATAACCGGACAGGACGAACACGATGCTCCTATCCAGTCCCATCATCATCCTCGCGAGCCCGCGCGACCGGGCGGTCATGATCGATTCCGCCATCCGCTACCGGCCGGACAAGATCGAGGGCCACCGCTACCGCATCACCGCCATTACGCCAGAACGGGCAGACCAACCCACCTTCGAATGAGCGCGCCGAGAGCGGCCGGTATGCGGCGACGTACTCGTCATTACTCCATGAGAGCCGGTCCGCGGATCAGGACAGCAGCTGCTCGATTCGGGTGGCGCAGAAGCCGGTGATGTTCAGGTCCGACAGGCCTTCGCGACATTTCCCGCAGCGCATTCGCCGTATCCGGATCGGTGGCGCGGTTCGCTGGCTTCACCACCGGCACCCTCGAACCCGGGCAGTCGCACACCATCGGCATTGAGCTGCCACAACGCGCTTTCCAGCACGGATGGGAACCCGCGGTCGGAGCCTCCACCCTTCATGTCGGGCGCGGGTAGACAGTTGCGGTCGAAGTCGATAGCGGTCTGATATACACAAACGATGTCGGATGCTGCGGTACACGGTCCCAGCGCGTTCAAGTCGATGGTGGCCTTGGCCGATGCGCCGGTGTTCATCGTGACGGTCGCGGTCGGGGATGAGCGCAGCGGTTGTCTGGTGGGGTTCGCGTCACAGGTCAGTATCGATCCGGCACGGTTTCTGGTCTGTTTGTCGAAGAACAACCGCACATACCGGACCGCGATGGCAGCCGCCTATGTGTCGGTGCACCTGGTCGATCGAGACAACCTTGCGCTTGCGCAACTGTTCGGTGCGGAGACCGGCGACGATATCGATAAATTCAGCCGGTGCCGATGGCGGGTCGGCCCGAACGGAGTGCCTGTGTTGGTGGACGCGGTCGCCTGGTTTTCCGGAACGATCCAGGCTCGCAACGACTTCGGTGACCATGTGGGTTTGGTCTTGGCCCCCGAAGCTGGATACGCAGCCGGGCGAACGGTTGATGCGGTGCGATGGAGCTCTGTCGCCGACCTGGAGCCGGGACACCCGGCTTAACACCCATGTACAGCGTCGGCTTACCAGGGTTTCGCCCACCGGTGGTCCCGCGTTGGTTCGAGCTGATGCGCGAGGACGGCACGACCGTTCCTGGCGGCTGTGCGCATGTGCGTCGGCACAAGAACGGCCCTGCTTCCGCCACGGCTACATCGCGGTCCGTTCTGCCACTGACGTGGCTGGCGTAACGCCATCGAGGCGCGGTTGCCCGACTCCTGGAATCGGTGTCCGCTATTTCTGGGCCCACCGGTGCGGATCGCATTCGAGTGCTGCCCGATCCCATTTGCCGCGTTCGGCGGCCGCTTGATAGGTAGTGTGCAGGAATTCCAGAAGAGTTCGTTCCGGATCTGCGGCGGTGCGTACCGCCTCATAGGGCAGTAGAAACTGGCCGTTATCGGCGCTGTAGAAAGCGTGCCGAGGACCGACCGGATAGTCGGCGAAGCCGTCGGGTTCTGGATAGGCGTAGGCGTAGAAGGCACCTTCTTCACCACCACCCGGCCAGAAGCCGCAGCTACTCAACTCGTGGGAGTAGCCCTCTACCATCACCCAATCACCGCAGTTGGGTGCGCCGCCAGGATGCTTCGGCGCGGTGCGGCCGGAAAACCTGGTACAGGCCAGATCCATGGCGCCCCAGAAGAAGTGCACCGGGCTCACCTTGCCGATGAAATACGAGCGAAACTCGCTCATTACTCGTTGGGCCGCGACGAGTTGACGCCAGAACAGATGCACGGCGTCGCGATCATAAGAAGCATGCTCGTAATCCTCGGCGAACGGGATCGCAGGATCGATCTCGTTGGGCTTCGCTTGAATCTGTACCGCAATGCCGAGCTCGTCGAGCGCCCCCATCGTTTCGGCATAGAAATCCGCGACCGACTTGGGTTCGAGCGCGATCTGACGGGCGTCGCCATCACTGGCTCGTATGTGCAACCGGTGCTCATCGAAGTCGAACTCGATGTCGAAAACACCGGCCTCGTACGGTATCGCGGAGGTGGTCAAACCACGCGGGCTGACGTAGAGGGTGACCTGCCACCAGTGGTTGATCATCGGCGCATGAGCGAGCCGAATCTTGCCGATGATCTGGGTCCACAGGTGCAGCGTGTCGCGAGTAGCGGTCCACTCATCGACCCGCAACCGCGGCCAGCGTCGCGACGACGCCGTCTCCGCGCGAGTGGTCTCGGCCATCCGACCTCCTCGGTCCGTCCGTCGGTTTCGGTGCGGTCCTGAGTAAGGCTCAGACGATCGCAGCCTCCACATCGGAAACGATTTCGAACTCTGCACGATCCTTTCGCGCTCGCATGTGGCGTTCGACGAGCGGGCCGGACCGGATGGGGACACGAGCTACGGAAACCAGCGGACCCCGGCCGAGAGCGCTCGGCCGGGGTCCGCCGCCGATGGCGTCGCGATCAGCGGATCTCTCGGGTGAGTCGAGAGGACCACGGACACCAGAAGCAACCCGGCAGGAAAGCGCCGCAAGCCTCGTCCAGATGGTCCTCGAGGTAGGAGATAGACGAGTCACAGACCTCGATCGCCATGGTGAAGAAGGTGATCGTGTCCGGGTCTAGGTGGAAGCTCCAACCCGGGTTGTAGTCGACTTCCTGTTTCCTGATGCGTCCCATGACATGGATCGACATCTGCTCCTCGCCGGACAGGATCCGACGCGCTTCCTCGATGCGCTGCTCGTTATTGAGCCGGATGATGAATTCCTTGCCGGAGTAATCGGTGAATGCGAAGTCCGCCATGACATCTCCCTGCCAAAAGTGGTGGATGGGGGTCGCGCGCGGTTCTGCATCGATGCACTCAGCATCGTATCGGCGGGAGAGCACTGCTGTATACGAAAATCTCTGTGCGACAAACAATTTCGACTGGCAGCCGGTTTTCGACGTAGGTAGCCTGATCGAGGGGTCAGTTCCGAGCCTGGTTAGCGGCGTGGTGGCCGTTGCTTCGAGAGGAAAGCTGGGCTCGGCTCGATTTCCCGGCGAGAATCAACTCACGGATCGCGATAGCGCCCCGTGCGACAGGCGCGGCGACCCGGCCCTCCGCGTCGATCAGCACAGCCGACGGTGTACCGCGGACGCGATATCGCAGTGCCGCCTCGTTGCCCTGCTGCACCAGCGACGGGATCTCGCCCAGACCCTGTTCGGCACCCCAAATGGCCTGCTCATCGGCATCGCCGTTCCCGACGACGACCATGGTCATGGCCGTGCGCGCCCGCCACCGCGGCAGCTCACGGGCCAGCGCGGCGCACATCTCACAGCCCGGGTGCACGAACACCAGCAATACTGCCCGGCCCTCCGAGAGCAGGTCCGCCAGGTTCGTGCGGGCGCCCGCGACGTCGAGCAACTCGAACTCCGGCGCGACCGAGCCGACCGGCAAGCCCTCGGCCCCCAGCGTCGAGAGCGCCTGCTCGTCCAGCCGACGCCGCAGCACACCGACCTGGCCGATCACCCACCCGAGGATCCCGCACAGCAGCGCACCGAGCGCGAGCCCGGTCGCGGCATCGGCAGCCAGTCCGGCGGGCACCGCGGGACGGGCCAGCGCGCCCCACAGGACCAACGCCGCGAGCACCATCAGCACACCGTTGCGCACGAGACTGCGCGCGCCGATCGGCGTCGTACTCGCCGCGCCGAAGCATGAGCAGGAGGGGCGCTTGCCGCGCCGCAACAAGCCGACCATGACCACTGTGAAGACCATCAGCAGGAGCAGCGCACCGACCGCCGCCGCGACGGCCGTCCACGACAGAACGACGCCGACCGCCACCACCGCCTCGGCGACCGGCAGCCCCCATGCCACGGCGGGCACCCACCGCACCGGCACCTCGAACTCCCCCACCGCCCGCCGCGTACCAGCGCGATCGGCCAGTTTCCCCCAGGCCGACAGCCCGAACACCACGGCGAGCGCCAACCGCGTAACCCACACCCCGTATTCGATCAGCATGGGCCGCACCCTCCCACATCCGCGGTTATTCGAATTCGGACTCGCCGGAAGAGTATTCGAGGTGTTGTGAAGGTCTACTCTTTTCCGGGCCGGTCGGGGGATGCACGCCAGGCTGTACAACCGATCGCGGGCCGCTGACGATCGTCGAGCCAGCTGCCGTCCGCGTTGGCCGGTGGCGATACCTGATCCGCGCCCAATCCTGCACTGAGATCACCCTTCCGATCCGTCGATGGGTGGCCTCCTTTTCGAGGAGCGCCGACATCTCCTGCCTCGACTCCGGTCGGTGGACACGGGTCGTGGCGCTATCAGGATCGGGAGCGGAGCAGCTGAGCTCAGCGGTTTGTTGCTTGGTTGATGAGAGCTTGCGCTGCTCCGCGGGCATGTGCCCAGGGCGCCGGATCGTCCAGAGAGGTGGACAATGCGGCGGCACCCTCGTACAGGACAGCGAGCTGCTCGCCCAGCAGTTGGGGGTCTGCCGCGCCGGCTTGTCGGGCCAACTCGGTGAGGCCGTCGATGTAGTTCCGCTTGTGCGCGTGGACGATGGCTTGAACACCAGGCATGGTCTCGGCTGCCTCAACCGCCGCGTTGTGGAACGGGCAGCCACGCATCGGCGCATCGGCGGCATCTGGACTGTCGAACAGTGCGAGCAGCCGCGAACGCGGATCCGAATCGGACTTCCCCGACGGCATGTCCGTGATGTCACCCACCGCTTCCCGCAGCATGCGCAGATACTCCTCCACCAACGCGGCCTTGCTCGGAAAGTGTTGGTAGAGAGTTCTTTTCGAAACGGATGCTTTGGTCGCGATCAGTTCGACACCGGTGGCGTTGATGCCCTCGTTGTAGAACAGGTCGGCAGCTGCCCGCAGGATGCGCTGACGTGCGCCACGCCCTCCCCGACGGGTCGGTTCCTGAGTATCGGTCAGCGTAGTCATGAAGCAAGTATACCGATCTGTTTACAAGTGAGGCGATATGGGAGTACCGTTGCCTTCGCAAGGTACACCAATCGGTTTACATCAGGAGGAAGTCATGACAGACCGGCGAGCCACTCAGCGCGTTCCCGACCGTCATCAGCAGGGGCAGAGTATTCGTGTGGGCGGCACGTCGTATGCGGATGCGCCGACCAAATCCGTGCAGGTCGGCGCAACGCGGTTCGCCTATCGCGAGCTGGGCCCCGGTACCGGCGTACCAGTGATCTTCTTGAATCACTTGGGTGCGAATCTGGACAACTGGGACCCCAGGGTGGTCGACGGCATCGCATCCAAGCATCGCGTGATCACCTTCGACAACCGCGGGGTCGGCGCGTCAGAAGGCACAACACCGGACTCGGTCGAGGCGATGGCACGAGATGCTGTCGAGTTCATCCACGCGCTCGGCTTCGACCGGGTCGATATTCTGGGGTTCTCGCTAGGAGGCTTCGTAGCGCAGGTGATCGCTCGCGATGAGCCCGAACTCGTGCGAAAGCTGATCCTCGCGGGGACGGGTCCGGCGGGAGGCGAAGGCATCGTGAACGTGACCTCGGTGACCTACCGTGACACGTTGAAGGCGTTGGCCACTTTCAAGGATCCGAAAGAGAATCTGTTCTTCACCAGAACCGCACACGGCAAGTCGGAGGCTCGTGCGTTCGTGAAACGGCTCAAGGAACGCAGCGTCGACCGCGACAAGGCAATCGCACTGCGCGCATTCCGCACTCAGCTGAAGGCGATCCACGCGTGGGGCGCGCAGGAGCCATTCGACCTCAGCCGTATCCAGCACCCCGTTCTCGTAGCCAACGGTGAGGACGATCGGATGGTCCCGACGAGCAATTCGTTCGACTTGCAACGTCGTCTGCCGAACGCGAAGCTCCGCATCTACGTGGACGCCGGACATGGCGGGATCTTTCAGCATCACCAAAGGGTCGTCGCAGAGGCGCTCGACTTCCTGGGGTCATGAGGCTCGGCAGCATCGGTATCGCAATCGGTACACGTCAGTGATCGATGGTGCGTCGATCACCGGGCCCGAGCGGCCTGCCCATTCGACCTTCGACGACGAGAGTAGGAAAAGCATGCCTTCTGTATTGATTACCGGCGCCAGCAGGGGGATCGGGCTGGCGATCACCGAACACATGAGCCGACGAGGTTGGCAGGTGTATGCCACGGCTCGATCCGATGCCGCCATCGAAAGTCTCGATCGCTTACCCAATGTGCACGCCATCGGTCTCGACATCACCGACCGGTCCGCCATCGCTACGCTCGCCGCTCGACTCCCCGCTGAACTGAACGGCGTTGTCAACAATGCCGGCATCATCGTGAACGGACCGGTGGAGGGGTTGTCTCTCGATGAGTTGTCACGCCAACTCGAGGTCAACGTGACAGCCCAGATCGCAGTGACGCAGGCGGTGCTGCCGAAAATACGTGAAGCACATGGACGGGTGGTGTTCATGTCATCGGTCAGCGGGTTGATCACCACGCCGGGTACCGGCGCCTACAGCGCATCGAAGTATGCAGTCGAGTCCTTGGCCGATGCACTCCGAATCGAGTTGCGCCCGTGGCGGATCCCCGTCTCGCTGATCGAGCCCGGGCCCACCCGTACCGACATGTGGGGCAGCATGCTCGACGAGCACGACCGCATGACCGCGAAACTGAGCGACGAGCATCGCGAACTGTACGCATCACACCTTGCCGGGACTCGGAAGCTATTGGGTCGCATGCAAAAGCTCGCGGGCGATCCGCAGAAGGTCGTCAAGGCCGTCGACCACGCGCTGACATCGAAACACCCGAAGCGTCGCTACCTGTGCGACAACGTCAGTCGGGTGCAGAAGTTCGTTGTCGCGATAACTCCTACGGCCGTCAACGACGCGACCCTGTCAGCGGCCACCACGTCGAAGTGAATCCTTGCCGGTTGCCCGGAACCTCCGAGCCGCCCGAGCACGGGGATCGGCCAACCGCTGCTCGCACCCGTCATGGCCCTGTGGAGCCGCAAGATCCGCAAACAAGCCAAAAAGCAGCGAGTGCGGTACTCATTCTTCTTCATGAAGGCCAACGGCGCCCAACTCGAGAAACTGGCCACGCTATACGACAACGGCACCCTACAGCCGGTGCTCGACCGCACCTTCCCCTTGGATCAAACCCTCGACGCCATGGCCTACGTCGAACAAGGCCGCGCCAACAGCAAAATCGTCATCACCCGATGAACGGACGCCCGAAATAGCTACGCGCGAAATCCGCGTCGGTCCACGGTGTGCCCCGGACCCGCCGAAGTGGGGCTACCGGGATCTTCGAGAAAGGTCGCATCGGTGCGACCCTGCTGCTACTCGCGCGACAGCATGGCGGCGGCTTCGCGTTCGAGGTCGACGAACGGTTCACCGCTGACATCGACGGCGACCCGGTGCAGCGTCCCGCCGGTAAACGACCATGGTCGTGTTCCGGGGTAGTCGCCGGTGACGGCTTCGGCGCTGTCCCGGCCGGCGTGGAGCCCCTCCCCGGCGATGCTGAATTTGCCGGGCTGGGTGCGGATTCGGCCTTCACCGACTTTGCGGTCGCCGTAGTAGAGGCTCAGCAGTCCGCGAGCGGTGCCGGGCGGATCTTCGCTGTCCTTGTCGAAGGAGGCGGCCAGGATCAGGTTCCGGCCGGTCGGTAGATCTTCGGTCGCGATGATCCGCTGCTCCTCGCTGCCGAGGAAGTTGTAGACGTAGTGCAGCCGGTTGTCCTTGATATAGAGGGCGTGCCCGCCGAACCGGCCGCCGTGGGAGAACAGCACACCGGAGGCGTCCGGGCCGGGCAGGTCGACGAGCGCTTCGATCGAGTAGGAGCGGTTGCGGATGTTGACCGCGACCGACTCGGGTACCTCCGCGCCGCCCGGTCGGTATACGTAACGGTTGCGCGGCGGTGCGAGCTGAGGACGGGAGGTAGTCAAAATTTCGACGGCCGAACGGTCATCGAGCGGGAACGCCTGGTTGACCCCCGCTTCGTAGAACCACAGGCCGATGAGTTCGGCGAGCCTGCCCGGTTCCTCGGCGGCCAGGTCGTGCATCTCGGAACGGTCCACCTCGGTGTGGTACAGCTCCCAGGTGTCGTCGGGGAAGTGGCTCCAGCCGCTGAGGGTGGGGTGGGTGGTGACGGCTTTCCAGCCGTCGTGCCATATCCCCCGTCCGCCGAGCATCGAGTAGAACTGCGAGTGCTTGGCGGATGGAATGTTGGCCGCGTCGAAGCTGTAGCGCATGCTCACCCCCTGCAGCGGCACCTGAGCATGGCCCTTCACCATGTCGGGAAGTTCGATTCCGAGGCAGTCCAGCAGAGTCGGCACCACGTCGACGGCATGGTGGTACTGGTCCCGGATCTCGCCGTGGGCGTTGATCCCGGCAGGCCAGGAGATCACGCACGGATCGCAGGTACCGCCGTTGAACGAGTACCGTTTCCACATCTTGAACGGGGAGTTGAACGCCACCGCCCACCCGTTCGGATAGTGGTTGTAGGTCTTGGGGCTGCCCAGCTCGTCCAGTTTGGCCAGGTTCTCGGCCAGGTCGTCGGGGACGCTGTTGGCGATCTTGTTCTCGTTGACCGAGCCGTCCGGTCCGCCCTCGCCGCTGGCCCCATTGTCGGAGACCAGCACAATGATGGTGTTGTCGAGTTCCTCGATGGTCTCCAGGTAGTCGAGCAACCGGCCGATCTGGTCGTCGCAGTGCGAGAGGAACCCCGCATACACCTCGGCCATGCGGGCGAACAGTCGCTTCTCGTCATCATCGAGGGTGTCCCAGGGACGGGTGTAGTCCAGCGGCGGGAACGGCTCACCTTCGGGCCCGCTGCGAGTCTCCGGGGTGCCGATCGGGTTGAGCGGCGGCAGCTCGGTGTTCTGCGGGACCAGGCCCATCTGTTTCTGCCGCTCCAGGACCTCCGCGCGGATCACCTCGTAGCCCGCGTCGAACCGGCCGCGATAGCGTTCGATCCATTCGCGCGGCACGTGGTGCGGAGCGTGTGCGCAGCCGGGCGCGTAGTACAGGAAGACCGGACGGTCGGGGGCGATCGCCTTGACGTCATCGATGTATTCAAGGGCTCGGTCGGTGATGTCGACGCTGAAGTGGTAGCCCTGCTCGGGTGTGGCGGGCTGCTCGACGAGATGGTTGTCGTGCACCAGATCCGGATACCACTGGTTGGTCTCCGCCCCGAGGAAACCGTAGAAGCGGTCGAAACCACGGCCGAGCGGCCAGTTTCGTTTGGTGGACGCCAGATTCATCTCGTCCTCGGCACACAGATGCCATTTGCCGACCATCGCCGTACTGAAGCCCTGCTCGACCAGGACCTCAGCGAGGGTGGCGCACTCCGGCGGGATGTGGCCGTTGGCTCCCGGGAAGCCGACCGCGCACTCGCTGATGCAGGCCATGCCATTGGTGGTGTGGTTGCGGCCGGTGAGCAGACAGGAACGGGTCGGGGAACACAGCGCAGTGGTGTGCCACTGGGTGTAGCGCAGACCTTTCGCGGCGATCCGATCGATATTCGGCGTCTCGATCGGACCGCCGTAGCAGCTCATGGCACCGAACCCGACGTCATCGAGCACGATGTACACAACATTGGGCGATCCCGGTGGCGCCTTCGGCTGCTCGTAAGGGCCCCAGTCAGGGACCGAATCGCGGATATCGAGGTTGACCACACCGCGGAATGGGATTGCCATGGGCGTTCTCCTCACAGATAGCCCCCGATGGATAGACCCCCGTCCGAACCTGAGCGGCCGCGGATTCGCCTACCTCACCCACCGCGGGTGAGAACGGCGTCGGGCGTTCGGCGCTCGGTCGAACCGCATCGCTGTCGATCACACGGAAATCAAAACGAGTTCCCTTGCAGCGCTTCGAATACAGTCGTCCAGTCGTTCTTCATACTGACCACGGTCCAGCCATTGGTGCCCGCCAGCTCGAGCGCTCGCTCGGCACCTGTCACGTAGTCGAACTCACGGGCGGAGTCGTCGTGGAGAATCAGCATCCGCAGCGATGGCCGGTCCTGCCGTTCGATGAATTGCAGCATCGGTATGTCCCCGTTGGTGTTTCCTACCGCAAGCAGGGGCCTGCGCCCGATCCGGCTCCAGATACGCACCGGCTTCTCCGGCCCGTCGTCGAGGACATCCATCTCGGCGCTGTGGACGATCGCACCGTCCTTCCAGGCGAGCGTGACGCTACTGCCGATGACACGCTCCCGTGGAACACGGTACATCCGCATGCTGATCGGCCGCATGAAATCGCGACCACCACCAGAAACGATGTAATTGGCGAAACCACTGGCCGCCAACAAGTCGAGCAGCTCGACCATCGGTACATAACCGCACGCCAGGTAGGTGCGGCCGAGAGTTGGGTGCTCGGCCGTGTGCAGGAACCGGTCGGCGTCGGCCTCGAAATCGTCCACGGTGACCTCCGCGAACGCCGCCAGCACCCCGGAAACCAGCGCCCCCACTTGGCTGTCATCGCCACGGTAGTGCTGGGTGATGACGTCATTGAGCCAGTCGTAGTTCCTTGTCCAGGCCGCCTGCCAGGGCTGGCGGGTGCGCAGCGCCGGGTCCTGCTCGGCCATGACGACCAATCGGCGCAGGATGAAGTCGAGCTGGATGGGCATCGGCTTCTCACACCACAGCGTGCCGTCGTTATCGAAGACCGCCACCCTCTCCTCGGGCGGGACGGCCGCGGACGCCACCCACTTCACGAAGTCCAGGATGGCCTGCTTGGCCGCACCCTCCCGCCAACTCGGGAGCGGATCGGCCGGGAGCGCGGTCTCGGAGCCGCGCGAGACCTCCTCCGGATGATGTGGCGCCGCCATGGACCGACTCCTCGCTCGGGCTGTCGGAATTCTGCCTGTGACTGACCAGGAATCGCGGAAGGGGCATCACCCGCTCGTGAGGGACACGCGGCCACAATACGCCGCCGGCGTGGCGAAAACCGCGACAATGACCGAGAGTTCACCCCCGGCGGATGAGGAATGCCGTTGCGGTGGTCACACTCGAATCGCAGACCTGGACTTTCGTCAGCGCTGGAAAGTGGGACGGTATGAGTGGATCGGCGAACCAGCTACAGCACGGGGATGAGCATCCGGATTCCAACCGCGGAGCCGATCCCTGCGTCGGCAAATCGCCGTTCAGTCCTCCCAGGCCATCGGCACCGGGCGGGCAAGAGCAGATGGTCTGGATCGAGGGCGGCACTTTCACCATGGGTTCGGATAGCCACTATCCCGAGGAGGCACCGGCGCACCGGGTGACGGTCGCCGGATTCTGGATCGACCCGCATCCGGTGACGAATAGGGAATTCGCTCTGTTCGTCTCCCGCACCCGCTACCGCACTGTCGCCGAGCGCATACCGACTGCCGCCGATTATCCCGATGCCGATCCGACCCGGCTGGTCGCCGGGTCATCGGTGTTCATCAAGCCGGATCGTCCGGTGCGCCTCGATCGGCCCTATCAGTGGTGGCATTGGGTTCCCGGCGCGGATTGGCGTCATCCACAAGGCCCGGGCACCTCCATACGGAAGCGGCCCGACCACCCGGTGGTGCACATAGCCTGGGACGACGTCGCGGCATACGCCGACTGGGCAGGTAAAGAGGTACCGACGGAAGCCGAGTGGGAATATGCCTGCCGTGGTGGCCTCGACGGCGCCGAATTCGCCTGGGGTGACGAATTCGAGCCGGGCAATACGGCGATGGCGAACACTTGGCGTGGTGTTTTCCCACACCACAACACAGGGGATGACGGATACGAAGGAACCTCGCCTGTCGGATCCTTTCCGCCGAACGGATACGGCCTATCGGACATGGTCGGCAACGTGTGGGAGTGGACCCAGGACTGGTACACCGCCCACCAGGGCCAAGAGCATGCCTGCTGCGTCGCCGTCGATCCGCGGGGCGGGACGGAAGAAGGTAGCCGCGACCACGCCCAGCCACACATCGGACGCCGCGTCATCAAGGGGGGCTCGCACCTGTGCGCCCCGAACTATTGCCAGCGGTACCGCCCTGCGGCCCGAATGGCCCAGGCTGTCGACACATCGACCTCACATCTGGGATTCCGGTTGATCGCTCGACAGTGAATCGACCGCGCCTGACCCGAAGCGCTACTGCTCGTAGTGATGCTCGCCCCACCGACGCCGCCCTCGGACAGGCCGTGGTCACGTTCCCGGTCCTACCCTCGCGCGTACGGCGAGGCTTGAATGTCGAAAGCGGCCTCAACGACGGAATCTGGGTGCCCTTGTTCTTGATCGTGCTGGCACTCGCCCAAATCGAAACGGGCGCGACCGGCTGGTTGCCGCCCACATCAAGGGCGTGAATCCGGTAGCGATTGTTGAGTACGCTCCTCAGCGACTTGCTGTGACGAGTTGGAATGCCACGCCGAGCCGCGCGACGCTGGGCTCGGTGAACCCCGCGTCCTCGAATAGTGCGCGTAGGTCGTCGTCGGCGTACAGGCGCATGCGTCGCGCCGCCGGCGGCGGGACGACCGATGCCGGTGGATTCGGTGCGATGGTGTGCACGACGATCCGCCCACCCGGGGCGAGTACCCGCCGCAGTTCGGTGAGCGCGCGTGCGGCATCGAGGAAACAGAAGACGTTTGCCATTGCCGCGCAAGTGAATTGCTCATCGGGCAGGGGTAGCGCCTCGGCTGCCGCCTCGACTACCTCGAGGCGACCGTCGCGCACTGCGGCGGCATTGTTGCGTGCGGTCAGCGCGACCATATCCGCACTGTGGTCGACGGCGGTCGCGCGGCAGCCGGACTCGAGCGCCCATCCTACGAAGGTGCCTCCGCCGCAGCCGATTTCGAGCAGGTTGTCCGATGGTTCGAGCTCCAGTGCGTGCAAGGTGTCGTGGAAGATCTCATGGTGGGCCTTCATATCGCGCCACCACAAGCGCGCGATCGGCCCCCGGGGACGAGACAGCATTCGGTCTGTCAGTAGGTCGGCGATGTTCGGCATCGGCGAGCACCGATCCTTTCTGTTAAGGGCGGATTCGCCAGCATTCGTGGGTGCGTGTCTGTTTACGGCTCAGTGGGCAGGTTGGCGCGGATGCGCAGATCACCGAATACGGTGCTGCGGGCAAGCGGCCGAGCGAGGAAGTCATGAGGGAAGCCGAGTTTCACCGCGGAGACCTGATGCAACCGATTCAGGTGGTGGTCATCGAAGGTCACCCCCAGTGCGCCGAGGTTGTCGTCGAGTTGGCGTGTGGTGCGCGCGCCGACAATAGGTGCCGCGACGGCGGAGTTGCGCAGGGTCCACGCCAGTGCGATCTGCGCGGGTGTGCGCCCGAGTTCGTGGGCGATCTGATCGACGACATCGGCAATGGCCAGTCCGCGCTCGGTCAGTGAGTCGTTGGCCACTGCGATGCTCTTGCGTGAGCCGCCGACCGCTGTGGCGTCGGTGAGATCGGCACGGGTGTATTTGCCGGTCAGGACGCCGCTGGCCAAAGGGGACCAGGGAATTACGCCGAGGCCGAGCTCGCGCGCCATCGGAATCAGTTCACGTTCGACGGTCCGCTCGATGAGGTTGTATTCGATTTGCAGTGCGATCAGTGGCGACCATCCGCGTAGCTCAGCCAGTGTTTGCATGCGTGCGATCTGCCAGGCGGGAGTATCGGAGATGCCGAGGTAGAGCACCTTGCCCGCGCGGACGAGATCGTCCATGGCGCGCATGATTTCGGCTATCGGCGTGAACCCGTCCCATAGGTGCAGGTACAGCAGGTCGAGGTAGTCGGTGCGCAGTCGGCGCAAACTCGCCTCGACCGAGGCCACCATGCTCTTGCGGTGATTGCCACCGGAATTCGGATCGGTCAGCCGTCGAATCGCACTGTATTTCGTTGCCAGCACCAGGCTTTCGCGATCGGTGGCGGTAAACTCGCCCAACCATTCCTCGGCGGTGCCGTTGGTGTACTGGTTCGCGGTATCGATGAAGTTGCCGCCGCGCGCGACGTAGGCGTTGAAGATCTGGCGCGCCTCGTCTTTGTCCGCACCCCAGCCCCAATCGGTGCCGAAGGTCATCGTGCCGAGTGCCAGCGGTGATACCCGCAGGCCGGAACGGCCGAGCAGCCGATAGCCGTCCAGCTCCAGCACACGCTCCGCCGTTCCGAATCTATGCCAGGACTCGTTGCCCGCCAACATCTTCCACCCATCCGACAGTCGCCGACGACACCCGCCGTGCGCGGTACACCCGGCGCGGCTGGGCGGCGACAGCTACCTATCAGCCACCTTGTTGATAACGACAATCGTTGTCGTTAATGTAGCTGCGTCGGGTTGGTCGAGCAAGGGCTGGAGATTGTGACAGCAGCAGACGAGGTCCGACGGTGTGTCGGCACGGTGCTCAAAGTGGAACCGCGGGAAGTGGTTTCGACGCGCAAGTTGCAGGAACTGGGGATGGACTCGTTCCTGGCGGTCCGCCTGCATCTGCGGCTCGCGGAGCGGACAGGGGTGCGGGTTCCGTTGGAGTTGTTCGTCGGCGCCACCCTCGAATCGTTGACCGCGGAGGTCGAGCAGCGCAGCGTGTCAACGGCGAACGCCGAGACCGCGGTCGAATTATCAAGTGGAACAGTGGAAGTCGTGCCCACATCGAGCCGGGCCGATGAAGAGGAGCTGACACCGATCCAGGCCTCGTATTGGGTCGGCCGGGAAGCCGGTATGCCGTTGGGCGGGGTGGCCACCTACTACTACTTCGAATTCGACCGTGCCGCAGCGCGATTCGTCACCGCGGATCCGCTGGCGGAGGTGCGCGCACTCGAGATCGCGTGGAATCGGCTGGTCGATCACCATGAGATGCTGCGCGCGACCATCACCGACGAGGGCACCCAGCGCGTAGCACCGCCGGGGCTGAGGCACCGCATCGAGGTGACCGATCTGCGCAGCCGTCCCGAAGAGGTCGAGTCGACGCTGGATGCGTTGCGCCAGGAGCGGTCGCATCAGGTTCGAGACACCACGGTGTGGCCGCTGTTCGATATCCATGCCGTCGTGCTGCCCGAGGGACACCTGAGACTCTTGGTCGGGTTCGACATCATCGTCCTGGATATGGCGAGTTGGAATCTGCTGATGCGTCAGTGGGGCGAACTCGTCGCCGAACCCGCCGCCACGCTCGCCCCGGCGGCTTCATTTCTGCAGTTGCTACGCGAACGCAAGCAGGCCGATGCCCCACGCCGCGAACGGGACCGCGAATACTGGCAGGCGCGGGCAGCGGCTCTGCCACCGGGCCCTCGACTGCCGTATCTCGTGGCACCGGAGCAGGTCCGCACCCCGAGATTCCAACGCCATGGTGCCGAACTCGATGCGCGGCAATGGTCGGCGCTGACCGCGCGGGCGGCGGCGCGGGGGTTGAGCCCGACGGCGGTGCTGCTGGCGGCGTTCGGCTTGACGCTATCGCGTTGGGGCGCAACGGATCCGTTCTGTCTCAACGCCACGCTCTTCGATCGCCCCGACGCCGCCGACCAACTCGATGTGGTCGGCGACTTCACCACCACCGCGCTGGTCGAACTACCCACGACCGAACTGCGCTCCTGGCAGGGCTTCGCCGAATTCGCCGCGCACGTGAACGCCAGGTTCTGGGCTGATCTGGCGCATCGCTCCTATAGCGGCGTCGAAGTACAGCGCACCCAAGCCGGTGACCTCACCCCGCGCTATCCGGTCGTGTTCACCAGCGGTGTCGGACTCGGTGGCGCGCACGGCGCGGCGGCGGGCTGGCTCGGCGCCGAAGCATTCGGCGTCTCGCAGACCCCGCAGGTGGTACTCGACCATATCGTTTGGGACGAGGCCGGTGGTTTGCGCATCGCCTGGGATGCGGTGACGGAGGTGTTCCCTGGCGAGTTCGTCGGGCAGATGCTGGCGGCATACGTGCGCTTGCTGCACAGGCTGGTCGAGGACGACAGTGCTTGGGACAGTGTCGATCTCGGGTGGAATCCGTACTTCGAGACGATGGAGTCCGGGCCTCGCCCTGCCGTGGAGCAGTTGCTCATGGACCCCCAGCAGGCAGCCACGCTGACCCGACCGGACGCACCGGCGATCCTGGGTCCGACGGGTGTCACGAGCCATGCCGAATTGCTGGCGAAATCCCAGGCCCTCGCCGCCGGTTTGACTACCGCCGGTGTCGGGTCCGGTGACCGGGTGGCAGTGGTGCTGCCGAAATCGCCCGACCAGATCGTCGCGGTGTACGCGGTGCTGTGGGCCGGTGCGACCTTCGTACCGATCGAGCCGGAGTGGCCCGCGGCCCGCATCGCATCGGTGTGCGAGCGCGCCGGAATCGCTCACGCCGTGGTAACTGCGGAGACACAGGATCGATTGCCGCACACTGTTATCGCGCATCTCATCGATAAGGATGCCGACTGTACCGTGGCCGCCGTCGCGGGTCGTGGTGAACCGGACGAGCTGGCCTACATCATTTTCACCTCGGGTTCGACCGGTACACCGAAGGGCGTGGCGATCGAACATCGCGCCGCACGAGTAACCATCGACGACATCAATCACCGATTCGACATCGGCCCGGAGGATCGGGTGCTGGCGTTGTCGGCATTGAGTTTCGACCTATCCATCTACGACATTTTCGGCGTGCTCGGCGTCGGCGGCGCACTCGTCATGCCCGAGGCTGCCCGACAGCGCGATCCCGGGCACTGGTGTGACCTGATCGCCGAACATCGAGTGACGGTGTGGAATACCGCGCCCGCCGTCGCGGAAATGCTGGTCGAATACGCCGAGGCCGATCCGGCGGCGGCCGCCCGGTTGCGGTCGCTGCGACTGATGCTGCTCTCCGGCGACTGGATACCGATCTCGTTACCGGACCGTCTGCGTGCGCTCGTCCCCGACCTGCGGGTGATCAGTCTCGGCGGCGCGACCGAGGCCGCGATCTGGTCGATCCACTACCCCATCGACCAGGTATCGCCGCAGTGGACCAGCATTCCGTACGGTCGCGCGCTGCGCGATCAGTTCTTCCTCATCTTGGACGAGGATGGTCGGCCGTGTCCGGTCGGCGTGCCCGGCGAACTGAACATCGGGGGCGCCGGTCTGGCCCGCGGCTATATCGGTGACACCGAACAGACCGAGCGTCGATTCGTGCGCAATGAGCTCCTCGGTGAACGCCTGTATCGCACCGGCGATATGGGCCGCTGGCGAGCAGATGGTGCGATCGAATTCCTCGGCCGGGTGGACCGTCAGGTCAAGATTCGCGGCCACCGGATCGAACTGGGCGAGATCGAATCGGTGCTCACCCGACATCCCGACGTGCGCCGCTGCGTCGCCGCGGTGCTGCCGGGCGCGGATGATCGGCCGCGACTGGTCGGCTATCTTGTTGCCGCAGCGGCACTTCCGGCGTCGGAGGAACTGTCCGCCTACGCTGCCCGGCATCTGCCGCAGTACATGGTGCCGTCGCGGTGGGTGTCGCTCGACTCGATCCCGCTGACTCCGAACGGCAAAGTGGATACCTCGCGACTGCCGAACCCGTTTCGCCGCACCGGTATCGCTGCGTCGCAGACCAATGGGTCCGTCGATGATCTGCCGCCCGCGGTCGACGCAGGCTGGCTGGTCGAAGCCGTGAACCAGGCGCACAGCCGCGGCTTGACGCTCACGATACGACTGGGACCGGACAAGCTCGACGCGGTCGCGGCGCGCTCGGCAGCCACTCTGTGGACGCGCCAACTACGCGACGCAACCGTCACTCATAACCTGTTGATCTCCGAAACAGCCGATACCACAGACACTCTCGTCGAATTGACGCTCGCCTTCGACGATCCCGGCGGCGGCCCAGTAGTGCCCGCCGATATCGAACAGGCCGTCACCGCGGTCTTCACCGAACTCCTCGGCCCGGGCGTCTCGGCGACGACACCCTTCTACGACCTGGGCGCGACGTCGTTGACCCTGGTCCGGGCGCACCGCAGGTTGCGGCGACTGGCATCGGAGCTGACTGTGCCGGATCTGTTCCGGCACGGTTCGGTCCGACGCCTCGCCGCCTGGATCGCCGCGCAGACCGACGACTCGGACACCGAGCACATCGACGAACCACTCCGGGCCGCACCGAATCTCACCGACGCCGCCGAACGCGGCAGGCGACGGCGGGCCCACCGATCGAAAGCGAGGCAGGCATCGCATGCCGCTCACTGATGTCGTACAGCAGCTGCAAACCGCGCTACGTCGCCGGGGCGACCGCAGGCAGCGCTTCACCGCCCACACCGAGCACCGGCCGGGCACGGCCACCGAGGTGAGCGTCCGGATCAACGGACACACGCTGGTGGTCGACGAACCGGTCGCGGCGGGCGGCGGCAATGCGGGGCCGGACCCGATCGGACTCGCGCTCGCCGCCCTGGGAACCTGTCAGATCGTCACCTATCGCTTCCACGCGGCCCGCCTCGGTGTCGAAATCGACTCGCTGACCGTCGAAGTCAGCGCCGAGCTAGACATGGGCCCGGTATTCGGCATCGATACCGCACCGCAGGTCGGCGCAATCCAGATGCGGGCACGGGTCAGCGGCCCGAGCACACCGGAACGCTACCGGGAACTGCAACAACTCGTCGATCAATCCTGCCCGGTCCTGGCGATCGCGCGCGGGAAGACCCCGGTGCATTCGGAATTGGAGCTCGCCTGATGACCAACAACGACCCCAACTCCATCGCGATCGTCGGCATGGCCTGCCGCTTTCCCGGTGCTCCCGATCTCGCGGCGTACTGGGATCTGCTCGCCTCCGGCCGGGAAGGATTGAGCCGCTTCAGCGATGACGAACTGGCCGCGCGCGGCGTACCGGCCGAACTGCGCGCGCACCGCAACTACGTGCCGGTCGGTGGCATCATCGATGACCAGGATCGCTTCGACCCCGACCACTTCGGTTTCACCGCCGGTGAGGCGGAACTGCTCGATCCGCAGCTGCGCCTGCTGTTGGAGTGTTCCTGGAACGCCCTCGGCGACGCGGGCCACGCCGGTGGTGCGGGGCTCGGCGCGGTCGGCGTCTTCACCGGTGCCTCGCACAGTGATTACCTCGCCGAGAACCTCGCTCGCTATCGACGCGCCGCCGATCGTGACCCGCTGGGGTATCTGCAGGCGACGATGGGCTCGATCACCGACTACTTCCCGCAACAGATCGCCTATCGGCTCGATCTGACCGGACCGGCGATGGCGGTGCAGGCCACCTGCGCCACCTCGCTGGTCGCCGTGCACATCGCCGCCCAGTCGCTGGTGAACGGTGAATGCGATGCCGCACTCGCAGGCGGCGTTTCGCTCATCGTGCCGCAGGGTCGCGGCTACCTGCATGTACCGGATGCCATCTTCGCCGCTGACGGACACACCCGCGCCTTCGGGGCCCATGCGTCGGGCATGGTGCACAGCCAAGGCATCGGCATTGTGCTGCTGCGGCGGCTCGAAGACGCAGTGGCCGACGGTGATCCGATCTACGCGGTACTGCGCGGCAGCGCCGTGAACCACGACGGCTCCGGGAAGGCGGGATTCACCGCGCCCTCGGCGACCGGACAGGCTCGGGTCGTGGCGGAGGCGCTGGCCGCCGCCGATGTCGAAACCGACGAGGTCGGCCTCATCGAAGCCCACGGCACCGCGACCGCATTGGGCGATCACATCGAATTGGCCGCGCTCGCCGCGGTATTCGGCGACCGCACCGCGTCGGACCCGATCGCGATCGGGTCGGTGAAAAGCAATATCGGGCACACCAATACGGCCGCGGGCATAGCCGCGCTCATCAAGACCACACTCGCGCTACACCACGGTCGGATACCGGCGACACTGCACGCCGACCCAGCTCATCCCGAACTGAGCCGCCACGGCGGGCTTTTCGAGGTCGCGAACCGCACCAGAGACTGGCCACAACACCACGGCACCAGAATCGCCGGAGTGAGTTCGTTCGGGATCGGCGGGACGAACTGTCACATCGTGTTGGAGCAAGCACCGGCCGATGCACTGGATTCGCATCCGGACGAGCGGGCCCAGTTGCTGCTGGTCTCCGGGCATAGTGAACAGAGCTGCCGTGCCCAACTCGACCTCGCCGCAGCGCATATCGAGGCCGACAGCCGCGCCGACTACGCCTACACCCTGCATCAGGGCCGCCACACCGACGGCGGCTGGCGGACAGCGGCGATTCTGCCGGAGCATGGCCCGAGACCGCGGCAGGTCGCCTCCCGACTGCGACCAGCACAGCGGCCACGTATCGTTTTCGCGTTTCCCGGTGCGGGCGCTCAGTTTTCGGGCATGGGATCCGGGCTCTATCGCGACGAACCGGTATTCGCCGACACGATCGACAAATGCGCGCAGGCGCTGCGCCCGCTGCTCGACTTCGATATCGGCGACATCGTCAGCGGGCGGGCGCCCCAGAGTGTCGTGGATGACGTGCGTTTCGGCCAGCCCGCATTGTTCGGCGTATCGCTGGCGACCGCGATGACGTTGCGCGAGTTCGGCATTGCACCGGACGGGGTGCTCGGCCACAGCCTGGGCGAATACACGGCCGCGGTCATGGCCGGGATGATGGATCTCGCCGACGCGGCACGACTGGTCGCGGTGCGTTCCCTCGCGCTGGCCGAGGCCGCGCCGGGCGGGATGCTCGCGGTGGAGCTCAGCGAAACCGCGCTCAGCGACCTGCTCACCAATCATCCGGATCTCACCATCGCCGCGATCAACGCGCCCGACGCATGTGTCGTCTCCGGCCCCGCTGCCGCGCTCGGGGACCTCACCACCGTGCTGAACCGCAGCGGGATTCGGTGCGCCGAGCTCCGGATCGCTGCGGCACTGCACGCCCCCGCCGTGGCGGACGCCGTCACAGCGGTGCGCGAGGCGGCGACAACGGTGCTGATGGTGCCCGCGGCGATGCCGCTCTTCAGCACGCTCACCGGACAGGCGACGCGCACCGTCGACGCGGAGCACTGGGCGCGGCACCTACGTGAACCCGTGCGCTTTGCCACGGCCGTGCGGGCTGCCGCCGGTGCACAACCCACCGTGCTCGTCCAAGTAGGCCCCGGGAGTGCGTTGACGTCGTTGGCGCGGCGCAACGCTCCGACCGGTTTGGTCGCGGCAATGAGTACGTTGCCCGATGCCGACGACACCGTCGAGAATGATCGAGTCGCGCTATTAGCCGCTGTCGGTCAGTTGTGGTGCGCCGGAGCCGATCTACGGCCCGAAGGGCTGCACGGCCGTCGTCGGCGGGTCCGCCTGCCCGGGTTCCCGTTCCAACGGCGAAGAGTGTGGATCGACCCGCTCGACGAACCCGAAGCGATCGCGAGTCTCGCCACGGGCAACGGACATTCGGCCGCACTCGCCGAACACACCAGCATCCCTGCACTTCCCGGTCGCGATACCGCGCAGGCCGACAGCGAACCCGACCGCCCCCGCGAGTTCCGGGATCCCCAGGCAGACAACCCTATTCGCTGCGCTGACGAGTCCGGATACGACCGCGCAGGCACAGTCGGCGGCCATCGAGATGACCCAACCGATTTCACCACCTCCGACGAGCAGCTCGTCGCGGCGCTGTGGGGTCAACTTCTCGGCACCCCGGTGACTACCACCGACGCCGACTTCTTCGCCCTCGGCGGAACCTCGATGCTGGCGACCCGCATGCTCGAACAGCTCAACGACCAAGAGCACGCCGACATCAGACTGCGCGAACTACTGGCGCAGCCGACGGTCGCGACCTTCGCGAGACTCCTGTCCTCGCGGCGGGCGGATCCGGTCGCGACGACCGCCTCCCCTCATTCCGGCGAACGGCGCGACCATATGCCAGCGACCGATCCCGGCATCCGCCGCGATGATGGCGAGACGACGACACCGGTTGCCGCCGAGCCGTTCCCCCTCACTCGGGTCCAGCATGCCTATTGGGTCGGCAGATCGGGCGCCTTCGGCCTCAGCGACGTGTCCTGTCACATCTATCTCGAATACGACTGCACCGACCTCGATCTCGATCGCTACCAGCAGGCATGGCATCAGCTGATCGCCCGCCACGACATGTTGCGCGCCTTCGTCACCGACGACGGCCGCAACCAGGTGTTGGACACGGTCCCCGACTACCGGATCCGCCGCCACGACCTCACCGACCTGCGCGCCACCGAGCGCGAGGAAACCCTCGCCGACCTGCGCAGGCAGCTGTCGCACCGGGTGCACCGTCCGGATCGCTGGCCGCTGTTCGACGTGCGTGCCGCAGCAATCGACGAGACCACGACCCGGGTTTTTCTGGGGATCGATGCCCTGATCTGCGATGCGGGCAGCTTCCTGGTCCTGGATCGCGATCTGCGGCACTTCTACGACAACCCCGCGATACCCCTGCCGCCGGTGCGGACCCGATTCGCCGATTACGTCGCCCACACCGCGACCCGCCTCGACACACCCGCGCGCCGCCGCGCGGTGGACTACTGGCAGCAGCGCATGGACCTGATCCCGGGACCGCCCGCACTCCCGACCCGCACCCGCACCCAGACCCGGCCCTGGTTCGCCCGCCGCGCCGGACAACTCGACGCCACCGAATGGACCGCGCTGCGCCGGATTTCCGCCGAGCACGGCGTGACACCGTCGGCGGTCCTGCTCACCGCCTACGCCGACGTACTCGCCGCCTGGTCCGGCGACGAGCGGTTCGCGATCATGCTGACGCTGATCGACCGGCCGCTAGCGCTACCCGGAATCGAAGACACGATCGGCGATTTCACCACGCTGCTCGCCCATGAAGTGGACCGCGCCGGTGCCGAATCATTCGCCGAACGGGTCACAAGCACCCAGCAGCGGCTGTTCGACGATATCGATCACCGCGACTATTCCGCACTCGAATTGCTCGCCGAGATGTCCACCAAATTCGGTGAGCGGCAATTGCTTCCGGTGGTCTTCACCAGCGCTCTCGATGCCGCCGAGTTGGTCGGCGCGGATCCGGACCTGGAATGGGCCGGGCGGATGGTGCACGGCGTGACCCAGACGCCCCAGGTTTGGCTCGACCATCAGGCGTTCGTGCACGCGGGTGCATTGCAAGTGCAGTGGGACGTCCTGGAAACCGTGCTCGATCCGGACGCCGCGGATACCGCCTTCGCCGCCTACCTGGCCTGGCTGCGCCTGCTCGTCGCGGATCCGAGCACCTGGACCGCAGCCGAGAGCGGACCGCGGTTGACCAGTCCGGGCGCGGATGTGGCCGCCACCATCGAGGCGATCTGGATCCAGGTGCTGGGCCTCGAAACCGGTGCTGTCCGTGCGGATTCCACCTTCGTCGGACTCGGTGGCGATTCGGTGCTCGCGGTGCGGATGGCAACCATGGTGCGTGGACGGCTCGGCGTCGCGGTCCCGGTGGTCGATCTTGTCGGCGATCTGACCTTCGAGAAGTTGGTCGCCTTCATCGCCGACCGCCGAGCCGACACCCCGGCCTCGGCAAGCGTGCAACTGGTGCACCAGGACGACCCCACCGCGCCGTTCCCGCTGACGCCTTTGCAGCAGGCGTATTGGGTTGGGCAGCAGCATGGTTGGGCGCTCAGCTACGACTCCGCCCACAACTATGTCGACTTCCGGCTCACCGGTATCGACCCGACCGAGGTCGAATCCGCGATCCGCAGCCAGATCCGCCGCCAGCCGATGCTGCGCGCGATTTTCCTGCCCGACGGCACCCAGCAGGTGCTCGCGGAGACCGATCCGCGCCTGGCCGCCCTGCCGATCACCGCATTGGATCGGCGCGGCGCCGATGTCGGGGAAATCGACGCGCTGCTCGCCCGGACCCGTGCCGAGATGCAGCGCAGCGGGCCCGCGATGAATCCGTGGCCGTTTCGGATCACCGCGATCCGGCTGCCCGGCGACGAACTCAGCCTGCATATCGTGTGCAGCCTGCTGGTCGCCGACGGCTGGTCGGTGCAGCTGATGTTCACCGAGCTGTTCACCTATCTCGACGAACCGAATACCGTACTGCCACCGCTGACCGCGCACTTCGGCGATTACGTCGAAACCATCAATCGGCAACGGCAAGAACCGGAATGGCAGGCCCAACGCGATTGGTGGTGGGACCGGCTCGACGAATTGCCAACGGCGCCCAACCTTCCGATGGCGGTTCCATTCGATCAGGTGCGCCCCGACACCTTGGTCCGGCGTGAGCTGCGGGTGTCCGGCCCGCAGATGGCGACCCTGCGTACCCGCTGCACCGAGTACGGCATCACCCCCACCACGGCCTTCGCCACCTGCTATGCGATCGCGCTGGCCCGGCTGGCCGGGCACCGCCGATTCCTGCTCAACGTGCTCTACCTCAACCGCCTGCACCTACCCGCGGATCTCGATCACGCCATCGGCCCATACGCCGGGACAGTGCTGCTCGATGTCGACCTGCCCGCACCGGCGCCGTTCATCGACGCGGCCCGGAGCATGCAGGACGCCACCGCCCGCATGCTCGACCACGGCCAGGTCAGTGGCGTGGAGGTCGTGCGCGAACTCGGTCGCCGGCGCCGCGATACCGCACCGCAGGCGCCGGTGGTCTTCCACAGCACCCTCGGCCTGCATCCGCCCGGCGGCACACCGGAAACCGTGCGGGTCAGCGAGTTCTACCAGCGCGTGCGCACCCCGCAGGTGGCCTTGGATATGCAGGTCTTCCAATGGGATTGGGACGACTCGGTGGTGGTGAATCTGGACGCCGTGGCCGAGTTGTTTTCCCCCGGTGTGCTCGACGCGTTGTTCACCGATATTCGCACCCAGGTCGCCGCGCTCATCCAAGAGCCCGAAACCTGGACGGCCACCGTCGAATTGCCCACCGCCGAACGCGGTGCGACGACCGTCCCGGCCACCGGACGAGCAGCCGTCAGCGGTCCGCTCGGCACCGACGCCGAACACGCGGTCGCCGCGCTCTGGGCACGGATACTCGAACTCGATGAAGCCCACTTCGATAGGGCGACGGATTTCTTCGATATCGGCGGGGATTCGGTGCTGGCCATCCGCATGCTGAACCGGCTGCGCGGTGAACTCGGATTGGTCGTCACACCCCGGGTATTCCTGGCCGATCCCACGCTGGCGGCGACCGCGGCGGCAGCCGAGCCGCAGCAGTCCGCCGCCATATATGACGATTGCGCGGTCACCCTGCGCGACGGCACCGGGAATCCGCTGTTCCTGCTGCATCCCACCGGGGGTGATGTGCTGTGCTATACCGAATTGGCGCGCAAGCTCAGCACCGATCGGCCTGTTGTCGGCATCCAGGATCCGGCGTTGGCCGGTGCGCCGGGACCGGATAGCGTCGCGGAGCTGGCGCGGATCTACGAAGGTGTGCTGCGCGCCCAGCAGCCCACCGGGCCCTACAGCCTCGGCGGCTGGTCGATGGGAGGCATCGTCGCCCACGAAGTCGCACGACGCCTGCGGGATTCCGGCGAAACCGTCGCCGTGCTGGTTTTGATCGACGCCAATATCGCCGACCGCATCCGGCACACCGACGGCGGTGAATTCTGGCCGCGATATCTCGGATCGCTGGAGGCCTTCCTGGATATCGATCTCGGTTCGGACTCGCTCGATGCACAGTTGCCCGAGGGGGAACAGCGCGAAGAGATCGCGCGTCGATTGGCATCGGCAGGGTTGCTCGGCCGCGATCCCGCGACCCAGCAATTGCGCGAGACGACCTTCGAGCGGCACCTGCGCGCGCTCGGCGTGCACAGCACCGGATTCCTCGACGACGACGGCGGATGCGAAACCCTCATCGTGCGTGCGGATCTGCCCGCACCACGCAATTCCGGGGTCGGGATGGGTGTCGACGACTGCCGGGACCTGCCCGACCTGGGTTGGCGGGCCTACACCGACGGCACGATCACCACACATATGGTTGCGGCCCACCACTATTCGCTACTGCACGAGCCCGCCGTCGATACCGTCGCGCGGCTGGTATCGCAGGCATTGGACCGCGCAGGAGCCAAGGTCGGGGAGCATCATGGCTGACCCGGGTCACGACTCCTACGCGGCAGCCGCGGAGTTCTACGACCTGATGGCGACACCCTATGTGGCACAGGTCGAACCGGCACTCAACGCACTGCTCGATGATGTCGATACCGTGCTCGGCCCGATCGTCGATATCGGCGCGGGCACCGGACTGTCGACCGTCATGATCGCCGACGCACTACCCGAGGCAAAACTCGTCGCGGTCGAACCTGCGTCCGCGATGCGTGCGGTGCTGATGTCGCGACTGGCCGCGCGCAAAGATCTGCGCGAGCGGATCACGGTGCTACCGCACGGTTTCCTCGACACCGGAATGCCGAACAAATGCGCGGCGGTCGTAGCGCTCGGCGTGATCGGGCACTTCGATGCCACCGCGCGACCGAAGGTGTGGTCGACGATCGCCTCCGCCCTCGCCCCCGATGCCAGCGCGGTGGTGGAGGTGCAGCGGCCGGGGCGCGTGGCCGAGGTGCCCGAACGCCGCTACACCCGAACCCACGCCGGTGAGCTGCGCTACGAAGGCTGGAGTGCGGCGCAGGTGATCGACACCGAATCCCTGCTCTGGCGCATGACCTACCGCGTCTACCGCGACCAACTCCTGCTGCAGGAGACCGTCGCCGAACATCTCGTCTGGCCCGCCGACCCGGATCGGCTTACCGACGAAGCCGATGCCGCGGGCCTTCGGCTCACCCGCGCCGACAGCGAGTCCGGACTACTGCGATTCATCAAGGAAAGGCCGCACCGATGACCGTGCACAATGGCGTCCACAGCCCGGCCGAGGCGGTACTCGCCGCCATCCAAGACCTGCTGCCCGCGCTACGCGAACGCGCCGCCGAAGCCGAGGACACACGCCGCATTCCCGCGAAATCCATTGCGGAGCTGCAGGAATCGGGATTCTTCACGTTGCTGCAACCCAAGCGCTACGGCGGCTGCGAAACCGATCCGGTCACCTTCTACACCGCGGTGGCACGGCTGGCCAGCGCCTGCGGCTCCACCGGCTGGGTGGCATCGGTACTCGGCGTACCGCCGTGGAATGTGGCGCTTTTCGACGTGAGCGCGCAGGACGAGGTGTGGGGTGACAGCACCGACACGCGCATCTGCTCGTCCTATGCTCTCACCGGCACGGCAATTCCGGTCGAGGGCGGTTATCGGCTCAGTGGCCGTTGGGGTTTCGCCTCGGGCTGTGATCACGCGACCTGGGCGCTGCTGGGCGCCCGCATCGTCGAGGACGGTACTGCTGTCGATACTTGTACGGTCTTGGTGCCGCTCGGCGATTACGCGATCGAGGATGTCTGGGATGCGATCGGTTTGCGCGGCACCGGAAGCAATGACCTCATCGTCGAGGACACCTTCGTGCCCACGCACCGTGTCCTGAGTTCAGCCGCGGTGGGCAAGTGCGTGGCCCCCGGCCATGCCGTCAATGACAGCCCGCTGTACCGGATTCCGTTCGGCTCGATCCACACCAGCGCGATCACCGCACCCATCATCGGAATGGCGCGGGGAGCATACGCGGCGCACATCGAACATCAACGCGGGAGAGTTCGCGTAGCGCTGCCCGGTGACGCGACCAAGGAGAGCGGCTTCACCGGAACACCCTTCCAGGACGACCCGGCCGCGCTGGTGCGCATCGCCGAGGCCGCCAGCGAGATCGATGCCGCATGGCTGCAACTGACCCACAACATCGGCACCCTCTACGACCGCGCCACGACAGGTGCCCCGATCACCGCGCTCGACCGGATGCGGGTGCGCCGCGATCAGGTCCGCGGCACCGAACGCGCGATCTTCGCGGTAGACCGGCTCTTCGAGAATTCCGGCGGTCGCGCACTGCGAGCCGGAACCGCCATCCAACGGTTCTGGCGTGATGCGCACGCCGGACGAGCGCATGCCGCCAATGATCCCGAACGCGCCTACCGGATGTTCGGGGCAGCCGAGTTGACACCGCCGACAACGGATTCGGTCCCTTCGGACACGCGGGGACAGGAGTCGTGACCGAGCACAGCGCGGGAACCGTAGACGCGGCGCGGGCCGGTCACGATGGAGCCGATCCTCAGCGAGGAGCAGCTGTGACACGGCAGCGACGACCCGGCGGCGGCCAGACCGACCGTCGGACGGCCACCGACCGGCGCTCTGCGGCGCGTCTCCCTGTGGACAGTCGGCGGCCGCGCGGGAACCAGAGGCCGCAGTGTCGCAGTGGCCCTGCACGAGCGACTGCACCAGGCCCGTACCTCGCGTCCATGAACCCCGTAGAAAGGATGGTGCCCTAGTGAGCGAGCAGGCGGTGTCGATCCTGGCCACGCATCCTTGGGTCGACACCGCATGGTGGGACCAAGGCAAACGCGCGATCCTGGTGCGCCCATCAGCGTCGGCTGTAGCCGTCCGGCCGGTTCCCGGACCATTGCTCATCGAACATCTGGAGCATTGGCGGCACGTGTACGAGTACGTGTACTCGACCACCGAGGGGCGACACGGCGACGATCTGGACCTGTCCGGATGGCGCGCATCCGATACCGGCAAGCCCTTTTCGCGCGACCACATGATCGAGTGGGTGCAGCACGCGGTCGGACTCGTCCTGCGCGACAAACCACGTGTAGTGCTCGAGTTGGGTTGCGGCAGCGGCCTCCTCGCCCACCGCGTGCACCGCAGCACCCGCGCCTACGTCGGCATCGATGTCGCCGAACCCGCCGTCGAACGGTTGCGCGCCCAAGCATTACCGGGTGTGCGGGTGCTGCAAGGAGCCGCGCACGAACTCACCTCGGCATCGGTCACCTCGGCGCTGCGCGAAGCAACCGGTGACGATACAGCGGCACCGGATTGTGTGGTGCTCAACAGCGTCACACAATGCTTCCCCAACGAACAGTATTTGACGGCCGTACTCGATGACGCGCTCGATCTCGTCGCTGCGGGCGGGACCGTGGTCGTCGGCGATATCCGCAATCTCGCCAACGCCTCGAGTTTCGCGCGCTGGCTGGAAACGGCACGCTACCCCGACTCGACCGAGCCGCAACTCACCGCGCGCATTGCCGATCGGCTCGCCGCCGATGAGGAATTGCTCTGCGATCCACGGTTATTCGCCCGCATCGCCGCACGACATCACCGCGATATCCGAACCACCTGCTACGCCAAACCGTTCCACGACGACACCGAACTCACCCGATACCGCTACGACATCGTGTACACGGTCGACCGCCCCGCACCGGAACCGGCTCGCACCATCGAATGGTCCACGTTGTCCGGCTACCGGCTTCGTGCCGTCGATCTGACGCGCGAACCCACCCTTATCACCGGGATTCCGAATGCATTGTTGGATCCGCACGCACCCGACGCCGTCCGCCCCGCCGAACTCGCCGCCGCCGTCCCGCCATCATGGGCAGTGCTGCTCGACTCCGCCGACGGCCGCCTGCTCGCAGCCGGTCCACCGGAGCACTATCACGATCGAGATGCCGTGCGCGGCAACGACTCGACAGCCGGCTGCAACAACCCCAACACCACCTTCGTGCAGCGGCGACTGCCGGAGATCCTGACCGATTACCTCGAGCGCGAACTCCCCACCGCAGCCACACCGCTTATCGCGGTAGCACAGGAGCCAACCGTCCCATGACGACAACACCATTCCTCGACCAACTCGACGACCTGCGCAGCGCCTGCCGCGGCACGATACTGCTCCCCGCCGACACCGGCTACGACTCGTCCCGCCGTACCTGGAACACCGCCGTCGACCACCGGCCCGCGGTGATCGTGCGCTGCGCCGATACCGCGGATATCCGTGCCGCCGTGGACTTCGCGCGGCGCCGCGGCCTGCCCGTATCGATGCGCGCGGGCGGACACGATGTCGCCGACCACGCCGAAGTCGAGCGCTCGGTCATGCTCGACCTGTCACCACTGAAGGCGATCACCATCGATCCGATCAACCGTCACGGAACCGTCGCGCCTGGCGTCACCTGGGCCGAGTTCGATAGCGCCGCCCAAGCACACGGACTGGCGGTCACCGGCGCCGATGTCTCGACGGTCGGGGTGATCGGCACCGCGATGTCGGGGGGAACCGGTTGGCTACAACGAGCCTTGGGCTTCACCTGCGACAATGTCCTCGCCGCGGATATCGTGCTCGCCGATGGCCGACAGGTGCGCGCGGATGCCGACAATCATCCGGACCTACTGTGGGCATTGCGCGGTGGTGGCGGCAACTTCGGCGTTGTCACCAGCCTGGAACTCCAGCTACACCCGATCAGCACCGTCTACGCGGGCACCCTGCTGTACCGATACGACAAGGCGCGCGCGGTGCTCAGCGCCTTCCGCGAATTGTGCCTCACCGCGCCCGCCGAGCTGTCCCTGCGAGCCACCCTGATCAACTGGCCACCCACCGCGCCCAAGGGACCACCGATGGCGGCGATCACCGCCTCCTTTCTCGGTTCGGCCGAGGACGCCCGCGCTGCGCTGCGGCCATTGCGGCGGATCGGCGAACCCGAGCTCGATCTGATGCGGCCGCTGAGTTATCCCGAACTGCAAAGCAATACCGAGCAGGCCTTTACCGAAGGGCACGGCACGGCGACCGGAACCGAATGGCTACGCGCCCTCGACGACCGCACCATCGACGCGCTGATCGAGCTCGGTGCCATGATGCCCACACCGCACACCCTGATCTCGATCCATCAGCTCGGCGGCGCGATCCGCCGGACATCCAACGAGGCAACGGCATTCAGCTTCCATGAGGCGAACTATCACCTCGTCGTCTTTTCCGGCGCACCGGGCGGTCGGCAGCTGGTGGCATCGCAACGCTGGATCGCCGACATCATCGACACCGCCCAAAGCTGTTCGGCCGGAGGTCCATACATCGGCATCCTGGACGGATCCAGTTCGCCCGCGCGGGTCCGCAGTGCCTTCCACCCCCACGCCTACCAGCGGCTACAGCGCGTCAAAGCCGAATACGATCCGAACAACGTCTTCCGCTGCAACCACAACATCGCACCGGCCGGTGCCCGACCCGACAGCGAGTCGCGATGATCGCCGAACTCGCCGACAGCGCCCGCCGTGCCGCCGACGCCGCGATTGCGCTACCGAGCAGCACATCCGATCCACAGCACTACATTTCGGCCGTCGACGACCTCGACACATTCGGTCTGCGTGCCATGACTCGCGTGCTGCGAGGAGCACTGCCCGACAATGTGGTTCGCGGCGAGGATGAGATCGCCGCCCACCTGCGGGTCGCGCCGCGGCATCGCTGGCTGCTGCGCCGATGGTTGGCCGAACTGACCGCGCGCCAATGGATCACCCGGCAACCTCGAGGCTACGGAACACCACGCGAGCAGCACATCCCGGCCCGCGCCGAACTACGCCAGGTCTGCGCCGACCTCGGCTTCGCACCCGAACTCGCGCAGTTCTTCGCGCGCGCCAACCGAGCGCTGCCCGACCTACTGCGCGATCGCGTGCTCGCGCAAGAACTCCTGTTTCCCAACGGGGACTTCCGCACCGCCGAAGCGGCCTACCGGACCAACCCGATCAACCACTACCTCAACGCCGCGACCCGCGAGATCATCACCTGGGCCGTTCGCGAACTCGAACCCGTGCGTGCACCGGTCCGAATCCTGGAACTGGGCGCGGGAGTCGGCGGAACGACAGCCGATCTTGTTACGGCGCTGAGTAGTTCGCGGGTCGACTATCACTTCACCGATCTGTCGAAATTCTTCCTCGACACCGCGCACGAACAGTTCGCCGCCTACCCCTGGATGCGCTACGGCATTGTCGATCTCAATGCCGACCTGCCACAGCAGCCCGCGTGTGACATCGTGCTGGCCGCCAACGTCCTGCACAACGCAAAGCACTGCGGCCGGACGCTGCACGAGTTGCGTAAGCTCCTGGCACCGGGCGGATTCCTGATCTTCGTGGAATCCTGTCGCGAGCATTGCCAATTGCTCACGTCGATGCATTTCCTGATGTCGCCGAAACCGGGCGGAACCCCGCCTGGCGACACCGATATCCGCGCTGGAACCGATCGCATTTTCCTCAGCGAGCACCAATGGCTCGACCAGCTCACCCTCGCCGGTCTGCGACCGCACCTGGTGTTGCCAGACGCGGACCATCCACTGGCCGCGCTCGGCCAACGTGTCTTCGTCGCCCGCACACTCCCCTGACCGAAGGACATCGTGGAGCAATACCGTTGCGACGACTACTACGAGGTCGGCCGGGAAAAGATCCGCGAGTTCGCCCGCGCTGTCCAGGACGTTCATCCGGCACATTGGGACGATGCGGCGGCCGCGGCACTCGGCCATCCAACCCTGCTGGCCCCCTTGACCTTTGCCTCCTCGGTCGCGACCTTCGCACAGCGGGCGATGTTCCGCGAAGCGACGGGAGGCTATGAGCCAAGCCGCCTGCTGCACGTCGAACAGGAACTGCTGTTCTACCGGCCGATCCGCGCGGGCGCCCGATTGAGCTGGGACCTCGCTGTCGACAGCCACCGCGCGGTCGACGGCGGCGACCTCATCGTCGTCACCACTGTCATCAGCGATCCAGACACCGGCCCGGTACAGACTGTGCACACCACGCTCAGCGGACGCGCCGGCAACGATGTCACAGACATCATCGATGCCGCACGACGGGTTTCGATACAGGAGATCTCCCCGCCGATCCAGAGTGCGCGGCAGGTTCCAGGCCCGTTGACTTTTCCGAAACAGCCGGATGCCGCATCGCCACACCGCCTGGAAATCACTGCCGGGCACCGGTTTCCGCGACGAACCTACCGATTGGGCCGCGGCGACCTCGTCAACTACGCCGGAGTCTCCGGTGACAACAACCCGATCCACTGGAACGACACGGTCTCCCACGCCGCAGGCCTGGATGACGTCGTAGCACACGGCATGCTGACCATGGGCCTCGGTGCCGGATATCTCACCAGCTGGCTCGACGATCCGAGCTGCGTCAGCGAATACACCGTGCGGTTCGCCCGACCTGTCACCATCAACTCCCGACACCCCACCGAGCTCGAGTTCAGCGGCATGGTGCGATCCATCAACCAGCGCGACCGCACCGCTGTCATCGCGCTCACCGCACGCGCTGGCGGCCATGACATCTTCGGCCACGCGAGGGCCGAAATACGCCTGATGTGAAGCCGTTGCCGTCGACCACGAGGCCGTGAAGTACCGGGGTCCGACCGCCGAGTCAGTCAACGCAACGCTTGATCTCGAAATGCGGTGGGGTGGTGTTGCCATGCGGGTCACCCGGGCCAGGCTCCGCTATTGCCGGATACCGAAACCGGCGCGCTGGACACCGGGCGCTAGTCGCGTGCGTGTCGGCTGGAACCCGTTCGGACAATCGCCGGGCTCTGGCGGCGATCGAGTCGTCCCTCGACGCGGTCACCCGCGACTGGGGCGCCTACCAGCGCCAAGCCGTCGAGTTCCACATCCGCGACGCCAAGGCGTGGGCGGGCGAGGATCTGGTCGCCCAGATCGATCCCGACTTCGTCCCCCGACCCGATGCGGCGTCCGGACGTCCGGTGGAGTTGGTCTCTCGTCCATGAACTCATCACCGGGGACCGAGATCGGTCCGGTCGCGGACTACCCGGCGGCATTCGTCGGGTAGTCCGAGCATTCGAGATCGTCCGGTCGCGTCGGCGAGCTGCGCCCGGGCGATCGCGAACCGCTGACACTGTCGCTAATCGAAATCAGCGTTTTCCGCACTGAAGGAGATGCATATCGAGCGTGTCTGCCGAGGCCAGGACGCTCGGGCTGCGAGCATGAGTGCCCATGTCCAGGCCGAACGAGACGAAAACACCGCGCAGGCACACCATGGGATCCCGACCCGATGACGCCCATCGGAGTGCTGCGCGCTGGGACGCCGAACTCGTTACGGCGCAGCAAGCCGAGATCTGGCATCGCCGGCACCCAGGCGCCGCTGCGGGCAGATAGCCGTATGTGCCACTCGTGGCGGCGCGCTTCCGCCGAGGAGCGCCACGACCCGACGGGTGCCGGTGCGCGGCACACGACTGACAACTGCGCATGCACCACTCACACTCCCCAACTGAAGGAGAGCGCTGTGCCAGCGCATCGTCACACCTACCTGGTCCGGCTCGATCCACTCATCCTCGACGACAGCGCGACTCCGCACAGGGTTCGGGAGCAGTTCTTCGACCGCCTGGAAACCACGGACGCCGAAGTCGTCCAGCTCAAAGGCGCCGACCGCGTCGTTATTTCCTGCTCAGACGAGGTCGCCGACCAGATCCGAGACCTCGGATACGTCTTGGACGTCGAGCCATACACTCCTGGCTAGGAGACAAGCGGCCCGGTGGCATCAGGGTCTCGTCGGGGGTCGTTGAAACGCTTGTCCCTCGATCTCGAACCGGACGTCATAGTGATCGGTACTCGCCGCATAGTGCTGAATCACCAACCGCGGCTTGCCCTGGGAACTGCGGCTATCACCCACCCCCGCACCGAATCGCAAACCACCGTCGCGCTTCGCCAGGGCGGTCACCGCCGTGTCACTGTCGGCCGAACCACCAGCGCTCTAGCTGTGGTTAGGGGTCAGGAGTTCCGAGATGAACCCGTATCGGGAGCGCGGGGTCTACTGTGTCCGTGTATGGCCACCAGGGAGGTCACCGTAACGGTGAGCGTGGAAGAGACCGAGTGGGCCGAGTTGTGTGATGCGGCCGTGTGCGCGGGCATGAGCGTGCCCGACTACCTCGCCCACAGCGCACGATTGGTCGCGCTTCAGCCCCGCGCGGCGCGGCCGCTGCGAGTACCCCGTGACGGCCCACCGCGGGCCTCCTCGCAGGACGACGACACCGAAACCGCTGCGTGGACCGAGAGCTTCTCCCAGCGTCTGCACCACCGGGCCGACCAATTCCGCGACGACTAGGCCGACAAGACGTAGTAGAGCTGGTCTTCGCGGTATCCGCCCTGGCCCATGCCGATATCGCTGATGTCGTCGACGAATTCGACGGCGAGGAGCCACTTGACCATCGGCACGGACTGATCACCGACGGCGGCACCGCTGCCCGATCGTCAGATCGTCAGATCAGGCTCTGGGTGCGCTGGTGAACGACCAGCCGGTCGTCCCCATGATCACCCGCAGTCAGCGCGGTGATCTACTGATGGCGCGCCCTTCGTGCCTTACTGCGGGGTGCGCTTGCAGGCGCCGGGGGGACAATGGGGTATGGCCTCGCCAGTCCTGACCGTAGTGACCGGTCGACCGGGTACCGGGAAAACGACCCTGGCGCACAGCCTCGCACGCGAGCTCGGCTGCCCGGCGATCATCCACGACGAAGTCACCCAGGGCATGGCCCTTGCCGACTCACCAACCCGGACCGCAGGCCTCGGACCAGCCTTCGAACGGCCCGCACTGACCACTTTCTTCGACATCATCACCGTCTTGGCGCAAGCTGGAGTCACCGCCGTGGCCGAGGCGGCGCTGCCGGGCGAGCTGTGGCACCCCCGCCTCGAGGCGATCATGGAGGACGCCGAGGTTCGCGTATTGCGCTGCACTGCACCGACTTCGATCATCCGGGAGCGGATCAAACAGCGTATAGAAACCAACCCGAACCGGCGCGCCCGAAGCGACGAACTCCTGGGGTCGGTCGACACCGACAGCACATCCGAAGCGGTATTCGACCCTGCCGTCGGTGAACTGCCCACGCTGACCGTGGACACCACGCACGGCTACCAGCCCGGACTCGTGGCCATCACCCGCTTCGCGACCCGGCCAGACCCCAGCGAAGCCCTCGAGACCTGAACGCTCAACCGTGCCCGATGGTCAGCCAGAAGCGCAGGCGCGCAGGTGCTGATCATTTCCGGCGGGATTTGCTGATCGCAAGGCCAGCAACTCCGAGCAGAAGCGGTTCCAGGTTGAATCGGTGAGTGGGGCACCACGGGATCTGCGACTATTACAGGGGACGTTCGCTCCACGATTCCCCCTGAGATTCCCCACCTCGAGTTATGAGGACGCTGAAAGGGGCATCTCGGCCAGGACCTCTACCCATCCATGAAGGTGCTTCACGACAGCGGAAGGAACCAGACGGATGTTGATGCTTACCCCCACCGCGATCGAGGCCGTTCGCACTATCACCTCAGGCGAGAACGCGCCCACCGATGCCGGGCTGCGAATCTCCGCGACCGACGGCGCCGAAACCCTGCGGATGGCAATCACCGCGGGTCCGGACGAACAAGATCAGGTCTTGACCGCCCAAGGAGCACGGGTCTTCCTGGACGAGCAGGCCGCTGCTTTCCTGGACGACAAGATCCTCGACACCGGGCAGGACTCGGACGGCCAAGGCGGCTTCGTCCTTACCCAGCAGGACCAGAGTCGATGAACCGACTCCGAAGCCCGACGCGGCCGACACGGCCGCATCGAAGTGGTGAAGCCCGGGAACATCTCCCGGGCTTCACCCACCACTTCGATTCTTGCCCGGCATTCGCTCAGTTCGGGGCCATGTCGGCCGACACGAAGCGATAGCCATGTATTCGCTCCGATTCAGCTCGATCTCCGGGGTGCCCCACCGGCGGCACCAGCAAGCAGCCCTGTGGTCACCGTTCGCTGTACACCTGACAGGGAGCTCCGGACTTAGAGATCGACTCCCTGTGGGCAAACATCATCAGCCTGGCGAGGGAGTCAGATAAGAAGCGAACCGACGCAACGGCCCCGACCGGGAAGGTCACATGTCGGTCGATCGGGAACGCGCCGTTCGCTAATCGACTGCGCGATAACCTATTCCACTTCTGTACTCCTGTCGGTGGTCCCACGACTGGCAACGGGTGGTCTCAAACGACATGGGAAGCCGTTTGCCGGTACCTACTGGTGGTAGTGCCCAGATATGCGGCCAGGTTTCCGCAAATTTCGCACGTACCGCGACGGCGACCGCAGACGCACCGTGGACGTGGGGGCCGCTGTTCGAAATCTGTACGCATCCGATTCGGAACGGGAGGAATCATGAACGAAGACCAGTTGGTATCCGCGGTTCGCGGCACTGCGCAGATCGATAGTGTCGACGAGGGCGCTCGGGCGATCCGGGCCACCCTGCAGGTCCTCGGTCAGCGCATCACCGGCGGTGAGACCAAAGACCTCGCATCGCAGCTACCGAAGACCTTCGCCGAAGCCTTGCCGCGGACCGGCGCGGGCGAGCGCTTCGCGATCGACGAATTCTATCGACGGGTGGCAGCCGCTGAAGGCGCAGAACGCACCGAGCAACAAGCCCGCAGGGATTCTCGTGCCGTCATGGCCGCGCTGAAGGTGGCGATGCCACATGAATTCGACCATATTGCAGCGCAATTGCCCGCTGACTACGACGACCTGCTCGGCACCGAACCCGTCCAGCACTGACCCCGACGCCGATGGCGCCGGCCGGTAGGCCGAGGTGCGGCGTTCGCCCTCCGGGGCCTGCGAGCGACCACCCGGAGTCGGCCATTGTCGAATAGCTGAGTCGGCTCGCTCACCACGGCCTCAGCGCCATTGCGGCAACACGCCACGGGCCGAGATGGGCAATCGCCACGCACCGAGCGCCTCGGTGCAATCCAGATGGGTGGGCGTAACGTAGTTCGCGCAGCGAATGGAGGGCACCGTGGAAAATATGTCCGGCGCCCGGCCCGGAGACCCGAACGAGACCGCTCGTCGTGCCGGTGCCCAGAGTGCTGGTCGGTCGTCGTTCAGTGGGATCAGCGCGGTCTGCTCGGCGGCGGTGCGGTTGACCGGAGCCGATGGTGCCGCTGTCGCGGTTCTGGGCGGTAATTCGCAGGCGAGGGAGTTGGTGTATGCCACCGACGCCATTGCCCAACAGGTCGATGAACTCCAGTTCGTAGTGGGCGAAGGGCCCTGCGTCGAGGCATTTCGCAGTGATCAGCGCCAGATCTGGCCGGACCTGACCAGTACTGACGCCCTCAGGCGCTGGCCGGCGTTCACCGGCGAGGTGCTGGCATTGGGGGTGCGTGCCGTCTTCGCGTTTCCGGTTCCCGGCGTGCGCAAGTCGGTAGGGGTGCTGGAGTTGTATCGCGGCCTGCCGGGCGGGCTGGGCGGGGTCGAGCGGGATTCCGGCGACGCCTGCGCGGTAGCGATAGGGCGTGCGCTGCGCGCCGACTGGGATCGACGCGTCGACGCCCTCGGTGGCGTCGACGAAGTCGTGGATGCTGTGGTAGCGCAAGGTGGTATCGACGGCGTGGACGATGAATTCTCGCGGGCGGTGGTGTTCAACGCTGTGGGAATGGTCGCGGTGCAGCTGGCGGTTCCGACGGACCAGGGATTGGCCCGCTTGCGCGCGTACTGCTACGCCGAAGGCAGAGCGATCAGCGATGTGGCCGCCGATATCGTGGCGCGCAGGCTTTCTTTGCGCGACCAGCGTGATAGCGGCGAAGGGTAGGGCGATGGACACCGTGCAGACCCGGTTGGCGGTCGCGGAGCTGACCGCGGCCCTGACTACTGATTTCGATGTGCCGACGTTGTTGCATTCGGTGGCTCGTCATGCCCAGGAGTGCTTCGAGGCGGTATCGGCGGTGGTGATCCTGCTGGATCGACGTCAGGCGCCCGAGCCGGGGATTCGGATCGTGGCCGAGGCGATGCGCGAGGGCACCATCACCGATCCGCGCCTGCATGTCACCGGTCCGGGTATGTCGAGTGCTCGTGATGGTGCGGTGGCCATGATCGCAGACATCGAAGCTGCGAAAGACCTCGATTCGCGATGGCCGTCCTACCGCGTCCGGGCGCGGGAATCAGGGCTGCGCTCGGTGCGGGCGTTTCCGGTAACGGCTTTGACGGTGCCGTTGGGGTCGGTAGTGGTACACGCCGATGAGCCATGGGGAGTGCAGCGGCCCAACGATTTCGGACAGGTTCTGGCCGATCTCGCCGCGATCGCCTTGTCGATGGGCAGGCTCAACGGCAGACTCGCCGCGACCGACGAAACGGTGGAAGCGGTACTGCACGGATCGACGGTGATCGCGACCGCGGTCGGTATCCTCGCCGAGTACTTCGACCTGGATATCGACAACGCGCGGGCGCGACTGCTGCGGCTGGCGCGCGCTCACCAGGTCACTCCGACCGTGCATGCGGCTGCCATCGTCGACGCGCAGAACAGCTCACCCGCCGATCCGGGCGCCGCGGCGGTGTTGCACCTTCCGCCTGACCTCGCGCCGCCGACACACATCCACTGAACTCACTCGACTGCGTCGGGGTCTATGCCATTGTGCAAGGTCAGCAGCACATGGTCGAGCCGGGACCGCAGTTTGACGTCGTTTCCGCCCATGTTCGACAACTCGGCGACCACTCGTTGCGCGACCGTGCGCAGCTTGATGTTGGTTTCCTGCGAGCGCCAACGCAGCACCTGGAACGCTTGCTCGGCGCTGATGCCGTAGGCGAGCATCAGGGCGCCTTTGGCCTGTTCGATGACCGCCCGAGCGTCGACCAGCTGAGGTAGGACGTCATCGAGAACTCCTTGCCGGTAATCGTCCACGGCGTCCGACAGGTCGATGTAGTAACCCTGAGTCCCGGTCACGGCCCCGTCCTCGTCGACCATGGGCTCGGACAGCACCAGCACCTCACGCACTCGCCCGGCCGTGTCGATGATGCGGTGACGACTGGTAAATGCACCCCCGTCCTCGACCGAGACGATCAGCGCCTCGACGCGGTCGCGGTCCTCGGGATGCTTGTGCGACAGCAACAATGTGGTGGTCGGCTCGATATCGGCAGGGTGACCGTGCATTTGCGCGACCTCCGCCGACCACTCCCACCGCCGAGTACCGAACCAGTACCGAAACCTGCCGACCTTCAGCGGATCCCCGACCCCGACCACCCGCTCGACCAGATCCTTCTCCACCTGCGACACTTCACCACGCTCGGTCATACTCCGAGTATTCACCCCCACCGGGGGCTCAGCGAGTGTGCCGGCCGCCTCGATGTGGAATCCGGCGTCAAGGCGTAACGCTGCTGATTCAGGTTCTCGAAGCCCGAAGTCCTCGAGCTGCGGCCGACTACCCCGGGTCTCGTGACCAGCCATAGGAAAGGATCGATCAAAGGGTTTGGACTACCCAGGTGGTGGTAGTGCCCCGATGTCCGCTGTCTCGGATCATCGGAGAGGAGCAAAGATGAGCCAGGTCAGTCCCATTCAGGTGCAGAAGTATTTGGCCGGGGTCGACTATCCGTGCGATCGTGGCGGGATTTTGTCTGCCGCCAAGAACAATGGTGCGGACAAGGAAATCCTCGATGCGCTAGAGGCGATACCCGACCGGACTTACAACGGCCCGAACGCGGTCAGTCAAGCCGTCTCCTAGACCTCGATAGGCGTCCCACGGGTCGGTTACCGGATTCGTCGAACAGGGCCGCGATGCGGTCCTGTTCGACGGACAAGACGACACCGGCGGCGGATCGCAACGCGGCTATTCCTGTTCCCGGGTGGGGGGATTCTGCTCTACGGGGCGTTCGGTCCGTTGCACCTGTTCATTGATGAGCGTGTCATCGTCAGCCGGGGGCTCGGGGTCATGCCATTCCTCTGCCCGACTGGAGCGATTGCCACGCAACGTGCCCTCGAGCTCATGAGCCAGCTCGTCGTCGCGCACAGGACTGTGTTTGCTGCTTCCTCTTTCCATGGGTTTACTCCTTCGATTTCTCCCAGCGCAGGCCCTAGCGGTGACGCAAGAGGGTCGCTACGCCTTGTTCTGGTACGACAGCACCTTCGACTGGAACTATGGAGCCGCCCTGCAGCAGCGTGACTACCGGCAACGCTTCGTCGGCCCGATATACACCAGGCTTCGCCGCATTCTCATTGATCCAGTCCGCCCCACTGATGCCTCGAAGTAATTCCGGATCGAGTTCGACGGGTCGATCGCCTATGGTCTCCGCATCGATCAGTAATGTATCGGCGTTCGCCGCCAGTAGCGCCCTAGCCGTCTCAGGCACCCCCTCCACAGCCAAGCCGTCAGCCTTGCCCCGCGCGGCGGTCAATTGCTCGACGGCCTGATGCTGCCGCTGCCATGCCTGTGCCCGCACCGCCTCCTCCACCTGCGCTTCGAGTGCAGCCGAGTCCGAACCCGCCGCGCGAGCCCCGGCCTCGACTTCGACGATCCGGGCGGTAGGCGACTCGAGCACCTTGGACAGCGCCGCGCGGGCGCCGACCTCACCGACGAGCACGATGATCTGCGCGTTGATCCGGTCCGCCAGATTCCGAACCGCTGTGGCGACCTCCTCGACATTCCGGCGGACCGTTTCCTCGACCCGCCGATGCATCGAGCGATGTGCCCACCCTCCGCCATGGTGGACCTTGTGCACCGGATGCCCGGCGCCCTCCGTGACCTCTTCGATCAGGTTCTCGTCCTCATCGATGCCGTACAGATCACAGCCGATCCGGTCGACTACGGCGATAACGTGGGGCACCTCGTGAGATTGCTGCTCGATCAGCGGCAGAAGATAAGGCAGTGGCGACACCCGGACGATCTCACGTGCAGGCGGTTCGGCGAGCAGATGATCGACAAGAACGCTGCCCGGGTCAGCGATCAGCACGCGTCCTGTCCGTCCGCGACTCGGCCTCTTTTCCGCGATTGCCTCGTCCAACAGCTCCAATGCTGTTTCGGGGGCATCCTGCGCGACCAGTTGCTCGCGGATAGAACGCCACCGCAGCTTTCTCTGATCCTCGGCGTCCTCAGTGTTGTGTGAGGCGTCGATGCAGAGCGAGACGAACGGGCCCCGCCGTTGCGCTATTTCTCTCAGATTTATGCCATACACATTCGTGCGCTTACCCGCTTCCGCGTCACCGAACCCGGAATACCAGCCGAGGAGCGCAATTGCCCTGACCTTCACGGATCGGTCACTTTCTCGCATCACCACGCAGCATCGCCATCACCGGCGACGCCATCGCGGTGGGCGGCGGCGTCCCCGGGCCGGTCTATTACCGAGTCACAAAATTGGCGGATGCTAGTCGCGGAAACGGGCGTGTGCACATGCACCACGGAGGTGATCTCCGGGTGCGCGCGGAACATCTTGGCATAGCCGGTGACGAACGCGGCGGATCCGGGGCCGGAGAGCACGGCTCCGTCGAAGCCGGCCACGACCGGCACGACGGTGCGGTCGTCGGCCCACGGACCCGGTTTCATTGAGGGCGACGGCGATTTCGGTGCCCGGTACGCGTTCGACGAATTGACGGTGCCGGTGCCGACCCCTCCCCAGAGGATCGGCCCACAGACTCCGAGGCAACGAAAACCCTTGTGATCAAGCTGATTTCATCTAGCGGTTCGGGAACAGGCGCGCACGCACACGGGTTTCCCATGACATGACTCTCGGAATTGCGCTCGCTGCCTCGAATTCGGGCAACTACGTCGACCAGATCGTGGCGCAGGCCCGCTCGGTCGCCGAGCTGGGTATCGGGTCGGTGTGGTTCGGACAGCGGATGGATTACGACTCCCCCGCCCTGGCCGCCATCGTCGGCCGGGAGGTGCCGGGCCTACAGGTCGGCACCTCGGCCATCCCTGTGGTCGGCCGCCATCCGCTGCTGGTTTCCGCTCAGGCGCAGACCGCCCAAGCCGCGACGCACGGGCGTTATCACCTGGGTCTGGCCGTCGGTTCGACACTCGCTGCCAGCGCGTTCGGCACAGCCTTCGATCGGCCCATCACCCGGCTGCGCGAGTTCCTCACCGGGCTGCGGGAATTGCTCGACACGGGCACCGCCGACTTCCACGGCGAACTGCTGACGGTCACACCGCCACTGCCGACCGCGGTTCCCGGGGCAGAACCACGCGTACCGGTGTTGGTGGCCGCGATGGGCCCCCAAGCACTACGCGTCACCGGCGAACTCACCGACGGCACCCTGCCGTATCTGGCAGGCCCGAAAACCTTGAGCGAGTACATCGTGCCGGTGATCACGAAGACGTCGGAAACCGCACCCCGCATCGTCGCCTTCGTCCCGGCAGTCGTCACCGCCGATGTCGAAGGCACCCGTGCCACGGCGGTGCAACAGCTGGCGTTCTACGAGCAGGTGCCGTCCTATCGCCGGGTCATCGAACTCGAAGGTGCCTCGCGGGCAGCGGAACTGGCACTCATCGGCGACGAGGAAACCATCGCCGCCGGAATCCAGCGCTACTACGACGCAGGCGCCACCGAGGTCGTGCTGACCACCACGGAGCTGGCCGGTCCAGACGATCAGCACCGCACCTGGGCGCTGGCCGGGGCACTCGCGGCCGACCGGGCCGACTCCTCGGCGGCCTCAGCCCTGCCCGCGAAGTAGCATCGCGCGATCGCGAGCTCAGCCCCGGCGCGCCTAGATTGCGGGTAGCTGCTCGCCTTGTACGACTTCGATGTCGAGGTCGAGTTTGACGCTGGTGCCGACCGCGGCTACTCCCGCGCGCACGACCGCGTTGTAATCGATCGCGAAATCATTGCGGTGCAAGAGTGTTTCGGCGTGGAACGCGGCACGCACACCACCCCACGGGTCTGGTCCGAACCCGCCATAGGTCACGTCGAGATCGACCGCGCGACACTGCCCGTGCAGGGTCAGCTCACCCGGCATCACCCACGTGTCACCACTGGTACGACGCAACCCCCTTCCAGTGAAAATGATCGTCGGATAAGTGTCGACATCCAGGAATTCCGGTGAGCGCAGGTGAGTGTCACGCATCGAGTTACCGGTATCGATACCCGCGGCCTTGATCTCCGCGTGCCCGGTGGACCGCTCGAACGGCTCGGCGATATCGAGCCGCCCACTCACCTCCGCGAATCGGGCCTTGATGCTCGCGATACCCAGATGACGCACAGTGGCGATCACCGTCGAATGCACCGGATCGATCGTCCACGGCCCCGGCGGCGGCGACGCCACCGCGCCCTCGACCGGTACCAACACCACCTCACCGAGCACGCCGGTCCCCACCGGGGAGATCTGCACGGTCCGCGCCACCGGCTCGAACCCGACAGCAGTGAGTACCGCGGTGTGCAGACCCGCAGGCAACACTTCGGTGCCCACCGCCCCGGTCTCGTCGACGACCGCACGGGCGAGCTGGCGGCCCTGCATATCCGTCACCGTCAACACCGCATCCGGCACCGGCCACCCCTGCACGGTGCAAACACGACCGGTCAATCCACTCATCAACGACCCCCAAGCTCGTAACCGAGTCGCACGTCATAGGCGACCTCGCCACCCGACACAGTGACCTGGCCGGTCACCGGCGGATAACCACGAGCAACCACGGTGTACTGCCCTTCGCGCAGATCGGTCACGACATAGCGGCCGTTCTCGTCGGTGCGTGCCGTCGCGGTCACCTCCCCCGCCGCGTCGAGCACACTGACCAGCACATCCTGCACCGCACGGCCGCCGTCGGCCAACGCGGACCCGGCAAGCACCGCCATCGCAGCCAACTCGATGTCATGACGCAACACACCACTGTCGGGCACCGTCAAGGTGGTCGCAATGGGACGCATATGCTCCGCGACCGCGACCAAGGTATACACACCCGACACCACACCGTGGCACACGTAGGTGCCGTCGTCGCCGGTGACAGCCGCCCCGACCACTTCACCATGCACGTCGGCCAATGTGACGGTCGCACCCGATAACGGCACACCGTGTCCGGCGGTACGGACCACACCCGACAACCCCCCCGAACCCACCAAGGTCACGTCCAGGCGCTGGGGCCGCTGACCGACCGACACAGTGACCGCGGTCGGCTGGTGGCCCATCGCCGACACGATCAACACATAGCCACCCGTCTGGGGCGCGGTGATCGCATAACCACCATCAGCGGCACTGCTCGCCCGCGCGAGCTGACGGCCACCCTGGTCGATCAACGTCAACACCGCACCCGACACCGGACGACCGTCCTCACGATGGACTCGACCACCCAACGCCGCACCACCGAAGTCCGACCCGGACGACCCGTCCGCCGACAGACCGGTCTGCGACGATGCGACGACCCGGTACACACGACCGTTCTGTTCTACCGCCCCATGCCCATTGACCGACGCTGCCGGCACCGGTTCAGGCTCGGGCAACACCCGCTCGGCGCCCTCCCAGAGTTGGTTTTCGTCCCAGCCCGACTCCGCGAAGGCGGCCAGTTCGGCATCCAGTGCCGCCATGTCGTCCGCGGCGGTCGTATTGTCCTGCGACGCAGACTCTTTCGTGGTCGGGTCGAGGCCCGGATTGATGTCGACCGTGCGGCGCAGTGGGCGGTTCGGCAGGAACGCGGTCGCGATGAGGGCGACGACCGTCGCCGCGGCGGCGATCAGGAAGATCCGTCCGGTCGCGTCGCCGTAGGAAGCGCGCACGATGGTGGCGATGGGTCCGGGGAGGGCATCGAGATCGAGATTGCCGCTACCCGAGGACGTGGTCTGAATACCGAGCTTGGCAAACCCTTGCTTGGACAGATCGCTGACCTGGGTTGCCAGCACCGAGCCCAGAACCGAGACGCCGATCGCGCCGCCGAAGGTGCGGAAGAAGGCGACGCTGCTGGATGCCGCGCCGATATTGTGCACGCTCACGGTGTTCTGCACAGCCAGCACCAGGTTCTGCATCATCATGCCGACGCCCAGCCCGACAACGGCGATGTAGATGCCGACCAGCCACAGGTTGGTCGCGTGGTCGATCGTGGACAGCAGCCCGAACCCGACCACCAGCAGCGCACCGCCGCTGACCACGAAGCCCTTCCACTTGCCGAACCGGGTGATCAGCTGGCCGGAGCCGACCGAAGCGGTCAGCATGCCCGCCACCAGCGGGATGGTCAGGACGCCCGCGACCGTCGGCGAGTAGCCGCGCGCGGTCTGGAAGTACTGACCCAGGAAGGTGGTCGCACCGAACATGCCGACACCGACGGCGATCGAGGCGATGATCGCCAAACCCGTGGTGCGTTCGGTGACGATGGGCAGCGGGATGATCGGCGACTTGGCGCGGGACTCGACCCACACGGTCGCGATCAGCAGCAGCACACCCGCCCCTACGTAGAACGCCGATTCCGTGGAGAGCCAGGCGTAGTAGTTCGCCTTCCCGGCGAACGACACCCAAATCAGCAGCACCGAAACACCGGCGGTCAGCAGCGCCGCACCGAGCCAGTCGATCGACACGTCCGCCTTGCGCTCGGTGGGCAGCCGCAGCGTCCGCTGCAGCAGCATCAGCGCGATCACCGCGATGGGCACGCACACGTAGAAGCACCAGCGCCAGCCGAGCGGGCTGTCGACGATGACGCCGCCGAGGATGGGGCCACCCGACATCGACACCGCCATTACCGCGCCCATGTAGCCCGAATACCGACCGCGTTCGCGCGGCGCGACGATCGAGCCGATGATTGCCACGACCAGGGCGGTCAGGCCGCCCATGCCGATGCCTTGGACGACGCGCGCGACCAACAGCACCGGCACGTTATGGGCGAGTCCGGCGATGATCGAGCCGGCGACGAAGATGACGATGGCCGATTGGACCAGCAGCTTCTTATTGAACAGATCGGCGAACTTGCCCCAGATCGGGGTGGATGCGGCGTTGGCCAGCAGCGCCGTGGTGATGACCCAGGCGTATGCGGTCTGCGATCCCTGCAGATCGCCGATGATGGTGGGCAGCGCGGTCGAGACGATCGTGGTGCTGAGCAACGCCGTGAACAGCGCCGCCAGCAACCCGGTCAGGGCTTCCAGGACCTGACGATGGGTCATCGCGTCCGGATCGCGCCGCGTCCCCGCATCGACTGAATTAGACATCCACTTCCTGACTCTCTATCGAAACCGGCTCGCACTCACCCACCGTCGTGTGGTGGGCAACCGCGGCCAGTGAATTCCTGAGTTTCTGAACAACCATCGCGGCCTGTTCGGCTTCGTCCTCGCTCCAATCGGCGAGCGCAGCCTGTAATCCCCGCGCCCGCGAGACCCGGATGCGCCGCAGCAGATCGCGTCCTTGGTCGGTGATCTGGATGAGAGTGGCCCGGCCGTCGCTGGGATCGGCATCGCGGGCGATATCGCCGGAGCTCACCAGCTCGGCGACCTGCCTGCTCAGTGTCGAAGGGCTGATGCACAAGTCCACAGCTAGATCAACCTGTCGGCACCGCCCCCTGACCTCGAGGCAGCCCAGCAGACCGACGCCGCCCGGAAGCAGGTGCCCTTCTTCCGGGTGCGACAGGACAGCGCGGATCGCCCGGCCCATGAAGTAGAGCTCCTTTATCAGGCTCTGAGCCGCATCGGGTGACACTGCCATGCCCACTCCCAGCACGAGATTAGTTGCTTGTACTACACAACTATACATAGGTTACTTGTGCTAAGCAATTAACCCTGATGGCGTAAAGCGATGCAGCCACTCGGGTGCACCACCGATGAGGTCGCTCAGCGCCTTCACCGTGATCCCCGGCCTGGTCTCACGCATGAAACGCGGCAGGTCGATGTCCGCTGCGTGCTGTTCCTGGAAGATGTTGCCGGAGTTTCAACCGGCGCGCGCCGGCCCGCCGCGTTACGGGGCGCCCGAGCCGTAAGAACGGCTCACGAAACCGTCAGGGCGGACCAGCACCGTCCCGTACGGCCAGCCATCCACGAGGTGCACCGGAACGTCGGCCTCCACGCCGGGATCGGCCGTGAGTACGCACCACTGGGATCCGACGAGATCTAGCGTGGACACTCCGTCGGCCACCCACATGTGTGGCAGGCGGGATCCCGGTGATCCGTCGAGGTCGAGGGCGACGTCCTCGGTGGAGGGGAGCTCCGCGCCGCTGTATCGGTAGCCCATGTGCACCACCGGCGCGTTGATCGCCCCCGCTGCCTTGCGCGCCTCTGCCATGTCCTTGCCCCAGTGCAGTGATGGATCGTTGAACCGCAGGCGCGCCTGCTCCATTGTCATGAGGGCCACCGGATGGCGTTCGGCGTGATACGTCTCCAGCAGCTCGGGTCCGGCCTCACCGCGCAGTGCATGCGCGAGCTTCCACGCCAGATTGTGTGCGTCGGCGATGCCGGCGTTCAGCCCGAACGCGCCCAGTGGAGGGATGGCGTGCGCCGCGTCGCCCACCAGGAAGGCCCGCCCGACGGAGAGCCGATCGGCCACCTGGCCGCGCCCCCGGAACCGCAGCACACTGCGGATCTCCACCTCGATCGATGGGTCGCCGAGCGCGGTGCGGATGAGGTCGGGAGTCGGCTCCGTGTCGAGGCGGGTGAGGAACACCCACTCGCGTTCGCCGTCGACGGTCACCAGCAGTCCGGTCGCGTCCGGATGCTCGATATTGCACATTGCGAACGGCTTGCGCGGACGCAGATCAGCACCGAACAGAACACTCGTCGTCTCCTGACCGATCACACCGGGACCGGTGAGGCCGATGCCGAGGATCTGCCGAATCCGGCTGCGCACCCCGTCGGCCGCCACCAGATAGCGCGACCGCACGACACGTCCGTCGGACAGGGTCGCCGTGACGCCGTCGGAGTCCTGCTCGAACGAGTCGAGTGCCACGCCGAACTCCACGTCGCCGGCCTTGGTGAGCAGCACGCGGTCGAGCCGGTTCTGTGCGCAGGTGCCGCGGATCCGGGCCGGCGTGTAGGTGAGCTCGGCCGCGGTTTTCGTCTTCCACCCCTCGCTTTCGGTGAAGTCGGCTTCTGCGAGCGTGCGCCCTCTGATCTTCCCGGCCCGCAGGTCGACCGCGGCCTCGTTGACCGCTTGATCGAGGCCAACCTCGCGCAGGATCTCCACCGACCGCGACCCGATGCCGGTGGCCCTGGGGTGGGGCGACAGCTCCGGTTTCTCCTCGACGACGAGGGGCTTGACGCCGTGGTGGCGCAGCAGCACCGCGAGCATCAGCCCGACGGATCCGCCGCCGGCGATCAAAACATCAGTGGATACAGTGTGCCCGTTCATGGGCACACTGTATCCACTTCGGTAGACTCCTGTCCATGTCACTTATCTGGGAGCGTGAGCCGTACCGGTCGAAGAGACAGGCCCTGAGTGTGGAGCGCATTGTGGACGCGTCCATCGCCATCGCCGACGCCGAGGGGCTCGACGCGCTGTCGATGCGCCGCGTCGCCGCCGAGCTGTCGACCGGCACGACCTCGCTCTACCGCTACGTGGACAGCCGCGACGACCTACTCGACCTCATGGCCGATGCGGTACAGGACGACCACGTGCCGCTGACGGGAGACTGGCGCGCCGACCTCGAGGCGTACGCCCACCACGAGCGCGAGCTCTGGCTACGGCACACCTGGCTCGCCCCGCTGCTGGCCACCCGGCCATCACTCGGCCCCAACTGGCTGCGCGGCCTGGAACACGCCCTCACCGCAGCCGCCCCGCTGACGTCCGACATCGCCGACGCGGCCTCGGCCGTCGGGCTGATCAGGGACTACGTGCGCGGCGCGGTCATGCGCGAGCTCGCCGAGAAAGAGACCCAGCGGCGCACCGGTCAGACCGAGGACGAGTGGCGCGCCGCCGTCGCCCCCTACATGCGCAAGGTCATCGAAAGCGGCGCATATCCCCGAGTTTCGCGCATGACCAAATCCGCCGACCTGAGCCCGGCCGAACAGTTCTCGTACGGGTTGCGCCGCATCCTCACCGGGATCGCGGACTCTCGGCAGACGGCAAAGTGATGCGGAAGTGGGTCGGCTGTATGGTGCCGTCGACGCAGACGGTGCCCTCGGGGATCGTCGCGGCCTGGACGTCGGCGGTGTAGAAGCACCCCCGGCGTCATCACCACCGGATCCGGTGGATGCTATGCGAGTCCGATGAGTTCTCCGCGTCCGGGAGGTCTACCCAGTCATGAGGAAACTTCTCTACTCGTTCGGCGTGTCCCTGGACGGCTACGTCAACGACCGCGACGGCAGCATCGACTGGACAAACCCAGACGAGGAGCTGCACCAGTTCCACAACGACCGCTACCGCGACATCGAAGTCTCGCTGCACGGTCGTCGCCTGTACGAGCTGATGGCCGAGTACTGGCCGCACGTGCCCGAGGACGCCCCGCGCATCGAGCGTGAGTTCGGTCGCCTCTGGACGGACAAGCCCAAGGTGGTCTTCTCCCGGACGCTCACCGAGGTCCATTGGAACAGCACCCTGGTCAGTGAGAACGCGGTCGAGGAGGTCCGCAGGCTCAAGGCCGGAGGCGATGGCGTGATGGAGGTCGGTGGCGCGAGCCTCGCGGCCTCGCTGATGCCACACGGGCTCATCGACGAGTACCAGCTGTTCGTCTCGCCCGTGGTGCTCGGCGGCGGCACGCCGCTGTTCCCGTTGCTGGACAAGCGAATCCAGCTCCGGCTGGTCGAGACGAAGCACTTCGACAAGGTGGTGATGTTGCGCTACGTGGCCGACTAACGCCCCTTCAACCGCACGCGTTCATGTGCGACGGCACCGCCGCGCGGACCAGATGGCCGCTGGATCGATCGCCGCCAACCCGACGGGCGATCGATGATGAGAACGCACGACCGGCGATCGGTGGGTCGGCCACCGATCGCCGGTCGTAGGTATGGATTTGTCATCGCGACAGCGAGTTGCGCAGATCGGTGATGGTGGCGCGGCGCGCGTAGGCGATCCAGGCGAAGATCGCGGCGAGCACCAGTGGGAAAATCCCCATCAACGGCTTGTCGGCGATGAAAGCCTGCGTCCCGGCGGCGAGCACGGTGAGAACCGACAGACCCGCGGCAGCCAGGGCACTGAGCCGTGGCACCATCAGGCCGATACCGCCCGCGACCTCCGCAACTCCGATGAAGATGAGCAGCCCGAGGGGGATGGTCAGATTCTCGGGGGCGTTGTCCATCAAGGCGTTCGGCATAACGAGCTTCGGCCCACCGGAGGCGATGATGAAGAACAGGCCGAGCAGGATCTGCAGGGTCCACAGGACGCGGTTGCCGATCTTGCCGGGACGGTCGGTGACGTCGCTGGAGAAGTCGGCGGAGGGGTTGGCGGTGGTCATTTCTGGTCCTTCTGGTCGGTCGCGCCGGGTTGGTAGCGCGTTCAACAGATAGGACGGAGCACCGTCCGAGGACTCATCGCTGTCCGCGAAGATTTTTCGCAAACCGCTGCTGAACCACCGGTTTCGTTGTACTGGCCCGAGGGGTCGAGTCCGTCACCCAACGAGTTTCGACCAGTGTTCGTGGTCACCGCTACAAGGTCGCGCCCGCCAACATCATCTGACACTGCGAGACCTCTGAACCGAATTGCTGAGGGCCGGGCGAAGTGAATGAGGGCGGGACTGTTGTCCCGTCCTCATTCGTGCCGGAGCACTGGCTACGTCGCAGCTGAGCCCTGGCGCGCCATAAGACACTCCCCATAAGCGCGGCGGGACGACGACGGCGATCACGTCGGTGACCTCGTTCCGCGAAGCTAGGGAGATGCGTAATAGGCTTCGATCTGTGGTTCAGGCCCGCACGGAAATGGACTTCGTATCGAGGTAGGCGCCGATACCCTCCGGCCCGAATTCGCGGCCGATGCCGCTGTTCTTCACACCGCCGAAGGGCGCGGCAGGGTCCATGGCGTAGGGCTGGTTGATGCCAAGGGTGCCGGAACGGATGCGCAGGGCGACGGCCGAACCGCGATCGATATCGGCGGTCCACACGGAGCCGGACAGCCCGTACTCGGTGGCATCGGCGATCTCCACGGCGTGGTCGTCGTCGGTGTAGGTCAGCACACTCAGCACCGGTCCGAAGACTTCCTCCCTGGCGATCCGCATCGAACTGTCGACATCGGCGAAGACGGTCGGCCGGATATACCAGCCGCGATCGACCGTATCCGGCAGCGCGGTGCCGCCGGTGAGTAGGCGCGCGCCCTGGTGCTGTGCGTTTTCGATATAGCCGCGGACACGGTGTTGCTGCCGTTGCGAGACCATTGGGCCCACCCGGGTCGCCGGATCGAAAGGGTCACCGACGGTGAGGTTTTCAACCTTGTCGACCAGGGCGTCGAGAAATTCGGAGCTGCGGTGCCGTGGCAGCAGTACCCGGGTCTGAGCCACGCAGGCCTGGCCGCTGTTCATCAGTCCGGCGACGAGCATGCCTTCGGCGACATCGTCGGGATCGGCGTCGTCGAGTACCACGGCGGCGGATTTGCCGCCGAGTTCGAGGCTGACCCTGCGCAGCGCGGACCCGCATGTTTCGGCCACCTGTCGTCCGGCGGCGGTGGAGCCGGTGAAGGACACCTTGTCCACCCCCGGGTGCGCTACGAGGTGACGGCCGGTGTCCCGGTCGCCGGGCAGAATGCTGACGACACCCGGTGGCAGCCCGAGTTCGTCGAGTAATTCGGCCATGAGGTAGGCGTCCAGCGGTGTTTCCGGCGAGGGTTTGAGCACGATCGTGCAGCCTGCGAGCAGGGCGGGGATCAACTTGGCGACGATGAGGAACATCGGCATATTCCAGGGGATGATCGCGGCCACCACACCGACGGGTTCGTGGACGACGAGGACATCGCCACCGAGGAATCCGGATCGCGTCTGCTGCCACGGATAGTTTTCGGCGATATCGGCGAAGGCGCGCATCATGACGCCGGGAAGCCGGGCGTGCGCCGATCGGGCGAAGGTGATCGGCGCACCCATCTCGGTGGTGATCAGCTGGGCGAGTTCATCTTCACGGGTGGTGTAGCGCTCGGCAAGCCGCCGAACCAGCGCGATCCGCTCGCTCGGATCGGTGCGCGGCCAGGGGCCGTCGTCGAAGGCCGTGCGGGCCGCGGATACCGCCCGATCGACATCCGCCGCCGTCGCGGCGGGAACACGGGCGACCACCCGCTCCGAATGCGGCGAGATCACCTCTATCGTGTCGGCGGTGGCCGGCGTCACCCACCGCCCGCCGATGAACAAATGCTCGTATGTGGCCACGCGTATGCCTCGTGCTGGATCGTCTCGGCTACTCACAGTGTTGGTGCGGTGATGTCGCGGTAGAAGCGGACAATCGGCGGCGGGTCGACACACAGACCGACGGGCGGCGAGAAGCCTCCTGCTTTGGTGGTCTCGGTAAGTCGTGCCTGCACGGCCGCGATGTCGTCGGCTTCGATCTCGTAGACCGCTACGAACGCGCCCTCGGTAACGGGGGCGAACCGTCGAGCGGAGACGATCCCATCGAGTCCCAGCATTTCCTTCATGTGGGTCTCGTCGTACCAACGGTGGAATGCCGCAGCGTCTTCAGGGGAGTTGGGCCGGGATTCGACGTAGAGGATTCCCTTGACCATGTGTTGGCCTCCTGAGTAGGGGTAGTTTCAGCTGTTCTTGTGGATGTGGCCGTCTTTCATGACGAATCGCACGTCTTCGATGACGGAGATGTCGGCGGTCGGGTCGCCGGGTACCGCGATGATGTCGGCCAGCAGCCCTGGTGCCAGACGCCCACGGTCCTCGACGCCGATGAGTTCGGCGCTGGTGATCGTCGCCGCGCGCAATGCCTGCGCCGGTGTCATGCCGCGGTCGACCAGCGCCCACAGTTCTTTGGCGTTGTGGCCGTGCGGGATAGCGGGAGCGTCCGTGCCGCAGGCGATCTTGACCCCGGCGTGGATGGCCCTGCGTAGGGTTTCGCGAGCGCGGGGGAAGACCTCGGCGGCTTTCTTCTGCAGTGCCGGTGCGGCTTTGGAGACATCGAGACCTTCGGACAGGTAGCTCGTCGGTACGAGGAACGTACCGTGTTCGACCATCATGGCGATGGTGTCGTCGGTGGCGAGTGAGCCGTGTTCGATGCAGTCGACTCCGGCGCGGATGCAGGCACGAATTCCGGCATCACCGTGCGCGTGCGCGGCGACCCGAACCCCGGCACGGTGGGCTTCGTCGACGATCGCGACCAGTTCCTCGTCCGAGTACTGCTGAGCTCCCGCGACTGTGCCGTGTGACATCACCCCGCCGGATGCGGAGATCTTGATGACCTCCGCACCGTATTTGATCTGGTACCGGACCGATTCGCGGACCTGCGGAACCCCGTTGGCGCGCCCCTCCTCGACACTGAGCGGCATGATGTGCGGTGCGAGGCGTTGGAACATGGTCGGGTCGAGATGACCTCCGGTGGGGGTGATCGCGTGTCCTGCGGCGACGATGCGCGGTCCCTCGATCCAGCCCTGTTCGATGGCGCGGCCGAGGTCCACATCGAGCAGGTAGCCACCGGTCTTGACCATCAGACCGAGGTTGCGGACCGTGGTGAATCCGGCGCGCAAGGTGGTGCCTGCGTTCACCGTGGCCCGCAAGGTGCGATACACCGGATCGTCCTGCACGCCGTGCATCGGGTTCGGCAGCCCCGAGGGATTGTCCGGGCCGCCGATGAGCAGGTTGACCTCCATATCCATCAACCCGGGCAGCAGGGTGAGCTCACCCAGGTCGATGACCTGCGCACCGGCGGGCAGCTCGGGCGGGTCGATCGCGACGATGCGGTTGCCCTCGACGACGATCACCGCCGGGGTGTGCCGCTGCCCGGTCTCGACGTCGACCCAGGCCCCGGCCCGCAGCACGATCACCTGATCGTTCACAGGCCGGGCTCGATCACACAGGTCAACGATGCCGACCCGGTGTCCGGTATGCGTGGCTGACTCCACACTTCGACGGGGAAGGACACCTGGATCATCGAATACAGCAGGTACATCAGATTTTTGGCGTCTTCGGGTATATCGTCGATCGTGAATTTGTCGCAGTAGGCGAGCGCGTCCTCGGCGCGCGGGGTGATGGCGTCGTAGAACCGCTGCATATCGTCCATCGAACTGTCCAGGCGGCGGCGGTAGCGTTCGGTTTCGGTGGGCAGGCACCACACTGCCGCATACGATTCCAGGTCGGCGAATTCGCCGGGCAACAGTGTTTCGCTCATCGCCGGGCCTCCGCACGCTCGCGTTCGTAATCGCCGACCCAGTCGGCGGCGACCTTGTGCAGGTGCCGCAACAGGATCTCCTGATCGTTGAGTTGGAATGTGGTGACCGCGCGGGATTCGAGCATCAGCTGCGTCGCCTCCAGCGTCGAAGAATCTTGCAGCCCATACTCTTTGAAGGTGACCGCGGCCATTTCGTGCGCGACCCGATCGCGTGGGGTGCGGGCGGGCGGGAAATACAGGTTGCCTTCGAAAATGTGGGTGTTGTACGAGGTCGGCCAGTATTGGTAAGTCAGATACCAGCCGCCGGACCAGATGAGAATGACGAAGTTCGGCCACAGCTGGAAGGAGTCCAGGCCCCACGGGTCGCAGCCCGCCGGATTGAGCCCTTCGGGCATTGGACCCAGATCCGGGACGTCCCACGGCCCGAATAGACCGCTGCGGGTGATGTCCTCCATGGGTTTACGCATGGTGGGATCGAGTTCCCAGGTGACGACGCCGGACGTGCTGACGAGCCGGTGCGGTCCGTCGAGTTGGTAGTGCGGCGCCTCGAATCCGGCCTGCTGCGCGGCGACAGAGAAGTTGTCCGGAGTCTGCTTTCCGTGCAGAACGGGTGCGTGATAGAACTCCTGGAAAGCGTCCATGTACAGCTTCCAGTTCGCTCCGACCTCGGATCGGTACGAATAGCGCTCGGTGAGTCGATCGAACGGGTAGCCTTCCAGACCGGTCACCATCGGGCCCAGGAATTCTCGCAAACTCTGACGCGGCTCGGCGGCGAGGTTGACGAAGATGAATCCCGACCAGACCTCGCAGTGCAGCTTCGCTAGGCCCAGATTCGCCTTGTCGAGGTCGAAGAACTCCTCTTCCTGCTGCACGAAGGTCAGTGCGCCGTCGAGTCCGTAGCGCCAGCCGTGGTATTTGCAGGTGAACTGGCGACAGGTGCCGGAGGTTTCCTCGCGCGGGATTTCGTTCCACACGAGTTTGTTGCCGCGGTGGCGGCAGATGTTGTGGAAGGCGTTGATACCGCCGTCACGGTCGCGCACGATGATCACCGAGGTGTACGCGGCGTGGATCTCCTTGGTGAAGTAGCTTCCGGTGCGCGGAAGTTGTTCGACGCGACCGATATTGAGCCATGCGCGTTTGAAGATCGCCTCACGTTCGAGTTCGAAGAACTCCGGCGAGATCGAGTCCTCGTAGGACATCGGTTCCGTGCCGAGCTCGGGATAGTGCTGCGTCCAGCTGCCCTCGGCGGGCTTGGGCCAACGAGGCATTGGGTTGACTCCTGAAATGGTCTGCGGAAGGGGGTTATTCGATCGGTTCTTCGCCGAGTACGGTGGTGCGCAGCATCTCTCGCGGTGAGTCCTGCGGATACGGGGCCGCACGGTGGATGACGCCCCGGTTGTCCCAGATCACGGTGTCACCGACCGACCACTCGTGCCGGTAGACGCGCTCGGGTGCGGTGCAGCGACGCAGCAGACCGTCGAGCAACGCGCGGCTCTCGCGCGGGGGCAAGCCTATGACGTGGTCGGTCGACGCCCCGAGTACCAGTGAGCGACGTCCGGATCTGTGGGTCCAGATCAACGGGTGTTGCTTGGTCGGTCGGCGTCGCCACACGGCGAGTTGTTCCGGTGTCGGATCTGCGGTCACACCCCGTTGAGACGCCTCGAGCGAATGCAGGACGCGAAACGGCGCAAGGTACTTCTGTTCCGCGGCACTCAGATTGTCGAAAGCCGCGTAGGTGCTGGCGAATTCGGTTTCTCCACCGCTGGCCGCGACGGCCTTGGCGGTGAGCATGGTCGCCTTCTGGGGGTAGGCATCGTCCTCTGGAGTGCAGCCGTCGATATGCCAGTCGAAGGTCGCACGCAGATAGCTCGCCGAGGAATTCTTTGTCGTGTCGAGGCTGACCCGGTATATGCCCTCGACCGGATGATGCCCGGGTGAGGTATCGACCTCGCCCAGTTTGCGGCAGAACGCCACCTGCGTCTCGGGATCCAGGTGCAGGTCGCGGAATACCAGGACACCGTGCTGCTCCAGGATATTGAGGATTGTGTCAGGCAGGGACGGGTCGGTGAGTAACGTCCGGGGATCGACGCCATGGACTTCGGCGCCGACATCGCGGCTGAGTTCGTCGATAGTGATCGTCATGATGGTGTGCTCCTTCCGGCCATTGCCCGCTCGCGGCGGTGTGGCCGATTTGGAGAAACGAGTCAGGGCCAGGGTTCGGCGACGCGTTCGAGTTCGGCGTCTGCGCTGTCGACGGGTTTGGGCTGCTTGAAGATCTCGATCGCCATCGCGACGGTCACCAGCGAATACACCATCCGCAGTAGTTGGATCGCGTCGTCGGGCAGGTCGTCGAGCGGAAATTTGTCGCAGTAGGTGATCGCGTCGTCCACGCGGGGAAAACACGCGTCGTAGAAAGCCTGCATCTCGGCCATCGACGTGTTCAGACGCTGCTTGTATCGTTCGGATTCGACTGGCAGACACCAGGTTCGCGCGAAGGGCTCGAGATCGGCGAAGGCCGGTGGCAGCAGTGTGGTTGTCATCGCGCACTCACCTGCGCCAAGTCGGTGCGGTATTCATCGACCCAGTCGGCGACCGCCTTGTGGAAATGGCGCACCAGGATCTCCTGGTCGTTGACGGGGAAATGCGTCATCCCCACGGTCCGGTAGGCCGATTCCAAAGCTGTCTGCGTGCCGGTGAGCATGCCCGCGTCCTGGAGCGCGAATTCCTTGAACACCACCGAGGCGACCTCGTGCTCGACCCGCTCGCGAACCGTGCGCGCAGGCTGGAAGCAGAGCACGCCCTCGAAGCGGTGGCTGTTGTAGGAGGTCGGCCAATACCGGTACAGCAGATACCAGCCGCGGTAGATGAGAATCTCGATATTGGGGAAGATCTGAAAGTTGTCGATACCCCACGGATCGATCCGGCCGGGATTCAATCCCTTCGGCATCGGACCCAGATCGGGGGATTCCCACGGCCCCACCAGGCCGCTTCGAGTGACCCGCTCGATCGGATACATGAACTCTGCGGGCATCGTCCAACGTCGCGCGCCGCCGGTCGACACCATCCGGTGCGGGCCGTCGACTTGGAAATGCGCGCACTCGAAACCCTTTCCCGGGGTCCGCACCGCACTGGGCACCTGCTGGGAATGCAGGCCGGGAACGTGGTAGTACTCCTGGAACGCGTCGGCGAACAGTTTCCAGTTACTCTGATTGTCCGCCTTGAATTCGTACCATTCGGTCATCTTGTCGAACGGGTAACCATCTAGATCGGTGATCATCGGGCCGAGGAATTCCCGCAGCGTCTGTCGCGGTTCGGCATCGAGGTTGATGAAGATGAACCCCGCCCACACCTCGCAATGCACCGGCGCGAGCCCGAGATCCTTCTTGTCCAGGTCGAAGAACTCGCCCTCCTGCTGCACGAAGGCGAGCGACCCGTCGAGTCCGTAGCGCCAGCCGTGATATTTACAGGTGAACTGCCGACACGTGCCCGACGTTTCTTCCCAGGGGAATTCGTTCCACACGAGTTTGTTGCCGCGATGGCGGCACACATTGTGCAGCGCACGGATACTCCCGTCGCGGTCGCGCACGACGATGATCGACGTGCGGGCGACATCGAGTTCCTTGGTGAAATAGCTACCGGTTCGGGGCAATTGCTCGATCCGGCCGACATTGAGCCAGGCACGTTTGAAGATCGCCTCGCGCTCGAGTTCGAAGAATTCGGGCGAGACCGAGTCCTCGAACGACATCATGCCGGTCCCCAGCTCCGGATAGTGCTGAGTCCAACTGCCTTCAGCAGGCTTGGGCCAAAGGCGCTGGGGCGCTAGTTCGCTCACGGTTGTTCCTCCATTTCCGGGAGTTCGGACGGTCGCGGCCGGTCGATTTCCGGGTCCGGTTGCAGGGCAACGCTGTTGAACACCATCGCCAGACACAGGTACGAGCCGGCGACGAACAGCAATTCGATCAGCTGACGTTCATCGAAATGGCGGGCCAGCTCGGTCCAGGTGCGGTCGGTGACGCAGTGGCGTTCCAACAGCTCGTCGGTCGTGGTCAGCAGCAGCCGTTGCACGGGTGACCACCCCGGTGCGGCCGGGCCGTGACGCACTGCCCTGATCTGGTGCTCGTCGAGCCCCAGACCGGCGGCCATCCGAGCGTGCTGGCTCCACTCGTAGTCCGAGCCGCTGCGCCACGCCACACGCAGGATCACCAGTTCCCGGTCCAACGGATCCAGCGCGGGACGCTCGAGCAGCAGACCGTTGAAGGCCAGCCACGCCGAAGCCAATTCGGTGTGATGTGCGAAAACCCCCAGAATATTGGGCATCCGTGGCGCGTCCGGTTCGCCCGACAGATACCGGTCCGCCGCTCCGACATGCCCGCACAGCATCGCGATCGTGCGTTCGTCCCATTCGTGCACCGGTAGCGGCACCAGACGCGGGGCCGTGGCTTCGGTCATATCACCGACCCGCCGTTCACGCCGAGTATCTGGCCGGTGATGTAGCCGGCCTGGTCGGAGCACAAGAACAGGCAGGCAGCGGCGATATCGTCTCCGGTGCCCAGATGTCCGACTGGGATTGCTTTTGCCATCACGGAGTTATCCGGCAGGTTTCCGGCTGCCTGCGACTGCCGTTGCATGGGCGTGTCGATTCCCGACGGCGGGATGGTGTTGACGGTGATCCCACTCGCGGCGTACTCGCGCGCAAGGCCCTTGGTCATCGCCACCACAGCACCCTTGGCTGCGGTGTAGTGCACCATCCCTGGCGATCCGCGTTGCGCACTCGACGAGGAAATGGTCACGATCCTGCCCCACCCCGCGGCGACCATATCCGGGATGACGGCTTGCGCGCAGTGGAAGACGCCGTTGAGATTCACGTCGACGACCCGGTTCCATGCCTCGGGCGAAATCTCGGTGAACGGCGAGAAACCGACCAACCCCGCACTGGTGACCAGGATTTCGATCGCACCGAATTCGGCGCGCACCTTGCGCATCGCCGCACCGACCGCCTCGCGATCGGTGACATCGACCGCACAGGCGATCGCCGCGCCACCGCTGGCACGCAACTGTTCGGCAGCCCGCTGCGCGGCGCCATCATCGATGTCGAGAACCGCGACCCGATATCCGTCGGCAGCGAACGCCGCACAGATCGACAACCCCATCCCCGAGGCTCCGCCGGTCACCACCGCGACCCTGGGGCGCTTCGCCGGATGCCGCTCGACACCCTCGCGGTCGGTATCGGCGACGGTGCCCGTCATCGGGCACCAACGTGGATACGAGGATCAGCGAGAACGCAAGGATCACGGCGGTCGATTACTGCAACACAACGACTTTCATTTTCCTGCGCGATACACCTCAGCTCTGCACGGGCAACGACAGCGCTCGAAAGGCGGATCTCTCCAGTGCCTCGTTCACACCTCTCGCCGATCGAGTTGCGGTACCCGAGTCCTCCGGCTGGCACACCACGAATATCTCCCGCGCCAGCGCGGGCGGTGCGGATCCACAGCGGAGGCCGTCGTACCGCCGAGATGAGAGTAGGGAGATATGCCACGCGCGACACCACGTTCTTCGTTCGGCCCGACAGCGATCGAGGTTGCGCCGGGGACATCGAATGACCGCGAAGACCCACATCAGGGGCCTTAAGCGACTGATTAATTCAATCAGGTGATTAAGATATACGTGACCTGGTTCACCGCTGTCAAGCGACTTGCGAAAGCACGGTCACCGACTCATCGGCCGACTCGATCGCGGCCGGAGACCGAACGGGCAAGAGCGCGGGTTACCTTCTATTCGCGCAACCACGAACCACACGATCGCAACGACACCGAAGGCTTCGTGCCTCACACACCTGGGAGGCCAACACCATGAAGCCCGCTCGCGCATCCGACGCCGAGGACTCACCGACACGAAGCGCCCTGCTCGACGCCGCCGAGCAGATCATGCGGGAGGAGGGCTACGCCGCCGTCAGCACTCGGCGCGTGGCCGCACGCGCGGACGCGAATTCCGCCCTGTATCACTACTACTTCGGCAATATGGACAATCTGTTCATCGAACTGTTCCGCCGCGGAGCCGACCGCAGCTACCAACGCCAACTCGAGGCACTGGCCTCACCTCAGCCACTGTGGGCCTTGTGGGAAGCCATCCACGACCAATCCCACACCGCGTTGACCATGGAATTCGTCGCGCTGGCCAACCACCGCAAGGCCATCCGCACCGAGATCGCCAACTCCTCCCGACGCTTCCGCGCCATGCAACTCGACGCCGTCACCAAGGTTCTCGGCGACTACGGCCCCGCCGCCGAAACCTACACCCCGGGAGCACTGGTCCTGCTCATGTCCAGCGTGTCGCGCTTCCTGCGTATGGAGGAAGCGTTCGACGTCGATACCGCACACGACGAGGCAATCGAGCTGATCGAATCCTTCCTGCGTGATGTCGAAGGCGAACGACGCCACCCCACGTCGCAGTAGGGTCGCCAACCGTCACGGCGTCGAGTCGACGCCGCATCGCATCGGAGGCAAGAGCCGCACCCACTACCGCACTCGAAGGTTGTTTACAAACTCCTGCCCCGCGCGTGGCACTTCCGGATATGGTGCGTCAATAATCAATCGCCCGTTGCGAATTCGCGCGGTGAATCTCTGGCTCGAACTCCTCTCATCGCTACCGCGGTTTCGGTGCGGCGAGTTCCCGAAGGGAAGACAGAAAGAACTCATCCATCCGCGGGCTCAGGTCGCTCAGGGTCGCGGCGCTGGCATGGCTGGCGGAACCGAAAACCCGTTCGAGGGCATCGGTGCCGGTGCTCGCGCCCATCGAAAGGCACAGGCAGGCAATACCGTCGGCGCGGAGTTCTTCGAGCGCCTTGCGGGCATCGGCTTCGGCGTAGCGGCCCTCGTAGCCATCGTCATAGGGAATGCCGTCCGAAAGGACCACCAGCAGCCGGTTTTCGGTGCCTGCTTCGGTTTTGAGGATTTCGCCCGCACCGCGGATGCCTGCGCCCAGGCGCGTGTAATTCGATGGTTGGAGCTGGTTGAGCCGGGCTCGCCCGACGGCGCCGAAACGCTGTCCGAACGTCTTGATCGCCGGTAGATGAACAGCGTGGCGCCCCTGTGAACGAAACGCATAGACCGCGACGCGGTCGCCGAGTTCTTCGAGCGTAACGGCCAATGTCGCGGCTGCCCGCCGCTGGTGGTCGTGTACAGCAAGGCCTTCGGTATCGGTATCGGTGGCAGACCCGGAGGCATCGAGCAGGATGAGGACGCCGAGATTACGCCCGAGTTTGCGGCGTTCCAGATAGATGTTTTCCGGTGACGAGTAGCCCGAACGCAGATCGACGAACATATCGATGAGCGCCTCGATGTCGAGCTCGTCGCCATCGGGACGGCCACGCAGCACCTTGGGGCCCAGGCCGATTCGCGACAAGCGTCGCCGAAGCACGTCGTCCAGCGGGACACCGGCCGCGGAGATGTCGGCGGCGACTGTCAGCGGGAAGTCGATGACCCGGCACCACTCGGGCCGATACCGGTGGTTGTGGACATCCCACTCCGGATAAAGCGCTCCACCTACGCCCAGCGCGGCGCCGGGCTTGCCGTCATCGGTGAACTGGATCCGTGTGGGCAGCGGCCGGGCATCGACTCCCACCTGGTGCACCCGTCGAACGGCGCGAACCTGCATCTCCGCACCAGCGGAGCCGTCCCCGGGTGCCCGGGAGTTGCCGAACAGCTTGCGGAGTTGGTCCGACAGAGCCCGCGAGTTGAACAGCGGATTTTCGAACAGTGCGAGAATCTTGCTCCTTCCGGACTGCTCACCTCCATCGTCACCGTCGTCGTCGGCCTCGGGTAAGTCGATCGGATCGAATTCCAAGCGCAGCTCTTTGTTCGTGGCCCGCGCGCCCGGTGCGGGACTGCGTGCCAGCAATCGGGAGGGCTTGATGGCACCGAACCACTCCGGTGGGTCGGCCACCGGTACTCGGCCTGCGGCCACCTCGAGCGACTCCTGGGCGCTCGAGGTGGCCGCAGGCTCGTGCGGACCGAGCCCAGCTGCGAGTGGAATCCGCTCGGCGAGGTCGACGATCACTCGCCGACCTTCCAGCGCCAGGTAGCGCCGCGCCACCGCCGGACGGGCCCGAAGCGCCTTCACCAATCGCTGATCCAGACTCCCCGCACCGAGCAGCGCGGTCTGGAGCAGCATCTCGCGGCGCTGCTCGGCGACCGAGCGGCCCGCTGAGACGAAGATGATCTGGCCGTTGGTGTGAGCAGGCTGACCAGCCGGCGCCTCCGCAACTTCGACAGCCCGGCCGGCGATGAAGGTGGCGAGGAGGCGAAACCGGTCGTGGCTGTTCGGATTGGAACCGTTCATGGTCGCGGCAGGACGGCGTCGATGAGTTCGCCGAGGGCACGGACGACATCCTGATCGTCCGAGAGCACTTGGACAACGGCCGACCGCACCGCACTGCGCAGGCTCAGCCCTTCAGCGACCAGACCGCCCGCGAGGATCAACAACCGGGTTGAGGCCACTTCACGCAGCGGTGAGCCATCCAAGTTTCGAATGGCGTGACCGAGTTCGACCAGCGCTGTCGCGGTCTCCGATCCGATCCCGGCTTCGACGGCGACCACTTCGGTCTCGACCTCGGCGGGCGGGAAGTCGAGTTCGATGGCAACGAAACGCTGGCGGGTCGACTCTTTGAGGCTTTTCAGGACGCTCTGGTAGCCGGGATTGTAGGAGATGACCAGCTGGAAATCGGGGGCCGCCCGCAGTGTCGTGCCGAGTCGATCGATCGGCAGTTCACGGCGGTGATCGGCGAGCGGATGAATGACCACGGTGGTGTCCTGACGCGCCTCGACCACCTCGTCCAGATAGAAGATGGCGCCCTCGCGCACGGCCCGGGTCAATGGCCCGTCCACCCAGACCGTTTCCCCACCCTCGAGCAGGAAACGGCCAACCAGGTCCGCCGAGGTCATGTCCTCGTGGCCCGCGGCGGTGATCAGCTCGCGGCCGAGTTCGTGGGCCATGGCCTCCACGAAGCGCGTCTTCCCGCATCCTGTGGGGCCCTTCAACAGTACTGGCGAACCGCGTCGGGCCGCGGCCCGAAAGACTGCTACCTCGTCGCCGACCGGCCGGTAGAACGGTGCTTCCAAAACCGGGAGTACAGCGGTGGATTGACTGGTCGACATACTAATTTCCTCGCTCGAATGGAACGACTTCCGGAAGCTCTGCGCCATCAGGGAGAACGAGCCGGCCTTCCGGATTGATGTAGCCGGTGTTCTTGCCGGGGATCGGCAGAACAGGATCAGGACAGAGCCGCCCTGTCCCTTCACCGCAGATGCCCATGTCGAAGTACGAACGCTTCTGGACGTCCTCGGGCCAGGGATCGGCGTGCATGGCGAACCACTGCGCGGGCAGGTTGTAGAACACGAAGAAGAACAGACTGCACGCCGCGAAAATGGCCAGGAAACGCGTAGCCTGCTGCTTCACGGCCCCGCCCTGGATCCGTTCCAGTCCTCGTTCGACGAAGGTCCGGCCACGATCGTCGGTGTAATAACGCAGCGCGCACAGACCTGCCTGGACACCTCCCCACATGAGTCCTTCATAGATCGGCCATTGGTAGTAGGTGCCGGCATTGATCGACAGGGATCGAATTGCGCCGGGGTAGGTGAAAAGTCCCATCGGCATCAGGAAGAGGCCCTCGATGACGAGATCGAAGAAGAACGTCCACACGATCAGAACGCCGATCAATCCGAAGTTGCTGATATTCGGCCACTTCGACTTCGCACGGCGCATGATCCAACATCCGAGGATCGTGCACAGCAGAACTCCGTAGGAATAACCCGCCGCATTCATCAACAATGGTTCGGCCATCATCTGGCCCGGTTCGGCATACGAGCGCCAACCCGGAATGTGGGCCACCCACGACCCCCGATTGAACATCCAGGTGTTGTAGGTACTCCACGTGTTGAAGTAGTTCAGGAGCGGATCCTGGAAGAACAGCAGACCGCAGGCGACCAGGAGCATGCCGTCGAGCGTGATCCGCCGCTCACGCCGCCAGGGCCTGATGATGAAGTAGTAGACGCCGATCGGCCAGCCGACCAGGATCACGGCCGTCCACGTGATGAGGATCGTCTTCATCCACGTCGGCGGGTCACTGGGCCCTGTGGGCACCCGGACGAAAAATGGTCCCGACACCCAGCGGATCCACACATACACCTGGAACGCCAGGATCAAGCCCCCGACGATCGCCCAGATCTGGACGGGCTTGCTCGTGGACTGAGTTTTGGCACCCAATGATGCGACTCCGCCGATCTCCTCGGTGACGGTGGCCGCCTTCTTCCTGTCCAACGGCCCCCTCATCGCGCAGCCTCCTTCGGGATCGCCGTTGTCCAACCCATGCGGATCCGCTCGAAGAGCGGACACCTTTCAGCTATCACCTCGGTGTCGGCGTATCTGTCTGTCGTCGATGAGGCAGTCATCGTCGCCCTCCATCAGTAGCTTGTCGTCCGAAAATATACCAGTAAGAATCTAAGCGTCGGAATAGTTTCTTAGATTCATGGCATACTCGCTGACATGGCTGAGCGATGGACGAGGGAGCGACGACTCGAGCGCACCCGGTCGCTCCTGCTGGATGCCGCGCAAGAGGTGTTTGCCGAAAAAGGGTTCACGGCGGCAACCCTCGATGACATCGCTCATGCGGCGGGCTACACCAAAGGCGCCATATACAAGCACTTCCCCACGAAGGAAGAACTCTTCCTAGCGGTGAGCGACCGGTACTGGCAGCGCTACTTCGATACATTCACCGACCTGCTATCGGCAGCAAGCCAGGTGGGAGCGCACGAACTCGACCAAGTCGCCCAGCGGTGGCGCCAACTCGCTGAAGACCGCGGTGCCGAGTCCGCCGCGCTGGGCTACGAATTCACTCTGTACCTGTTGCGCAACCCCGAGGCCCGGGAGCGGGTCGCAACCAAACGAGTCGAGGTCGCCGAAGCCCTGGCACGATTCATCGTCGAGGGCCTCGATCGAATCGGCGCGACCCTGCTGATTCCCCCACTGACGTTCGCCCGCGTGCTCATCGCCACCACCGACTCGGTCGCGCTGGGAACCCAACTCGATGACGTCGACCTCTACAGACCTACCCTCGAAATGTACATGTCGGCAATCAAACTGCCCTGACCCTCCGACATACACCATGACGGCGACCGACGAGCCAGATCGAGAACCCGCGTGATGGTCTCGCGAGACCGGTTCCGGCAGGAAGCCGCGGCAGCTCCACCGGTCTGCCAGCAGCCGGGTCATGAAGGTCATCATCGGCCAGGCAATCGGAGTGTGAAACGCCGCTGCGGTCGGTTTCCGCTAGCGGATCGATGAGCCGATACCCAAGCCTCCGTCGATGTCGAGTACTACTCCGCTGACGTATCCGGCGGCCGGTGAGCACAGGTAGGCGGCGGCCTCGGCGATGTCTTGGGGCTGTCCGGTCTTGCGTTGGGGCACTTTGGCGATCAGCTTTTCGCGGGCCGCGGTGTTCATCGAAGCGAGCATGGGTGTTTCGATGAGGCCGGGGGCGATGGCATTGGCGGTAATGCCCTGGCGGGCGGTTTCGAGTGCGAGGGTGCGGGTGAGTCCGACGATGCCCGCCTTGGCGGCGACGTAGTTGGCTTGGCCGAAGTTGCCGCGCCAGCTCATCGAGGAGAACGAGACGATCCGGCCGTAGTTGCGTGATCGCATGTGCGGCAACACCGCTCGGGCGCAGAAGAACGCGCCCGAAAGGGAGACATCCAATACCGAGTGCCAGTCGGTGTCGTCGATGTCCTCGATCCGGTTGTCGCGGATGATTCCGGCGTTGTTGACCAGGACATCGATACGGCCGTGCGCACGGACGACGGCTTCGATCCAGGCGTTGACATCTTCCGAGGAGGTGACGTCGACCGGATGGGCCAGGCAGGTGCGTCCGAATTCCTTTTCCAGGCGGTCAGCGAGGTCGCGGGCAGCGACGTCGTTGACGTCGCCGATGGCTACGACCGCCCCTTCGGCCGCGAATCGCTCGGCCATACCCGCGCCGAGCCCTTGGGCTCCGCCGGTCACGAGGACGACTTGATCGGTGTAGCGGTTCATTGCACTCCCAGGAATGTGATAGTGGCTCGGCATGCCTTCAGGCCGATCGGCGTTGCAGGAATGCGGTCAGCGAGGCCGGTACGTCGTTGGTGTTCCAGTGCTGTTCGAAGTCGGCGAGTTCTCGGGCCAGTCCTTGGCTTTCGTCCATGGTGGTCAGGGTGTGCAGGAGGGCCTTGAACGCGGTTTGGGCCGGGCCGCCGGCTTCGGCCAGTTCCATCGCGGCGGCTCGTGCGCAGGCCTGCACTTCCTCGGCGGGCACCACCGCGTGCAGCCAGCCGGTGGTGGCAAGCCGCTGGGCGGGGACCAGTTGTCCAGTCAGGGCCAGCCACCGTGCCGTGGAGTCGCCGATTTTGCGGGGCAGTCGCACGCTCGAGCCCGCGGCCGGGAGCAGGTTGTTGCGGATGTGCCCGTCGCCGATCAGTGTCGTGTCGGCGGCGACGACCACGTCACAGGCCAGTGCCAGCTCCAGACCACCGGCCACAGCGTGGCCGTGCAAGGCGGCCACCACCGGTAGGCGGCTGGTCTCGAGCCGAGTGACCACGGCCGAGACCCGGCGCAGAAACTGCGTCGGCCCACCCGGGGTATCGGCCAGGCTCAGAAAGTACCGCAGGTCGGCGCCAGCGCAGAAGCTCTTGCCCGCTCCGGCGAGGACAAGGCACCGGGTGTGCGGATCTTGTTCGGCCTCGGTCACCGCGGCAGCCAGAGCATCGATCAGCTCGGGGTCCAATGCGTTGCGGTGGTGGGGGCGGTTGAGTGTCAGGGTGCGGATCGAACCGGTACGGGTGACCAGGACCGGTGCGGGCAGGTTCATCGGGCACCCGCGCCCAGGCCGGCGTCCTCGCGGCGCCGCTGCCGCAGCTGTGCGCGCTGGATCTTGCCGCTCGGCGTCTTGGGCAGGCTCGGCACGAAATGGATACGCCGCGGGTAGGCATGCGCGGCGTAGTTCTTCTTGACCCATTGCTGTAGCTGCTGGACGAGATCGTCGGAGACGGCGGCGCCGGGCGCGAGGACCACGAACGCCTCCACGACCTCGCCGCGCACCTCATCGGGAGCAGCGACCACTGCGGCTTCGCTGATAGCGGGGTGCCGCAGGAGCGTGTATTCGATATCGAACGGGTCGATGCGGTAGCCGGCCATGATGATGACGTCGTCGTCGCGCGCGGAGAACCGGACGATTCCGTCGGCGTCGATCGAGGCGATGTCACCGGTCAGGAAATAGGCGCCCCCGGCGCGGAATCGGTCGCTGCCGTGCCCTCCGACATAGCCGCGGAAGGTCATCAACGGACTGCCCGCGACCACGATCGCCAGCCGCCCGGTCTGACCTGACTCGACCGGTGCGTCGTCGTCCTCGCCCAGGACGGTGATCTCCCAGCCCGGCAGCGAAGTTCCCATCGCACCGGCCAGCACCGGCCGTCGCAGGCTGGGGTGGTGTGGGAAACCGATCGGCATGCCGAGTTCGGTCTGGCCGTAGTGATCGTGCACCTCGAGCCCGAGCGCGTCGCGGGCCCAGTCGTTGACCTCCGGGGTCAGCGGCTCCCCCGCGCTCGACAACCGGCGCAGCGCGAGCCCCTGGGGAACTGGCAGGCCGGAAGCGCGCAGGCCGCGGTAGACCGTGGGCGCAGCGGCATAATCGGTGACCGCGCGATCCTTCAACACCGTCCAGGTGTCGGCGGCCGAGAATCCGCCGCGCAGCAGCAGCGTCGGCACACCGGCCGCCAGGGGAGCCACGATCGCGGTATAGAGCCCATACGCCCATCCCGGGTCGGCGCCGCACCAGAACACGCTGTCGGGCCCGACGCCAAGACCGAACTCGAGGTAGCTCCGCCACCCGGCGGCATAGCGCACCGGATGCACCACCCCCTTGGGTTTGCCGGTGGTACCGGAGGTGAACATGTGCACCAGCGCACCGTCTCCACCGACCGGCGTTGAGCCGATGCCTTGCCACGAGGCCGCGACAAGGCGGGCGCTCAACCTGTCGGGGGAATCGGTACCAGCGACGATCAGCGTCCAGTCACCTGCGGGCACTTTCGCCCGGTGATCCTCATCGACCACGACGAGCCTGACCTCGGCGTCGGTGAGGCGCGACCGGATCGCATCCTCGGCGAACGCGGTGAACAACGGCACGTAGACCGCGCCCAAGCGCCAAATACCGAGCACGACCGCGACCAATTCGGCGCTCTTGCCCATCACGGTCGCGACTCGATCCCCGCGCCCCACACCGGCCGCGGACAGAACCGCGGCCGCTCGTCGTGACGCTTCGGCGAGCTCGCCGTAGGTGTATTCGATCGCGGCCAAGTGCTCGTCGACGATCATCAGCGCTCGAGCCGATGCCGGATGACGGTCGCACAGCAACCAGGCCACATCCGCATCCGGCGTCCCGTATTGTTCGAGGAACTCACCGACACGTATTGCATAGTCAGGACTCACTACCGCTCCAGTTGGGTACGTTAAGCAGTTCAATAGTACCCAAAAGAGTACTGTAGGAATGGTGACGGATAAAGCCCGCTGCTCGCAGCTGCCCGAGGATGGGTGTGAAACACTTGATCTCATGCCTCGTACGGCCTCGGCGCGTCAAACGACGGTCAACACTCCCCGTAAGCGACGCGTTGATGTGGCGCGGCGTGACGACCTGCTGCGTCAGGTCCAGGAGATCTTTCTCAGCGAGGGTTTCACCACCATCACCATCGGCGAGCTCACCGAGCGCCTGCATTGCTCCAAGGCCACCCTCTACAGCGTCGCCGCGACCAAAGAACAGCTGGTGGTACTGGCGACCAAACAGTTCTTCGGCGAATCGGCCGAACTCATCGAAGCCCATGTGGCCACCCGGACCGACCCGCAGGCCAAGATCCTCGCGTACCTCGGCGGTATCGCGAATGCCATGCGACGCAACTCGAATGCCTTCTACCAGGACATGGTCGCTTTCGCTCCCACCGCCGAGATCTACGCGCGCAACACCGCCCGCGCGGCCGAACGCGTCCATGAACTGATCGACGATGGGATACGGACAGGTCGTTTCCGCGCCACCGACGGCCGGTTCGCCTCCCAACTCGTCGCACTCGCCATCGAGGGAGTCCAGTCCGGCGTCCTGCTCGAGCGCACCGGCCTGTCGGCCGGGGACGCCTTCAACGAACTGGCGTCCCTACTGTTGAACGGGTTACTCCACAGCCCTGACTGACCCGTTGCCGTGCACGGTCTGCCGGCGTGGGTGCTCTCGCCGATCAACCCCGGCGCTGGCGGGGTCGTGAGCGGCGCGATAGCGGGCGCGATAGCGGCCGAGTCGCAACACGAGACCGTAGCCACGCCGACTCGGTCCCGTGTGCCGCGAAGGTCTGGGCTGACCGCAGACCTTCGCGGCGGCATTCTAGGTGGCCGGGATCACCGGCAGGATCAGCCGGGAGGGCCGCGCGGAGTCGTGGAAGATCTTCTGGCGGGCGACACGGTGCTCGATGGCCACGGTCGGATCCTCTCCGGTGTTGAGGTTGCGGTCCCAGCGCGGGAAGTTGCTGGAGGTGACCTGGACCCGGAGCCGATGCCCTGCCTTGATCACGATGCTGGTCGACCACAGGTCGATCTCGTGCTCGTCGGCGCGTCCGGGCTCGGTGGTGACGCGGGTGATGCCGTCGACGATGTTGAGCGAGATTCCTCGTTCGTCGACCTCGCACAGCCGCACGACCCAGTCCGTAGCGGGCCCGTCGGTCGCGGCGAACAGGGTCGCGGTGACCCGGCCGGTGATCTCGAGGTTCTCGGAGAGCGGGTAGCTGGTGAACACCAGCACATCCGCACGGGACTCCACTGCCTGCTGGTCGAGGGCTCCGGGGCGGAAATCGCTCGCCATGATGAGCGCGCCGCCCGTGGTCGGCACAGGGTCGGCGGGATCGTAGACGTAGGACGAAGGCGCCTCGTTCTCCGCCGGGGCAGAAGTCGACAGATGACCGCCGGGATGAAGGAAGAACTCGGTGTCGCGGGCACGGGCGCGGGGCCATTGCGGCTCGTGTCGCCACTGATTCAGGCCCATGACGAAGATGTCCACGCGATGGCCGCGGCCCATTGGGTGTTGCCGGTGTAGCTTGCACCGAACATTCCCACATTGCCGTTGCTACCGGGCAGCGCAGCGGCCCACTCGATGGTGTCGTAACCGTCTTGGTGCTCATACGCCCACGGCAGCCACTCGCCGTCGGAAGCGAACCTTCCTCGCGTGTCCTGCTGCACCACGATGTAACCGCGCCGAACAGCTTTGAGCGTGTCGAGCTGGGCGGTCCCCTGCGGCGAAGCCTTGTCGTAGGGGGTGCGCTGCACGAGAACCGGTCACGGCCCCGCACCGACGGGCCGGTAGACGTCGGCCCGCAGAATCACCCCGTCACGCATGGGTACGGACACGTCGAACTCGATAGCCACTTGACTCATTGGATCCTCACTGATCACTCGGACGCTCCATCACGACAGCCCGAAAGAAACTTAACTGGGTACCAGCGTATTCGATATAGTACCCATCGTGACCAGACCCACACCCTTACGCAACTCATCATGAGTAGCGGGGGTCATTGCGCCATGAGCCTACGAGTGCGAGGGTTCAGCTACCGGTCCACATGAGGGTCATCGCGCGTTTGGGGTGACACTCCTCCGTCGGGTTCTCCGGCGGACGGCTCGTTGCGAACTTCAGAAGGTGCGCTCGGCTACCTTCACCCGTTCGCTCGCCTGCAACGCGGCGCGCAGTTCGTCGGCCGACAGCGGTGCGGCCGGAGCTTCGAGTATGCGATCGACCGGCACGCTGGGGTCGGCAAGGTAGATCCTGGTGTACGCACCGGCCACGGGCTCGAAACGCCAAGTCTCACTTGGTGTTCCGGCGTCGACGGTATCGAATCCGAGCCGGTCGATCAGTTCTGCCGCCCGAGTCTTCGCCCCTTGGTCCACGCCCGCGATGGGTAGAGCGCTGCGGTCCGGCGCCCCGGCTGGGCGGGCGAGCTGCGGGATATGGTGGGCCAGGATGTTGTTGAATGCCTTGACCAGCAGGGCGCCCGGCAAGAGCTGCTGGGCCAATTCAGCCGTGGTCATCTTTTCGGCGTCGAGTTCGTCGATCCGACCGTCGCGGTGAGGATAGTAGTTGCCGGTATCCAGCACGGTCCTGCCCCGCAGTAGTTCAGCAGGCAGAGAACTGTACGCGGTCAGCGGGATGCTGAGCAGGATTGTCTCCCCGGCTTTGGCAGCCTGCTCCACGGTGCCTGCCGTGGCTCGCGAACCCAGTTCCTCGACGAGATCGGCCAGACTCTGCGGCCCCCGCGAATTGGCGATCACGACATCGATGTCCGCCGCGACCGCCAGCCGCGCGACCGCGGACCCAATATTTCCGCTTCCGATGATTCCCAGTGTCGGCATCGCATTTCCTCTTCCTTCATTCAGAGCCATACGCTCGTGGGCGGATAGGCCACCGGGCAGACGCTAAGACGTGACATCACTGCCAGGGGCAAGTCATTGACGCGTGAGGTGCGTCAAGGCAGACGAACTCGTCGACCGCCTAAGAGTTTCATCATCCTTTTGTCCTTGCTGCCGGTCGAGTTGCAGGTCTAGCGGGCAGTGCTCGAGGTGGACGGCCCGCCCGGCACCGGAAGCGTCGGACGGAGGCCGGTCAGGCTGGGCCGACCTCGGCCGCGGCGGACACCTCGGCCCACTCCTGCCAGCCCTTGACCCGGTCGGCGTAGAGCTGCGGGACCACCTGGAGAGGGAAGGTGCCGAAGAAGATCCGGGACGGTGGGTTGTCGGCGTCGACGACCTTCAGCAGCGCGGGGCCGACGCCCGCCGGGTCGGGATTCGGGAGGGTGGCGAAGCTGGCGTTGACCGCCTGCCGGAAGTCGTCGTAGGCGGACAGCGGTGCGGAATAGGCGGAGGACGTGTTGAACTCGGTGCCGAAGGGGCCGGGCTCGATGACAGTGACCTTGATGCCGAAGGCCGCGACTTCCTGGGCGAGGGAGTCGGAGAGTACCTCGACGGCTGCCTTGGTGGCGCTGTAGCCGCCCGTGGTGGGGTAGGCGGCGAGGCCGATCAGGCTGGAGACGTTGATGATGTGGCCGCTGCCCTGCGCGCGAAGGTAGGGCAGTGCCGCCTGGACGACCCACAGGGTGCCGAACAGGTTCGTCTCGAACTGGGCGCGGACGTCGTGCTCGGTCAGTTCTTCGACCATGCCGAACAGCCCGTAGCCGGCGTTGTTGACGACGACGTCCAGGCGTCCGAAGTGCTCGTGGGCACGCTGGACGGACTCCGTCACGGCGGTTTTGTCCGTGACGTCCAGGGGCAGCGGCAGTATCGCGTCGCCATGGGCGGCGACCAGGTCTGCCAGTGCGTCGGTATTGCGGGCGGTCGCTGCGACCTTGTCGCCGCGCGATAGCGCGGCCTCGGTGAACCGGCGGCCAAGGCCGCGCGAGGAACCAGTGATGAACCAGATCTTGCTCATAGAAAGCACTCCTCAAAGGGAAACGAAGACAACATAAGAGACCATATACCAATATGGGACTGAGTACCATATAGGGTCTGTGTACTACACTCATGGCATGGCTGAGACATCCAGGACCATGGCCTCCACGCTGCGGGAGCGGACACGAGCCGCGATGCGCGATGAGGTCAGCGAGGTCGCGTTCCGGCTGTTCTCCGAGCAGGGCTTCGACAACACGACGGTCGAACAGATCGCCGCCGAGGCGGGCTTGTCGCGCACCACCTTCTTCCGGTACTTCGGCACCAAGGAGGAGCTCGTCCTCGGCAGGATGGGTGCGTTCGGCCATAAGATGGCCGCCGCGCTCGCCGCCCGGCCCGCCGACGAGCGGTCGTGGGAAGCATTGCGCCGCTCGTTCGACGTGATCACCGAGTCGAATACCGACGAGCCTCAGCCATTTCTGAACCTGATGCGGTTGCTCGACGACGCCTGCGGCCTGATGACCCGTCAGTGGGAAAAGACGCAGGGCTGGCAGAGCCTCCTTGTGCCGGAAATCTCCCGCCGGCTCGGCGGTGACCCGGATTCCACGAATGACCTGCGCGCCCAGGCCCTTGTGGCGTCGGCGATTTCATGCCTCGACGCCGCAACCGACGCCTGGAAGGCAGCCGACGGGACCACTCCGTTGTCCGAACTCCTCGACCAAGCCATGGGCGTACTGGTCGAGCCGACGGCATAGCCACAGGGCGAGGCCCCCTTGACCGACCCGCATGCGGCGCGTTGTCGCTTCATCCAACGGCGGCTGTGGGCTGTTCCGTGGAATCGCCGAGACGGGCAGCCACTATTCAGTAGAGGTATATGGCGAGCATGGTTGTCCAGATGACGGCCAGCCAAGTGTCGGTGGCGATTTTCAGCCAGGTCGCGGCGTGTCGTATTTCCATGAAGTAGCGGATGATCAGGCGGCATTTGATCAGTCCGAGGACAACGACAGCGATGATGAGTCCGGTGTCGAGCCTGGTGGTGTCGGCGTGGCCGGGGGCGAGTTGCCAGGCGAGAAGGGTGATCGCGGTGAGTGCGATCCATGCGTAGATGATGATGCGTTTGCTGTGTCGGATTCGTGTTTTGTCGGTGGCGGTTCGGGTCGTCATTGGGTTACCTCATGAGGTAGATGATGGCGAAGATGACGACCCAGACCAGATCGATCATGTGCCAGAACAGGGCGCCTTGTTCGACGATGCTCACGCGTTGTCTGCGGGGGTTGCGTAGCTCTTGGACGACGATTCCGAGGATGAGCATGCCGAGTAGTAGGTGTGCGAGGTGGATGCCGGTGAGGACGTAGTAGAAGCTGAAGAATTCGTTGGCGACGGTATAGCCGTTGGTTAGCTCGTGGTGCCATTCATAGATTTTCAGGGCGATGAATACCAGTCCGCATGCGCCTGCGGCGAATACAAGTCGTCGTGCTGTCCGGATTGCTCCCTGTCTGGTCGAGATGACGGCCAGGGCGACGAACATGGAGCTGGTGAGCAGCACGACGGTGTTGGTGACACCGATGCCGATGTCGAGGTGTCGCTGGGCGGTGGAGAACTCTTGGGCCGATCTCGCGCGGAAGACCATGTAGACGACGAAGTAGCAGCCGAAGAAGAACAGGTCGCCCAGGATCATCACCCACATGTCGATATCGCCCGGTATGTGTCGTGCGCGTTCGGCTTCGGCCGAGAGTGGTTCGGTCTCCGGGGAGATGCCTCGATCGGAGATGGTCATCGCGTGGCCTCGACGGGGTAGAGGGGTGGAGTATGTGTTCTCTCGGCTTTTGTGGCGTTGCGCAGGATTGGTAGCAGGCACACGACCCACAGTCCGAAGACGACTACCGCGATGTAGAAGGTGATCATTCCGTTCCAGGAGAACGCCCCGGAGCGGAAGACCCACATCTGGGTGGCGAGGACTTCGGTGACGATCTGCCAGATGGAGATGTAGGCGAACCATTTGGGGAAGATGTGGTTCCGGTCGTAGAGGATCGCGATCGCCAGCACGGTGTAGGCAGCGGTGAAGCAGCCCAGGGATCCGTTGTAGGACAGCATGCCCAGGTCGTAGAGCAGGTGTTGGATCCCGGGATCGCGGTCGGGGCGGAAAGTCGCGGTGAGCCAGCAGATGAGCAGCACATGGAACCCAGGGATTGCGCCGACTCCCATTCCAGCGATGTAGGCGTAGGCCAGCAGCGATCCCGAGGACATGCGTTTCATGAAGTAGCCGATGATGCCGTTGGAGACCGCCGCTCCGCCCGCGAGGACCAGTAGCACCGCGAAACCGGCCTGGATTCCCCACTGATGCTTGTCGAACCACTGCGCCACTTGCAGATCGGTCACGTCCGGGCGCGGTGGTGGTGTTGCCCTGCCGAAGAATACGACCCCTACCGACAGGGCGGTGTAGAAGGCGGCGAACAGCCAGTAGGTGATCCAGACATCGAGCCCCGCTCCGCTTTTCGAGGTGGCGCTTCTCGCTGCACCAGCGGTGTTGGTCACGGCGGTCACGACGCGATCCCCTCCTGCTGGCTCTGGCGTCGGAGCGCGGATCGCACGAGGAAGAACATCACCGCGACGAACAGAGCCAAGGCGCCGTTGCGGAGCCAGAACGACACGAAGCCGTCCCACGCCAGCGGCCCGTCCCGGAACACCGCGGCACCGGCCGAAGGGGCCATGGCAAGCGCTGTCAGCAGCGAGTAGGGCGAGACCCATTTCGGGAAGACCGGTTGCGGTTGTTCATCGAAATACACTGCCAGAGCGAGCAATACGAACTGGGCGACCAGCATGCCGATCGGCGCGATGAAGATGATCCAGGCGAGGTCGTTGAGTACCTGAACCAGTTCCGCGCCCCGGTCGGGGCGGAAAGCGGCGACGGCGAAGAAGATGTTCGACAACGCGAACAAGGTCACTCCGGCGACGATCGCGGTGAGGTAGGAGAAGGCGAAGATGTGGCTCTGGCCCCTCATGCGCAGCATCTGACCCATGATCAGCACGAAGAACGGCACGATCATGACCCCGCACAGGTTGAAACCGACCATGCTGAATCGGATCAGCGGTGTGTTGTCGGCGTAGAACTGCGCTACCTCCGTCGCTGTCATGTTCGGCGACATCGGTGGGAAAAAGCCGGGAAACGCGACGAACAGCGCGAGCAGCACCAGGGCGACCACCGGGGTCGACCACAGGATCACCTGTTGGGCTCTCAGATTCGTGGCAGTCGATTGCTCCTCGTCCTCGGTGAGTGTCTGCATGTCGTTGACTCCCGTCGGATGAATGGGTTGTCGAGATCGGACCGGCCACCGTGCGGCGACGCTGGCCGACGATTGCGCCGCTGGGGCTCATGGGCAGCAGCATCGCAAGTTTTCTGACTATGGTCAATAATTGTCGTTCGCTAGAATCCTTGCTATGGCGACAGATTCACGCAGCCCAAGAAGTGACGATCGTCAGAAAAGGGCGACGCCGCTGCGGGCTCGATCCCATGCCAGCCGGGAAGCGATCATGCAAGCGGCCATGGCGTTGTGGCGCACCAAAGGTTTCGCCGAGACCACGGTCACCGACATCTGCAAAGCCGCCGGTGTGTCGAAAGCGCTGTTTTACGTGTACTTCTCACGCCGAGAGGACGTACTCCTCGCAGTGGAGGTGTTCACCATGCGCGACGCGCATCTGGCCGCCGAAGCTGTCTTCTCGGGCCCTTACGAACTGGTCGACGTGATCACCGCGGTCATCGGCACCCTCGAACAGCGTGCCCGCCACTACCCTCCAGAGTTGGTCTTCGAAGCGGTCTTGGAAACCTACCGACTCGAACGACAGGCCCTCGCCGAGGGCGCCACCCAGGCCGACATCGCCTACCTGTTTCTCGAACCCTTCCGACAAGCCCACCGCGATGGCCGCATCGCCGCCGAGGTCGATGTCGTGCGCACGGCCCGCATCGCGCAGATGCTGGTGGCCGACGGTATCCGCTGCTGGGCGGCCGCAGGCTTCGATGACCCCGCGCTCACCGAAACCCTCGCCGCCGAAATCAGCACCCTGCTCACGGCGGCCCCCACCACCATTCGCGTGTTGAGCTCGGGCGCATAGCCGGGCTGCAGCTCCGCAGCCGCGGCGCGCTCCACCGCCTTGGGAGTAACCCCGGATGCCAGCGGGCGACGGCGGCGAACGCGTGCTGCGGCGGCGAGTTGGGAATGGTGAACTGTCGGCTGAACACGAAGTCGGTGAACGAGCCGGTCGCCGGGTAAACGGCAGCGGCGATGCCGCCGACGCCGTAGGTGCGGCCGGTTGCGGCCGCGATTTTGCCCTGCATGGACTTTGCGATCTGGTCATGCTTGCCCAGCAGGCGCGCCGGCGACGTATTGGGGAAGAACTCGGAGTAGGTGTCACCCAGGGTGCCGTCGCCTTTGCCGTCGAACGCCGTCTTCTGAAATGTCTGGGCGGAGTTGCTGCCGCTTCGCTCGATACCCCAGGGATGCATGATCTTCAGTAGGGCTGAGTGCAGGTCCACGCTGAAGGTGACCGGCCGGTGGTCGAGCAGCCAGATCAGGTTCTTCACCTCCGGCTCGTTCAGCGGATGATGCTGATCCGGCGTAGGTTTCGGTTTGCCGATAAACGTGACATCGGCGGGATTCTTCGACCCGGAGAGTTTGCCGGTGGCCAAAAAGGCCGGGCTGTAAGTCGTTGCGGGATTCGATTTCGACGCCAACACCAACATCGACCCAGCAGTGATCTCCACCCTCGCCAAGTGCGACTGGATCCGCAAAGGGATGCCGCTGTGCTTGATCGGCGACTCCGGTACCGGCAAATCGCATCTGCTGATCGCGCTGGGCACCGAAGCGGCCATGCAGGGATTCCGGGTGAAATACATCCTGGCATCGAAACTGGTCAACGAACTCGTCGAAGCCGCCGACGACCGACAGCTGTCCAAGACCATCGCCCGCTATGAGCGGGTGGATCTGATCTGTCTCGACGAACTCGGCTGTATGGAACTCGACAAGCGCGGTGCGGAACTGTGCAGCGCGGAATTGCCTGCGACCGCTCGATAAGCGGCTATGAGCGTGCATGCTAGGCCGCAATGAGCGACGGTGCAGTCCGACGCTCAGGTCTGCCCTCGGGGTGACGGATGAACAGACGGTCGGCAGGCGCGAGTGGAGGTGGTCAAGCATCGCGGGAGTGCTGTCTCGGTGCAGCCCGCCGGCGGCCGTCGCGTCTAGGCGGGCACACCAGGGCTGGCCAGCGTGGCGTGTGGCGCACTTGCGAGCGCGCCGTGGCAGTCATGCCGGGTGTCGCCCATCGGGTGAGGTGGTCCCATGCCGAGGCCATGTCGGGTTCCAGGATGAACAGCCGGCCATCGCAGCGGGCGAGTTGCGTTTCGTATCGGTCGTTGTGGAACTCCAGCTGCCAACCCGGCCACAGCCGCGGCCAGTCGGAGCGCAGACCGGCAAGTTCGCGAATGGTCCACACCATCGCATGCCGCGCACCCAAGTCCAAGTGCAGTCCACTGGTGGGTGGATATGGCAGCTCGGTCACCAGACCGGTGGGGGGCAGTGCGGTCGCCAGCGTCGCACCGATCCCGAAGGCGGAGTTTTCGTCGTTGTACAGGTGGTACGCCCGCAACGGCGCACCAGGCTCGACAGCATGCGTAACGAGCAGGGAGTCACCCGGATTGTCCGATTCAGGGTCGACGTAGACCGGTGACCTGTCGTACCAAGGCTCGCTTAATGTTGGCCCTGGACCGTAGTTGTCACCGCGGTACCGATCTCCGAGATACCGCACAATGTCGTCCATACCTTCGTAGGCCCATTGGAGCTCCCATCCCGGCCATGCTTGTGCAAGCAACGCATAGTATGCGGCGCGGTAGGCATACTGCAGCTCGAATGTACTCGGAGTCAGCACGCCCTCGAACCACGACATGCCCAACTCCCCGTACAGCGCGAGCACCCGATGCCGCACATCGATCAGCACCACGGCTTCGCACCAGGGGTCGAAGTCCTCGACCGACTCCTCTGCCCGAGCCCACTGAATTGTGTTGTCCGGCCCCACAAGCAGGATCTGACCTATATGCCCGGCAGCGTGCGACCCGCAGTACATCGTCGCTGTAGGTCCGTCGACAATCACGAAGTCGGCGGGGTCTCTCACCCATCTGATGATATGGGATCTATGCCACACCAGCACAAGGCAATTCACGATAATCGGCTATGAGCGCATGTCGAGTTGTCATGCACTCAGAAGGCTGCCCACGCGCGACGAGAACGTAAGTTCAGACGCCGGTCCAGGCTGGTGCGGGGGTGGTCGTAGTGCATGGCGGTGCGGCGTGGCGAGCGGCGATCTGGACGTCCACGGGCAACTGATCCCACTGCGCACACGAAGCGCCGCATCCAAGTCGGGCTGGTGTCGAGGCATCCGGCCATGCCCGCTGCACCGGAAGGCGTGTGCTCTGATCCGGCGCCTGCGCCGAGTCAGAACACACGCACACACCGAGTCAGTCGATAGTGCAGCCGGCGACCGGTTTGTCGGCGAGCCGATCGAGCAGGTACGTGATCGCGTTATCGGGTCCGAATCCGTCGATGATCTCGGGTCCGAAATGGTTGGGGATTGTTGCGCCGGAGAAGATCGGCGGCAGATCGTTGGTGCGGAAGGTGACCGCCGCCCCCTTCGCGCACCATTCCTCGGCCAGCCGACGAGCCTGCCCGTACGGCACCGTGTCGTCATTGAGGCCGCTGGTGATCAGAACCGGCGTCCTCGGGGTCAGACTGCCGACATGCATGTCGGCCAACGCGGGCGCCGCTTCCGGAATCGCGTCGAGATGCTCTGTCAGCGAACGGCCATCGATAGTCAGCGTGCTCGTTTTCAGGAAGGGCTGACCGGTGATGACATCCCCGATGCATTCGGTGCTCAGCGTCTCGAGCATGGCGCGTCCAGCGGGGCTGGTCACTCGGTCGACCGCTTTGTGCAGTTCGGGATAGCGAGCGAGCAGTCCGTTGATCGCGAAGCCGATGGCGCCACCGATAAGTGCGCCGTCGATGCGCTGCAGGATCGCGGCCAGGTCGGCGACCGGCCCACCTGCCCAGGTGCCCTTGAGGTTCAGCTCCGGCGCATAGTCCGGTTGCATCTCCGCCGCCCCCGCTGTCGCGCCCCCGCCCTGGGAGTAACCCCAAAACACCACCGGGGTCTCCGGTCCGACACCGCCCAGGTGCTGCGCAGCGCGGGCGCCGTCGAGGATGGCGTGAGCGCCTTCGATCCGGTTGGCGAACGTGTGCATACCCGGTGTCCCGAGTCCGATGTAGTCGGTCACCAGGACACGTGCGCCGAGAGAACTCCACACCGCGGCCGACGGCGCTTCCTGATTCGCCGACAGCGACACCGACGGATCGGCGGTGATGGTCACGCCGGTCGAGAACGCCACCGACATCGCGCAGTGATCGGCCTGACCGGCAGTCCCGGGACCGATCACCACGGTCGGGCGCGGACCCGAGCCGCGCCACGGGTTGGTCGGCTCCACATAGGTGCCGGTCACCGCGGCCGGGGAACCATCCTGGTATCGCGTGGTGTACATGACGCGCTGGGCCCGAACCAGCCACCCTGTAGCACCGGGAGGAGCCGCGAACACGGCCATCGGCTCTGTCTTGATCACCGCGCCCGGCTCCGACGAGAACTGCTCGGGCGGAGTGTAGAACGCGCTCACCGGCGCTGCCACCGCCTGCGGCGCGCTCGTTTCCGCCCCTGCCACCACAGTCCCGCAGACCACCGCCGCCACCAGCGCCAGCCGTCCGATGTGTGTAGACAATCCCAGCGCGGGACGCCGCCAACCGTGCTGCTGCATCAATAACCCTCTTCAACTCCCACCCTGGCGCCGTCGCCAGAGTGCCCTAGGCCGCATAACACTCGACGGAATGAGACCCGCCACAGCTGCGCGCTACGGGACAGTAACATAGTTACCGAACACTCCACAGCACGCCAGATCGGCGAGGCGGCCGTAGTCCAACACGTCCCGACTGCTGCCGTTCGGCTACGCCACCGGTCTCTGCGTCAAAGGTATTGCGGCGTGCGCGGAATCGACTGTCGAGTGCGCTGTCTGGTGGTGCCGATCGCTGCAAGGTGGTGACCGGCACTGTGTTTCACTGCTGGGCGGCGTCCGAGCGGTCGCGGCGTCAGTCGGGTTGCTGCCCGATGTTTGGAGTCGGCGACTGCGGAGGCGGAGCCGAGTTCGCGTCCGGCGCGGCGTTGCGCCCAGGACAGCACCGGCATGATCACCAAACTGCTCGCGGCCAAACTTATTCCGATCGGTGAATGCGCGGCGTCGCCGAGACCGAGCAGCCCGCTCGACCTTGGTTGAAATGGTTGGATACGGGGATGGACGGCGGCCACCTGGAATCGGGTCTTTCCAAAAGCGTCTGGACCGACGCCGACTTCTCGGAGATGGGCTGGCACGACGCCACCATCCACGGCCTGTGTGTACAGCCGACCGACGGCGTCCTGCCGCGGCTTCTCCTCGATCTCGACTACATCGTCCGCTGGGTCCATCCGGTCCCACCGGCGACATATTTCTCCTTCTGGATGGCCCCGGCCACGCTCGTCTTCGAAGACGTTTGGGACCTCGAGGGGGACCTCGATTTCAAGGGCACGACCCCGGACCTGGAGATCGATGACCTGCACCGACTGGTACCCGACGATCGACGCGAGGACCTTCCGCTCTGGCACATCGAAGGTCATGCGTTCGATCTGAAGTTCCGCGCAACCGGTTACCACCAATACTTCCGAAAGGCCCCGACACTCGCTTCTCGACATGCGCTCTCTCACGCAGAACGGGGTGGGTGCACCTTCGCCGAGGTCGGCTTTTGCTGACCGCCGATTCGGCCGGTTTCGTTCGTCAGCGGCCGGTTGTGGGAGCCGTAGCGCAACGGGGCTCTGTTTACCGGTGCTGTTGAGCGGTGAGGTAGTCCTCGTCGGTGACGTGTTCGAGCCAGGCACGTCGTCGCCCTCCCAGAGGGCGAGGTGAGTCATGAAGGTGTCGGAGATTGCGCCGTGCCAGTGTTCCTCGCCCGGTGGGGTCCAGACCGTGTCGCCGGGGCGCATGGGGATGGCGTGTCCGTCGCGGGTGACGACCAAGCCGGTGCCTTCGGTGACGTGCAGGGTTTGGCCGAGACCGTGGCTGTGCCATGCGGTGCGTGCGCAGGGGGCGAAGCGGACCGTATTGAGCCGGGCACGGCGGGGGTTCTCGCCGCGGAAGAGCGTGTCGAACCACACCTGGCCGGTGAACATCTGCGCTGGTCCGTGGGTGGTGGGTGTGCGGGGGACGAGTTCCATGATCGGGTGCCTTTCCAGTAGTCGGTCAGCTAGCGGGTTCTCCGCCGGTCGTGGTGGCGGGCTGATCGGCGGGCACGGACAGGTGAATGTTGGTGGCGGCCCAGGTACCGAGCAGGGTCATCGCATCAGCCGATGGGGTGGCCGGTTGCACGGTGTAGAAGTTGACGACCAGGCCCGGATCGGCGGGCAGCGGCATCGTTTCGTAGCCGATGCTGATGTCTCCGACGACGGGGTGGTGGAAGGATTTGGTGCCGGTGTAGTGCAGGCGCACATTGTGTTTGGCCCACCGGACCCGGAATTCCTCGCTGCGGGTGGACAGTTCACCGACCAGGTCCGAGATGCCGCGGTCGTAGGGGTCACGTCCGGCGTCGGTGCGCAGCAGGTTGACCGAACTGTCGGCCATGTGGTCCCAGTCGGGGTAGAAGTCGTGGGCGCGGGGATCCAGGAAGCAGAAGCGCACGAAATTGACCGGCTTGGACACATCCGGTGCTAGCGGGTCGCGGTACAGGGGGCTGTAGAAGGCGTAGCCGAGCGGGTTGGCCGCGACCAGGTCGTGGCGGGCGTTTCGGATGAAGGCGGGCCCACTGTAGGTGTCGAGCAGGTTCTGCACGCCCGGCCGGACCGTCTTCGTGGCGCGGCGTGGGCGTCGTTGTGGGCTGATCAGGGCGTTGCGGTGCAGGTCGAACAGGTGTGAGCGTTCGGCGTCGTCGAGTTCCAGCGCGCGGGCGATGGCGTCGAGCACCGACTCGGAGACGCTGTTGACCTTGCCGCGTTCGATTTGGGTGTAGTAGTCCACCGACAACCCGGCCAGTGTGGCGACTTCCTGGCGGCGCAGGCCCGGGACGCGGCGCTTGGCCGCATCGTAGACCGGCAGCCCGACCCGGTCGGGGGTGATCTTGGCGCGGCGTGAGGCCAGAAACTGGCCGATTTCGGCGGCGCGGTTGCTCGACTCCATGGTGATCGAGGCTAGGCCCGTGTCCTGCATGTTTGCCAGGTGCTGTGAGGAGGGTGTTGCCAGCACCCCTCTGATCTGCACCTCCCACAATCGCGCTGCGCCGCGTTGCATGGATCGCGGAGCCGATAGCTCCGAGTCCCGCAATTATTCGACATCGACGAGGTGAGATGAGCACACCGACCTTCAACCGCCCGAGCACCCGGTTGCCTGTGCTGGTGTACGTGCTGGCCTCCGGGATCTTCCTGATGGGCACGACCGAGTTCATGATCGCCGGCCTGTTGCCCGATGTTGCCGCCGATCTCGGGGTCGACATCGCCGGCGCCGGGATGCTGGTCACCGCGTTCGCGGTCGGGATGATCATCGGCCCGCCGGTCATGGCGCTGGCCACCCTGCGGCTGCCCGCCCGGGCCACACTGGTCGGTGCGTTGGTGGTGTTCGCGGCTGGGCACGCGGTGGCCGCGATCAGCGACTCGTTCACCGTCGTCACCGTCTCCCGGGTGGTGACGGCGCTGGCGACTGGCACATTCTGGGCCACCGGCGCGGTCGTCGCGGCGGCGGCCGCGGGACCGGGAGCGAGCGCTCGGGCGCTGGCGGTGATGTCGGGCGGGTTGAGCCTGGCGGTCGTCGCCGGCGTGCCGTTGGGCACCTTCGCCGGGCAGCTCACCGGATGGCGTGGTCCATTCTGGATCCTGGCCGCACTGGCTGTCCCCGCGATCGTCGCCGTGCTGCGCTTTGCCCCTGCGACCTCCCACCGCGTCACGGGCGAGGTGTCGGTGCGCGCCGAGGTCGCCGCGGTACGTCCGTGGCGGGTGTGGGCGGTGCTGGCGGCGATCACCCTGGCCCAGGCCGGGTTCCTCGGCGCCTACAGCTTCATCAGCCCTCTGCTGACCGACCGCGCTGGCATCCCCACCGCGCTGGTCCCGCTGGTATTGGTCGGATTCGGCATCGGCGCGCTGGCCGGGACCGCGCTGGGCGGGCGGCTCGGTGACCGGTGGCCGCTGGGCACTCTCTGCACCGCGATCGCCGCCACGTCGATCCTGCTGATCGTTCTCGCTGCGACGGCGAGCCACGCGACGGTCGTCGTTGCCCTGGTCGTCGTGCTAGGTGCGTCGGGTTTGGGGGCGAATCCGGTTCTGATCGCCCAGACCATCCGGCTCGCCGGGCGCGGCTCCCGGCTGTCGTCTTCCCTCGCGACCGCGGCGTTCAACCTCGGCACCGCTGCCGGTTCGGCACTGGCCGCGACCACGCTGTCCACCGCGCTCGGTGTGACCGGGCCCACGGTGCTGGGTGCGGCGATCACCGCGACCGCGCTGGTCCCGATCACTGTCCTCGCCGCGAACCGAACTGGTCCGCGCGGCGACAACGCGCCGACGCCACCTGGCCAGCAGCCGCAGCGGGTCCTGACCGGAGTGAGCTGAGCCATGCGGCGGGAGAAGGCCGGGACGCTGCCGCGTGAACTCACCGACGGGCAGGGCCAATCCGGTTACCGCGCCGGGCAACTCGGCTACTGGGCACCCAGCCGAGACCTGGCCGTCTACTACCGCGAAGACGCCTTCCGCATCCCCAATCCCGGGATCGTGATGATCGGCGAGATCGAGAGCGGTCTCGACGCGATCACCGCCGCCAACGCCGGTACCACCCTCACCATCACCGCCGCTTCCTACGTCGTCGGCGTCGCACTGCCCGTCGACGGCGGCTACACCGCCCGCTGAACCACCCTGAATCCGAGAGAGGACACACCCATGCGTGGAGTAGTCATGTACGCCCCCGGCGACGTTCGCGTCGTCGACCGCGAAGACCCCAAGATCGTCGAACCCACCGACGCGATCATCCGGCTCACCGCCACCTGCATCTGCGGCTCGGACCTGTGGCCCTTCCGTGGGGTCGAACCGGTCGATCACACCCTCATGGGGCACGAATACGTCGGTGTCGTCGAAGAAATCGGTGCCGACGTGCGCACCCTGAAGGTCGGTGACTTCGTCGTCGGTTCCTTCGTGATCTCCGACAACACCTGCGAGATCTGCCGCGCCGGATTCCAATCCCGCTGTGTGCACGCATCATTCGTGGCCGGCACCATCGGCACCCAGTCCGAACTCGCGCGCATCCCCTACGCCGACGGCACCCTGGTCGCCACCCCCGCGATGCCCGAACCCGACCTGATCCCGTCCCTCCTAGCCGCCTCCGATGTGCTGGGCACCGGCTGGTTCGCCGCGGACGCCGCCACAGCCGGACCCGGCAAGACCATCGCGGTGGTCGGCGACGGCGCGGTCGGGCTGATGGGTGTGCTCGCCGCGAAACAGCTCGGTGCCGAACGGATCATCGCGATGTCGCGCCACGCCGACCGCCAGGCCCTGGCGCGCGAATTCGGCGCGACCGACATCGTCGAGACACGCGGCGACGAGGGTGTGGCCGCGATCAAGGATCTCACCAACGGTCTCGGCGCGCACGGTGTCATCGAAGCGGTCGGCACCCAGGAATCGATGATGCAGGCCATCAACTCCGCGCGCCCTGGTGGACACATCGGCTACGTCGGCGTCGCCCACGAAGGCGTCGCCCTGCCCGCCGACCAGCTGTTCTTCGCCGAAGTCCACCTCCTCGGCGGCCCCGCCCCCGTCCGCCGGTTCCTACCTGACCTCATCGACCGCATCTGCAACCGAATCATCAACCCCGGCAAGGTCTTCGACCTCACCCTCCCCCTCGACAATGCCGCCGAAGGTTACCAGGCGATGAACGAACGCCGCGCGATCAAAACCCTGCTCACCCTCTGACCATCGACAAATTTCTGCACCAGGAGCACCACGATGACCACCACGACTGTCCGGCGACGTCCTCGCCGCTGGGCCCGCATCGCCGGAGCCGGCGCCGCCACCCTCGCTGTTCTGGCCGCCTCGGCGTGCTCCGGCGCCGACACCACGACCTCTGCCGCGCCCGTGACACCGATGGCCTCGGGTGACCTCTCGCGCGGCGCGGACAACTTCTACACCAGCGACCAGGTCACCATGCAACCGGTCACCTTCAAGAACCAGTACCGGATGGACGTCACCGGGAACCTGTTCATCCCCAAGAACCTCGCCCGAGGCACCCGTGCCGCCGCCATGGTGGTCGGGCACCCGATGGGCGCGGTCAAAGAGCAGAGCGCCAACCTCTACGCCACGAAGATGGCCGAACAGGGCTTCGTCACCCTCGCCCTGGACCTGGCCTTCTGGGGCGGCAGCGACGGTGAACCCCGCAACGCCGTCGCCCCCGACATCTACACCGAAACCTTCAACGCCGGCGTCGACTACCTCCGCACTCTGGACACCGTCGATCCCGAACGCATCGGCGCACTCGGCATCTGCGGCAGCGGCAGCTTCGTCATCTCCGCCGCCAAGATCGACCCCCGCATCAAAGCCGTCGCCACCGTCAGCATGTACGACATGGGCGCGGCCAACCGCAACGGGCTGGGCCACTCCGTCACCCCCGAACAGCGCCAGGCAATTCTCGCCCGAGCCGCCGCGCAACGTGATGTCGAATTCAGCGGTGGCCCCACCGAGTACACCGGCGGCACCGTTCACGAACTGACCGCCGCATCGACCCCGATCGAGCGCGAGTTCTACGACTTCTACCGCACTCAGCGCGGCGCGGTCGTCCCCGAGGGCGCCACCCCGGACACGACGACCCACCCGACGCTGTCGAGCAACGTCAAGTTCATGAACTTCTACCCGTTCAACGACATCGAGACCATCTCCCCCCGCCCGATGCTGTTCATCACCGGCGAGAACGCCCACTCCCGCGAATTCAGCGAAGAGGCCTACCGTCTCGCCGGTGACCGCAAGGAACTGGTCATCGTGCCCGGTGCCGGTCACGTCGACCTCTACGACCGCACCGACCTGATCCCCTTCGACAAGCTGACCAGCTTCTTCACTCAGAACCTGCCCTGACCAGCACTCGTTAACCGGGTGGGTCCGGCGTGTGATGGCACGCCGGACCCAGCCGTATCCGCGAGCGCAGCAACCAAGACTCGCCGATGCCGACCTGGGGGACATCAATCCTGCGCGATCCCACATTCGGGCCGCGAACCTCCAGCTGTGGCGCATGTCCGCGGCGATGGAACAGCGCGAACCTGGCCACGTTCTCGAATTGGCGTTGTCCCTGGAGTCGGCGGCTAGCCGCACGGCGCAGTACTTTGTCGAAGTCGGACGGGCCCACGCACTACAACGCGGCTATCGACATTGCCTGAATACACTGCTGCGCGCAGAACATATTGTCCCGCAGCATGTTCCAAGCATGAACATCGTCCGCGAGCTGGTCGGGCACATGACGGGTAGGTCCCGCCGCGACCTGACAACCGACGACCCGGACCGCCTTGCTCAACGGATCGGCGCCGTCCCAGGCATAGCCACCCCGCACGCAGCCGCCATTGCGGGCAGGCTGACACGATGAAGCGATGAACGACGAGGGAAAGCCCGTCCTGTACGCCATCGTCACCGGATCGCCGGCCGCTCACGAGGTGGGCACGCTAGTCGAGTTGGCCCAAGCCGAGGGGTGGGATGTATGCGTCATCGCATCCCCCTACGGCCTTCGATTCATCGACGCCGACGCCCTGGCCGCGAAGACGGGACACACCGTGCGCAGCCAATACAAAGACCCCGGCACGCCCGACGTGCTCCCACCCGCCGATGCCATGATCGCCGCACCCATCACCGCCAATTCGTTGGCCAAATGGGCGGCCGGAATTTCCGACACCCTCGTACTCGGCCTGCTCGTAGAGGCTGTCGGCAAGCGGCTGCCCGTCGTTGCTGTGCCGTTCTCCAATCGAGCTCACCTCGGCTTTCCCGCAATCCAGGACGCGATCGCGAAGTTGTCCCGATGGGGCGTGACCATGGTCATCAGCCAGCCCCACGAGCCAGGGAACGGCGTTAACCAGATCCCGCTCTTCCCATGGAAATCAGCCTGGCAGGCTCTGCTGGATCACCCGAGGAACTCACTCACGAGCTAGCCCGCCGTCTCCAATCCCTCGGACACAGGGCCTCAGGCTGTTATCGCCGCGACGATGACGCAAAAGCAGATTTGGCCGGTCTCCCTTAGCGCGATATGCGGCCGAACGCAACGAGCACACGACCCTGTTCCCGAAAATGGACATCACCAACTCCGCGAGCATGGAGTTGCTGCGACGACTGGGCGTGGATGAGGAGCTGCGGTCGGTCGGTGTCGGGTCCCAATACTCCTTCGACGTGATCTTCGCCGCTGGGCTCGACGGACCCGAACTCGGTCGGTGGAGCCTGCCCTCGGTCACCGAACAACGCGCGGAATTCGCTGCCGTCGCCGACGGCAGCGTCCCGGGACAGCCGTGGCATCGCTGCTCACAGGCGATCTTCGAGGCGAAGATGATGGACCACGCCCATCGCGATCCCTTGGTCGACGTGCGGCAGGGCTGGCGTCTGGAACGCTGTTTCCAAGTCGGCGAGCAGGTGGTCGCAGAACTGGCCGACGAGAGCGGGCGCATGATCACTGTCCACGCCGACTACCTTGTCGGCTGCGATGGAGCCTCCAGCCGTGTCCGCAAGCAGCTGGGCATCGAGATGGACGGGCCGAAGGATTTCCAAACTGTCGGACTCGTGCACTTCCGCTCGATCGATGCGGCGAATCTGCATGCGCTGGGCCGGTTCTGGCATTTGTTCACTCCGGCTGGTGCGGTGGTCATCGCGCAGAACGAGATCGACACATGGACTCTGCACCAAGACCTCGGGGCCACAGTCGACGATCCGGACCCCATCGGCGACCCTCGCGACTTCGTAGCCCGGGCACTCGGCCGACCCGTTGTCATCAACGAGGTGCTGGCCTCCGGCGTATGGCGACCCAACGCGCTGCTGGCCGACTCATATGGCCGGGATCGGATCCTGCTCGCCGGGGACTCGGTGCACACCGCAATTCCCACCGGCGGATACGGAATGAACACCGGACTTGGTGACGCGATCAATCTCGGATGGAAACTCGCGGCAGCAGTCAACGGCTGGGGTGGTCCCCAACTCTTGGCCAGCTACGAGCTCGAACGGCGCCCGATCGGGGAACGCAACCGCAACGCCTCGGTGGAAAATGCGGTCGTCCACCTGCAGTACAGAGCAATGGTCGACGCACAGCTCATCGCCGAGGACAGCGACGCCGGACAGGCCCATCGCGAGCAGATCACGCAATTCCTCGCCGCCAACGACGCCGAAAACCTCAGCCTAGGAGTGGAATTGGATGTCCGTTACGAGAAATCGCCCGTTGTCGTACCCGACGGCAGTACCGCCCCGCCCTGGGATCGTCGTCGTTTCGTCCCCACCGTGCGCCCCGGCCACCACGCGCCGAATGTCATTCTCGACGAGCAGACGACCCTGTTCGACCGGTTCGGCCCCGAGTTCACCCTCGTCGACGCACTTGGCGACGACAGTCAAGCGGCATTGCTACTGCTCGAGGCCGAGCGCTCAGGTGTTCCGATGCGGTATCTGAAGCTGACCGATCCCGAACTCGCTGCCCTCTACGACCACCGCTTGGTTCTCGTACGGCCAGATCTGCATATCGCCTGGAGTGGCACCGACGCCGCGAACGCGGCGGAAATCATTGCGCGCGTTCGCGGAACGAACACGCTGAAGCGCGATGCCGAGATGATGCCCATCGACGTGTAGTCGGCCAGCGGCAGCGCAATCTCCCCGATCGCTGCCGTCTGCCTAGTCCTCCCTGTGATCGGCACACTCGTCACTCACGCACGGAACGAGAATTCGCTCAATCCCGACTCGTCAGCCCGTGGGGCTGACAGGTCGTCCCGCGTCGAAGGTTCATGCCGGGGATTGCTTGCCAGGCCGTTCTACTGACGGGGCCGGATGATGATCGCCGCGCGCCTGTACCAGAAATTGGCGGTGTTTCCTTCATTGCCCATGTAACCCTCGATTTCCGATGCGAACGGCTCCAGCGTCAACTTCGATGCGCCCGTACACAACTCCTCATCCCAAACCTCCCGCACAGCGGGCTCACCGGCCGCGCCTGACCGATCGATCAGCCACGTCAATGTGATGGTCGACAAGCGCAGCTCGCCGAGATCTTCCGATCCCGGGACCAAAGGAAGGCTCGAGCACACCGGAAGGCTCGCGGGGTCATCGCGCACAGGCTCCACCATTTCCCCGTCTTCATCGAACTCCATGTCAGCGCTTTCGACGCATCTCCACCCATCCTCAACACGCTCCCAACGCTGACGATAGATCCCCATCCACGAGGTGTAGTCCTCCTCGTAGGAGTCCTCGACCTCCGCGAGCGCCAGCGACGTGTCGTATCCCGCGATGTCCGCCGCCGCGAGCATCATCCCAGCACGGGCAGCATCGCCGCCCTTAAGCTGATCCCACCCGAATCCGTGCTGGGAATACTGATGATCCAGCAGATAGACGAGTTGATGAGGTGGGCGTTTCGCCGGCTCGCGGTGGAAAGGCCACGTCGACAATTCGATCGGTGTGGTGAAATGCGCGCGTAACTGCTCGGCCAGTAACGTGACCGACGGATGCATGGCGAACGCGGCGGCGTCCGGGCCGGTACGCCCCTTCGCCACCAGGTTGTAGGTCAGCGTGATCCGGAAACCGGCGGTGACCGGCAGCACCTCGTGCTCGCAGTCGCCATAGAACGCGACGAAGGACAGCTCCTCCGGCGAACCCTGGTCGGTGACCTTCGTCCCCTGCTGCTCGATCACCAGCTCCCCGCCGGTGAACGCCGAAGGCAGAGTCACCACCAACGTGCCGATCATGCCGTCGGCCTTCTCTGAATCCTGATGGCGCTGAAAGAATTGTCCCGCCTCATACACCAGCATCGAATGCAGCTCCGCCGACAACTCGCAGTCCGGCGCCAGACCTAGCTCGGCCCGCAGTATGTCCAGCATTGGCAGCAACGTCTCGCGCCACTGCCGCTCGTCGACCGTACCCGGTCCCGCGGAACCTCCCATGTGTCGCGCACATTCGCGTCCAATAAGGTCTGCTCACGCAGACCATACCGCGCCGGCCGCGCGACCTCGCACAGTCGCCGCGCCTGAGCCGGCGTCACCGGCAACCGGATCGGCCCCACCCCATCTACCTCGATCACCAGGTTCTCCGCCGAACCCGTCCGACGCGCAGCAAATGAACCCGCCGGCGGCACCGAACCCATGAGCTCGCCGATCACCCGTAAAGTCTTGTCCGTCATGCACTTCTCCCATGTTCGACAACGATCGCGGGCATCCTCTCAGGGCCCACCGACGATCCAGCCCCCGATGTCGCACCTTCGGAACATCGGGAACTGTGAGTCGGCCGGGCTCCGGGCCGGTCTACGCCGTACGCAGGTAAGCCTGGCAGCTCAGCGGATGTGTTGGATCGAACTCGCCACAGTCGGGCAGGGCGGCGAACTGGTCCCACAACGGGCTGGCCAGCCATGGTGGCAGAGCAGCACTGCAACCCCTCGGTCCGCCCTCTACGTAGATGATGACAGCATTTCGGCCTCCGCCACCTGGTCACGCGAAATCAGTTGAGCCGCATGGAGGTTGTCGAACACGTCACGGCGGTGTCACTCATCGAGCTGAACCGGGACAACCACCGATACGAATGGCGCGAGATCGCCGAGGTGCCGCTGGGCACACCCAGATCTCTCGAACTCCACTAGCGGGTCGTCGCCCTCGGGCGGATCTTGCCGGTTGTCCCCGACGTCTAAAAGCACGGAGCGGTCACGAGGCCTGAATCTGCGGATTCGTCGCAGGAAAGGCGTCCGCCGATACAAGATCGGTGGCGAAAATGTGGGATTTGGGTTTCATGGAGGTCGGGGATGAATCGCGGATCGGGTTAGGAATGAGTAACCCATGTATCCACTCCCCCTTGACTCTTCCAGCGCAGCCATGCAACCAGGCACAACGGCCCTATCTGTGTTCGGGGCACGGGATTCCAAGCCAGGGTAGAGCGCTGTCAGTTGGCCCCGTCGACCACTCGGCACCACCTCGGTCACTTGCCATGGACTGCAACCAGTTTCGTCGTTGCGCCTACGACCGCTCACCAACTCGGGGTGAAGTCTTTCGGCCCCCTGCGCCGACGAGAAGCGAATCACCTTGTAGCACACTCCCGTTCAGCCCACCGCCTTCTCGGCGACGGCGCTAGTACGCATTGGTGCTGCCGCCAGACCCCCGCGCACGAGCCCGTACCGGCCTGGTATGAGCAGGTACGGGCACGTGCCGTTCAGCCGCAGTGCACTTTGAATACCTGCCACTCGTCATTACCGATGAGGCCGCCCCAGTCGATGCATTCGCCCTTTGCCTCGACCTTCACCGGACCCGCGAACTCGGTGTATTCGGCGTCGTCGACGACTACGGCGCGACTATCCCCTGACCGCCGGAGCCCGGCGCCCATCCGCACGGGTTTCCCCGGCTGGTTCCGCACGGTGACAACGCAATTGTTCTTACCGTTGAAGGTCAGAAAAGCAGTGCCACCGACGATGTCGTGCGAATCGATCACGTCATATCCCTTACCGCACTGACCACCGTAGGTTGCCGCGGATGCCGTCGCGGGGAGGAATACCGCCATCCCGGCAGTGATTCCGATTACGCTCGCACACACGGCAATTGTCTTCTTGGCGTTGATCACGTAGAAACCTCTTCTTCTCGACGTGCAGTCTCGCGTACGCGGGTAGCGCAAGATCTCCGAACCGCGCTCGACGCTATTGACACACCGTCGAGGGCTTACGAGAAGAAACGCTATGCACCACATGATGGTTCACTCTGTTTCGAAATTTCCCGTTCCCCTCTGGCTGTCCGTGGAAGCATCGGACGACCGCAACCGACTCGCACCGCCCGAGAGTGATTCCATCTGCGTCAGTAGTTTGTCGTCGCGATCTGCGACGCCAGCAGGGATGCTGTCACCATCCGCCGTGCGGGCCGACCGACGATCTGTCTCGGCGCGGATCTGATCAAGGAGGGTTGGGGGCAGGGCTGGACAGAGGGGCAGCCCAATACTTTTCGGGCACTGGTGCTACATCAACTGGACCACGTCCACAATCCGGGAAGTCCTGATCGGATACGGTGCGGGCGCCCTGTGACTGACGTTCGTCATCGGTGTCACCGTACCCGCCGCCGCAGTGCATGTCCGGTTGTCGACCGGCCATCAGTGGCAACACTCCGCCGCCCGCGACAGTCACGACATCCCCGATCTGCCGAACTTCGCGGACCCTGCCCGTTCGATGTGCCATGGCGGGACCGTGACGAGGACAACAGACGGTTGCTCTAGCCTCCACCCCCGGAATGCCCGACCGACCCCATCGGCAGCTGAGCCAGCAAACCAGCCGCACCAGCCGATGACTGGTAGCGAAGTAGTCACACGCGCCCGAACGCGGTATCGCCGGCGAGCATCGCTTGACCTCAATGCTTGTTGAGGTTATAGCGTCGCGCTCGGAAAGGAGCTCACTGTGACGATATTGGTAACGGGCGCAACGGGAAACACCGGACGGCAGGTGGTGGCCGAGCTGCTGCGGAGGGGTCGAGCAGTGCGTGCGCTGACCCGCGATCCACAGCGCGCCGCGAATTTGCTGCCCGCGAATGTGGAATTGGTGGCGGGCACCCACACCGAGCCGGGCACACTCGACGCCGCGCTGGACGGCGTCACCGCGCTGCACATCACCGTGACCGCCGGAGTGGCCGAGACCGGACCCGAGTTGGTCCGCCGGGCGGTGTCCGCCGGCGTCGGGCGCATCACCATCCTCTGGGGCGGGTACGTCGGCCCCGCGGAAACCGCGGTCGCGGACTCGGGTGTGGACTGGACGAGGTTCGAGCCGCAGGAGTTCATGTCCAATGCACTCACCTGGGTCGACTCGATCCGAGCCGAGGCCGTGGTGCGTGAGCCTTTCGACTTCCCCAGTGCGGTTGTGCACGAGGCCGATATCGGCGCGGTGGCCGCGACCGCCCTGATCGAAGACGGGCACTCTGGCCGGGCGTACAACCTCAACGGACCTCAGGCGCTGACCACGAGTGAGCGCGTCGCGATGGTCGCCGACGCGCTAGGCCGGGACCTCGCATTCGAACAGATCGGCAATGAGCAGGCCATCGAGCGGTTACAGCAGACAGGGGTGTCGCGGGCCGACGCGGAGTACGTCGTCGGCTGGTACGCCGATCCGCCGGAGTCCGCGCGGATTCCGGATGGCACCGTCGAGCGGATACTCGGTCGGCCCGCCCGCACTTTCGCGGAATGGGTGACAGAACACAAAGATCGTTTCTGAGCGCTGAATGATCTGCTTCTCCCAATGGTTTCGGGCGCCGACGTTGCCAGCGAACAACGATCGATGTCACATGCCGATCCGATGCCGGGGCGATATGACGATCTGAACGCCTCGCCATCCCGCAGCACTCATCCGAAAATGGGACAGAGCCGAAAACGGCTCCGGCTCACTTCCGGTGGCGGTCGTGAGGCTATGCCAAAGGATGCAATGCCGGAGGCGAGTGAACCCACCCGGCTGGCCAACGACATTGCCCGCGACGCCATCCAGATCTACGGCGGTTACGGCTTCGCCCGCCAGGTCTCGGCCACCGGCGAAACGTACCGACTGGAGGAGATCTACCGCGACGCCAAGATCTTGGAGATCTTCGAGGGAGCAAACGAGGTGTTGCAGTGGGTAATCGCCCGGCACCTGATCGGGCGCGACATCACCGGCTGAGCCAAAACCCATACGCCACACCATTCTCGCCTGGGTGGAGCGCACCTTCTGGGGCACGCCCTCGTTGACCATCTTGACGTTGATGACCCGCGTGGTCGAATCTCGCTGCTCGCCGATGGCATCCGCGGTTCGCGCGCAGGTGCAGGTGCTCTGCGGGTGAGCCTCAGAACGCCCCGTCGGAAAGCTCCATCAGATTGGATTGCACCGACGCCACCACTTGTCTGGCCGCGGCGAGTTCTGGAAAGACGGTTGTCGCGAAGAAGTCGGCCACGGCGACCTTGCCCTCATAGAATTCGCGATCAAGGTCGGAGGGCCGGCCGTCCAGGGCCGTGAGCGCGATTTCGGCTTGCTCGAGCAACCGCCACCCGATCAACAAATCGCCGAACGCCATCAGGAAACGCACCGATGCCAGGCCGATTTTGTAGAGCTCCTCCGGTCGTTCCTGGGCAGCCATCAGGTAAGCGAAAAGGCTTTCGGTCATCGCCTGGACATGTCCGAGTGCCGTCGCCAAGCTGATGCGCAGGTCTGCCAGGCGTGGGTCCGCGCTGTCGGATTCGAGGAAGTCCGAGATCGCGGCCTGCAGATGGGCCAAGGCGACGCCCTGGTCGCGGGCGATCTTGCGGAAGAAGAAGTCCATGGCCTGGATCGCAGTGGTGCCCTCGTAGAGGGAGTCGATCTTCGAGTCACGAATGTACTGTTCGATCGGGTAATCCTGTAGGAACCCGGAACCACCAAAAGTCTGCAACGATTCGGTCAGGTACTGGTAGGCCCGCTCGGAGCCGACACCCTTCACCACCGGCAGCAGCAGATCATTCACGCGCCGGGCCATGTCCGGGTTCGCGCCGGAAACCTGTGCCGCGCTGACCGGATCCTGGTGCGCGGCGGTGTACATGTACAGCGCGCGCAGTCCTTCGGAGTAGGCCTTCTGCATCATCAGGCTGCGGCGCACATCGGGGTGTCGAATGATCGCCACTCGTGGCGCTGTCTTGTCGGTCATCCGGGTCAGATCCGGGCCCTGCACGCGGAACTTCGCGTAGTCGAGGGCGTTGAGGTATCCGGTGGACAGTGTCGAGATCGCTTTCGTGCCGACAGACATGCGCGCGTTCTCGATCACCTTGAACATCTGGGCGATTCCACTGTGCACGTCACCGACCAGCCAGCCTTTGGCCGGGATACCGTGACCGCCGAATGTCAGTTCACAGGTTGCCGAAACCTTGAGCCCCATCTTGTGCTCGACATTGGTGACGAACACCCCGTTGCGGTCGCCGAGTTCTCCGGTTCGCGGGTCGAAATGGAACTTCGGCACGAAGAACAAACTCAATCCCTTGGTGCCCGGCCCGGCTCCCTCGGGGCGAGCGAGGACCAGATGAAAGATGTTCTCCGCCAAGTCGTCCGACTCGGCTCCGGTGATGAAACGCTTGACACCGTCGATATGCCAGCTGCCGTCGTCCTGCTTGCACGCCGTCGTGCGGCCGGCGCCGACATCGGAGCCCGCGTCCGGCTCGGTCAGCACCATCGTCCCGCCCCACCGGCGGTCGACCGCGAGCTTCGCCCACCGCTTCTGCTCGTCGTTGCCGACGCGGTAGAGTACATCGGCCATCACCGGCCCCAGCATGTAGAAGAACACGCCGGGATTGGCCCCGAGCAGAAGCTCGTTGAGCGCCCAGGTCACCGGCCACGGCGCCGCAGAACCCCCGAGGTCTTTGTGCATCCCGAGCAGGAACCACTCCGAGTCCTGCCAGACCCGCACCGACTTCTTGAAGCTGTCCGGTATAGCGACCGTATGGGTCACCGGGTCGAAGACCGGAGGATGGCGGTCCGCGTCCGAGAACGATTCAGCCACCGGCCCTTCAGCCTGGCGCGCCGCTTCGGCGAGCATGGCGCGAACAGTGTCGGAGTCCAAGCCCGCGAAGTCACCGGATCGCAGGATCGCGTCGAGGCCGAGCACCTCGAACAGATTGAACTCGAGGTCGCGGACATTGCTTTTGTAGTGACCCATGGGGAACCTTTCGTGGTGCACTGCGGCACCGAATAACTTTGTGAAACTGCTTGCCGACGGCGAGCGAAGGAGAAGCCTGGCAGTTCGACGGCCGTGCCGAGCGGCTACGATCAGGTGAGCGAGATCGACGCCCGCCCTCGACTCAGACGTCGGTCGTCTCCTGCAGGAGCGATGCGGTGGCCTCGGCTTTGATGCGTTCGAACTTTTGCCCCATGCGCGTTGCCAGCGCCTGCGCCGCCGAGAGCGGACGCACCATCACCCATGAAGTCATCGATCTTGCCGTCGTCAGCGAAATGCAAGAAGTCGCAACAGGTGATTTGTTTGCCGTCGACGGCGGCCTCGAAGATCAAGGCGTGCTCGTGGCCGTCTTCGGACTCGATCTGACGCACGTAGACGAAGTGCTCGAAGACTTCGCTCACCGCGCGCAGAATCCCCGCGGTGAGCGCCTTACCGGTACGGCCTGTGAGCCACCGGGCTCGTGAACACGACGTCGTCGGCCAGCAGCGCCTCGTTGGCCGCGGGATCGCGTGCCTCGACCGCTTCACGGAACGGATGCATGAACACCTCCTATAGACAATTAGTTGAGTATTGAGAGGAACCGTAGCCCCGCATTGCTTCCATGTCCAGACCATTGATAGACAACTAATTCATTAGACAGCTTCGTGACCGATTGACCCGATGTCGCTACGCAACGCGGTGCTGGCCGCACTTCTCGAGGGAGAGGCGTCCGGATACGACCTGGCCAAAGGCTTCGATGCCTCGGTCGCAAACTTCTGGATATCCACGCCACAGCAGCTGTACAAGGAACTCGAGAAGATGGCCACCGACGGGCTCATCGAGACGCGAGTCGAACAGGAGCGGCCATGGATACGCGGTTGGTCGATGGCAAGTTGTATTCGACGGCGGAACTGGCGTTGTTGCTCGGCATCGATCCGTCGAGCCTGCGGCGGTGGCGTACGGCGAACCCTCCGTGCGGGCCTGCCTTCGTGCGGGTCTCTCCCCGGTGGTCAAGTACGCGGCCGAAGATATCGAGGCATGGTTGCGGGCAGCGCGCACCGATCCCCTCGCGGCGGTGGCGTGATGCCCGGACGCGTCAATATGCCGGTGGGCGTTCGACTTTCGTCGGACATCGAGGAACGCTCCGACTACGGTCGTCGGCCGTTCAAGGCGCGCGTGCGCTGGACAGAGCCAGGAACGAAGAAGCGTCCCTCGGTATCGGCACCATTCGAGACCCGCGAGGAAGCCGAAGAGTGGATTGCGCGACTGGAACGCCAAGCCGCGCAAGGGATCGACCCCAAGACGGCCACGATGCGCCTGGCCGAATACGGGGACGCGAATATGGACCTGGCGCTGCGGGGCCTGGAGAAGAAGACCACCGACCCGTACCTGACGGGCTGGCGAAAACGGGTCGTGCCGACCTTGGGGCATCTGCCGGTGGCAACGCTGACCAATGGCGCGGCGGATCGGGCTGTGGTCGGCTGGATCAGCGACGGCGCCGGAAAGTCGACGGTCAAGAACACCCTCGCGGTACTGGCGCGGGTGATGGAACAGGCCGTGCGCGACGATATTCGGCAATCCAACCCGGCGCGGGTGCGTGGCTCGCAGAAGCTGTATCAGCAGATCGAGGACGAACTCGATGACCCGCGTTCGCTGGCACTGTCGGACTACTCGGCATTGCTCACCCTCGCCGACGCGTTGGTGAAACGTTCGGCAGATCAGTATCAAGGCTGGGTGACGTGGTGATCTTCGCCGCGTGCACCGCCTCTCGGATCGGTGAGGTTTCCGGCTGTCGAGTCGGCGATATCGACACCGATACCTGGACATGGGAAGTACGGCGACAGACAACCCCGTCACCGGGTGGGTTGGAAGACAAAGGCACCAAGGGCAACCGAGCGCGCTACGTGCCGTTGATCGAGGAAGTTCGGCAGCTGGTCACCCGCCGACTCGCGATCGTCGGCCGCGACAACCCGGACGCTCGACTGTTCCGGGGACCGCGTGGTGGTCGGATCGCTACTGGTGTCCTCCGAGATGCCACACACTGGGATGAGGTCGTCACCAAACTCGGCTACGAGCATCTACGCCGTCACGATCTACGCCATACCGGGTTGACGTGGATGGCCGAGGCCGGGGTGAGCCTGCACGTGCTCCAGAAGATCGCCGGGCACGCCGACAGCCGGACCACCGAACGGTATTTGCATCCGGACCGCCGCGATCTGGATACCGACGCAAGCACCACCAGACCCATATCCGCCCTCCGCGTGTCGGGCCGCACGGTTCTGCGATCAGACGCGCCCCGCAGCTCCCGACCGGGTTCGGCGTGTCAGAACTCAACACGCCGAACCGTTTCAGCACCAGCAACATTTCAGCGAATTGCCGTCTTGGTCATCGATCGCGCCGACAGTCACGAAAGCTCGTCCTAGGCAACAAATACCGGAGCACCGCCCAGGTGTTCTGCCATCGACGTTGGTAACGGCGTGGCGAAGACCTCCGGGTGAAGTGGGAGCTGCCAAGCAAACGCATTCACCGATCCGGAGGTCTTCGCGCGTCCCCCCGTAATGCCGCTGCCGCCGTCCCCGAAGCAGCCCGCAGCCACGAACGCCTGCGCCAACATGCGCGTCCCACTGCTCTCCGGCCCCAGGACGAGACAGGCGGTCTATTCATGCCCGGCACTCTGCGAGATCCAGACTCGTGATGAAAGCACGCAGGTGCAGGTCGACCTCTTCGGGTTTCTTGATCGAACTCAGATGTCCTGCGTCGGGAATGATTACGAGCTGTGCACCCGAAATACTCGCGGCGGCATCGGTTTTGTGCCGAAGCGGGATGAACCGATCACCATCTCCCGCAACCACCAACACGGGAGTGGTCCCGAGTGTGGCCAATCCTGCGCTGTGGTCGCACAGGGCGGTGTCGGCGATCAATGCCAGCAGACTCATGGTTCGCACTGACGTGACGAGCCGGCGCGCACGGTCGATGTGCGCGAGCCGCATACGCGGACCGGTACGCGCCTGGCTGCTCGAGTCGTATGTCGGGTGTCGTCGCTCGCTGGTATCGGTGAGCAGCCGGCGCAGCGGAGGTACCACCCGCCAGAGCGCTCGGACCAACACGCGGGTCACGAAACCGGGCAGCCGCAGCGCGATTTCACCCCATCGTGATGGGACGGTGTCCAACAATGCGACGCCCACGATGCGGGTGCCGAAGAGCTCCGGCCGATGCGCAGCCAAGGCACATACGGCCATACCTCCCAACGAATGCGCGATCAAGACTACCGGTCGATCGGGCACGACGGAGTCGATGATCGCGGCGATGTCGAGGCCGAGTTGGCCGACGGTAGCGCTGTCGACCGGAGATTCGTCGGAGCGGCCGTGACCGCGATGGTCGAATAGGACGATCGTGCCCAGATCCGCGAGTGTCTTGCGCTGCCGACTCCAGTAGACAAGTGCAGTGTTGATCCCGCTGACGAAGATGATGACTCGCCTGGCGTCGCGATCGCCATCGAGCTCGACATGCAGTCCGGTGCCATCGTCGGCGAGCACCCGAGTTTCGTTCACGCCGCCACCTTTGCCTCAGTGCCGCAAGAACACTGATCATTATAATTTACCTTCGCTATGATTCATGCTCGGCGCACAGTGGGTGCGTTGGATCCAGTCGAGGGGTTGACGCGTGATCGTGCACCTTACTGATGTCTTCACCCCCCGCGTCGGCGGCATCGAGGTTCAGATCGAGCGGCTGGCGCGCGCCCAAACAGCTGCGGGCGAGGAAGTCCATGTGATCACTGTGACCAGCGGGACCGACGACGATATGGCAATGCCCTACAGGGTGCATCGCATCACCCGGGCTGGGCACCTGCGTTCGTTGCTGCTGCGCCTACGACCACAGGTGGCGCATGTGCATCTGAGCGTCTATTCACCGTTCGCGTTGCGCTCCGCGAGACAGCTACGGCTGCTCCGGATTCCGACCGTGATGACAGTGCACAGTATGTGGGACGCGCCCGTGCGGGCGGGCTATCGCCTGATCGGAAGGGCCGGTGACTGGCGACGTCGGTTCGTGCTGACCGCGGTGAGCACAGTGGTCGCCGACCAGGTCGCGCGCGCGTTGCCTGGGACCGCGACCGTTGTTGTTCCCAATGGCATCTCACCGGCATTGCAGCAGAACACCTCTCGCCTATCGGGAGAACTACATGTCGTCTCCGTCGGCCGGTTGGTGACCCGTCGACAACCGTTGATCCTGCTGAAAGTTCTTCGGATGGCCCAGCAACGGCTCGATGGTGAGGTCGCGGTGCAAGCCACCGTTGTCGGCGCCGGTCCACGCACGGACGCGATGCGGCGGTACCTGTATCGGCATGGCATGACCGGGTGGGTGCACTTGGTCGGGGTACAGGATCAGCGCACCATCGGTGACATCTTGGCCACCGCGGATGTCTACCTGAACGTGACCAGTCGCGAGGCGTTCGGGCTGGCCACATTGGAAGCGCGCACCGCGGGGCTGCCGGTGGTCGCCCGATCCGGTACAGGAGTGGCCGATTTCGTCGAGCACGGGCGCGAGGGGTTGTTGGGCAACACGTCCGCCGAGCTGGTGACGGCCTTGGTGCAGCTCGGGCGCGATATGCAGCTGCACCACCGGATGACCTCGCACAACCGCACGGTGGCACCGTCGGAACACAGTTGGCCGGTCGTGCTGGATCGGCTTCGCCATTGCTATGACGAGGCGGAACGTCGAGCGTGCATGTCCCGAGCTACGGCGGCAGGGAAGGCCGCCTGATGATTTCGCCTGTGCATGTCGCCCGGATCTCTTGGAGCAACGTTGATCATCTGCGCAAACGGTTCGGTAACGCCACCCTTGCCAGCCTGACTCGCGATGTGACCCGGGCGGCCCGACTACTGCGGAACGACCCGGCTGCGCGAATGGTGCCCGCACGTGCCGAACGCGTCGTCGTGACACTGTCGACTGTGCCGCGACGACGCAGGCACCTGCGCCCGGTCCTGCGCAGCCTTCTGGACCAGACCGTCCCCGCCGATCGGCTGCTGCTGGCCTGGCCGCGGCACTCGCTCCGGTCGGGGGCTGCCTACCCCGACCCGCCGTCGCTGCCCGCCGGGGTGGACATTGTGCGGTGCGAGGACGAGGGTCCGGCGACGAAGTTGCTGCCCGCGCTGCGGGCGGAGCCGAACGCGGTGCTGGTGGTCGTTGACGACGACGCGATCTACCCTGAGACCTTCCTCGAGGACCTGCTCGCCGCCCATCGCCAGGATTCGACCGCAGCGCTGGGATTGCGCGGCCAGCATGTCCGGTTTGGTTGTGACCCAAGGTATCTCGGGCATGTATGCGGGACGGCGGTACTCGAGCACGTCCCGGTCGACGTTTTGATGGGCATGTGGGGATATCTGATTCCGCCCGGATCGCTGGACGAGGCTGTGCATGATTTCGAAGGTTGGCCCGACGAGGTGCGATGGCAGGATGATGTGTGGATCTCGGCGCATCTGGCCCGGCGGCGAGTATCGCGGCTCGTGGTACCCGCGAGCGGCACGCCACTCGAATCCACTGGTGCGTTCGTGGGAGCGTTGCATCACACGGTGAATCGCTCCGGCCACAACGAGGCGGTAGCGTTCGAGACGTTCAAGACGTGGTGGTGACGATCGGCAGCACCACCGCGCTCGGTCTTTGCGGGTCGTGGAAAACCTTCTGCTCTACGACCTCGCGGTGGCGGGCAAAGCGCGGCACCGCGGCACCACAGACATGCACTCGGAGTCGATGACCTGCCGCGAATTGGTGGGCTATCGGCCACAATTCGACCTCGACCTTGCCCGTTGTCTCATGGCCGACCCGGCGCACGCCCTCACAGATGTTGTATGAGCGACCGTCGGGATGCACATCGCACAGCCGCACCACGAAGTCTGCGCCCGTCGGCGGACTGCTGTGGAAATACAGCCGCGCCGTCGCAGTGCCGATTACCTCCACCGCAGCACTCAGCGGTTCGCTGGTGTAGGTCAGCAGGTCTGCGCGAGTCTCGATCCTCCGGCAGTCCTCGGGTCGAGATCGGCCGACGATCACCGGCCCTCGCGGTGCCGGGGTCGGGTCGGCGGGGTCATAGCGGTAACGGTCACCACCAGACTCGTCAGGGCCATTTCCGGCCAATCGCCCGCCCGTGCGCAAAAACCATGGAACTAGGCGGGTTCCGGGCAGGGGCCAGTCAGCGTAGTCGCGCCATTGCCGTGCCCCGGTGACGAACAGCCGGACAGGAAGCTCCCGCAAACCCGCGCGGTCACCGCACAGATGCGCCCGGAACCATTGCCGTGCTTCGCGGTTCGCGGTGAGAAACAGCTGAGGGTGATAGTGCCCCCACGGCCCGACCGTCAGGTGTGGGGCGGCGCCCGCCGCCCGCAGCGCGAGAAAGTCGCGAATCAGGCCGGGCAGGAAGATGTCATACCATCCGCCGACCAGATGCACCGATGCCATGACGCCGGATCGGGGCGCATGGCTGTGATCCAATCTTGCTCGCAGCGGGCTGCCTGGCCCTCCGTCGGCGATGACTGCTTGGTAGAACGGTACCGCTCTGCCTCCGGTCGCCACGTCGAGTTCGGCTGCGGGCCGACCGGACGCAATGGCGCGGCGCGCCCGCCTGGGTGCGAGCAGTGCGGTGGTGAAGCTGTGGTTGGAGCACCAAATGAGCACCGACTCCAGCGCGGTCGACCCGCCGGTAAAGATCGTGTCAGCGATCGACGACGACGCCACATGCACTGACATCGCGCGTAATTCGGTCACGTCGGCGGCAATAGCCCAGTGTGCGAACCCCATCGCGCTCATACCGTGCAACGCGAGGGGCCCGCGGAACCAGGGTTGTCCGCGCAGCCACGCCACCGTGGCAAGGCCATCTTCGCGCTCGGTGCTCAAAGGCAACACCTCGTCGCAGGATCTTCCGTCCTGCACGACGACCTGGAAGCCGTGTAGAGCGAAGTAGCAGCCGTAGAGGATGCCCATCGGGCGGCGGCCCATCGGCGACCGAACCAGGATTGTCGCCTGTGCCGGGCTGTTGGCAGGCAGGTAGAGATCGGCGAGCAAGAGCGTGCCGTCAGCCATCGGGATGGACAGATCGCGTTCGATGCGGAGATCAAACACTGCGCCGCACAAACCATTCCGTGCCGAGTACCCATCGTAACACCGGCTGCGGCAACCGCAGCAGAGCGGCCAACGTGCGCACTCCGTCACCGCCAGCTGCCTGGCTGGCATGCGCGGCCATGCTCGCCCGCTTGCCTGCTGCGTAGCCGCGTACGTTCACCCGGTGAGTGATCGCGCTGCCGGGCGAGTAGCTGCTGGCGAGCCGGTCCGGCGTCAGCCCGGTCGGTGTCAGGCGAAACAGGGCGGCGATCTGGATCGCCCGAAGCAACATGTCGCGGTCGACGGTGGCTTCCAGCAGTACTGGGGTGCCCGCGATCCTCGCCGCGAGTGAACCCACGTGGTGCAGATGAACGTGGTCGGGATGCCCATAGCCCCCCGCCGGGTCGTAGGACGTGACCAGCTCGGCGCGCTCCTCGACCAAGAGTGCGGCGATCCGCTCCGCAGCCTGCTCGACTGGCGTGGCGGAGAACGAGTTCGGTGCGGCACCATCCGATCCGGAATCGCCGTAGCCGAGGAACTCCACCCGCGCGCAGCCGAGGGCGGCAGCCGAGTCCATCGTTTCCCGCCGCCGTCGCGCGCCGAGTTCGGTCCCGGCAGGCGAATCCGTGAGTCCCGCTTCACCGTCTGTGGCGACCACCAGGACGACCCGATGGCCCTCGGCGGCCAGGCGCGCCATCGTGCCCGCGGTCAACAGGGACTCGTCGTCTGGATGGGCGTGCAGGAACACGCAGGTCGAGCTCACGAGACCTGCCCACGGCGCGTAGCGTTCTCATCGGCGTCCCGCGCCGCGGCCTCCTCAGGGCCGGGTGCGGTGCCGCCGAGATGCTCAGGCTGCCACCACTTCTCGGTACCAGAGCACGGGTACTCGCGTTGGGCGCAGTCCAGTAGTGCCTGCATAGCTACCCGCAGTTGCTCGGTGACCTCCTCGGGATCGTCCTGGGATGTCGGGCGCAATGGTTCGCCGATGACGACGGTGATGGGCAGCAGTGGCTGGATCAGCTCACGCCGAGCCTTGGTCCACAACCGGTGCGTTCCCCACACCGCAACAGGGATCAGCGGCACGCCAGCCGCGCCTGCCAGTCGGGCTGCGCCGGTCCGCAGCCGCTGGACGGTAAACGACTGGGCAATAGTGGCCTCGGCGAACACGCCGACCACCTCGCCGGACTTCAGTGCGTCCGTGGCTGCGTCATATGCCGCACCTCCGCTCATGGGCCGGATCGGAATCTGTCGCAGGCCGCGCATCATCGGCCCGTACACCCGGTGGTCGAACAACTCCTGCAACGCCAGGAACCGCACACAGCGCCGGGCTGCGCCCAAGGCGACTGCGAACGGGTCCAGGTAGGACACATGATTGGCGACGATCACCGCGCCGCCCGTTGCGGGGATGTTCACCTCGCCACGGATCCGGATCCGCAGCCCCAGCGCGCGAGACGCCACCCTGACAGCAAGAACTACTGCGGGATAGATGACATCACCCATACCGTGACAATCTAGTGTCCTGCGCCTGAAATGCGTTGAAGATATTCAGAGAGTGATTCGAGGATTTCCTCTGCGGTTTTGCGCCAGAAGCGGTTGGGAGTTGGACGCTTGCCAGGTGGCAAATCACGACGATCCTGTGCCGCCAGGCAGTTCGGACGATGACATGCATCGGGGCTGGCTCGATCCATCCCCGATCGGTACGGCGCAAGCCTGTCGTGGCAAATCGATGATGTGCCCGGGCAGACCCGAGAGTCGGAGCGAGCGACTGAAGATCAGCAGTGCCGCCGGAGTTCCTCGCCCAGCCGCGCACCACCGTGTCCCCGAACCTGAACTCCTAGCGAGCGTGGCTGATCTGTGGTGAGGTCGCCGACGCACCCCGGAGCAGGCCGATTAGCCGGGTGCCGGAGTTCGAGCAGTACACCGCCGCGATGCGGACCCGGACCGCGGAGTTGCCGCGTTCCACGGCATCGCCACACCGCTCATCGCCAGACGACTCGGATCCCGACGCAGTGCCATTGGCGTCCAAATTGATCACGCCCCTCCTCCGAATCGAAGACTCCGCAGCGGAACAAATCAATGGACCAGCGCTGACCGAGGCATCTACGACGGTCACCGCCGGACATTGGCCGCCACGCGGGGACGCACGCCCCACACCACTTGTCGGACAAATGTCCGAGAACAGGCAATAGACTCTTACGAGTGGCTACCCGACCGACCAAGCACCGAGAACGCAGCTCCGCACGCCGGACGATACTTCTCGAAGCGGCCATCGAAATTATCGCCGAATCGGGTGTCAGCGGGGCGACACACCGTGCGATCGCTAGCCGGGCCGGCGTTCCCCTATCGACCACCAGCTATTTCTTCAGTTCGCTGGATGAGTTGATCGCCGCAGCCCTGCAATTGGTCGCTGACCGAGTTGTTGCGCGCACTGAAAGCGCGATCAGAGAGATCGACGAATCCAACCTGACGGCCGAGGCAGCCATCGATCGTTTTGTCGAAAAGCAACTCGCCACACCTCGATCCGAAGCTGTCGCTCAAGTCGAGTTGTACCTCGAATCGGTGCGTCGGCCTGAACTCCAGGCAAGCGCACATCAAGTGATGGCCAGTGTCGAGCGCGTTGCAGAGACAGCCCTTCGAGCCATGGGAATCGCCCGGCCCGGGGCCCGAGCCCCCATCGTGGTGGCGCTCATGGATGGTCTCGACCTGCACCGATTGACTTGGCCCCGCGGCGCGGCCGACCGTAAGGTGCTGCGCGAAGCGCTGCTCAGTCAATTCCATGTCTTCGCAATGGAAGACAACCACTGAGGCCAGGCTCAGCCTCGGCGAGCCTGGTACCTTTGGGTCGGCTGGCTCTAGCAACCATGTGTTCCGCATCGTCTCCTACCGCGATCCAGCCAGGACGTCGCACTGCTACGTGGTTACGCATCACTTCTCCCCCGTTGGCGCTGCGTCGGCTCCCACTGGGCTGCGGACTCATCGGTCGACGCAGTGACTACCGAACGCTTTTCACCCGCAGGACGGTAGCGCCGCCCGCGACTGCGGCGACCCCGGCGGCCACGAACAGCCCGCGAAATCCGAAAACATCGACGACCCACGCACCGATCAGAGGTCCGAGTGCTTGGGGTACGGCCATGGCTACGTTCATGATGCCGAGTTCCTGACCGCTGTGTTCCCCACCTGGCAGCACGTCGGCAGCCAATGCCTGATCAATGGCCATGAAACAACCGAAACCGGCACCCATTAGAGCTCCGGCAATCATTGTCCCCCAGAGGTTTCCGGAAACAATGATGACAACCGATGCGAAACTCTGCAGAGCAACAGCGCCGAGGACGAACGGTTTGCGTCGGCCGGTCCTGTCCGAGAGTATCCCTCCCACGATCGATACCGCGATCGCGAAGACCATGTAGGCAACCGTCAGGCCGAGAAGCGCGGCGTCGACGTCCGATATTCGCAATTCGAACTGCATGTAGAACAGCAGCAACGAGGTGCCCAACGCGTTTCCGAGATTGACCAGGATCCGACCGGCCAGCGTCCAGCTGAAATCGCCAACCCGCAACAGTGCCCAAGCCGACTCACGCTCCCGAGGTGGGACCCTCACTGCTGGATCGGGGGTTGCCCAGATGAATGGCACGACACAGACGAGCAGGACCGCCGCAGACGCCAAATACCCGGCGAACCGCCCGGGAGAGAGCATCGTGATCAGGGCAAGGCCCCCGATCAATCCGATCGCCTGCGGCGCGGACACCCAACTCGACACCACACCTCGCTGCCCGTGTGGCACACGGTCCCCGATCATCGCGGTCAGTGCCGCGGAGACCATCGAAAACCCGAAAATCACCAAACACCAGCAGATTCCAATGCCGACCACGGTCCGCTGATCACCGAGCGCGGCCAGCGACAACGCGAAGACGATGGAACCAGTGAAAATCCATGGCCGCCGACGCCCGAAACGGCTGGTGGTGCGATCGCTCAATGCACCAGTAAGCGGAAATCCGACCGCTGCGAATATGCCAGATAGACCCGAGATCAATCCGAAATCGGTGACACTCCGACGCCAGTTGTCTTCGCGGAGTATTTCACCGATGCCCAGGCTGTCGTTGATCTGCTGGGGAAGCAGCAATTGAAACGCCGTGAGCTGGGCCAGCCAGATGCCCATCCACGCCAAGGCGAACAATGCGATCCAACGCGCAGACACCCGGCTCCTCTGTCCCGCCGGTGACGGGACAGAGTTTGCGGCGGCCGGTGGGCGGATTCCCGATTCGTTTGCGACCGGAGTCGAACTATCCATTCTTCGATTGCCTTTTGTAGACGAAGCGCTGTTCCGGAAACCGCCAGAGTTGATTGGTGTCAGAGGGATGCGGGCGCCGGAGCGCTGATCTCACCGGCAGCATGCAATGTGTTGTATGCCTGCACGAGCGCCGCGATGCCAGCTGGAACGCCGACAACGACCCCCCCGATGATCGGCCCAACTCCGGCACCAATCGCGAGACCGGGAATGCATCCGCCGATCGCACCGATAACTGCTCCGACGACACAGCCACCGACGAGTCCCACCACGCCGCCCGCCATTGTCCCAACAGTCACTCCGAGCATGAACTCGTTGGCTGCCTGGCTCAGCGCGTTGTTGATGTCTGTCTGAGCCTTGTCATTATCGTCCGACACCGGCGCTCCGCCCGATGTGGAATTCACTGGATCGGTTGTCGCGGCGACGACATGCTGATCCAGGTTCCACCCGCCTACCGCGTCGAACCGATTTTCGACAGCGCCCCCAGTCACCGACACTGTATCGCTCGTGATGTCTGGATCCGCCAGTGCAGCTTGCGCTGTGGCCGTCATAACAGTGGCAGCCATCGCCGCCGCCGCGACCCATCGAGTAGAGTTGTTCATTGATGCTCCCAAATAACTGAATGCGACGCCCGCAGATTGAATGCGACCGAGGCGGGCGGACCCGATCAGATGCCACCCGGCCAAATAGTCCACCCGGGCTGTCTCGTAATTCACTCAGAATTCAATAACAGGGTGGAGTCAGAAAGAAGGGCGAAACCGGACACCACGGGGGGCATACCGGACAGGGAGTCGAGGTCGTTTCCGAGCGTCACGGCAATACTCTCACCGGGACGTATGGTGACAACGGGTTCATACCCGCGCAGTGTTATGACCGAACCTCTGCAGGTAGAAATTCGGTGGTCGCATCCGACACCTGCGGGGATCTATAACGGGGACTCGTCCATTGCGCCACGTACCTCGGGTGGCGGACGCGCTCCACGGTTCGAATTCGATAAGAGCGCATCTTATGTGATTGTGATTCGTTAGCCCGCGTTGTCTAACCCGTTGTGGTGGATGAGCTTTCGCGTCGGCTTGTGCCTGATGAGTTCTAGGACTTGGCAGAACCGCTGATTCCGCGGTTTAATGCCCGCCCGCAGGGTGGTGGCACGGCACCGGTGGACGACCGGGCTGTGTTCACTGCCATCGTGTATGTCCTGACCAGCGGATGTGTCTGGCGGTACCTGCCGCCGTCGATCGGTGTCACTGCCCCGGCTGTCGGGCGCGACCGCGCCCGTCCAGCTGGATGAATAGCTCCACCAGCGAGTCGGTGATCTCTGTATGCCGCACGTGGCACAGGGCCGCCAGCAGCGTCAGACGCATCGGCGGCTTCATCCGCGCCAGATTCGCCGGGTACTCCTTCGAGGCCCGCGCCCGCCAGGCGCCCACCTGCTTATCCGACACATCCGCGAACAAATCCGCGAGCAACTCCAGCTTCCGCACCCGCTGAAGCTTGTCGACCTCCGCGAACAGGCTTTCCAGTCCCGGCGCCCCCGGTCCGCTTTGAGGCGGTGAAGAACGACCGTACCCAGCCGGCCACAGCCTGGTCCCCGGGACCAGCCACACCAGGTCGTCACCAGCCCCGCTGTCGGCCACCAAGTCCTCCAGCCGTGATCGTGTCCCGTGGGTCAGCCGATCTACGGGTTCTGCTGCAGAACTGCGGTCGAAGTCCTTGACCGCCATGGCCACCAGGCGCCGAACCTTCCCCGGGGCAGGCGGCTCGATATGGTCGTTGCGGCACCGGACCACCACCGCCTCCGCCAGTCGATCACGGGACATCTGCACCCCGCACAACTCCGCAGTCAGCCACCCGGCCAGGTTCTCCTGCCCCTCCTCGGTGAACTCCCGGAAACCGAACGCCTCACGGCGACCGGTAACGGGTCGCCGTCCGGCCTGCCATTCGTACGCCGCCCACTGCTCCGCCGAAGAACTTCAGCAGGCCGTATCTTAAATCCGGACATACGTCCGCATTATTTGGAGAAAAGTATCAAGACAGTGGTCTATACATGGCAGTATCTGGGGGGACTCAGCCCGCATACTTCGGAAGCATGTCCCAGATTCGGCCTGCGAAGGGAGCACTTACTTGACCGAGCAGATCGAATCGCCGTTCGACCCTGCGACCATCCCACCGGCTGTGTTGACAGGTGTCATCGAAGTCGCTCGGAGGGAAGGGCGATCGGTGTCGTCCTGGTTCGCAGGAACAGGCTTGGACTCGGCAGTGCTGAACGACGGCGCCGGCATTCTGGTGTCTTATCAGCAAGCCACAACCATCTTGCGGCGAGCAGTACGCGACATGGCCGGCAGACCGATCGGCATGCAGGTCGGGAGACGGGATACGTTCCTATCCTTCGGACTGGTCGGTGTGGCCATGCGGGCGTGCGCCAGCGGAGCCGAGGCATTGCAGGTCGCGCTCGAATTGCAACGTGCGTCCGGGGCCCTGGTAGAGATCGAGGCCGTGACGGACCAGGACCAAGTCACCCTCTCAGTGCACCAGCGAACGCCCGACCCCGAGCTAACTGTGTTTCTCATCGAGGAAGCGCTTTGCAGTGCAGTGGTTTTCATGAGGTCGCTCGTAGGCGCGGAACAAAACTTGACCTCAGTCGAACTGAGTTATCCCGCGCCCGCATACGCGCCCGAGTACCGGCAGTTCTTCCGCTGCCCGGTGCGTTTCGAGTCCGACGCCCACCGGCTGTCGTTTCCGACCGCGCTCCTGCGCCGCCGACTCCCCACCCACGACGCACTCATCCGGACGGCTGCGATCGACGCTTGTCGTCGCCTTCTGTTACCGGTGAGCAACCGATCAGGCGTGAGTGTGTCCGTTGAATCCCTTTTGAGACGGAATATCCGCAACCCGCCGTCGATGGCTGAGGTGGCGGACCAGCTGCACATCACCGAACGAACTCTCCGTCGCCAGCTCACTGTCGCGGGCGAGAGCTTCAGCGCCGTACGCGACCGCGTCCGTGAACAACACGCGACCCACCTGCTCAATGAATCGACAATGACTATCGACATGGTGGCTCGTGAAGTCGGATTCGGCGACGCGCGCGAATTTCGACGGGCGTACCTTCGCTGGACGGGGCGGCCTCCCAGCGCGGTGCGCCGAGAAGCCGCCCCTCTCCACGTAGGTATAGGCCGCCTGCCCGCCGCCTGAGTCTTCCGACCAACGCGGCTCTGACTTTCCGGGTCGGCTGGCTACGCCCGGGGATAGTTGCTCGCGACCCGGTGTGCGGTTCGTCGAGCACGCTTTCAGGGACTGCCCGATATAGCGCCCTAATCGAGCACGCGCTCGATCTCAGCGATGAGCCGAGCGAAAAATGATGAGCTGGCCGGCGTCACACATGAAGGTCACGGCGAAATACTCGCTGCCGAACCCGCCGAAAAGGGTGGCATTGCGAATGGCTGGTGCCCTCCGATCTGCGGACTGGAGTAGCGTGGCTGGATTGGTTGACCCGAATATCAAACGCTCCTATGCCGAATTGGCGCATTATTACGGCACTTTGGTGGATTTCGTTGCCGAGTACGAGTTTGGGCTTGCACCGGCGGATGTCCCGGCAGATCGCGGATGAGCGCCAGCTTCCGGGCACCGACCCACGCGGCCTGAGATTCTTGTTGCGGAACGCGAATAGTCGGATCAGGTGCCGATCGGATGGGTGCTGCCGTATCCACTGCGGATGGCAGCTTCAACGACGTCTTGAAGCTGCGCTTCCGTGAGTGATCTCGGCGGTGCCACCGCAGCAGCGTCCAAGTAGATCCGGCTCGACCACTCCAAGAGCACGGTGTTGTCGAGCGCGGCGTCGAGCGAGGTACCGACTGTGACCGCTCCGTGGTTGGCCAGGATCGCGGCGTTCTTATGCTGCAAGACCGCCAGCGTCGCCGAGGCCAGCTCCTCGCTGCCGAACGCAGCGAAGGGTACGACCGGCACCGGCCCACCTAGCAACAGCTGCTGATAGTGGATGACAGGTAGCTCGTCTGCGACCAGTGACAACGTAACTGCCGCGGGAGAATGTGTATGGACGACGGCGAGGGACTGCGATGAGCGGTAGACGCCGAGATGGATTTCCAGCTCCGACGTCGGTCGCAGTTCTCCAGCATGGTGACCGCCTTCCAGATCGACAACCGTGACGTCCTCCACTGTGGTGTCGGCGAGAATGACGCCACTGGCCGTGACCGCGACCAGGTCACCGACGCGCGCACTGACGTTACCGGCTGAGCCGAGAACGAACTTGTGCGCAGCGAGCTGCCTGCTGGTTTCTGCGACGGCGGCGCGTGCGTTCTCTATTTCGCTACTTGTCACCTGTTTGCCTCCTGCTCACGGCTGATGATGAATTGCTGCACGCTGTCGAGGTTGTAGTCGCCGAAGTCGCTGCCGAGCCCCTGCGCGACCTGGGCTGCTGTGGCGTTAGCCAAAAGGGCGGCGCGCTCGGGTTGCAGACCCAGTGATATCCCGCGCATGAACCCGGCGGAAAAGGCGTCGCCACAACCGCTGGTGTCGACGACTTCGACGGCGTATGCGGGGACCTCGGTAATGCCGTCGGCGGTGGCGACCACGGTCGGGTCGGCGCCCGCAGTCGCGACGACGCAGCGAACGCCGCGTTCGACGAGCCGACGGCATCCCTCATGCAGCGTGGACGCACCAGTCCAACCGATGACCTGTTCGTCGTTGGGCAACAGATAGTCGAGCTCGGGCAGCGCCGATTCGAAGTAGGCCAATGTGCCAGGGAAACCGGGCGACAAGCTGTCGGCCGCGGTGAAGGCCCCGCCCTCACGGGCACGGCGCAGGATTTTCGCGGCGAGCTCACCACCGTAGAATTCGAGTCCACCCAGGTAGACGATGTCGGCGTCGTCGATCGCCTCCCAGGGGATGTGCTGGGCAAGGTATTGGTTCGCGCCCACGACGTGCAGGGCGGGGCGTGATCCGTCCGGTCGGATCGGCAACACCGATGCTGAGGTCTGCACTCCAGAGATACGGTGCAGCAGCGTGGTGTCGACACCGTGGGATTGCAGCAATTTCGTCAACATCGCGCCGGACTGATCGTCGCCGATCACGCCGCATGTGCGCACGTTTGCGCCGAGCTTGGACATCACCATGGCCGCTGCTGCGGCGGTGCCTGCCGGGCTGATGGCGATCTGTTCGACCAGCGTCGCACCCTGTCCCGGCGGGATCTGCTCGACCGAGTGCACGAGGGTGTCCAGAACATGTGCTCCGATAGTGAACGCCCGGACTTGTGCGTCGTTGCCTGTCATCGCGAACCTTTCGTGTTGAAGCCGCCGCGCGCCACTGTGGCCGCAGGACGTGAAGGGGTGAGTCGCATGGTCGAGAGCAGTCGGACCAGCCAGCGGCCGAACCGGCTGTATGGCGGCTCGATCAGGCGGGTGAGATCCGGATGGAACGGCTTGTCGAATACTGCTTTGTCATGGCTGAAATTCGCGATCGAACGCTCACCGTGGTAGGCGCCCATGCCGCTGGAGCCGACACCGCCGAAGGGCAGCGCCGGGACCGCGGGATGCAGGATGGTGGTACCGGAAACGATGGCGCCGGAGCTGGTGCGTTCCTGAAATCGTCGACGAGTCGATGCCGATCCGGTGAAGACATACAGCGCCAAAGGCTTGTCTCGCTCGTTGATGAAGGCGATCGCCGCATCGACATCGGCTACTTCCACGATCGGGAGGATCGGCCCGAAAATTTCCTGCTCCATGATGTCGGAGTTCGGGTCGACGTCGCTCAGAACCGTCGGCGACAGATAACGATCGCTTTCATCTACCAGCCCGCCGGCCACGACGGTGCCGTCGTCGAGGAACTTCGTCAACCGCGTGAGGTGATCCGCGGAAATGATGCGCGCGTAGTCCGGGCTGCGTTGGGGATCTGGGCCGAACAGGTGGGTGATCGCCTCGGTGAGAGCCGCTTCGAGGACCGGCCGACACTGGGGTGTGGTGAGCACGAAATCCGGTGCGACGCAAGTCTGCCCGGCATTGACGAACTTACCCCACGCGATCCTGCGTGCCGCGACCTCGAGGTCCGCGGTGTCGTCGATCCACAGCGGCGACTTGCCGCCGAGTTCAAGAGTCACCGGAGTCAAATTCGGGGCTGCCGCCTCGAGCGCAATCCGGCCGACACGACCACTGCCGGTGAAGAAAATATGATCGAAGCGCTCACTCAACATCGCCTGCGTGGCATCCACGCCTCCCTCGACGACCCGGACGGCCCGGTGATCGAGGTACCGAGGCACAAGATCGGCCAGGACCCGCGAGGTAGCCGGGGCAAGCTCGCTGGGACGTAGAACGACGGTGTTTCCCGCCCCCAGAGCGCCGACAAGCGGACCCAAAACAAGCTGCACGGGATAGTTCCACGGCGCGATCACCAGCACCACACCCAGTGGTTCCCGCACTATGCGAGCCCGGGCGGGTTGGAGCTTGGCTGGCACAAGCACGCGGCGAGGGCGCAGCCATCGTCGCAAGTGCGAGAGAGTGTGCTCGATCTCCGTAACGACTACGCCGATCTCGGTCATGAGTGCTTCGGTGGCACTCTTGTGCAGGTCGTCGTGCAAGGCAGCGGTGAGTGCGTCCTCGTTGTCGAGCAGTAGACGCCGCAGCGCGCGAAGCTGATCACGGCGCCACCTGAGAGGCCGAGTTATCCCGCGCTGGAATGTGTTTCGGAGTTCGAGTACCGGTGACGGTGCCGTCATTGTGTTTGTCCCTCGGTCTGGTCGGAGTGCCGCTGGCTGCGCAGCGCCCAGCCGAGGATCGTGCGCCGCGCACGAGTGGGGACAACGCGTCCGACGCCCACCAGCGCGGCGGTATGCCACGGGAACGAATACGACTCGCCCGCGTGGGTTACGGCGCGAATCATGTGCCGAGCGGCGGTGTCTTCGTCGATTTCGCCGGGAGCGGGCATACCGTCGCCGAGTGTGGCCTCTGTTCTGACGAATCCGGGGTAGATGGAGACGAAACGAATGCCACTGGCGGCGTATTCGATCCGGTAGGTATCGAGCAGCACACGCACTGCGGCTTTGGCTGCGGAATACGGCCCTTGTAGCGGGATTCCATACCAGCCCGCCAGGGAGTTGGTGTGTGCGACCGTCCCGGTGCCGTGCTCGCGCATGTGTGCGAGCACGGGCACCAGATAGTTGACCGCGACATCGTAGTTGGTGCGCATGTAGCCGGTGATCGCTTCGGCCGTCAGGGTGTTCAGGTCGAGCGCGGGCGCACCGCCAGCATTGAGCAGTACCGAGTCGATGCGTCCGTGCAGCTCGACGACCTGCTCGACAACGTAGCGTGCGGCTGCGGCGTCGGTCGCATCCGCTGGGTGCGCGGAACACCGGTAGCCCTGGGCGTGCTGCGTGGCAACGATCTGATCCAGCAGTTCCGCACGACGAGCGGTGACCGCTACGGTTGCTCCCGCCGCGGCGGCGAGTTCGGCGAAGCGGCGCCCCATGCCCGAAGACGCGCCCACCACCAGAACTACCTTGCCGGTGAGGTCATTTCTCGGCATTGGATCGCTCGGACAGTATGAGGGTTTCCAGCGCGCGCATCGATGTGTCGAACTCTGCGGTCATGATCGGCAACAGCAGACGATAGACCAGCCAGCCGAAGGGACGGGGACGCATGTCGAAGTGGAACTCGTAGGTCATCGACGTGGCGCTGCCCTCGCCTAGGGGCTCGAACCGAAAGACGTTGATCACCTCGCGCAGCGGAGCGAGCCCCTCCGCGGAATCGATGCGCAAACTCATCGGCTCGACCGTCCGAACCGTCCATGTCGGGTGGGAGACGAGCGGGCCCACCGACTTGACCCGCTCGGTGAACACGCCACCTGGTTTGGCGTGCCCTTCATGCGTCTTCACCTCCAATACGTTGCTGACCCATTCGCCGAAGCGGCTGGTATCGCTGGTAACGGCCCAAACCTCCTCGGGAGTGACCACGAGGTTGCGGTGGGCGCTGATGACGAATCGTTCTGTCACGAGAGAGCTCCTTCTGCTCCGATGATTTCGGAGGCGACTTGTTCACCCGAACGGACCGCGCCGTCCATGTATCCGTTCCAGTAGTCGGAATGCTCGGCGCCGGCCCAGTGCACGCGGCCGAAAGGAACGTCACGCCATCGGCCCAACTCGGTCAGAACTCCTGGAGCAAGCACCGATGTCGGACCGCCCCGGGTCCATTCCTCTGCCGTCCAGTCCTTTTCGATCACGCTCGACGGCTGTAGCGCCCGGGCACCGACTACCGCGCTGAATGCGCGCAGGACCGCGCCACGGCGCTCTTTGGCCGGTTTCGGGGCCCAGTTGCGCCATTGGCGTGCGCCGACGAAGCCCATCAGCACGCCGGGTCCACCCTCGGGTGGGGAGTTGTCGAACATGGAGCAAACCGGGGAGGCCGGATCTCGAAACACACCCTGGCCGGACAGGCCGGCCTCGCGCCAGAACGGCTCGGGGTACACGGCCTCCACCTTCGCGAGCGTGCCGAACGTCATCCGCTGAAACAGCGCCTCCTGTGGCGCGGGGAGCAGCGGGCTCCAGGTGATTCGCGTGGCCAGATGCGGTGGTACGGCGACGACGATCCGCTTCGCGGTCCAGGTGCCGCCGTCGGTATGTGCTGCCACCTCCGTCGCGGTTTGGTCGATCGCCCGGACCGGGGCGCTCAACGTGATCGCGTCACCGAGTCCCTCGGCGAGCAGGAGTGAAAGTCGTTGCGACCCACCGACAAACCGCGATTCCTGCGCACCGCCGGACACATTCGTGATCCGGGCCATCGTGCCCGGGGTGTGCTCGTTGCCCGCACCAGCGAAATACCAGAGGCCGAACAACGCCGAGGCTTCGTTCGCCGTCCCGCCGAACGCGGAACCGAGCAGAATGTTGAGCAGATCGAGTCCACCGTCGGTGAGCGCGCCGCGGCGAGCCCACGTAGTGAGTGTCTCGGCGTCGAGCTCCCGAGCATTCGGCGTACGCCACGGTTCTGCCAAGGGAATCGTTCGCGTCAGCCGGTCCAAGCGGGCGATGAGCCTGCCGATATCGGGCAACGCGGTCACGTCCGGTGGCACGCCGCGGCTGAACCGGCGGGCTTTTCCGTTCTTCACGTAGGTGTTGGCGCCACTGTCATAGGCGGGGAAGGTGCCGACACCGAGCTCGGCGGCCAGCTTCAAGACATGGTCCTGGGTTGGACCGACGAATTGCCCACCAGCTTCGACGACGTGGCCACCACCGAGGTCGTGGTTGACCGTACGTCCACCGACCCGATCGCGAGCTTCGAGGACATGGATATCAAGCCCCTTCGCACGCAGAGCGCGAGCAGCTGTAAGCCCGGCCAGCCCCGCGCCGACCACGATTACGTCAGTGTTGCTGATCATCAGGCCACCTGGGAGATCGCGGTATCCGCCGGGGTCACGAAGTAGCGATAGCAAGAAAACATGGACACTCCTCGGAGTTTGGGAATAGGCCGCGTAATCAGTCCTGCCATTTGGGCGGTGCAACGCGTCTGCGCACGACTGTAACCAAACTTTGGCCAAATGGCCAGACTTCAGAAAGTCGGTACCGTACTTCCCATGAGCAACGGACGTCGAACGCACTATGCGAGAGGCCGCGAGCGGCGGGACGAACTGATCAACGCCGCGATCGTGATCATCGCCGAACGCGGGCTCGAGCGCGTGACCTTCCAAGCGGTCGCTGACCACGCCGGCTATCCCGCCTCCACGACCAGCTATTTCTTCGCCTCGGTGGACGAGGTGATCGACGCCGCCATCACCCGCGTCGCGGAGACCATCACCGGCAAGGTCACCAGCCTGCTACAGGCAGCCCACTCCGGCGCGATCACCCGCGAACAACTGGCCGAAAGCATCATCGAGCTGGTGTCCAACCAAGACAACAACGATTCCATCGCCCAGTTCGAGGCCTATCTCGCCGTCCGACGGCGACGCGAGTTGAGCCAACCCGTCCAGCGCATATTGGGAGTGATCGAAGACGCGACAGAAAAGGCACTCGAAACCTTCGGTGTTACTGATCCACACATTCCGGCCAAGCAATTCAGCGCTCTCATCGATGGCTTCACCCTGCAAAAAATCGCACGACCAGACGATCCGGACAGCGACCAAGCGATGCGCGACCTTATGATTCGAGTCCTCGACTCCTACGTCGGCACATCGACGGTGACAATGCACGAGAGCCAAGCAGTTCCTGAGCCGCAATAAACGACGATGATTCGTCGCCGCAATCACGCTACGGAAGTGCTGATCCGACTGCGTGCACACCCAAGTCACAATCAATGGTGTGTCGTGCGTTGTGCGGAGGTTAGGTAGGCCACGGCCATCGGCGCCAAGACCATCTGCTTGCGATGCCAGGCACGACTGGCCGGTCGAAACGGTTGACAGACATCGACGACAGGCCCAGTCCGGAGCCTCCGTGTGACACTCGGTGTTGCGGCGAAGTACGGCGCCGCCATAACGATCCAGCTGCGCGGTAGTTCCATGGTCATGGTGACAGTTCTTCGAGGATTCGGCCCTTGGTTTCGATTGCGAAGAACACTGTTACCAAACCGCCCATGAGCGCTACCGCGGCGAAAGCCGAGAATACGTAGCGGATTCCGAAGTCCGCGACGATCCAGCCGACAAGGATGGGTCCGATCGACGAACCGGCGCGCAGCCAGGCGCTGCCGAAACCGGTACCGATCGCGCGTAGCCGTGTCGGGTACAGCTCAGCGGAGTACAGGTACAGCGAGAACGAAACGGTCTGCAGGATCGCATAGGTCGCCGTCGCCAGGATGACAACCTGCACGGCCGAGGTGGCTCCCAACGCGGTCAGAGTCAGCAGTGGCGCAACCGCGAGCAGGAATGCCGTTGAGTACCAGCGCTTTCTACCGACCTTGTCGATCAACAACGCGCAGATTATCGACGCGAACACACCGACGCCGGAGGTTATCCAGCCGTAGGCCAGGCTGGTCTGCAGCGGTAGCTTGAACACCTGCTTGTAGAGCGTCGGCAGCCACGTGATCAGGCCGTTGTTGATCAAATAGACACTGATCCACAGGCCCCAGATCATGAGGGTGCGCTTGCGGTAGATCCCCTGAAACAGCTCACGCCAGTCGGAGCGTTTCGAGGCGACCGGATCGATCGGTCGGACCACTGGCTCCGACAGCAGCAGTCCGCGCTTCGTGGCGTCGCGCTCCAGCATCGATACAACGGCAGAGGCTTGGTCGAGTCGGCCTTTGGACGCCAGCCAACGTGGCGACTCCGGCATCAGAAACCGCAGCGGAATCGTCAGTACGGCAGGGACCAGACCGACGACGAACATTGCCCGCCAACCGTAAACGGGCACCAGGAAGTATCCGATGATACCCGCGAACATCAAGCCGACCGGGAATATCACCTCGTAGAGCAGGAAGAAACGCCCTCGTTTGCGGGCGCCGATGAACTCGTTGATATAGGCGCTCGCCACCGGCACCTCGCCGCCGGTTCCAATGCCTTGCAGGAAGCGGAAGAGCACCATCGATGCGGCATTCCAGGCAAACAGGCAGGCGATATCCATGGATACGAACAACAGAATGGTGATGAAGAGAATCCGTAGCCGCCCGAATCGCTCAGCGAGCGAACCGAATATGAGGGCGCCGAGCAGTTGGCCGAGATAGCCGATCGAGAGGATCAGACCGACTTGCGTCGGACTCAGATCCCATTCCGACACCAATTGCGGCATGGCAAAGGCGATGGCCAGAACGGTGTAGGCGTCGAAAAACGTTGCGCAGCCAATGATGACACGGATCAGCATCAGTCGGCGGGTCACCGGTAGCCGCTCGAGCCGGGCCAGCACATCTGCGGTGGTGACGGTAGTGGGCAGGGTCGTCATGTCGATATTCCTCGCGCTCCACGTCGAGCCATGGAGTTGGTCGGGACTGCGTTGTCACCGAACCGGGCGCTCGCAAGTCGGCGCACGCCGGTGGTCGAAAGGCAGGATCGGCAGTCCATTAACCGCCGATCCTGCCGGGCCTGGATGGTCATCGGCCGTCCGGGGCCCGGTTGGTCCTGGTAAATGGCCGCAGGCTCAGATCAATGCGGCGCTCTCGAGAGCTGCGATGATCTCGGCCTCGGCCTCGGCCGAGAGGTCGATCAGAGGGGACCGGACGGTCGCCGTCGGCAAGATGCCTCGGGCCTTGAGGCCGAGCTTCAGCGCGACGGTGCCTTCCATGTGCGAGCCACGGTGGTAAACGGCCTTCGTCACAGGCAGCAGCCGGTCGTGGATAGCGCGAGCCGCGACGTAGTCGCGGGCTTTCCCTGCGGCGATCAAATCGATCAGAGGCTCCGGGGCGAGGCCACCGTAGCCCACCAGGGCCCCGTCGACGTCGAACATGGTGTGCAGCAGGTACTCGTCGTGGCAGGTAAGGATCTGCAGGTCGGGCTGTTCGGCCCGGAGGACGGGGATCTCGGTATCCCACCGCCGCATATTGCGCACGCCGTTCTTTGTCGCGAACACTCCCGGCTGTGCGGCGATCTCCAGTTGGGTGCGCAGGTCGTAGCTGGCCTTGGTCGCATCGGGATACTGAAACAGGATCAGCGGCAGGCCGGACTCCTCGTGGATGGCGCGATACCGGTCCTGGGGCGCGCCCGGCTGGAAGCCGAATCGCAACCAACCGTGGGATGGGTAGACCAAGCCCGCGGCCGCACCGGCATCCACCGCGCGCACAGCCTCGGCCGCGGCGACTGCGGTACCTTCACCGGTGATTCCCGCGATGATCGGCACCGTGCCGCCGACTGCATCGACGAGCGTGCGGATCACCGCGACCTGCTCCTCCTGGGTGAGGAAGGTGCCTTCACCGGCGTGGCCGAGGCAGACGAGGCCCTTCACCCCGTCGAATCCGGACAGCCACTTGCCGTAGGTCGCGAGCGCGGTGTGGTCGACCGCCCCCTGCGTGGTGAACGGGGTGACTGGCGCTGGCACCAGCCCGCTGAGATCGAGAGACATACGTTGACTTCCTGTGGGAACGATTGCGGGAACGTTCCCATAGGATGGGGTATGCCCACCCATCAGGTCAATAGCGCAACTGAATCCGGCTCGCGGAACGGTAATCTCGTGGCCGTGGTGACCATTCTGGATGTGGCGAGGGAGGCCGGCGTCAGTAAATCGACGGTGTCGCGGGTGCTGGACGAACGTCTGCCGCGCTCCAACAGTCCTACCGCGGAGCGCGTACGCCGAGTCGCTGCCGAACTGGGCTACGTGCGCAACCCGCTCGCCTCGGGACTGCGCCGCACCGGCACCAGCACGGTCGGCGTTGTCGTGCCTCGACTGACCGACACCGTGATGGCGATGCTCTACGAGGAAATCGCCACTGCGGCCACTGGCCGTGGCCTCTTCGCATTGGTCGCCACGACCGGGGACGATCCAGAAACCGAACACGTCGCTGTCGCAGCCCTCCTCCAGAGACGTGTCGACGGGTTGATCCTCACAACTGCACGTATCGACCGAGACAACGATCCGACCCGATTCCCAGTGCCTTACGCCTTGGCTCTGCGCACCGACGGAGTTAGCTCCGCATCGATCGGCGACGACCACCTCGGCGGTTACCTCGCGACTAGGCATCTGATCGATCTCGGCCACCGACGGATCGCGTTGGTCAGCGGCCCCGCATACGCTTCCAGCGCCCAGAGGCGCCGAAAGGGCTACGAACAGGCTCTTGCCGAGTCCAGGATCGGACTCGACGAGTCGATGATCACCGGTGATTCCTTTTCCATGGAATCCGGCCAGGTCGCGGGCCGAATACTCCTCGACCGACCGGACCGACCCACCGCCATCTTCGCGGTGAACGACAACACAGCGATCGGCACCATGGCCGCAGCCCACGCGCTCGGGCTACGCGTGCCCGAAGATCTCGCCGTCGTTGGCTACAACGACATACCCATCGTCAGCAGGCTCCCAGTGCCACTGACCACCGTCCGCGTGCCATTCCAGCAAATCGCCACGGGCGCAATCGGACTCCTAATCGATCGAGATGCCGCAAGCCCCCCGCGCACCCTGGTCGCCACTCCGACAGTTATCCCCCGCAGCTCGACCAAAGCACCACGCTAGACATCGAGCACCGCTCAGCGCCAGGGACTTCGAACCAACCCGCGCCATCTCCGACCTCTGCTGTAGGCATCGGGGCTGAGCGTGCGCTAACTCACCACGCGGCCAGGAGTCGATATGCCTGCCATGACTCCGCGGCCATTCACCAGCGCCGTCGTCGATCGCACAACGCAATCGAGGCACCAAGCCTCGGAGTCGGCGTCGGGGCTCGTCAGGTGCTGGTTGATGAGACCGTCGACGGCCGCGAGGAAGTACCGGGCGAGGTAAAGCGTGTCGACGGCGGGCTCGATCTCGAAGTGCTGGGCGGTCTCCTCGATGAGCGATGCGGTCGCCTGATCGACTGTGCAGCGATGTTCCTCGAACATGTCACGGAACTGCGGTGAGCGCAGAGCAAGCATGGACAGCTCACTGAGCAGTTGGTGTTTGCCGGGCTGCTCGATCACGGTCTGCCATAGGCGCTCAGCGAGTTTGGCGATACTGCCTTCGAAGTCGGTGGCGGCAGGAATCTCCACACTCCGGACGTACTCGACAAGGTCGTTGGTGAGTTGCCTGATGACGGCGCGGTAGAGCTCTTCTTTGGTGCCGAACACGTAGTGCACGGTCGCCTGTGGCACGCCGATTTCGGCCGCGATCGCACGCGTACTGCCCGCTGAGGGTCCCTCACGCATCAGTAATTCGATCGCGGCGGTGATCAACTGAGCTCGGCGCTGTGGGGCTGGGACGTGGGCCATGCTCACAGTTTAGAAGGCTTTTACCAGGTTGTTTCCATCGGCTAGCGAACTTGTTCGACTGACTTGTTCGAGTGACATAGTCAGTCGAACAAGTTGGTGGTATGGTCGCACTTGTGAGCGGGGGTGAGACACACGACACATCAAGGGAGATGCTGATGGGCAACCGCCCCACCGCAACGTCACAAGCGATCCCCGAACGTGCAGGATTGCCGTTCATAGGGCATGCGCTGGGGATCCCCCGCGGGGGAGGACTGATTGACTATCTCCTGACGGAGACCGAGGAACTGGGTCCGATCTTCCGGCTTCGCTTCTTCGGCACCGAACAGGTTCTCGTTGCCGGATCAGATTTGGTTGCCGAATTGTCCGACGTCGACCGATTCGCCAAGAGCGTGCACGCGGATCTCGTGCAACTGCGGGACATCGGCGGGGACGGCCTCTTCACGGCATACAACGAGGAGCCGAATTGGCGTAAGGCTCACAACATCCTGATGCCGTCTTTCACTCGAGAGGCCATGCACGACTATCACGCCAAGATGGTGTCGGCCGCCCGCAATCTGGTCGGTTACTGGGAACGTAGAGCCCGCGGAGGGCTGACGGTCGATGTTCCTCGAGATATGACTCGCCTCACCTTCGACACCATCGGAATGTGCGGCTTCGGATTCGAATTCGACTCCTTCTCCAAAGAAGAACTGCATCCGTTCGTAGCGTCGATGGTCCGCACACTGACTTATGCCCAGGATCTGAATGCGTTGCCAGCATTCGTGAACCGGCTGCGCTTCCACCGCAACCAGGCATACGCGCGCGACATCGAGGCGATGCAGGATCTCATCACCTCGCTGATCGAACGCCGGCGTGCGGAAGCCCCTGGTCGCATCGACGATCTACTCGGGCGGATGCTCAATACGCCCGACCCGATCAGCGGCGAACCGCTCGATGACGCGAACATCCGCAATCAGGTGATGACATTCCTCATTGCGGGTCACGAAACAACTGGTGCCGCATTGTCTTTCGCGCTCTACTATCTCGTCAAACATCCGACCGTACTGTCCCGCGCGCAACGCGAAGTCGATACGTTGTGGGGCTCCGCCGACGACATCGACCCCAGCTACGAGGATGTCGGCAAGCTCACCTACATCCGTCAGATCCTCGATGAAGCACTTCGTCTCTGGCCGACAGCTCCGGGATATGCGGTCACACCGGTCGAGGAAACCGTTGTCGGCGGGCGATACACATTCCGTCCCGGCGACAGTATCCAGATCTTCATTCCGGCACTGCACAGGCAGCCGGAATGGGGAGACAACGTACACAGTTTTGATCCCGACCGGTTCGCGCCGGAAGCCATCGACTCCCGCCCCGGACATATTTACAAGCCCTTCGGCAACGGCGAACGCGCCTGCATCGGAAGACAATTCGCACTGCATGAGGCGACGCTGGTGCTCGCCATGCTGGTACACCGGTTCCATCTCGATGATCGCGCCAATTACCAGCTGAACATCGGAATGACGCTCACGATCAAGCCGGATGGTTTTCAGCTGCATCCAGGACTGCGTACGCCCATTGAGCGTCGTGTCGATCCGCCCGCGGCCCCGCAGCGTCAGCCCAGAACTGCATCGGTGGCTGACCGGTTCTCGGCGCTGGCCGTGTTCCACGGGTCGAACCTCGGCACGTCGGCGGGCGTTGCCCGCGAACTCGCCGCTGCCGCAAGGGACCAAGGATACCGTACGACCGTCGCGCCGCTCGACGACGCGGTCGGCAAGCTGGGCGATCTCTCCCCGGATACGCTGGTAGTCGTCGTCGCGTCGTCATACAACGGTCGCCCCACCGACGATGCGGCTGCGTTCATCGACTGGATCGCAACGTTGCAGCTCGGATCACTCGACGGACTGTCGTTTGCGATCCTCGGTGTCGGTGACCGCACGTATTCCGCGACCTACCAGCGCATTCCGACTCTGATCGACGAGCAACTCACCGCTGCGGGCGCGACACGCATCGTGGAACGAGGAGCGGTGGATGTCGGCGGAAACTTCGGCGGAATTGTCGACGCCTGGTCCGATAGCCTCTTGGCGGCTATCGGGATGGCGGACGATGACATCGCCGCCGATGATTCGACGACCGACTTCGGCCAAAGCATCCAGCTCACCATCGAACCGGTCGAAAGCCGCGAGACCGAGCGGGCCGAACAGCATGGCATGACGCGGATGACGGTGGTCGAATCGGGAGAGCTGGTCGACCTCGCCCATCCGCTCGGGCGATCCAAACGCTTCCTACGGATACGGCTGCCCGATGGTGTCAGCTACCGTACCGGTGATCACCTGGCGGTGCTGGCGAGCAACGACAGCGAGCTCATCGACCGTGTCGGCGCTCGGTTCGGTCTCGATCTGGACCATCAGGTACGCGTGCGTGCCTCGCGGAGGCTGAGGCACTTCTTGCCCGCAGATCGCCCGCTCACCATCCGCGAGATCCTGCGTGAGTACGTCGAATTGCAGAAACCGGCAACCACCGACGATATTCGCTTCCTCGCCGAGCACTGCGCCTGCCCACCGGAACGAAAGCCGCTCGACGAGCTGGCAAACCTCGAACCCCCCGACTTCGAACAGCGGGTGTCCGCGGTCGGCACCAGCATCCTGGACCTGCTCGAGCGCTACCGTTCTGTCGAGCTAACCTTCGAGTCGTTTCTGATGCGCCTGCCAGCGATCAGTCCCCGGCGGTACTCGGTCTCCTCGTCGAACATCTCCGACCCCGCCGCGGTGGATCTCATGGTCTCGGTCGTGGATGCGCCCCACCGCGATTCTAGTGACGGCGAGGAGCGCCGGTACTGCGGCATGGCGTCCAACCACCTCGCACAGCTGCGTCCAGACGACACAATCCTGGCTCGAATCGTCCCTTGCAGCGATGCCTTTCGCCTACGCGTTGACCAAACTGCCATCCTCATCGGCGCCGGCACCGGGTTGGCCCCGTTCCGCGGAATGATCGGTGACCGCGTCGCCCAAGCGAGTTCCGCACCCCTCATCACCTACTTCGGTTGCGACCATCCTGACGTCGACTATCTCCACCACGAAGAACTACAGAAGGCTGAACGTCAGGGAGTCGTCTCGCTACGCCCGACATACGCCTTCGCGCCCGTCGACGGTCACAAGTTCGTCCAGGACCGCATGATTGCCGAACGCGATGAACTCTGGTCCCTGATCAACCAAGGGGCGCATATCCGGGTGTGCGGCGACGCCACTCGCCTCGGCGCGGGCGTGGAAGCCGCGCTTCTCGAGATCCACCGTCGCTGTTCGGACAACAGTGACGACGGCGGGAGCGCCCCACGACAGTGGCTGGACAACCTGCGTGATCAGGGACGCTACGCGCGCGACGTCTGGTGACAGCCAACTCGACCCGCCTTTGAAAGAGCGCTCACCCGCTGGCCGGCTACCACCAAGAGTTTGCCGGATGGCTCACTCCCAGAACTGATTAGGAACAACTGTGGTTGACAACTACGCCTCCTTCGGCGACCCCGCAACCCCACCCCCGGACGCCTTCGTTGATGTTGTGATCGTCGGCGCCGGACTGTCCGGTATCGGCGCCGCCTGCCACCTCATGCGTGAGCGGCCTGTCAGCACTTATTTAGTGCTGGAGGCGCGCAGCGATCTGGGTGGAACTTGGGATCTGTTCCGCTATCCGGGAATTCGCTCCGACTCAGACATGTTCACTCTCGGCTACTCGTTCCGTCCCTGGAGCGACCGCCGTGCCATCGCCGACGGGCAGTCCATCCTCGACTACGTGCGCGACACCGCCGCTGAATACGAGGTCGACAAACATATCCGCTACGGCCACCGGGTCATCGACGCTTCCTGGGACAGCAGCCGAGGCCGCTGGATCGTGACCGCGGAGTCGACGGGACCGGACGCAGACAGCACTACAACCGTGCGGGTCAGCTGCCGCTGGTTGTCAGTATGCGCCGGCTATTATCGCTACGACCAGGGGCACCGGCCCCACTTCGATGGCGAGGAATCATTCGACGGGGAGATCCTCTCGCCGCAGTCCTGGCCGCGTGACCTCGACTGGACCGGCAAACGGGTCACCGTAATCGGCAGTGGCGCAACGGCTATCACCCTGGTGCCGACGCTGGCCCGCAAAGCCGAGCACGTCACGATGCTGCAGCGGACGCCGACCTACATCGTGTCCATGCCCGGTGAGGACGCACTGGTCGAACGACTCGAGAGGCTATCGCTTCCCACCGCGCTGACCAGCCGGATCATGTTCTGGAAGAACGTCATAGGCAACGTCTTGTCCTACGAGACCGCACGACGCTTTCCCTCGTTATCCCGGTGGCTCATCCGAAGAGACACCGAACGAGCGTTGGGCAAATATGTCGACGTAGACGAACATTTCAACCCGCCGTACAACCCGTGGGACCAGCGTGTGTGCGTGGTTCCCGATGGGGACTTGTACGCAGCGATCCGGGCCGGCAGCGCCGAGGTGGTCACCGACACCATCGATCGTTTCGTCTCCTCGGGAATTCGAACCAGCAGAGGCAATCTCATCGAGTCCGACATCATCGTGGCGGCAACAGGGTTGCAGATGGTGCCGCTGGGCGGGCTGACACTGTCGGTGGACGGCCGGTCGGTGTCACTGCCGGACACCGTGGTCTACAAGGGCATGATGCTGTCGGGTGTACCCAACTTCAATCTGGTGATCGGCTACACGAACAACTCATGGACGCTCAAAGCGGACCTGGTGAGCCGCAGCGCCGCCCGCCTGCTCGCCTACCTCGACCGCCGCGGATACGACCACGTCAGACCACGCTCGGAGGTCACCGGCGCGCGCCCGTTCGTCGATCTGCACTCCGGCTATGTCCAGCGAAGCATCGACGCATTCCCGCAGCAGGGCGACCGTACACCCTGGCGACTACATCAAAACTACCTGTTCGACCTGCGGCTGTTCCGCAGCGACTTCACCAACGATCGGGCCCTCCAATTCGGGCACAACCCGGTTGCGACCGCCCCCAAGCCAACTGGCGACGAGCACGTCGCCGAACACAAAGGAGTGTTGAATGCCTGAGTTCGATTTTACCGGGACCGCCATCGTCACCGGCGCGGCCGGCGGCATAGGACGAGCACTGGTCACACAGCTCGCCGACCTGGGATCCGACGTCGTCCTGGTCGACCGCGACGCAGAAGGCCTGAACTCCGCCCTGGCAGAGCTGCGAACCAGCCACCCGAGAGCCGAGTTCACCTGCTACGTCGCCGATCTCACCAATAGGGACGAAGTACACGAACTCGGCGAGAAGCTGGTCCAAAACCACCCCGGTACCCGATTGCTGGTGAACAATGCCGGCGTCGCGCTCAGCGGAGCCTTCGAGCAGTACTCCAAGGACGACTTCGACTGGCTGCTCGCCGTGAATCTGATAGCGCCCATTGATCTCGTGCGTGCTCTGCTGCCGGTGCTGCGGCGCAACAGGAATCCGCATATCGTCAACGTGTCGAGCGTCTTCGGGCTCGTTGCCCCAGCCCGCAACGTCGCCTACGCCACCAGCAAGTTCGGCATCCGCGGCTTCACCGAGGCATTGCGCGCCGAACTGGAGCCCGACGGCATCGGCGTCACATGCGTTCACCCGGGAGGTATCAAGACCAACATCGCGCTCGGAGCGCGTATCGGATCGGCAATGACACCGCCCGAGCGGGCCGCCGCCGAGAAAGACAACATCGAATTCGACAAGGTTCTGACCATCACTGCTGAAGAAGCCGCACGAACTATTGTCGACGGCATCGCCCATCGGCGCCGACGGGTGCTCATCGGAGCGAGCGCGAAGATTCCCGACATCGCTGCGCGACTGTTCCCCTCGCACTATCACCGCGTGGTCGATGCTGTGGAATCAGCATCGGGGTGGTTTTCCTCATTCACCGAATCGCGCGATTCCACGAGCACCGAAACCGCAGGGCAGGTAGCACGATGAGCGCCGCCCATCGCCCAGTGCCCGCCGCCGACCTCAACCCACTACTATCCCAACTCGCTCCGACAGACCGCACCGCTATGGACCCCGAGGACCAGCGCACGGAGTACATCGAGTTCGTGGAAATGTTCCGCAGGGACGAACCCGCGTTCGCCGGAACGGTCACCGACGAACTGATCCAAACCGGTCGACACGATCATGCAGTCCCGATTCGTCGCTACCGACCGGACAGCGCAGCCGACTCCGGCCACGTGCTGGTCTACTTCCACGGCGGCGGCTGGGTACTGGGCAACCCGGCGACCCATGATCGGTTCACCCGGGCGATAGCCGATCGGCTGCGACTGCACGTGATTTCGGTTGACTACCGGCTCGCACCGGAACATCCATTCCCTGCGGCCTTCAACGACTGCGAACTCGTCGTCGCACACGCCGCAGAGGACGCGACCTGGCTAGCAGTGGGTGGCGACAGCGCCGGCGGAAACCTAGCCGCTTCGGTGAGCGCCCAACGCGCGACCAACGGAAACCCTGTCGACGCGCAAATCCTGATATACCCCGGCCTCAATGTGCCGACCGAGGGCGGCGACACGAGTCTTGATGGAATGGGGCTGGATCGCAGCGACATCGACTACTTCTGGGCCTCCTATCGTGGTGACCGCGAGCCCGACGCCCGCCTCGCGCCGCTGCTCGCGTCCGACCCGATTCCCGCACCACCCACACTGGTGACCACGGCAGGCTGCGACCCACTTCGAACCGACGGAATACAGTACGCACAACGGCTCATCGCGGCCGACGTGCCCACCACGTATCTCCCGTTCCCTCACCTCATTCATGGTTGGCTGGATCTAGCGGATACCGTGGCCAGCGCGGGCCACGCACGGGAAATCCTGATCGATGCGATCGGGATCTTGCGCGACAGCACCGCACCCGGCGAGTTGGTCACTGGCCAACAATGACCGAGCTCACCGATACCCCGATCGTCCCCGCAACGCAGCGGGTGAACACCACGTGGTGCCTCACATTCGGACTCGCGTGGACGGGCGTGTGGATGGCTCAGCTAACGCCGTTCCAGTACCTGCTTCCGGTCCAGATCAACGAGACGCTCGGCTCCACGATCGTGACAGACCAGTCGAGTTGGCGTTCGAGCGCGCTCGACTTCGGCATCATCTCCGGACTATCAGCAGTCTGCTTGGCCATCGGGCTACCACTCACAGGCGCGCTGAGCGACCGTACCCACGGGCGATTCGGCCGGCGCCGCCCGTGGGTCGCCATAGGTGGCGTTGTCCTCGCATCTGCTCTGGCCATGTTGGCCAACCAGCACACCACGCTCGGAATCGCCGTGTGGTGGTGTGTCGCCATGCTCGGATTCTGCGCTATCGCAGCTTCTCTCACCGCACTTATCAAAGACCGGGTTCCGCACGAACAGCGCGGCACCGTTTCCGGGTGGATGTCGATGGCGCAAGCCGGCGGGCTCATTGTCGGGCTGGGGTCGGTGGCGGCGCTCGCATTAGCAGCCGACACCGCATACCCGCTGCTCGCGGTGCTTCTCATACTGTGTGTGTCGCCGATTGTTCTCTCGTCGGCGACCGAGCCTGCCACCATCAACCGTCCGGCGGCGTTGTCGCCGCCATCGTCATCCGGGTCAATAAAGCGGCTGTTGCGGCATCACGACTTCCGATGGGCGCTGATCGGCCGCGTCACGGTCAACTTCGGAAATGCCCTGACAACATGCCTGCTGATCTACTTCCTGCAGTTCCACCTGCACATCGATGATCCCAGTCACGCACTGTTGATCCTCACCGTTGCCTATATCCTCAGCGTACTGAGCGTGTCGGTCCTGGGAGGATGGTTGTCCGACCGCTTTGGACGTCGCAAACCATTCATTGTCGGATCGGCAATGCTGCAAACCCTCTCCGCAGTAATGTTCGTATTCTCCGGATCCCTTTGGACCGCCACGGCAGCGGTGGCCGTCGTAGGTGCCGGCTACGGCTGCTACATGGGTATCGACCAGGCGCTCGGCGCCGACGTCCTGCCCGACGCCAACCATAGCGGCAAAGAACTAGGCGTTATGAACGTCGCACTCACTGTACCTCCCGCAGTCAGCCCGATTTTCGCAGCGGGAATCGTGGAACTCTTCGACGGTAGCTTCACAGAACTATTCATCACTGCCGGGATTCTGACCTTGCTCGGAGGTCTCGCGGTACTACGAATTCGTTCGGTGAGCTAGGCGCATTGAACGAGCGCAGAATTTTCAGTGGCCCCGACGGCATGCAGAACTAAACCTTGCAAACAATCGCGAAGGAGATACTCATGAGCTTTGCCTCGCCATTCCCCGATGTCGATATACCCGATCAAACCGTCTACGATTACCTTTTCGCCGGTATCTCCGAGTCCGAACTCGACCGGCCCGCACTCATCGACGGGACCTCGGGGGCGGTCACCACATACCGGACCCTTGTCGATCAGATCGACAGTGTCGCCAGGGCACTCATGGCGCGTGGCCTCGAGGTCGGTAACGTCGTCGGCCTGCACTCACCGAACATCCCGCCGTTTGCATCAGTGTTCCACGGCATTCTGCGTGCTGGTGCGACGGCCACCACCATCAATGCGCTCTACACCGCTGAAGAGATTGCCAAACAGCTGATCGACTCGGATGCAAAATTCCTCTTCACCGTCTCCGCATTGCTCCCGCAAGCCGAGACCGCCGCCAATCGAGCGGGCATTCCCGCCGACCGGTTGATCGTCATCGATGGAGCTCGCGACCATCCGAGTTTGTCACTTCTTCTCGCTGATGATGCGCCAGCCCTTCAAGTATCGATCGACCCCGCGACACACATTGCGGTACTCCCCTACTCCTCGGGCACCACAGGTAAACCGAAGGGCGTCATCCTGACGCACCGCAACCTCGTCGCCAACATTGCGCAAATGGAGTCACACTTCGGTATCACATCCGACGATGCGGTATTAGCGGTATTACCGTTCTTTCATATCTACGGTTTGACCGTTCTGCTCAATATTGCGATGAAGCTCCGAGCCCGTTTGGCCACGATGGCGAAGTTCGAACTGAATGATTTCCTGAGAGTTGTGCATGAGCACCGGCTCACCTACCTGTTCATCGCGCCGCCGGTCGCGGTGGCCCTGGCCAAGCACCCCGCCATCGGACAATACGATCTATCCTGCGTTCGTACTGTGTTCTCCGGTGCGGCCCCGCTCGACGAGGAACTCGGCAAGGCCGTTGCGAAGCGGCTCAACGTCCGGGTACGTCAGGGCTACGGCATGAGTGAGCTGAGCCCGATCAGCCACGTGATCCCGTTCGATCGTGACGACATAGCCCTCAGCTCGGTCGGCTTACCGATTGCCAACACAGTCAACAAGCTGGTCGATCCAGACACCGGCACGGAGATCGATCCGCTAGCAACGGGAATGAGCGCGCCCGGCGAGCTGTGGGTCAAAGGGCCCAACGTCATGGTCGGCTACCTCAATAATCCGGATGCCACCGCAGAGACCGTCGACGCCGAAGGTTTCCTACACACCGGTGACATCGCCACGGTCGACTCCGAAGGTGCCGTTTACATCGTCGACCGGCTCAAGGAGCTCATCAAGTACAAGGGGTATCAGGTGCCGCCGGCCGAGCTCGAAGCGCTGTTGCTGACCAATCCCAAGATCGCAGATGCCGCGGTCATCGGAGTCATCGATGCCGACAGCGGCGAGGAAATCCCGAAAGCTTTCGTCGTACGACAGCTCGCAGCGGACCTTACCGCCGAGGAGGTCATCGACTTCGTCGCCGGTCAAGTCGCTCCACACAAGAAGGTGCGAGCTGTGGAGTTCATCGACGCCGTCCCAAAGTCAGCATCCGGCAAAATCCTCCGCAAGGATTTGCGCTCGTCCGCAACGGCGTAGCCGATAGAAGGTCTGCACCATCACCCGGACATTCGTCCGCGACTCGATTCCGCCCGGCGGCCGAGCCGATCTGACGGATATCCGGGATCGCAGCCCCAGCAGCATCGACGACTCTTGCGTACCGATCACCGCGACTTAGCAGGTCGGAATCGCACGTGGTGGGCGCGTGCCTACCCACGCCCTCGAACCATAAGCTCGATAGCTTCCTGTTCCATATGGAACGGCGCGCTGTTTCATCGGTGCTGCAGGATGCATTAGCGTCCTTGAAGTGGACCCGGCAGCCATCCGGGCGGTTGGTGAGCCGGGTTTCGCGTATCTAGGACAGCTTGCGGACCTGCGTGATGAGTCCACACGCCGGCGCCAGTCACCGCCCTTGGCGACGCACCAGGCCACCGCGTCCGACACCCACAGCAGCGGCTCTCCTGATTCGGGCGCATGTGCTCATAGGCCAGTGTGTCGACGACGTCGAACTTCCGTACGGCGGCATAGAGGGTCCGGCTGTCGCCGTGGACCAGCGAATCGTCTTGTTCGATCGTCAACCGACGGCCGCCGACGGCGGCCAGGTCCTCGACAATCGCGGTGAGGCAACCGGTTCGAGCCTCGGCCGAGTCCCGGATGCCGGTGGCGTCGTACACGGTCACCTGCACCTCGCAGGGTGCACAGCGTCGAACAGATCGCGCGTCGGCGCGAGTCGTCTTCCTTCTTGAAGTCGATCCGGTTCTGCCCCTTGGCGCGCTGAGCCTGGAGCGCCTTGCACGACTGCTGGATGTGGCGGACCTCGGCGAGGGTGGACACGATCAACAACCCGTTCTGCTTGGTCTCGTCCACGAACGCGTGCATCTACGGCGCCCCTCAGCCTTTCCTCTGTGCCAGGCGACCGGCGCGCTACTTCGTCGGATCAAGCGTAGGACCCACGCTGAAGGTGTTTATGCATCCTTAAGAGCCTCGTCCTGCGTGTTGGTGTTTCAGAGACACACCGCCAGATAGCTGGAACACGCGTCAGGGCAATGTAATTCGTCGGGTACAGGTGTGTTGCGTCTTGCTGTTCCGGTTCGGTGCCGTGGCGGGCTGACCTATTGTCGGCCGTAATGGGTTGTCGGTCTGGGTGTGGAGGCGATGGGATGACCACTTTGAAGGATCTGTTTCTCGACGTGATCGAGGACGCCAGACATGTGCGGACGTGGCAGGAGGCGGTCGATCTGCACGAGCACACCAAGATACTGGTCAGCGACTTCGGTAAGCGGCAGGGCTTGTACTCCGCCGACAAGCGCCTCGAGCTGATCAAGCTGTGCAACGAGGCCCTGACAAAGGTCCGCAACGTCCTGCACCACGAGAAAATCGCATCCGACGTCGCCGCGGCCGCCGAGGCTCGCCAACGCCACGCGACCGAACGCGCCGAACGACTGGAGGCGATCGACCGGGAACTGGCCGAGGCTGTACGTGAGCGAGAAGCCCTGGACCAGAACCAATCCCGAAGCTTTCCCAGAAGCCCGCTCGAGGGCGTGACCGGCAACGCCTTGACCCGGGCGCTGGAGTCCCGCCACGAGCGGGAGCAGGAGCGGTAGACGAACATGACATCGACGGGGGAGCGCGAGGACCGGCGAGGCAGTCTGTGGACCGGGGAGGACTACCAGGAGTTCTTCGCCGCATTGGCGACAACAGCTTCCGATGAACAGATCGCTGCACAGCTCGGTCGGACACCCGGCGCAGTGCGGTCCCGGGCGAAGTTCGTTCTGCTGGACGGATATACCGGCGCCATCGCGATGCGCAAGCTACGCGACTGGACATCACCGGAACCCTGGTCGAGCAGAAGGGCAAAGGCACCGGCGGATGGGTCCGCAAGCCCGCGCCGAAGACCGAAAACGGATGGCGCCGAATCTTGTTGCCGCCACACACCATCGAGTCGATCCGCGAGGCCATCGAGCACCTGAAGACCTCCGGGCAGCCGAACCCGATGGGATTGCTGTTCCTTCCCGCGTCGGGACACTGCGCAATCCGAACAACTTCGGCAGGACCTGGCGTGCCGCCCGCGGCGAAACCTTCGCATGGATCACACCGCGAACCTTCCGCAAGGGCGCCGCCACCGCTGTCGACCACGAGCACGACGACCCCGAGCGCGGCCCGCCAGCTGGGTAACACCACGGCGGTAGCGAAGGGCCACTACATCGACCTCCCGGAGACGGTGCCGGACAATCGGGACGTCCTCGAGCGGTGGGCACGGGGCGAATAGGCCCGAAAATGTGAGATTAATGTGTGATCGGGTCAAATCCCAGCCCGATCCGGACAAGAGAAAACCCCTTCCGACCGAGGTCAGAAGGGGTTTTTCTGTCGGGCTGACAGGATTTGAACCTGCGACCACCTGACCCCCAGGACTGGGAATCGGCTATTTGCGCACGTCTAGCACGTTCTGCCGGTTGTCCGAAAGTTCGTGTGTTCTGCGGATGTTCAGTGCCGCGCATGACGTGTGGTCCCCAAATGGTCCCCACACTGCCAGGCATGGGCGAGGCGCCTGGTCAGTCCGAATCCCGCAGTGGTCCCTATGTTGGGCAAGCAGCGAAGGTCCATGATTGTTGTAACCCAGTCCGCAGGCGAACTTGCCCCAGATCGGGCAGCCACCACAGTCCGGGGCCACGCGGCCGAAGGTCGCGCACCTGCCGGATCTGCATGGCCGAGGCCCGTTGTAGATCGTACTCTACCTATGTAGAATACCGGAATGCGGAAGACACATGCTCTAATCCAAGTTGCCGCTGCGCTACTAACCGAACCAGATGCAAAGCATTGGGGGTACGACTTGAGTCGACGATCTGGTGTGCGTTCCGGTGTCTTGTATCCGATCTTGGCCAAGATGCTCCAGGAGGGCTGGCTAACCGATGGTTGGGAAGACCCTTCGACGATCGTCGATAAACGTCCACCTCGACGATACTACGAGCTCACGGATCACGGAAAGCTAGAGCTTGCCGCGACAATGCGCGCCGCCCGCGCCGACAGTCGATTCTCGGCGCTGAATCTGGGGTGGGTGTGATTCCGAAGGCGCTCGAACTCGCATCTTCCTGGCAGAGCATCACTACGCTGCTGATGGCAGTGGGAGTCTTTGGCTTCTGCCCCGGATTCATACTTCGACTCTTGGTAAAGGTGTACCCCAAGGACGATGCCAGGCGTCGAGAACTTCCAGCCGAGCTCTATGCAATGAACCTACTGCTGCGGCCCTTTTGGGTTGCTCAGCAGTTCGAGACCGTCATATTCGAAGGCACGAGCTTGAGATATGGTGGCTGGAAAATCAATCGCAAAGAGAAGCAGATGGCGATTGATAGCTTGGATGTGTTCGAGTTGTTGGCCCTTCAGGCGATCGCAGATGCAGATGCTACCGAGGACGACACGGTAGTCGTACAGGTCATTCCAAGCGGAAAAATATACAGAAAGAGCGTTCGAGAGATTCGCCAGGCGACGTCTTCCTCCCTGCGTACACGCATCCGATACCGTTTCCGATCACACGATCGGAGACACTTTATGTTCCACGTCTACGAGTTACTCACGTCATCGGTTCAACCAGCGCCAACGGATACAACTCCCCATGAGGATTACGAGTGGTTTGTATGAACGTCTGGCTAGAAGTGCCGAGATTCGTTGAGCGCTAGACGAAACCGCCACCAGCCACCCCGCAGGGCACCGGAGAATTCCTCGGCGACTGCATAGTTGGGTCGGGTACGGCTCGCGTCGTGTCCAGCACTGCTCGGCGAATGAGAAAGCGACCAGAGTTTAGAGTCTGCGTTTACCACGTCGCCAAAGCGGATAGCCGATCATGCGAACTGGACCAGAATGCGCCCCGGCGGCGCGCGGCGCCGCCGGGGCACCTCTTGATCCTGTATGGCTGAATTCGGGCAACAAGCCCGACAGCCCCGACAGCCTCCGAAAAACCGCTCCGTGCGTGCAGACTCCGAGCATCACATCAATCTGAGCGGACGGAAGACCTCAGGTGGAGGCCATTTGCGCGCACGTCGCGCACGGTCTGCAAGTTATCAGCACACCCGCGCGAGTCTTGCGGATGTTCACCAACGCGCATGAGGTCCGGTCCCCCATATGGTCCCCACGGTGCTGGCCGCTTCCTTCGGTTAAGACACGGTCGCCTAAGGCTCAGCGGGCACCGACATTAGTCCGTTCGCTGCGCGGATTCTCCCCACAAGATCATCAATCTGATCTTTAAGATCGAAGACCCACGATTCGATGGGCATCTTGCGTGCAACAACCGCCTTCGCGACACTGATCTTGCTCGGGTGACTGTTCTTCGTCCCCTCGAAGGGGTTACCCAGCGGAGACACGTACTGACTCTCGGGCATAAGGTAAACGTTCTTAGGATATTTATCCGCAATAGCGCTCTTAAGTATATCTATGGGAATATAATTCTCTATGGTATATCCACGAGTGATCCACACTTTAGCACCATAATTTTCAAATTCGAATTTGACTCGCTTCTTAGTTTCATTTACCTCACTATCCTCGCTCTTATTATCTGCGTCTATGACTATCGCAAGGTTTCGGTTGATCATAGCGAGCTGTATGAAATCAGTTACCTCTTCATCCTCTGCAGTCAGATGGTTGAGCAACGCGCCACCATAGAACATGATTGAGTAGTGAACACCTTCAATCAGTTCAGGCGCGAGCTCGCTAATCCAACAGTGCAGATAGATTCTATCTGACGGACCTTCGACCCATACCACAAAGTTAGACTGGACGATATCCGAAGCGCGATTACCAAGATCCGCCACCGCGTGCGACAGCGTTGATCTAGAAATGACGGAATCTACATGCGTCCAACCGTCGTCGTCCATCGTAACGTGCGAGATGGAGGCAATCGTGGAATCGAGAATCGACGCCGAATGAGTCGATATCAGATACCGGTTATCGGTGTCCTCAGCAAGATACTGGATTAGTTTTCGCTGTAGCGTGGGATGAAGATGCAACTCCGGCTCTTCAATACAGATAAGCTTGCCAGTAGTCACGGTTGTTGCAGCACCCAATATAATTACCTCTGCAATACCTGTCCCGAGGTTGGCGATAGACTCTACCTTATCTTTCTTGCCAATATGCACGAGGATGTCGTTTCGCTCGTCGGGTATTTCCACTTGCGCGTTGGGGTCATCGAGCACTGCCTTTACGAAGCGATTGAATGCCTGGTAGCGCACCGTATCTTTCCTATACCTCTCCCGTGATGGACGCTGGAGAGCTGCGAGACTACGAATAATTCCCCGACCATTAGCGAATGGCAGCGAATTCGAGTCGCCAGAATCCGCAGTAGCCTCGCGGATTGCGTCCACTCGTTCGACCAGAGGAATTATATTCACGAGAGGAATGCGCCGAATCACAGAGTTAAACAAGTCGAAAGGAGACCGATCGACAATACCACTCGGCATGCTCACCTGTCGAAGCCATTCGGAAATCGCGCGAGATTCAGCTTCACCGAACCTCGCCATTGCAGCATTGAACTGTCCTTTAGAGATCGCGATCTTACTTGCGTTCGATCTCCGCTCATCCTGCTGAACTTCAAAATCGAGCCAGAAGGTATCAGAACATCCCAGCGAATAGGGTTCAGCCCGAAAAAGATCCAACATGGTCACAGGATAATGTCTGCCAGCATTCCTCTGAAGGAGGTCCGCAAATGGTGCCAGCACCTCGTCTGTAAAGCGGAACCCCAAGCGAACAGTCCACACGGAAGCAGCCGGCTGGCCTTCCGGTGTATTGTCGTATAGTTTCTGCGGGTGAATCCCACCGACCGAATCTGCACGAAAAGCATCAATGACGTCGAGCATGACCTTGAGCGTGTTCGACTTCCCGACGTTGTTCTTGCCAACAAGAAGGTGAATTCGATCCATCGGGCCAACAGTTTCGATTGAGTCGCCCCCATAACTTTTGTAACCCTTAATACCGAAGCCAGCGAAACTGTCCAAGTCTTAATTCCTCCCGAATCATTTTTTCGCATAATGATCTCACATCAGTCACTTCTACTGGAGTACACATGCGTCTTACCAACTTTGGCTTCGAGTACTCTGCACATCGCTCAGACGGTCGCGGATGTCTCTCTTGATCGTTGGCAGCCGCGGCGGTGATTATCGCGATCCACATGCGGCAGTATTTTTCCACCTCTAGCGGATCCTGACTGGCAGTTGGCCTCTCGGGCGCACTCGCAGAGGGGCCCTGTTGGGTGGTGGGTGGGTTCACGAAAGGTTGGCTTGCTACCGCCTGCCCCATAAGGGCTCTGCCCTTCATGCGAGAGGCTCCGGGTTGAGGGGTGCGTAGCAATCACGCAGTGACGCCGGATGGGCGCACGAACACAACGTAGGCCGCCACACCTGCTAGCGGACACGTGATAATCCGGCTGGGCGGACATTTGGCTCCGGGCTGGCGGACATGATTTCTCCGGATCGGCGGACATCTGGATC